>JAFDVV010000038.1 GCA_018268775.1 Acidobacteriota bacterium | reverse complement strand
CACCGACGGCCAGATCTTCCTTGAGACCGACCTCTTCAACTCGGGCGTCCGTCCCGCCGTCAACGTCGGCCTCTCCGTCTCGCGCGTAGGCTTCTCGGCCGCCGTCAAGGCGACCAAGCAGGTCGGCGCAACGTTGAAGCTCGACCTCGCGCAGTACCGCGAGCTTGCGGCCTTCGCGCAGTTCGGCTCGGACCTCGACCCCGTCACGCAGCGTCAGCTCAACCGCGGCCAGCGCCTCACGGAGCTGCTCAAGCAGCCGCAGTTCCAGCCGCTCCCGTTCGAGAAGCAGGTTGCGATCATCTTCGCCGGAACCAACGGCCTGCTGGACGACGTTGCCGTCAGCGACCTGCGCGCCTTCGAGGATGGACTTTACCCCTACCTCGAATCGTCGGGTACCGTGCTCGCCGACATCGTCGCCAAGAAGCAGCTCGACGACGACATCAAGGGCCGCCTGACCTCCGCCATCAACGACTACAAAGCGAACTTCCTCGCCGCGCGCAAGGAGAAAGCGGTAGCTGCGGCTAAGTAACTATGGCAAACGTACTCGATCTACGGCGTCGCATACGCAGCGTGAAGAACACGCGCCAGATCACCAAGGCCATGAAGATGGTCTCGGCGGCCAGACTGCGCCGCGCCCAGGAGCGCGCGTTGCAGGCGCGTCCTTACGCGCAGATGATCTCGAACGTTCTCGAGTCGCTGGTGCGCCGCGCCGACCAGACCGACGTGATGCACCCGCTGCTGGTCGAGCGCGAAGAGAAGAACGTCCTCGTCCTCGTCATCGCCGGTGAGAAGGGCTTCGCGGGCGCGTTCAACTCGAACATCGCCAAGGCCGCGCAGTCCTTTATCAACGACCGCCGCGGCGAAGGCCTGAACGTCGACATCGAGACGGTCGGACGCAAGGCGCGCGACTTGGTGGCGAAGAAGTACACCGCCGCCGTCTACGAGAAGAAGGAAGAGCGCTACGACAATGACCTTGCCACACACTACGAGGTCATCCGTCACCGCGCGCAGCCTATCGAAGTGACCGGCGATCACGGCACGCTTCTTCAAAAGGTAGACATCAACGACGTCAGCGACCTGGCGCGCTCCATCGTCGACCGCTACACCCGCGCCGAGATCGACGCCGTCTACCTCGTCTACAACGAGTTCAAGTCCGTCATCGCCCAACGCGTCGTCGTCGAAAAGCTCCTCCCCATCCGCAAGCTCGGCTCGCACGAGATTACGGTGGCCGAGGAGATGACCGAGGAGCAGAAGGAAGCGGCAGGGCACGCGGCAAAGTCCGCCGGCGTCAGCCTGACGACCCCCGAAGAGTCCGCCGTCGAGTCCGAGGCCAAGAAGTTTGGCACCGCCGAAGTGGACTACCTCTTCGACCAGAGGCCGGAGCGTCTGTTCCGCCACCTGATCCCGCGCTACGTCACCACGCAGATCTTTCACGCCCTGCTGGAGTCGGTCGCATCCGAGCACGCGGCGCGTATGACCGCAATGGACGCGGCGACCAACAACGCAGGCGACATGATCGACGCATACACGCTGCAGATGAACCGTGTACGTCAGGCAGCGATTACAAAGGAAATTATCGAGATTGTGAGCGGAGCAGCAGCGCTCTAACGAAAGAGACCTATGGCAGAGAACATCGGAAAAGTAATCTCAATCAGCGGCCCGGCCGTCGACATTCAGTTCGAAGAGTCGAAGATGCCGGCCATCTACCAGGCCGTGCGCATCGTCAGCGAGGGCTTCAACGTTCCCGCTCCCATGGACGTCGTTGTTGAGGTGCAGCAGCATCTCGGCGAGGGCCGCGTGCGCTGCATCGCGATGACCGCGACCGAAGGTCTGGTCCGCGGCATGAAGGCGATCGACACCGGCGCTCCCATCACGGTGCCCGTGGGCCGCGAGACGCTTGGCCGCGTGCTCAACGTGCTCGGCGAGCCGGTCGATGAACTCGGCCCGGTCAACGCCAAGAAGCACATGCCCATCCACCGTCAGGCCCCCGCGTTCGACGAGCAGTCGACGCAGGAAGAGATGTTTGAGACCGGTATCAAGGTCATCGACCTCATCCAGCCGTTCTTAAAGGGCGGAAAGATCGGCCTCTTCGGCGGCGCCGGCGTCGGCAAGACCGTCGTCATTCAGGAGCTCATTAATAACGTCGCCTCCAAGCACGGCGGATTTTCCGTCTTCGCCGGCGTCGGCGAGCGTACCCGTGAGGGCAACGACCTCTGGCACGAGTTCCAGGAGTCCGGCGTTATCGACCCCCGCGACTACAACAAGTCCAAGGCCGCGCTGATCTACGGCCAGATGACCGAGCCGCCGGGAGCGCGTCTCCGCGTCGCCCTGACCGGCCTCACCGTCGCCGAGAACTTCCGCGACGAGGAAGGTGCCGACACGCTGCTCTTCATCGACAACATCTTCCGCTTCACGCAGGCCGGTTCCGAGGTTTCCACGCTGCTCGGCCGTATGCCTTCGGCCGTGGGATACCAGCCGAATCTCGCCACCGAAATGGGTGAACTGCAGGAGCGCATCACCTCCACCAAGAAGGGCTCCGTCACCTCGGTGCAGGCCGTCTACGTCCCCGCCGACGACCTTACCGACCCGGCCCCGGCGACCACCTTCGCCCACCTCGACGCCACCACCGTGCTCTCGCGTCCGCTGTCGGAGCTTGGCATCTACCCGGCCGTCGACCCGCTGGCCTCGACCTCGCGCATTCTGTCTCCGCGCATCGTCGGCCAGGAGCACTACGACGTCGCCCAGGGCGTGAAGAAGATTCTGCAGCGCTACAAGGACCTGCAGGACATCATCGCCATCCTCGGCATCGATGAGCTCTCGGAAGAGGACAAGATCACGGTCGCCCGTGCGCGCAAGGTGCAGCGCTTCCTCTCGCAGCCCTTCCACGTCGCCGAGATATTCACCGGCATCCCCGGCGCTTACGTCAAGGTCGAGGACACCATCCGCTCCTTCAAGGAGATCATCGAAGGCAAGCACGACAGCATTCCCGAGCAGGCCTTCTACCTGAAGGGTGGCATCGAAGACGTTCTCGCCGCCGCAGAAAAGATGAAGCAGACCGCGTAATGATGCTGTTGGCTTTTCTTGTTGTCATTCCGTAGCGCAGCGGAGGAATCTGTTTTTTGCATCAGGCAGGTTCTCCGGTTAGACGACGCGGATCTGGTTAGAAAACGGCTGGTAGCCAATGGACTATCAGCCGCAAAGATTCAAGTAAGAAGGGGCTTTAGCCCCTGAGGTTTCAGATGGCAGATACCAACCAATCCGGCTTGTTGACCGTCCGCCTCGTCACTCCGGACCGCGTCCTTCTGGACGCGACCGCCGAGGCTGTCGAGCTTCCGTCGATGTCCGGATACCTCGAAGCTCTCTACGGGCACGCTCCGCTGCTGGCGGAGCTGGGCGCAGGCGAGGTTCGTCTCCATGGCGGCACCTCCGGCGACCAGAAGTTCTTCGTGGCCTGGGGATTCGTCGAGGTGCTCCCGGAGCGCGTCACCATCCTGGCTGAGACGGCCATGCACCCCAACGAGATCAACGTCGGCGAAGCTAAAGAAGAGCTTGCCGAGGGCGAGAAGCTCTGGAACGAGGCTGGCGACGACGGTGAGAAGTACGACGAGGCCAACGCCATCACCCGTCAGGCCGAGGAGAAGATCGCCTCCGCCGAGGGCAAGAGCCACTAGATTTCCCTGTTAGACCTTTCCTTTATAGAAGCCGCCCTTGATAGGGGCGGCTCTTTTTCTTCCTGCTTCAGGACTCAATTGTAATGTCTCGTTGGAACCGAACTCGTCCTCATCAAATGGTGTCAACTGGATAACCAAGCTGGTGTCATTCCGAGTGAAGGCCGTAGGCCGGAGTCGAGGAATCCCGGCATTTGTCATGTGCGACCCGATCTCCTCCGCCATCGGGAAGCACCCGTAAAGAACCGCATCTCCGTTCTCAAGTCCGCTTCTCCTCGCGCCGATAGGGCGTGTAAGGACGGCCCCTCACATGAAACCGCAGAGCTATCTTGCAGGCACACTCGTCATTGCCGCATCGCTTTTATCGGCCCCGGCGCAGACAACAGACGGCGCCGCTCCACTCATTGCCTCAACCAGCGTGCCATCGCGCTTCGCAATGGAAGCCCGCGACGCATCGGCTGAAGGCGTCATTCGCCCAATGCCTGCAAGGCCTCCCCGCACATGGAGACCGTTCGCCGCCCTCGGCGTTGCAACGCATGTGGGGATCAACGGTGCCGGGTTCGACCTCGCGGTTCCCGTCGCGCGCAAGCTGAACGTTCGCACTGGCACCGACTTCTTCAGCTACGCCTTCTCCTTTCAAGAGGAGGGCGCGGACATCAACGCCGCCTTCCGCCTGCGCTCAGGGCACGCCGCGCTCGACTGGTTTCCCTTTGGTGGCCGCTTCCGGATCAGCCCGCTGATGGTGTTTGCGAACAACAACCAGGTCCACGCCACCGCAGTGATTCCTTCGGGCAGCAGCCTGTCTCTCAACGGACAGGACTATATCAGCAGCTACGCCGATCCTCTCCACGGCTCCGGCACCGTCAGCTTTCGCAAGGCCGCGCCGGGCCTGAGCCTGGGCTTCGGCAACATGGTCCCGCGCACACGCGGGCACGTCAGCTTTCCCTTAGAGGCAGGGTTTTATTACGTAGGCCAGCCGAGCCTCAAGGTCGACTTCGCCGGAAGCGCCTGCGACCCGAATTATCCTGCCGACATCGGCTGCCAGCCCGTCATGCAGGACACAGGCTTTCAGAAGGACCTCGCATCCTTCATCGTGCGCAACAACCACAATCTCAGCTACGCATCCATCTTCCCCATCTTCTCCATAGGCTTCAGCTACAGCTTCGGAGGCGGGCAGGGAAGAGTGCGGTAGCGGTCGTTGGTGATACCCAACAGAGAATGGCCCGGCATCCTTCGCCGGGCCATTCTCGCGTATTGCCGCTTCCGATCTTCAAGCCTTTTTCTTCTTCGCCTTCGCGGGTTTGGCAGGTGCCTTCGCCGCCTTCGCAGAGGACTTCGCAACCGGCGCTTTAGCCGATGCCTTTGCCACTGCCGGGGTCTTTGCTGCGGATGTTGGAGCCTTCGCTGCGGGTATCGTGCTGGCTGGTGCTGCCTTCGCCGCCGCTGGAGGAGCCTCAGCGGCTGCGACTTCGGCCTGCTGGCGCAGCGCATGAATCACCACGCGCAGCATCTCCTCTTCAGGAGCGGGCTTGCCGGTCCATATCTCAAACTGGCGCGCGCCCTGCTGCACAAACATCTCCACGCCTGTAATGAAGGCGATGCCTTGCTGCCGCGCCATGCGGATCAGCGGCGTCTCGATGGGGTTGTACACCAGGTCGAAGACCAGCTTCGTGTTCAGGTCCTTGGCTTCGATCAGGTGCGTGCCCTTCTGCCCAGCCATGCCGATCGAGGTCGCGTTGATGATCACGTCGAACGCCGTCTTTGCCACGGCCTCTTTCTTGATCGTCTTCGCTCCCGCCTGCCGTGCCAGCTTCTGTGCCGTCTCGGCCGTGCGGTTCAGGATGAAGACCTCGGCCCCGCGATCACGCAGGCCGAAGACTGCGGCCCGAGCAGCACCACCTGCTCCCAGTACCAGCGCCTTCGCTCCTCGCAGCGAGATGCGCTTCTCCAGCGGCCCTATGATGCCAGCAACGTCGGTGTTGAAGCCGTACAGCTTGCCGTCCTGCGCCCGCAGCACCGTGTTGCATGCGCCGATCTTGGCCGACAGTGGATCCGTGTTCTCGAGGTGTGCCATGATCTCCTGCTTGTGCGGCATCGTGATGCTCAGGCCCTGGATCGGAATCTCGGCGACCAGCTTTAGCAGATCGCTTACCTTCGTCGCCTGCAATGCCAGGTAGACGGCGTTCACCGTCTCGCGGCGGAAGGCCGTGTTCATCATGACCGGCGATAGCGAGCTTTTGATCGGGTTGCCCGCAACGCCGTACACCTTGGTGGCCGCGTCCACCTGGTCGATACGGTAGGTCTCGAGCAGCGTGCGCGCCGCGATCTGCCCCGGCCCAGTCTCTTCGCCCTGCGTCGCCGCGGCGAAGGTAAACACCGAACCCGCCCGCAGTCCAAGTACGCGCGAGATGATTCCGGCATCGCCCATGCAGATGCCGATGATGTCCGCACTCTCGTTCATGTGCTCAATAAACCGCATCAGCGTCACGTTGTCGGTCAGCGACTTCGCCGTCGGCACAATCTTTACAAAGTCCGGGTGAAACGGCTGGATACGTTGGTAGATCTTGTCGAGGTCTTTCGTCTGGTTGAAGTCGTGATGGCTCACGATGAGTGCAATACCCGTGTCGCGCAGCTTCTGCAGTTCGCCCTTTTTGAGCACCTCGGCTGTCTCAAGCTCCACGTCGGCCAGGTGAAAACCCGCGCCGGCAGCCTTGCCGAGAATCTCCATCTCTTCGGCAATCGTGCCCTTGAACTTGCCTCCGTTTGCTGAGCGTCGACAGGTTGCTACGCCAACGGAGGCCGTATTTTCCGCGAAGAAATGCTTCATCTTAGGCAGCGCGGCAAGCGGCTTTTCCAGGTAATCCAGCCGGAACTCGAGAAACGGGGTCTCCTTGACCACGGCACTGGCCTTTTCGATCATCTCGGAGGCGGTTGACCCGATGATGGCGACGCATACCTTGCCAATCCGGGTACGAAGTAGCTGTGAAGCGGCGGTTTGAGTGGGCACGTTCGTTCTCATGTCTACAATCGGGGTATCTTACAGAGGGTGAGGTTGAGATGCAACTTTTTGTTGAAAGAAAAGGGGGTTAGCGAACGCTCGCGCAAAACACCCCAGCCTTCCTTCATCAGACTGTCTGTGTGTGAAAAAGTCAACGGGCAAGCGGCTTAGAATGAGGCGATTATGGTGGAAATCGATATCGGAACCGTAGCTTCCTGGGATGATCTCGGCTGGCTGCGCCACGGGTTCAGCACACGGGCTGGCGGCATCTCCACCGCATACAGCGGCCTGACCCTCAACCTCGGTTGGACCAGGGAAGACGACCCCGCGCATGTGCGGCAGAACCGGAGCGCCTTCGTCCAGGCCATCAGCCTACCCGGCGAGCCGATGCAACTGGTCGCCATCCGCCAGATCCACTCCGGGGTGGTCAGGGTTGTCGGAGACGAGGCGCTTCAGGGCACCCTTGAAACTCCCGAGGGCAAGGCCGTCCTCGAAGGTGACGGGCTTGTGACTAACGTGCCGGGAGTGCTCCTCGCCGTGGGCACCGCCGATTGCGTCCCCGTTCTGGTCGTCGATCCCGTCCACCGGGCCGTCGGCGCCTTCCACGCCGGATGGCGAGGCACCGTCGCTGGAATAGTGGAGCAGGGAATCAGTCTCATGCAGCAGCAGTACAAATCTCAGCCGCGCGAGATGGTGGCTGTGGTCGGTCCTTCCATCGGGGCCTGCTGCTACGCCGTGGGCGAAGAGGTTCGCGAGCAGTTCGCCGCCCGCTTCCACTACGCGCAGGACCTGTTTACGACGCGACCTGGCACCGACGGCCAGGCGCCGCAACTCTACGTCGATCTTTGGCAGGCAAACCGGCACCAGCTCATCGATGCAGGCGTCGCGCCGGAACGAATCTCCATGATCGGCGAATGCACCGCCTGCTCACGCACCGTCACCGGCGAGCGAAAGTACTTCTCGCACCGCGCCGAGCACGGCGTTGCCGGGCGCATGCTGAACGCCATCGGCATCGCGCGGTAGAGAAATTCAACCAAAAATTTGAATGCAGTCAAAAAAAGACTTGACGGCGCTGGTTTCAGTCATCCAAAATTTGACCATGTTCAAAACGGCACTCTCGACCGGGAAAGCGGAGCAGACACGGCGCCTGATATACGACTCTGCGCTGGAGTTGTTCCGAGAAAAGGGGTTCGATGCGACGACCATGCAGGATGTGGCCTCGCGTGCAGGCGTTGCCAAAGGTGCAGCCTACTATTACTTCCCCGGCAAAGAGGCGATCATCCAGGCCTATTACGAAGCGATTCAGAGCGATCAGGAAAGGATCTGCAATGAGGCGTTCGCACACGAGAAAAGCCTTCGCAACAGATTGAAAGCCGTATTCGACTCGAAGTTCGATCTCATCGGAGACGATCGCCGCCTGCTTGGCGTGGTCTTTCGTTATGCCGGGGAGCCGGAGAACCCTATCTCCTGCCTTGGAAAGGGGACAGAGGATATTCGGAACCGCAGTATGGATGTCTTCAGGCAGGCCCTTGCCGTTGAGAAGCTACCGGCCGATCTCGTCCGGCTGCTTCCTGTAGCGTTGTGGTCGCTGCAGATGGGGCTGCTGGTGATGTTTCTCTATGACAATACAAAGCGCCAGGTGCGAACTCGGAGACTTGCCGATGGAGCGCTCGAGCTCTCGTTGAAATTTTTATCGCTGGCAAAGCTGCCCTTGCTTCGGCCGGTACGCGCGAAGTTATTGGGCCTTCTTACCGAAGCTCAGCTCTTGCCCGAAAACTAACCTTAATCACAAGGACGAGGTGAAGTATGCCAGAACAGGCTGACGAAAAGAACGAAGAGAGGGCTGGCCGGCGTGCGCTGGTCTTTCTTATCGTTGCAGTAAGTGCGGTTTCTGCGCTCTATCGCATTCTGCTTCATCAACACCTTGGTCAGAGCGCTGCAATGTTTCTGGGTATTCCAGCCGTACTTGCCATTCTTCTCGCGCTTGCGCCAAAGGCGGAGACGGTAACGGGTGGGATCCTCAAAGCCATCACATTGGCGCTACTTATCATCGCTCCAATCCTTGGCGAAGGGTATCTCTGCATTCTGTTTGCGGCGCCTTTGTTTTACGCTGTCGGAATCGTTGTAGGCCTAATTGTGGACTGGCGTCGCGAGAAGCGCGAAGGTACGTTGGTTTGCGTCGCAGTTGTTTTGCTTCCGCTCTGCCTTGAGGGAGTTGTTCCAGAGCTAACGTTTCATCGTATGCAAAGTGTGAAGGTGAGCCGTGTCGTGACGGCAACTGAAGCAGATGTGGCGCGTGCTCTCGAGCAGAGCCCCAGAGTCGAGGTCCCCTTGCCGGGAATGCTTCGGATCGGGTTTCCCCGTCCGTTGGCGGCCTACGGTAAAGGCATGGATATTGGCTCGACAAGAACGATTCATTTTGCGGGAGCTGAAGGCGATCCTCCCGGCGATCTGGTGATGAAGGTGGTTGAATCGCGGCCCGGTTATGTCCGTTTTGAAACGGTAAGCGATAAGAGCAAGCTGACACAGTGGCTTCTCTGGAGAAGCTCTGACGTGACGTGGAGAAAGATCGACTCCCGGCACACCGAGGTTTCATGGCGAATCGGCTTCGACAGGCAACTCGACCCAGCCTGGTACTTCACTCCCTGGGAACGGCTGGCAGTATCCAGGGCCGCTGAATTTCTGATCGAAGCCAATGCTGCGCCCCAAGGACGCGAGGGACTATGATCGGCGAAAACTGGATCTACGTCGCAGCGATCTATGTTCCATTGATGGCATCACTGGCAGCCCGCCTGCTCAATGGAAGAAGGCCGAGGCAGTTCGCTGCCTGCCTGTTGAGCACACTCTGGGTTGCAGCATCGTTGCCCCTTCTTCAGTTACATCCGTGGAGCAGATGGTGGACCTTCGCCAATGCGCGTCCGGCTTTCGGCGGCATGGCGCTTGCGCTCTATGTTGGCTGGGTGTTGCTCTGGGGTACACTTCCTCCGCTGGCGTTTCCTCGGATGCGTTTGCCCTGGGTGCTCGCAATCATGATCGGCGTCGATCTGCTCGCCATGCCTCTCTTATACCCGGCGCTGTTTCTTGAACCATCATGGCTCGTTGGAGAGCTCGTCGCTGTCGCATTCATCTTCGTACCGGCTCTTTTCATCTCGCGTTGGACCCTCGAAGACTCGTGTGTGCGTGGTCGTGCAATGCTCCAGGTAGCTACCGCCGGTCTTGTCTTTCTGTTCCTGCTGCCTGAGATTGTCTTTGCATTGAGGCCGGGCCTGGGATGGAAGCCATTGCTGAGCCTGCCATCGTGGCTGCGCCAGATGAGCTTGCAGGCGGTCTTTCTCTTGGCCGTCCCAGGGGTTTCGGCGGTCCTTGAGTTTGCCGAGCGTGGCGGCGGAACGCCCATTCCCTACGACGCGCCGAAGCGATTGGTGACGAGTGGAGTGTACCGCTACGTTGCGAATCCGATGCAGCTCTCATGCGGAATCGTTTTATTGGCGTGGGCTGCACTGCTGCGCAATTGGTGGTTCGCGGGGATTGCGGCCATGTCGATTGTCTACAGCGCGGGAATCGCTGAGTGGGACGAAGGCCATGACCTGCGACGCAGGTTTGGCGCCGAGTGGACAAACTACAGAGCAGAAGTGCATAGGTGGTTTCCACGTTGGAGGCCGGTTGCCGATGCAAAAAGTGCTCGTCTCTACATGGCAGAAAGCTGCGGTCCATGTAGCGAGGCGCGGCACTGGATTGAGGCGCGCAAGCCGATCGGGCTCGAAATCATAGCAGCCGAGACGCTACCCCAAGGGTCGATTAGTAGAATGCGTTACGTGCCGGGTGATGGCAGTGCGCCAGTCGATGGTGTACGAGCCATGGCGCGAGTACTGGAGCACCTACACCTGGGGTGGGCGTATTGTGGAGCGTTGTTACGTCTGCCTATCATCTGGGTCTTCGTTCAGGTAGTAATGGACGCGGCTGGGTTTGGTCCGCGCAGCATCGTTGCGAGGAAGGCATGCTCGAATACAAAAGACGAAAGTGCTGCCGGGCTTTGGTCCTGAGCAAACCCGGCAGCAACAGAAGTCCTCACTCCGTCTCGCCGATGTTCGATATCGGGTGGCTGGGCGGGTGCCGCAACATCAGCGGCAGGACGAAGAGGATCGAGAGGACTGTCGTGACCATGCCTCCGACGACGACCCTCGCCAGCGGTTGCTGCGCCTGCGCTCCGATGCCATGCGAGACGGCGGCGGGCAGCAGCCCAAGCCCCGCGGCGAAGCAGGCCATGATGACTGGCAGCATCTCGTCGACGCAGCCGTGGTGCAGGCCCTCGGGCGTGGGGTTTTCCCGTTGTGCGCGGCGCACGCCAGTGACGAAGACGACCGACCCCAGCGTTGCGATACCCAGCAGTGAGGTGAACCCTACGGCTGCCGAGATACTGAACGGTGTGTGCGAGATGAAGAGCGACGCCATACCGCCGACCGCGCATAGCGGAAGGATGGCGATGATGAGCAACGCATCGTGCCACGACCCGAACTGCATATATAACAGCAGCGTAATGATGGTGATCGAGATGGGCACGATCACCAGCAGGCGGCGCTGCTCCTTGCGCAGGGAGTCGAACTCGCCGGCCCATGTGTAGTTATAGCCGGACGGCAGTTTGACCTGGTCGGAGAGTTTGCCCTGAAGCTCTTTGATGGTGCTGGCAAGGTCGCGCCCGCGCACCGAGAACTTCACCGGGATGTATCGCCGGCCGCCTTCGCGGTAGATCATGAAGCTGCCATTGCGCATGCTCACGTCGGCCAACTGGCCGAGCGGAACATTGGAGCCGTCGGCGGCGGGAATAAGGATGCGCCGTATCTCGTCCATATTGCCGCGGGAGGTCAGCGGGTACCGTACCGTCAGGTCGAAGCGGCGGTCTCCTTCAATCACCTGTGAGACGGCCGCGCCACCAACAGCGGCCTGGATGGCGGCGTTGATATCGCCAGGCATCACTCCATAGCGTGCCGCTGCGGCCCGGTTGATGTGGATGATCAGCGAAGGCTGGCCCCCGACCTGGAAGATGCCGATGTCCGTGACACCGCGGACCGATTTCATCACGCCCTCGATCTTCTGGGCATAGTTCTCGAGCGTGTCGAAGTCGTCTCCGAAGAGCTTCAGCGAGTTCTCTCCCTTCACGCCCGACATTGCCTCTTCCACATTGTCCTGGATGTTCTGCGAAAAGTTGAGTTCGACACCTGGGTAGCGAGAGAGGCGCTTGCCGATCTCGTCGATCAGCGCGGGCTTCGTAAGGCCCGGCCGCCACTTCGAGGCGGGGCTCAAGCGTACGGAGAGTTCAACGTTGTTGAAGGTGGTGACGTCGGTGCCATCGTCGGGCCGCCCCATCTGCGAGGTCGTCTGCGTCACCTCGGGCGACTCCGCGACCAGCGCACGGAACTGGTTGGCGAGGTCCGCCGCCGTGTCGAACGAGATGTCCTGAGGCAGCGTCACGCGGATCCACAGGTTGCCCTCTTCCAGGGGCGGCATGAACTCGCCGCCGACAAAGATGAAGCAGAGCACGCCACACAGCACTCCCAGACCGGCGAGCGTCCATACCATGCGGGAGCGGCGCATCATGCCCTCGAATATCTGCGAATAGCGCTCGCGCAGCCAGATTCCAAACCGCGTATTTCGCGATCCGCCGATCTTGACCTCGGTCGGAGCGGTAACGTACGCCAGCACGGGAGAGAAGATCAGCGCGAACATCAACGCACCGCCGAGCGCGAACCCATACGTGACCGACATCGGCGCGAATATCTGGCCGGCGACGCCCTGCATGGTGAACAGAGGGATGAACGACACCAGGATGCTCGCCGTCGAAAACAGCACCGGGCGCGCGGCTTCCGTGGCGCCTTCAACGATCAGGTCGCGCGTCTCCTCGCCCGGAACGCGCCGCGAAAACTTGCGGAAGATGCTCTCCGTCACAATGATGGAGGCGTGCGCCAGAATGCCGAAGTCGATCGCTCCGATCGAGATCAGGTTCGCCGAGTGGCCCGTCACCACCATCATGCCGAACGCAAACAGGATGGAGAAGGGAATAGTGACCGCCGCGATGCAGGTGATCCGAATGTCGCCAAGTGTCGAGAGCAGGACGAAGGTCACCAGGAACAGACCCATGGCGACGATCTCCCACACCGTGTGCGTGGTGTTCGCAATCAGGGTGCTCCGGTCGTAGATCGTGCTGATCTTCATGCCCGGAGGAAGCAGCGTCCCGCTGTTGAGCGCCGCGATCTTCTCCTTGAGGCCCTTCAGCGCGGGCAGCGATTGCTCTTCTTTTTGCAGCAGCACGATGCCGAGCACGATGTCGTTCTGCTTGTCGCGGCCCACCTGTCCCAGACGTGGCTGGAAGCCCTCCTTTACGGTGCCGATGTCTCCCACCTTGATCGGTGCGCCATTCTTCTGCGCGACCACGATGGAGGCGATGTCTTCGGTGCCGCGCACCAGTCCAATGGCGCGTACGTTGACGTTCTGGTTGCCCATCTGAAGGTAGTTGCCGCCCGCGTTGGCGTTTGAGTTCTGGATGGCCGTGATCACCTGCGGCAGCGTCACGCCAAAGGCGATCAGCTTGTTCGGGTCGGCCTCCACCTGGTACTGGCGCGTGGTGCCGCCGAAGGTGGTGATGTCGATGATGCCTGGCACCTGCTTCAGCTCGCGACGCACCAGCCAGTCCTGCGTGGCCTTGAGTTCATTGAGTGTGTAGCCCGGGCCGGTGAGCTGGTAGCGGTAGATCTCGCCGATGGGCGACCACGGCGAGAGCTGCGGTTGCAGATTGTTCGGCAGTTGCAGCGTCTGAAGGCGGTTCAATACCTCCTGCCGGTCGCGGAAGTAGTCCGAGCCGAAGCTGAAGTAGAGCTTCACGTCGGACAGGCCGAAGATCGAGATCGAGCGCACCTGGTCCAGATGAGGGGTGCCGTTCAGCGTCGTCTCCACCGGCACCGTCACTTGCTGTTCCATCTCTTCGGCAGACCACGACGGGTTTTGCGTGATGACCTCGACGAGAGGCGGCGAGGGGTCCGGGTATGCCTCGATGTCCAGCCGCGAGAGCGCGAATGCGCCCGCGGCCATCATTACCGCGAAGACAATGAGCACGATGGCGCGGTTGCGTATGAAGAGTCGAATCAGGGATTGCACGCGCTCAGTCTCCGTTCGTTGGGCGAAGCAGAGCTCCGCCGGCTGTGACGACCTTGTCGCCGTCGTTGATGCCGCCGAGGATCTCGACGGTCTTCACTGCGCCAGAGTCGAACGTGCGGCCGATGGTTACGGGACGCTGGTCGAACTTGCCCGACCCGTTCTGAACAAACACGGAAGTCTTGTCGCCATCGTGCAGCACCGCAGTCGCGGGCACAACCACCGCGCTGTGCGCCGTGCCGGGAACGCGGATGGTGGCGAACATATCGGTCTTCAAAGTGTGTTTCGGGTTGGGAAGAACCACGCGCAGCTTGAGCGTGTGTGTCGCCGGGTCCAGCGCATCGCCGATGTTGGCCACCCGCCCCGTCAGCTTCAGGTCGGGATACGAGGGGACGACGATCTGCACCTCGCGGCCCGGCTGTACGCTCTTCAGGTCGCGCTCGAAGACGTCGCCGACGACCCACACCGAATCGATGTTGGCGATCGTCGCAATCGTCGCAGCGTTGTCGAGCGAGCGCTGCATCTCGCCCGCCGCCGTGCCGATGTCGAGCACCACGCCCGAGATCGGCGCGCGCAGGGCCACCTCGTCGGAGTTGCTGTCCTCGGAGAAGCCAAGCTCGTGGATGCGCTGACGCGCGCGCTCCAACTCGGAGTGCGCCGTCTGGTCGGTCGCCTCAAGCTCGTAGTAGTCGGCCTGCGACAGCACATCGTGTTGCAGCAGTATCTTGCCGCGCGTCAGCGCGCGGTCGGCGCGGAGTACTTCGATCTTCGCCTTCTCAAAGTCCGAACGCGCGGAGGCGATGTCGCTGCTCTGGAGCGTGGCCACGACCGCGCCCTTGGCAATCTCCTGCCCCGGCAGCACACGCAGCCCAAGCATGCGTCCGCTCAACGGTGGAAAGACGTGCACCACGCGCGAGGGGTCGGCGGTGATGCGCGCGGGGATGTCGAGGTAGTCGGTGCTCTGCTGCACGTGGGCGACCATCGTATCCACGCCCGCGTTCGCAGGCCGGGTTGCCTCGGCCGGTGGGGCCGATGATTCGCACGCGGTCAGCGGAAGGCCAACAACCGCGAGCAGGAGCAGCGAGTTGATTCGTATCGGAAGCGTATTCATGCCGTTCTTCTTCATGGGGTCCTTCATGGCAAAATGTCCGTCGCCGTGGCGAAGCTGAGTTGGTGGAGCGCGAGCCAGACCTGTGCGTTCGCGTTCAAGCTGCTAAGCCGCACCGCCCGATAGTCCCTGAGCGCCGACAGATAGTCGAGCAGCGTGGAGTTGCCGTTGCGGTAGCTGAACTGGAGATTGTCGCGAACGCGGCCCGCCTCGTCGAGGTAGTGGCCGTTGTAACGCTCGGCCAGCCGCTGGGCTGTCTCGAAGCCCATCCACGCGATGTCGACGTCGGAGACCACCTGGTTGCGTGCTGCTGTCACCGCCTGGCGGCTCGATTCGACCTCGTAGCGCGTGCGCGACTTTTCGCCTTGGTTGCGATCAAAGATGCGCAGAGGGAACTGCACACTGAGACCGTAGGTGTTGTCGGCGCCGTTGCGCTCGTACTCCCCCGACAGTGTGGGGTCGGTCGTTCCCCCGGCGATGGCCAGCCGCGAGTTCGCTTCGGCGGCCGTCAGCGCCTGCCGAGCCGCAAGATAATCGGGGCGCGAGGCGAGTCCCTTGTCCTCGGCCTCGGTCTGCGTCAACGGAAGCGCGGGTGGTTCGAGCGTGCCGGTGATGTCGAAGCCCGGTGAGGGGCGTTCGATGCCGAACAAAAGTTGAAGCTGCGCGGAAGTCTGTTGCATATTGAGCCGCGCGTTGTCTCGGTCGGCTTCAAACTGCGCCTGCTGCAGGTCGATGCGCTCGAAGTCGGTGCGCGTGATGTCGCCCGCGTCCAGGCGCGAACGGCTCAGGTCTACCGTCTTCTGGTAGTCCGTCAGGTTCTCCTCGGCCACGGCCAGGGATGCCTTGGCCAGAAGCATATTGGTGAATGCCTGGCGGACGGCGAGCACCAGTTGGCGCTGCTGGTCTTTGTAAAGGCTGGCGGTCGATTCCGCCGTCGCCGTGGCTGAATCGAGCCGCCACCGGCGCTTCTGTCCGCGTTCGAACAGTCGCGAGACGTTCGCGGAATAGAAGAAGGGGTTACCGTTGGCGGGTGCCTCGGGCAGGGTCACACTCTGGCCCAACAACGTCAGGTTGGGGTTCTGGCGCAGGCCCGCGGTGATCTTGTTGGCCTCGACGGCTGAGACGTGCTGCTGCGCCGACAACAGGGTTGGGTTCGCAGCCAACGCCCGCGCTACGGCCTGCTGTAACGTAAGCGGCGTCGTCGGCGGTGGTGTGGTGGGAGGGGCCTGTGCCACAAGCGCCGGTCCCGTGCAGGACAGAACGGCGGCGAGGGCCATGGCACGCAGAGATTTCTGTGTCATGCCTACCTTCAGGTTTTGAAATACAGGTAAAAGATATCCCGGAAGAAGTCGTTACAACTTCAGATAAAACGGGATCAGGCAGCCGAGAGTGCCACGCAGGGCGGAGGGCGTATGCCGCATGTCACTCCAAAACCATCCAGAAGTCTTCCGGCACGGCGGCGCGGAACGACTCGCGACAGTAGGGAAACGAGAAAGGCGAGTCCGATGAAGAGCTGGGCCAGGAGCACGCCGATTTCCAATATCGCTGTTTGCATCTGATCCAGATGCAGCAAGGAGATGTCCCCTCGGCGGACGATGTGCTCAACCTCGGCGGGGTGACTCATCGCGGCCAGGTCGTCGGTCAAAGAGATGACCGGCAGCAGCAGCACGACGAGCAGCATCAGGGCGACGAAGGCCCTGCCCGTCTTCAGATTGAGGCGTGGCTTCGCGGCCCGCGTCCAGTGAACGATCAGCAGGAGCGAGACAACGCACCACACAAGATTGAGAAAAAGCTCCACGCAGCATCAGTATAGCAAGCGGCCTCAGCGAAAGAGACCGCTTGCCGCTTACATCGCCGGTGGATGATGAGGGTCGACGGAGGGCGAGGACTTCGCGCCGTTGGGGTTCACCAGGTCGCGAAGCTCTTTGGAGGGCTTGAAGAAGGGGACGCGCTTGGCCGGCACCTCCACCTTTGCGCCGGTTTTGGGGTTTCTACCCGTGCGAGCGTTGCGCTGGCGGGTGCGAAAACTTCCGAAGCCGCGAATCTCGATCTTGTCACCCGATTTCAAAGCGCCGATGACGGACTCGAAGAGGGTATCGACAATGACCTCTCCGTCACGGCGGGTCAGGTCGCCGATGGCGGTTACTTTATCGACAAGGTCAGCTTTGGTCATAAGTGGGATCCTTTCAATGCTCCGGGAGGGCTTAATAAGTGCTGCTAAATGCAACAGTTCTGGAACAGGTACCCATGTTGATTATAAATCGGATGCAGGTTCCCGCAAAAAGGAAACTCGACGTAAGTGGCAAATAAGTGAACATCTTGCTGACCATCTGATGCAGAAAGTTGCCCGAACGTTTTCAACAGACGCACACCTCCTACGTCTTGATTCCGCTAAAGATTGGCCGACGTGGAGTTACTTCCAGATGAAATAAAACCCCGGTGAGCGGTTCAGCAACTGACTCGGGTTCGGGAAGAGGTCTTCGCCGTCATCGGTCAGGATCGTCAAAAGGTTCCGCTTGTTCTTGGGCGGGCGCACGATCGAGGGCTCGCCGGAGATTCCCACGTCCTTCGCCGTGTCCATGACCGCCGTCCGGAAGCCGCCAATCTTGTCGATCAGGCCCAGGTCGAGCGACTGCTGGCCAGTCCAGACCTGCCCCGTTGCCAGCGGCTTGATCTTGTCGTCGGTGGTCTTGCGCCCGGTGGCCACGTCGTGGATGAACTGCCCGTACATATTGTCCACCAGCGACTGAAAGTAGGCCTGCTCTTTGGGGGTCAGATCGCGGCTGGGGTCGCCTGCGCTCTTCAGCTCGCCGGCCGAGATGGTGATGTTCTTGAGCTTGGCCCAGCGCATCAGGTCGCCGTAGTTCATCCACTCCATGATGACGCCGATCGAGCCGACCACCGAGGCCTCGTTGGCGTAGATGCGGTCGCAGGCGCTGGCAATATAGTAGGCGCCCGAAGCGCCCACACTCTCCACCGAGGCAACGACGCGCTTGTGCTTCTCCTTCCGGATGCGCATCACCTCGTGATAGATCTCCTGCGATGCCGCCGCGCCGCCACCGGGCGAGTTGATGTGCAGGATGATTGCCTTGACCGACGAGTCGTCGCCGAACTTGCGCAACTGCGCGTTGACGGCCTCGGGCGACAGGATGACGCCATTGATGTCGAGCACGGCGATCTGGCTCCCCCGCAGGCCAAGGCCGGAGCCGTCGCCCTGTATCGAACGCATGCTCCACCAGACCATCGCACTCATCACCAGGCAGATCGCGGCAAACGAGCCGCCAATCACAGCGACGTAGAACCACGGCGAGCGCTGGCGCAGAGGTGCCGGCGCGTAAGCCACCTGTGGATAACCGGATGCGTACGGCGACCCATAAGGAGGCCCATAAGGCGGCCTGGGGCCGGCGTAACCGCCCGCATAGGGCGGTGGCGGAGGCGGCGACTGTAGCTGCGGCGGTTGTTGCGGGAGCTCTTCTGGCATGCTGTGGAGTTTAGCAGGGAAGGTACTCGGTTGGTGGCCGCACTGCCTCAGGGGCGTTGTCTGACGACGTCCGCCTGTAAGTCGGCAACGCTTCTCCGAGTCGCGGAATAGAGAGTCGAGCCTTCGCCGATCGAGTCACGTATCTATAGTTATCCGAATGGAGTACCGATGATTCTCCTGCTGGGTACTTGTTGCCCGGATCTATTCGATACGCTTTTCTGCGTGGTGTAATGTGGTGAACAGCCGCAGGAGCCAGAATGATGAAACGCAAGGCACCCCGGGTGAGCTAAGCAGGCTGGTTCAAGATCGTTCAGGCGTCAATCAGTTTTCTCACTGGTTTTTACGAGGGCTCTTGAGGGCTTATCAGGCGACATGGACAACGTAGAAGGCGAAATCACTCAGCTTCTGCATCGATGGAGGATCGGGGATCCCGAGGCGCTGGAGCGATTGCTTCCCCTGATCTATAGCCAGTTGCACGCCATCGCCGAAGGCTACATGAGGCGCGAGCGAGACGACCATACGTTGCAGCCGACAGCACTTGTCAATGAAGTCTACCTGCGGCTATTGAACCAGAGAACCGTAACGTGGGACGACCGAGTCCATTTTTTTACGTTTGCAGCGCGAATGATGCGCAATATCCTCAAGGACCATGCGAGGGCGCATCTGGCGGACAAGCGAGGCGGCCTGAAGGTGTTCCGCCTGCCCCTCTCCGAGGAGGTGGCCTGGGTCGGGACATCTCCTGAAGGGCTTCTGGATCTCAATCGCGCCCTGGATCGTCTGGAGCAGGTCGATGCGCGCAAAGCGCAACTGATAGAGCTGCGCTTTTTCCTCGCGTTGACTATGGAAGAAGCTGCCGATGTTCTGGCCATCTCGCTTGCAACCGCCGAGCGAGACTTGAAGTTTTCTCGAAGTTGGCTATATAAGGAGCTGCATCCGATTGGAAAGGCGGAGCTGGCAAATGGCTCTCCCTCTACAGCCTGAGTCGAAGTGGGACCCGGAAGACGCATCTCGAATGGACTCTTCTCCGGCTGCCTACTGGAGCATTGTCGAAGACATCTTCCATCGAGCATTGAGCCTGCCCGCCGACGAGCGTCTCGCTCAACTGCAAATATGGTGCGGGGAGGATTCCGGGGTACTCGCTGAAGTAATCCGGCTGCTGGACTCCGACTCATCCGTCAATCGCCTGATCGAATCTCTGCGTGCCGAAGACGAAGGGGCCCTGCTTTCAAGGGGTCCCCACGATGATCCGTGGCTTGGAACCAAAGTCGGGGCATTCCGGCTCGATCGTCTGCTTGGACGTGGCGGTATGGGAGTTGTGTACCTGGCAACGCGTACCACCGGGGAGTTCTCGCAGAAGGTTGCCGTCAAGGTGATGTCCCGGCACCTGCAATCCACTCCGGCGCGGAGTCACTTTCTACTCGAGATACGTGCGCTTGCACAGTTGGAACATGAGAACATAGCCCGCTTGCTGGACGGGGGTGTTACACAGGGTGGGCTTCCTTATGTTGCGATGGAGTACATAGAGGGAAGACACCTCGATTCGTTTTGCGACGGTCCCGCGGTGTCGATTGAGCATGTGCTGCGTCTCATGTTGCAGTTGTGCGGGGCTGTCGATCATGTGCATCGAAACCTAATTCTGCACCGTGATCTAAAGCCCGCCAACGTGATGGTGACCGACGCCGGCGAGGTCATCAAGCTATTGGACTTCGGGACGCTGAAGTTCATGGGCTTGGATGCGGCGGCAAATTCCACGATGACGCAGGCTGGAATGCGTCCGCTCACTGTTCGCTACGCGAGTCCGGAGCATATCGGCGGCGATCGGACCACGACGGCGTCGGACGTCTATTCGCTCGGCATGATTCTTTACAGGCTGATTGCGGGATCGATGCCGCCAGAGATGACGGATGTTCCCATCGAAGGGTACTTCGATTGTCTGAAGTTGCAAAAGATCACGCCGCCATGCCTGGCCTATCGAAGCGGTACTGGCAAGAAGGTCTCCGCTTCCATGGCAAGAGATTTAGACGCCATCGTATTGAAGGCGATCAGCTTTGAACCCGAAGAGCGATATCCCCGTGTAGACGCTCTAGCCGGCGATCTGTTGAGTCTGCTGGAAAACCGCCCTGTTCTTGCGCGGACGCCGTCGCGACTCTACCGGGCGCAGAGGTTCTTGCGACGCAACCGGCTTGCAGTGCTGGGGAGTGCCGCCGCCGCGACGGTTCTGGTCGCGGGGCTTTTCGCGATGAGATGGCAAGCCAGGGTGGTCTCTGCCGAGACGGTCAGGGCAGAGGTGGGAATCGACGAAGAACGTAAACTCGCCCATCTTCTCTTTACCGACTACTTCGAACGTTTAAAAAACATCCCTGGATCGATCGATGCGCAGCGCAAGGCTGTAACTCAGGCAGTTGCTTATCTTGACAACCTCAGCGGGATCACCGGCAGCCGCGGTCTGTTGATCGAGAGCGTCGAAGCGTACAGGAGGATGGCCCTGCTTCAGGGAGACCCTTACGAGCAGAATATCGGCGATCCCAAGGGGGCCTTGGCAAGTCTCGATAAAGCACAGGTCCTTGCGCGGGAGCTGACATCGGCAGCTCCGAACGATGTCAACGTTCTGGCTGGACAGGCGCTGGTGCAGAGGACCCGCAGTGAAGTGCTCTACGGCATCGGAAGGACAGAGGAAGGGATTGCTGCTATGCGAGCGTCGGTGGGGTTTTACGATACGCTCGTTTCACGTCCGACCGCCACCGCAGCGCAACTTCAGTTTGCTTCCAATGCTTATAACGGACTGGGCGATGAGTTGGGAGAGCCCGAATCGGCGGCCCTAGGCGATTACGCCGCCGCACTCGATGCATATCGCAAAGACATTGAGCTCTCGCAGCGCGCTCTTCGAGTGGACCCCAACTTTGTCCTGGGCAGGCAATCGATCGCCATTGCCCATAACAAGATTGGACAGATACTGGTTCGAACAGACCCGGTGGCGGCGATCAAGGTATATCGCCAATCCATCGCAGAGCGGGAAGCCCTTCCGGTAGCCGACAAGAACAGGTTTAGGAACCAGCGTGGAATTGGGGTCAACAACTGGGACTTGGGGGTGGCTTTGACTGCGGCCCGTGATTACAGAGAGGCCATAGCAGCCTTCGAACGGGGACGAGCCATCATCGAGCCGTACGCAATGGCCGACAAGATGGACAGCCGTGCGCAGCATGATCTGGCCGTAGGGCTGTCCGAAGAGGCCTCGGTCTATCTCGATATGCTCAACCCCGATCTGAGCGCATCCAACCGGGACGTATGGCGGAAGAACGCGTCACATGCCATTCAGCTTTTGCAGAAATCTCTTGCGCTTCAGGAGAGGAACCTCGCGGTGAATCCAGACAATCAAAGGTGGATTGTCTTTCAGGCTTATACGCAGATTCATCTTGGAACTGTGGAATATGAGAGCGGAGTCGATCCGGGAAATGGCGTTCGACTTGTTGGCACGGGAGTGGCGACGGCCCGCCAAATACTTCAGACAGGCCATCCGACACTCGAAGACCTGACCTATCTGGTTCAGGCCATGCTGGTCGTGAAGCCCTCAAAGCTGCGTGACAATCGGCTGACGGTTGAGGCCGCGGAAGAACTGGTTGCCCACGATCGCCGGACGACCCCGGAGTTCCTGCTTTGGCTGGCCCAGGCATACCAGGCAGCGGGTCAGGCCGAGAAGGGGAATGCTGCCGCCAGGGAAGGTCTCGCATTGCTCGCGTTACCTCAGCCTGGCGAGCCCATGACTCGTCCAGGAAAGTTGTTGGAGATCGAAGAGCGTCGGCATTAGTGCCTCATCCGCGCTATTTGTCCAGGAGTGTCTGACGCAGCGACAGCATCTGCTGTCTCAAAGCGGCTACTCTGCCATCGGATGCAGAAAACCTTGCAAGCAATACGTCTGCGCGATCCAGTTCCGAAATTGCTTCGCGCCGATGCCTATCTTTCCCGGGCCCCTCGATCCCAAGATGCAGCTTTGCCAACCTCTCGTACTGCCTGACCAACTCCATATCCAGAACTGGATCGTGCTCGCTATTTCCTGCCAGCTTATCGAGGGTCGTCCCGGTTGCTTGCAGGAGGACATTCTTCGCTTCCTCAGCCTGTGGCAGGGATTCAATGGAGCCATACAGTTCTCCATCGAGCAGCCCGGTTAGCCGCACCAGATCGTGAAGACCTGTCTGCGCGACGGCCCTCTGGTGGGTGGCGCGTGCGGCCTGTACGGCGACCCCAGCAATGCTCAGGCTCACGGCAATCAGAAAGAGCGCGCTGACCGATGCCGCGATACGGTGACGTCGCATCCACTTTTGAGCTTTATAGATGCGGTTGCCGTGGCGGGCCAGGACAGGGCGATGTTCGAGAAAGGCTGCAAGATCGCCCGCAAATTCGTCCGCACTGCGGTAACGAGTCTCCGGCTCGGCGCGAAGACCTTTGTCCAGAATGGATTCGAGGTCTCCATTCAGGGCATTCTTCAAGGCTGTTGCAGACGTTGCGCGGCGAGCGGCAATTGCCGACTGACTCTCTGGATCGAGCTTCAGAAGTGTCCGCACGGGCGACATCGGCTCTCGGCTCTCCGCTGGAGGTGCACCCGCGAGCACGATGCCTGCGACGACCGCCACGGAATATATGTCGGAGGCAGAGGTAATTCGCTCACCCTTCCGTTGCTCAGGACTCGCAAAACCTGAGGTGAATTGAGGCATGGCAGTTTCCACGCTGAATGCCTGCTTCCATTTCTGATCGAACATGGCAGCGATACCGAAATCCAGAAGCTTGGGCTGTCCACTATTCGTGACGAGGATGTTGGATGGCTTCAGGTCGGCGTGAATGACAAGGTGCCTGTGAGCATAGGCGATCGCGTTCAGAACTTGAATGAGAAGCTCGATCCGTGAAGCAAGGGGAAGCTTTCTGTTATCGCAGTACTCGTCGAGTGGTGTGCCCTCAACGTACTCCATCGCGATATATCGCAGCCCTTCCGGAGTTTTGCCTTTATCCAGCAGGCGAACGATGCCCGGGTGATCGAGGGCGGTAAGAATCCGTTCTTCCAACTCCGGGTCATCGTCGTTGCCGGACGAAGGAAACAAATTGAGAAACTTGATGGCTACCCGTTGGGAGAAATGCTCCGACCGCTCGCCTAGATATACCGCACCCGCTCCACCACGTCCAAGCAACCTGACAACGCGAAAGGGGCCGACTGCTCGGGGAATGTCGAGTTCCGGCGGCTGAGAGTGCATATCGGTCCAGATTTCGAGTCAGCATAGCATAGACATTCTTTTCCTGAATTTCCGGAGCGAGCCTGGCTATCGCCTTGGGTTTCTGCTCTCGAATCCAATTTCGCGTGGTGCAATCGATCGTTTTCGTCTCAGAAAATCGGCAGCATTTTTTTGTAAGCGATGTGAGGGTTTTTCCAGAGATTCTACGCAGCATGAGTGAGACCCAAATTCTGCGCTCCACACCGGCGCAGGTCCGGGCGTTTCCCGTTGGACGCTGAGCAAGGGTACGCCGTTTGCCGCAAATCGGTGCCGAGGTTCCCATGAGAGCTATCTATCGTTTCGTCGTCGAAGCTACTGCCAAAGCCTCCCTGTACGGGCGCACTTTAGCCGGGTCCCTCTGCGCGGGAGGGCTGTTTCTGGTCCTTTCGTCTGGAGCATCCGCCCAGACACCCCAACCCATCAGCGGGCAACCTGTGCCAAGCCTCAGCCAGCTCGACACGATCATGCAGACCTACATGACCAAGTACAGCAGCCCGGGTGCAACGCTCGCCGTCGCCGTAAATGGCAAGCTGGTCTTTGCCAGGGGCTATGGTTACGCCAAGGTCGATACAGGCGAGTTCGCTCAGCCGGACTCGCTGTTTCGGATCGCGTCCAACTCCAAGCCGATCACCGCGGCGGGCATCTACAAGCTCATCGACCAGGGCAAGCTCTCGCTGACGACGCAGCCTTTCGCCACAATCCTGAACAATCTGACGCCGCCCTCCGGAGCCACGGTCGATTCCCGCTACGCCTCCATCACGATCCAGGAGCTGCTGCAGCACACCGGCGGGTTCGACGATACGATCGTTCCAGACCCCGCTCAAGCGGATGCGGTGGTTGCCGCCACAACCTTTGGCGCGACTCCTCCCGCGACGCCGCAACTGCTGATCAAGTACATGCTTGGGCAGCCGTTACAGCATGATCCCGGCACGACCTACGCTTACTCCAACTTCGGCTACATCGTGCTCGGCTACATTATCGAGCAGGTCTCGGGCATGCCGTATGCGACCTACATACAGAACAATGTCTTCGCCCCGGCGGGCATCGCGCGCACGCAGCCTGGCGCCACGTTGCTCTCTGGCCGCCTTCCCAACGAGGTGGCCTACTACGACTATCCCGGCGCTCCGCTGGTGCCGTCCGTCGAGCCTCCAGTCGGAAGCCAGGTTCCGTACCCCTATGGCGGATATTCCTGCACGCTTCAGTTGGCGAATGGCTGCTGGGTTTCGAGCACGATGGACCTTATCCGCTTTACAAACACGATCAACGGTCAGACGAGCACCAGCATGTTTTCGACGTATCCATCCAGCAATCCTTTCCAAACGCCGAAGTTTTACTTCGCCATACCGCCGAACGGCGCGGGATGGGAGTACACCTTCTACGGTAGCCTGCCGGGCACAAACAGTCTGGTGCATCTCATTACAAGCTCAGCAACCGTAGGCAAGGTGACGTACTCCGCGATCTTCAACACCCGCGACGGATCGAACATCTCGGAGCCCGAGAGCGACGCCGACAATGCCATCGCCACCTATCTCAAGACTGTGACATCCTGGCCGACCGGCGATCTATTTCCGAATTACACGGGTACAGGAAGCAGTTGCTCGTTCACCCTTGCCGCCACCTCACAGAGTGCACCGACAAATGGCAACACCTTTACGGTCGGCGTAACGGACGCGAACTTCTGCGCGTGGAGTTCGGTCAGCAACGCGAGCTGGATACACGTCACCGCCGGGGCGCTCAATTCCGACTCTGGAGCGACTGGATATACGGTGGACGCCAACACAGGCGGGCCGCGCACTGGAACGATGACCATCGCCGGCCAGACCTTCACGGTAACGCAGGGTGGCGTGACCACCGCAACAGCTCTGACTCTCGCCGCGAACCCCACCACGGTCAACGCGGGCCAGTCGGTGACGCTTACCGCCACACTCTCCCCTTACAGCGCCGGTAGCGCGAGCACCAACGGAGAGACGATCACGTTCTCCAGTGGAGGCGCTTCGGTTGGAACGGCCACGTTGACCAGCGGTGTAGCAACGCTGACGACGACCGCGCTGCCCGGGGGAACAGACAGCGTCACGGCGAGCTACCCTGGAGACTCGACGTTTGGAGCATCCAATGCGACCGCTGTGCAGGTTGTCGTCAACAAGGTGAACGCGACGGTAACGCTTGGCAGCCTGACCGCAACCTACAACGGCAGCGCGCATGCCGCTACGGCAACGACAAGTCCGGCGGGGCTCAACGTCGTCTTCACCTACGCCGGGTCGTCGACGGCCCCAACGGCGGCAGGCAGTTATGCCGTTGTCGGCACGATCTCGGATCCCACCTACACGGGAACAGCATCGGGGACGCTCGTCATCTCGAAGGCGACCGCGACGGTGACGCTGGGCAGCTTGAGTGTGACCGCCGATGGGAACCCGCACGCCGCGACTGCAACGACGTCTCCGGCAGGACTGAATGTTACGTTCACCTATAACGGGTCGGCCACGGCACCATCCGCCGTGGGCAGCTACTCCGTTGTTGGAACGATCAACGATACGAACTATACCGGGTCGGCAACGGGGACGCTGGTGATTGGCGCACCTCTCGCCGCCAGCTCGACGGCACTCACAAGCTCCAATGCCTCGGTCGCCGTTGCAGCGAACGTCACCTTTACGGCGACGGTCACAGGCAGTGGCGGAACGCCAACGGGAACCGTCACCTTCCTGAATGGAACAACCAGCCTGGGTACAGGTACGTTGAACTCCTCCGGCGTGGCAACCTTGACCGCCAGCTTCAGCGCGGCCGGGACCAACAGCATCACCGCGCAATATGGCGGCGATGCGACGTTCAAGGGCAGCACCTCTGCTGCGTTCACCGAGACCGTCGTCCCAGTTGGCGTTACTGTGACCGCGAGCCCGAACCCGTTGATTATCAAGAGCGGATCTTCGGGTACGCTGACAATTACCTTCACTCCCACGGGCGGTTACACCGGTACGATCAGCCTGAGCTGTGGAACTCTTCCTGCAAATGTAAGCTGTACCTTTGCACCCACATCGGTGGCGATCACGGCGAGTACCACCACGGCAACGGACACGCTGACCATCAACACGGCGAAGACGACAACCGCCGCGCTGCGGTCAACTCCATTCCCATCGGATCGAGCGGGAACGGTCTTGTCTGCGATGACTTTCGGACTGCCGGGATCGCTGATTGCATTGGTTGGCCTGAAGCGCCGCAAGCAATACCCAATTCGTCGCCTGCTGATGTTGGCCCTGTTCTGTCTGGCGACCGTTTGGGTCGGCGCGATCAGCGGTTGCGGCGGGAACGGTTCGGGTACGAACACGCCGCCTGGAAACTACACAGTGCCGGTCACGTTGAGCCTGTCCGGTGCGTCGTCGCAATTGCTCAACGCAACCGTGATTGTGCAGTAAACAATGAGTCCTCGGTTCGCATCCGTGCCTGGCCATACCTTTAGGCACCGGATGGGAGCCGAGGACGCTTCAATTCCGGAAGCTTTCACCTTGCCCGTTCGATGCGTCCATCGCCATCCTCAAGGATTTGGCCCGAATTCTGGTGCGACAAAAACTTGCAGTTGACAACGCGAAAAGACGATATCTACCATGCCGTACTGACTGGGATGCCCAAATAGCCCCAAACCCGGCCGGTTGCATCTTTTGGCGGGCCTATCTCCATGGGGAGATGTTGGAAGGCGAGACGTTTCGTAGTGTTTGTGTGACCAAAGGATGCCTTTGATCGAGCCTTCAATCCGTCTGAATCGAGCAGCACAGGGAGACTGCGGTACCTCTCTGGATCGCGCGCTGGCAATTTTAGAGATGATTTCGCAGAACGCTGCTGGCCTTGCAAACGCGGAGATAGCTCGCCGCTTATCCATTCCTTCGAGCAGTTGTTCCTATGTGCTCCAGCGATTGGAGAGGGTTGGGTATCTGACGAGATCAGAGGACACGCGGCGTTACAAGCTGGGGATCAAGGTGCTCGGTCTGGCGCATGGCGTAATGCGTGATACCGGGCTTCCGGCATCGGTCGACCCAATTCTCGCGGAGATTGCGGAGAAGACTGGTCAAGCGGTCATCGTCGCCATTCTACGCAAGGACCGGGTCACCATTCTTAGAAGGACTGGACTTCCCGAACTGGTCGATGTCGATTTTGAGATGGGCGCAAGTTTCCCTGCGCATGCGACCGCGATTGGAAAGATGCTGTTAGCGCGACTTCCAGATGCCGATCTGCTTGAGCTGCTAGGTTCGCAGCACTTGGTGAAGCAATCGCCCCGAACGATCAACTCCAAAGACGACCTGATCCGGAACCTTGAAGACATTCGGAGACGCGGACATTCGACGAGCAACGGCGAGCTCTTTACGCGAATCATGGGGCTGGCAGTGCCCATCGTGGACGGTGCCGGACAGACCTGCGCTGGGCTTACGGTTGCCGGCCCTCGCTTGAGATTGGATGACGACGCAGCGATCCGGATTATTCACGACGGCGCCACGTTGATCTCGAAGCGCTTGCAGGAGACAGCGGCTCACAGGCGATTCCTGAACTCGCCCTTTGATGTTCTCACGGCCCTCCGGCACTCGGCTGCTGGTCAGACGGCTTAAATAGCTATCCGTTAGAACTCCTGCCTGTGTATCGATCGGCTTCCCCCAGTAAAACTCCTCAATGTATTGAGCGGACGTTTGACTGTCCCACGGTGCTACATCTGTAGTGTTTCTGCGTCCACGGCGACGACAAAAAGTGCAACGTCGCAGTGGGTCATGAACCGCTCGTAGCGGCGTGGAAGAGGCACTGATAACTGCATTACGGGAGGCGGTAAATGCCAATAGTCAATCGTTTGTGGAAGTTTCCTCTCGTTTTAAGAAGAGGCCAGTCCATGATGCGGATGTATATGAAGCTCTTTTTGGTGGCGTGTATGTTTCTTTGCTGCGCGCCGATCAGTCTCGCGCAGACCTCGATCACGGGAGCTTTGGCAGGAACGATTACGGACTCCACAGGCGCCGTGGTTCCAGGCGCAAAGATTGTGATCGTCAATCAGGCGACAAGGGTGGAGCGCTCGACCGTTTCCGGTTCAAGCGGACGGTATAACCTGGCATTTCTATTGCCCGGCACTTATCAGGTGAATGCCTCGAAAGAAGGCTTCAAGAGCGTGGTCATACCGGCGATTGACATCGTAGTTACTGAGACCGCCGCGCTGAATATTTCGTTCGAAGTGGGTGCCGCCAGCGCGACCGTGACGGTGGAGGGGACCCAGGAGATGGTCCAGACTGATTCGAGTGCGCAAGGGCGAGTGATCGATTCCAGAGAGGTCGTTGCTCTTCCGCTAGTCACGCGCAATTTCACCCAGATACTGGGCCTTTCCGCTGGCGTCAATATGGCGGTCAATAATGCCGCAGATCTGGGCAAGGGCGGCAGCAGTTCATCGGGAGGATATAGCGGAGCCAAGATCGTGAATGGTGCTCGGCCCTACGACAACAACTTCCAGATGAACGGTGTGCCGGTAAACGACAATCTTGGTGTCGGGTCCGGCACGAACTTTGGCAGCGCAGATGTCGGCGGAGGCATTCCGGTTTCGAATCCGGATGCGATCCAGGAATTCAAGGTTCTTACCGGCCAGTACGACGCCTCGTTCGGCCGCGATGCGGGCGGTAACGTGAATATCATCACCAAGGTGGGCACGGACAAGTTTCACGGAAGCGTCTTTGAGTTCTTCCGCAACGATGCTTTGAATGCAAATGAATACTTCCGTAAACAGCTAAAGCAACCGCGTGGTGTCCTGCGCCAGAACCAGTTTGGTTTTACGCTGGGCGGTCCTACATTCACGAAGAAGTTGCTCTTTTTTACCTCTTACCAGGGAACGAGGCAGTCGAATGGTATCGCGGCGGGATGCTCTGCGATTCTTCAGACGCCTCCATTGACGAACGACCGTTCGGCGGCGGGTCTCGGAGCACTCTTCGGCGGGAAGACCGGTACCTTCGGCGGTGTAGCCATCAAAAGCGATGGGTCGAACATCAATCCTATCGCCCTGACCATGCTCAACTTGAAATTTGCAGACGGGAAATACTTGTTTCCGACGCCCCAAACGATTGATCCCAGTCAACCGTTTGCGATACAGGGACGGTCGTCTTTCAGCATTCCCTGCACATTCACCGAAGATCAGGTCATGGGCAATATTGCGTATCAACAGTCCGAAAAGAGCACGTTTTACGCGCGCTATTTTCAGGCACTAAGCAATCAGGTCGTCACGCTGGGCTTGAGCAATGTGCCGGGAATCCCTGCGCCCTCGGATACCACGTATCGGAATTTCTCGCTGTCGAACACTTACATCTTAACGAGCCATCTCGTGAACGAGGCGATTCTCGGCTACAACAATACGAGGGTCAACGATACGGCCACGATGCCGGCGACAGACAAGCCCTTCGATTTGGCTTCGATGGGCTCCAATGTGCCGTCAGATTTCGGCCCGACGGTGAATGTGATCTTCGGATCGGACTGGATGCAGACTCAACCCGCTTTCCTTGTGAATCAACCGGCGTTGAGCGCGGTCGATTCGCTGGCGTGGTCTCATGGCCTTCACCAGATACGCGTCGGCGGTTCAATTCGTCGTGAATACATTTCGATGTCGAAGTTCGAACTTCCCACAGCTACCGTGTTTCTCGGCTATCCCGACTTCCTCCTCGGCTTGCCAGGGGGCCCCGTAGCAAATGGAGGAAACGGATCTCCTTTCAGCAACGTTATCGAGACCTTCGGCGGCGCTATCCTCATGGGGCGCAAATACCGGAAGATCGATGCCGATCTCTACTTCCAGGATGATTACAAGATATTGCCGACCTTGACGCTGAACCTGGGGTTCCGTTACGACCGGATCGGCGCGCTGGGAGATGCTCTGGGACGGGCCTCGACCTTCGACTTCTCCGCGGCGAATCCGAATGCACCGGCTTCAGGTTCTCTCCAGGGATTCATCGTAGCCGGCAACTCCACGGGTACACCGCCGGCCGGCGTGGCCAAAACCAGCCACAATTACGCCATCAACGGAGATGCGCAAAACAATTGGTCACCACGCATCGGCTTTGCGTGGCAGGTGTTTCCACGGTCCAGCACTCTGGTTTTACATGGAGGGTATGGGATTTATCAGTCGGAGATCCCAGCCGTAGGGTTCCTGCAAGGCGTTATCACTCCTCCCTGGGTATTCAACGCCGCAACCCAGGGTACTGCAAACCCCGGGATCTCCTTCCAGAATCCATTCGGGCCTGGGCCATTTCCCACGTTGGCAGACTTTCCTTTATTCACGCCGTATAGCCCGACTGCGCCTATCGGCCAGATGCAATATCAGAACCCGCGCTTCCGATCTGGCTATGCGCAAGAAGCAAGCCTCGATGTGCAGTCCGATCTCGGCCATAACTTTTTGCTTGAAGTTGCCTATGTCGGTACTCATGGCGAGCACCTGTCGAGAGGAATTAAGCCCAACCAAGCCTACTCCGCGAGCCCCACGGCTCCGGTTCGCGGTCAAACAACGAATACGCTGGCAAACATCAATCAGCGTGTTCCGATCCTGGGATTCACGCCTGTCGCGCTTGTCGAGCTCAACTCTGGAGGAGCTTCGTGGTTCAACGCTCTGGAAGCGAGCCTTACCAAACGGTTGAGCCATGGCCTGCAATTCCTTGCCTCATACACCTTCTCAAAAGCTCTCGATACTGACGCTCTGGATGTAGTGCAAGCAAGTGGAGGGACGGCGGGCGGTGCGTTCGGCGACCAGCGGGACCCTAGGGCGCGTTATGGGCGCATAAATTTCGACCGTCCACATCGTCTCGTCGTGAGTTACACCTATGATTTTCCTCAGATGAAAAGCGGACCGACGTTTAGCCGGACGGTGTTGAACGGGTGGCAACTCAGTGGCGTTACAACCTATCAATCGGGTACAGCCCTCACGATTACCGCCAACAACAGTTTCAATGCGTTTGGACAGACGAACGACTTTGCAGTTCTGACGGGTTCATGCAGCAGAGGTTCTTATGTGAAGCCAGGGCAGACCCAGAAAAAGCTCAACTCATACTGGAACACAAGTTGTTTTTCAACCAAATTTCCTGTAATCGGTTCCGATGGGCAAGCCACCGGCTTTGGAAATAGCGGGGTTGGAATTGCCAACGGGCCATCACAGCGAAACTGGGATATGGCGTTCACGAAGCATACGAAGCTGGGGTGGCCGCATGAATCGCCCTTAGACCTGGAGTTCCGTGGGGAATTGTTCAATGCGTTCAACACGCCGCAATTTGGAAATCCCGATACTGGAATCAGCAACTCTACATTCGGCGAAATCACGTCGACAAGCGTGAACCCGCGCATTGTTCAGTTCGCGCTGAAACTCAATTACTGACATCCCATGAGTGGCACGAGCCCAGTGGGTGGGGTTCGTGCCGGTTCATATCCTGTAGGCATGGTTCCTACGGCGCCCATTCGACTTCGCTGAGGATAGGCACTGAAGCCGCGCCCCTACAAAAGGCTATACACCTATTTGCAAATTTGCTCCAGCTTTGCCGCGTCGAAATCAATGGGAGATGGAGGGTGACGACACGTGAATGTTCCACTCAGCCCTGTTCGCTGCCTTTACCGCGCGGTCGATCTCTACGGAGACAAGCTCGGAGTTGTATCGGGCGAGGAGCGGTATAGTTATCGGGAATTCGGCGACCGGTGCGAGCGGCTGGCCGCTGGCCTGGTTGCCTCGGGCGTACGCCCTGGCGATCGAGTAGCCTTTCTGAGCTATAACAACAGCGCACTACTGGCCAGCTATTTCGCTGTGCCAATGATAGGCGCGGTACTCATGCCACTCAACGTGCGCCTGCAGACAGGTGAACTGGACTCAATTCTTCAGCATTCCATGCCAACTGTGCTGGTGTATGAAGCGGAGTTCGCGTCCATTCTGGACTCTCTGCGAAGTAGACAGCGAGGAGCAACGCGGCATATTTCCATCGATGGCGACCATGCTTCCGATTTCTCGCTTGAGGAATTGACGGATGTTGCGCCTATCGGGCGAATGGATCCATTCGCCATCGATGAGAATTCACCTGCCGAGTTGTTCTACACCAGCGGTAGCACGGGCCATCCAAAGGGAGTTCTTCTATCGCACCGTAGCTTGTATCTTCACGCTCTTTCGCTGGCAGGCAGCATCGATCACAGCGACGATCACGTGATGCTTCACACGATACCGCTCTTTCATGCGAACGGCTGGGGTTTTCCTCAGTTTGCCACAATGTGCGGCATGCGGCAGGTCATGGTCAGGCGGTTCGAACCAAGCCTGGTCTTGAGCCTGATCGAAAAGGAGAAGGCCACAAGAATGATCCTGGTGCCGACGATGGCGAATATGCTACTCAACTTTGAAGGACGCGGGAGTTGGGATAGCTCCAGTTTGCGTCAGATCATCGTCGGTGGCGCAGCTCCTTCGCCTGAACTTATCGCTTCCCTTGAAGAGGCCTTTCATGCGGAGGTCTTTGCGGGCTATGGGCTAACCGAGAGTGGGCCAGTAGTCTCGATGTCTCGGACGAAGTCGACACTCGGCCACAGCGGCGATCCGGAAAGACTGCAATACGCAGCGTCAACCGGATGGCCGGTGTTGGGCATGGAGACCCGCGTGGTGGATGACCTGGGGAACGATGTGCCACACGATGGAATAACGGTGGGGGAAATTGTCGTTCGAGGGGACAGCATCATGGACGGCTACTATCTCGACCAGCAACAGACTGCTGCTGCTACCGGCGGGGGCTGGTTGCACACCGGTGATATGGCCGTGTGGAACGACGAGGGCTGGCCGCAGATCGTAGATCGAAAGAAAGACATTATTGTCAGCGGTGGCGAGAATATCGCCTCCATAGAAGTTGAACAAGCGATATGCCTTCATCCGTCGATCATGGAATGCGCCGTGGTGGCTGCTCCACACCCTCACTGGGGTGAAGTTCCTGTCGCTATTGTTGTACTCAAGACGAAGCACGCTCTCACTGAGGAACAACTTCTCGCATTCATCTCGACACGTATTGCCCGCTTCAAGTTGCCACGTTCCATCTGTTTTTCAGAAGTCCCGCTTCCGAAGACCGGAACTGGCAAAGTAATGAAACAGCTCTTGCGTGACGGTTTCTGGCAGGGAAAGCAGAGCCGAGTGCAAGGATGATTCCTCCAGTAGAGGCTGAGAGAAGACCGTAAGCGATCTCGATCCCGGCCACCTAACTGCTCACTTAAAGAAAACTCCCGGCGTCGAGGCGCGGCTGGCCCAACCTATTTCGCCGGTGACTTGCGGAATCATGACTTGATGCATTCTTTCGCGCGGCCTCATTGCCCCTTGAGGCAGGCTGAGACTTCACCACAATGCCTTATTTCAAATACGCCCCGGCTAGATTTGAAGAAAAAGATATTGAGAAGCTGGCCCAAGGGCTTTCTGTTGTCGAAGATGCTGCGCGAGAGCCGGGCAGACCGCTTTCGCAATTCTCAAAGTAGAAGAGCCAGCACATCAGACGCGCTTGACGCAGCGAAATCCGATATTCCCCGTGGAGCTGTCGGGCGTATTTTTGGTTCTTGCCGCTACACGATAGCGATTGCAGTAGCTGGCATGGCACAGAAAGCTGCCACCCTTGATTACTCTCTCCGTACCGTACTTCGGGCCCCGTGGATTCACCGTTTCGTGCTTTGGGTGCGAGGTTCCGAACCAGTCCTGTGTCCACTCCCAGACATTTCCTGTCATGGAGTAGAGGCCGTATCCATTTGGCGGGAAGGCGGTGACGGGGCAGGTGCCTGCATAGCCGTCTTCCGCAGTGTCCTCTGAAGGGAACTGACCTTGCCAGACATTGCAAAGATGCTTTCCGTCGGGTTCGAGCTCGTCGCCCCATGGATAGAGCTTTTGTTGCAGCCCGCCGCGCGCTGCGTACTCCCACTCCGCCTCGGTGGGGAGTTGCTTACCGGCCCATGCGGCGTATTCGGCCGCATCCGCATGAGCTACGTGGACGACTGGATGGTCCGGGCGGTCTTCAATATGGCTTCCTGGGCCCTCGGGCGTATTCCATTTCGCGCCATAGACCTTGCACCACCACGGAGCCTGTTCCACAGTGTCCGCCACGAGCTGGTCGTAGCGGGCCTTCGGAATGTGCGACCAGAAGACGAACGACCAGTTGAACCGCTCCGCTTCGGTGACATACTTTGTGCTCTTGATGAACTCGGAGAACTGCTTATTGGTAACAGGTGTGATGTCTATGGAGAAAGGAGGCAGGTTGACGGAACGCACAGGGCCTTCGCCGTCGGCTGGGAAGCCGAAGGGGTAGTCGGTTCCCATGAGAAAGCGTCCACCTGGCAGACTAACCATGCCTTCGGCTGAAGCCTCATGGAGCGGTTCCAATGGTTGCACATGCTGCTGCGCATGACTTTCACGATTTGCGGATGGAGTGCAGCACCCCTTGTTTCCCTCAGTCATCCTATTTTGCATATTAACAGCTATGGATAGAGAGGTGCGGGGTTGATCACTGCTGCGCCTTCTCCAGTGCTCTCGATATTTCGTACAGTTGTCTTCGGATCTCGCCGGCCTTCTGCTAAAAATGTATCTCCTTGCCGTGAACAGTTTACTCATAGGCGTCACACCTGCGATTGGCAGACAGCCATCCCCTTGCAGGGAGAAGGGATTTCCCAATGGATACAAACAAGTGACGAACCGGTAACAAATCGCTGATAGGCGATGAATACCCTCGACGGTGCACGTACAAGGAGCAACCGTTCAGGGACATGAAGACCAAATCGTTTTTCCAGCGTCGTTTATTGATTGCACTATGTTTCGTGCCGTCAGGCGTGGCTTCGTTCTGCCAGGCGCCGGGTACGGGAGCAATCCGTGGCGTGGTGCTCGATGCCGCTGGGATTCCGCTGCGCAACGCCGAGGTGACTGTCACCAACGAATCGACCCGAGTCCTTCGGGAAACAGCCACATCGGATGAGGGCACCTTTGTCGTTGCGCTGCTGCAACCGGGCAGTTATGCGGTTGAAGGTGTTGCGCCGGGTTTTGCGAAGAAGATATTGAACCGGGTGCAGGTCGCCGTAACTGAAACCGTGTCGTTACACATCGTGCTTCCAATCGCAGGAGTGGAGACCGCTATACAGGTCGATGCCAATACCTCGCTTGTGCAAACGGAGAGTTCTAACCTGGGAGGCAGCGTCAACCATGCCGCAGTCGAAGCGCTCCCGCTGGCCAACCGCAACTATACGCAGATTCTAGGACTGTCTCCTGGGATCGTTGTTGAACTCCCCAACGCAGCCGAACTGGGACGAGGCACGCAGAATGTAGCTGCCAACGGGGCGAAGACTGTGTCGAACAACGTCTTGTTCAACGGCATCGACGCGAACAACCTCGCGCAGAACTCGATGGCAAACGATGGCAACGAGATTGGGACCGCGATACCCGCGCCCGATGCCATCGAGGAGTTTAAGGTGCAGACGGCAAACTACGATGCGGAGTACGGCCGCGGTTCCGGTGCCAATATTGACCTGGTGAGCAAAACCGGCACGAACAAGTTTCATGGCAGCGCATGGGAGTTTCTGCGCAACGATATCTTCAACGCGAACGATTTCTTTCTGAAGCAGGGAGGGCAGAAACGGCCAACTCTGAAACAGAACCAGTTTGGCGGTTCTCTCGGCGGGCCCATTCGCAGAGACCGCACGTTCTTCTTTCTTGCCTATCAAGGGCTGACGTCGGCAAACAGTCTGGGAGGCAAGGTGACTGCGCTGCTACCGCAGCTTACGGGCGACCGGTCTGCTGCGACGCTGGGCCGGCAGTTCTGTCCAGCGAACCATCTGGCCCCGGACGGTACACCGGCAACGGGCTACCTGACGCACGCAGGAGGGACGCAGGTTGCCTGCGATGGGTCGAATATCAATCCCGTGGCTCTGGCGATCCTCAATCTAAAGCTGGCAAGCGGGGAGTTCGCCATTCCCAGTCCGCAAACGGCTGTTGCCCTGAGCGACGCATCACAATTGCCGGTTGGACAATCGACGTTTGCGTTGCCCGCAACCTATAAGGAGAACCAGTTCTCCGCGAACCTGGACCATACGCTGGATGCGAAGGACACTTTGAGTGCAAGGTTCTTCTACTCGCGTGCGCCCACGCAACAGCCGTTTTCGCCGAATGCCGCAAACGTTCCTGGGTGGGGGACGGATAGTCAGGACCGGAATACGATGTTCGTCCTGTCGGAAACACATACCTTCAGCGGCAATCTTGTGAACGTGGCACGCGCGGGATATATGCGCTTCGACGGGATCTCCACCGTACGAAAGCCTATCTTCGCGAACGATGTGGGAATCGGAACCCCGACAGGCGCGGCTGCAAAAGACTCTCCAATCCCTGGGATAACGGTAGATGGATTGTTCACGATCGGCGATGCCGGCACGCCCGGTCAATGGCAGGTGACGAACGCCTTTATCTGGCAGGACATGGTGTCCTGGGTGCGGCGCCGGCACAACATGCGCTTTGGCGCGGAGTACAAATACAATCAGGTCGATCTCGATGCGCCGTTTTCAAAGGATGGTCTTCTCGACATCAGGACTTTCGCCGACTTCTTAGTTGGGCAAAGTGCATCGCAGAACGGAAGTCCCATCGGGTCGAGCAATGTAACGCAGTCGACCGGTGGCTCCGGCATATCGCGGAAGGACACGAGATATAAGGACTTCGCGGCATTCGTGCAGGACGACTACAAGGTTCTTCCGCGTCTTACGCTGAACATCGGGTTGAGATACGAGATATTCGGCTCGCCCTTTGAGACAAACGGTCGGCTACCAAACTTCGATCCAGGCATTGCAATTGGAAGCGTACCGCCTTCGGGGAGCCTGAGCGGATTTGTCGTTCCTGCAAACTTTCAAGGTACCGTTCCCCAGGGTGTCACGAGGCTGACAAGCAGGGGATTGTGGCCGACGCGGCACGGCGACATTTCGCCCCGGGTCGGCTTTGCGTGGCAGATGGCATCAAAGCCGGTTGTTGTTCTGCGCGGAGGCTACGGTGTCTACTACGACCGCCATTCGAATGGTTACGTTGAATCGACGCAGGGACAGGCACCCTTCTCGACGCAACAGATACAGTCTGATTCGGCCAATGCCGGTGCGACGCTCGCCAGTCCGTTTGCGCCTTTGCTGCCATCGCCTTCAAGTTATCCGATCTTCTCTCCGCGGGTGCCTTTTGGTTTTCCATTTGTGGAAGGCATCGCTCCCGGCACGGTGGATGGTTACACTCAGCAATACAACGTCAATGCGCAGTACGCCTTTGCAACGGACTATCTGCTTGAGTTGGGCTATGTCGGTACGCGTTCGACGCACAGGCCGGGATCGATCGAATTCAACCAGGCATTGCTGGCGAGCCCTTCGCATCCAATCAATGGGGAGACGACAAACTCAACCAACAACCTCATTCAAAGGTTGCCCTATCAGGGAATAAGCCCCGGGTCGCTGTTTACGAAATCGGAGTTCATTGCCAACTACAATTCCTTGCAGACCAGCCTCGTCAGACGCCTTCGCCAGGGTCTTCAATTTCGTGGGAGCTACACATGGTCCAAGAGCCTCGACCAGACAAGCGGGTCAGGCGGAAGCGGACTTTTTGAGTTGTGGCTTCTTACAAACGACCAAAACAATCCACGGCAAGCATATGGTTTGACAGACTTCGACCGTACCCACCGAGGGGTCCTCAGCTTCACCTGGCAATCTCCAAAGCTGAGTACGATGCCGGCTGTTGCACGTGATGTGCTAAGCAACTGGTCGTTCTCGGGAATAGGCGTAATTCAGTCTGGAAGCCCTATTACTGTAATGGACGGCAATGCGGGGTCGGTCTATGGAAACTTTGAGAACCGCGCGCAGAGAACAGGCAGCAGTCCTGCGACCGCCGGATCGCTGTTTCAACGCGTCAACGGGTTGTATCTCGATCCGTCGGCTTTCACGCGCGCGCCTGAGGCACCCAATGGAACCAGTCTGGCGGACCAGGACTTTGGCAACGGCTGCGTAGGAATCGTTCGCGGACCGGCACAACGGAACATCGATGCTGCTGTGGAGCGAATCTTCCCAATCACTGAGAACCAGAGCTTTCGCTTCAGGGCAGAGTTTTTCAACCTTACCAATACACCGCAGTTTGCCAATCCGTCGAATTTTCTTGGATACGGAGATCCAACTGACCCCAATCCAGTCGCAAGCCCGTCGTTTGGCAAGATCACGGGGACGGTGACAAACCCGCGCGTGATTCAACTGGCGGCGCGGTACTCGTTTTAGAGATGGAATGGAGCGAACCGGTGCAGGCAACTCAGGAAAGATCGACTGAAAGATATCGCGGGTTGATACCGCCGGCGCTTCCTCTCAAGCAGATGCTGCATCCCTACGGGTTTACGCTGCATGTATCGACAAACTCCGCAAGTGTGCTGAACATGATGAAGGAGATGTTTGGACGTTTTGAAAGGCGCTTTTCAAACGAACCAATAGAGTTGAACGTCGAAGCCGTGGAGTATGGAACGCACGATCTCCCCCTGGAACCAGTCTTTACTTTGCGAGACGGCTTGATGATGAGTGTTGCCGACCCGGTGAATATGAGCATCGGAGACCTGAGGCGCGGAGTTAGTCATGTCACGCTCTCCCCCGGTGCGCTGCGGAGTCCTTTGTGGATGCAATACTTTCTTGTGGGCAGCACGCCCCTTTGTCACATCGCAGGGAGCCTTGCGCTTCCGGTTCATGCTGCATGTATTGCGAGGAATGGCCGGGGGATATTGCTTTGCGGCGAATCGGGAGATGGCAAGTCAACACTATCGTTTGCCTGTGCGCGCGCCGGGTGGACCTACGTTACGGACGATGCAACCTACTTTGCCCATGACAGCGACGAACCAGGCGTGGCAGTGGGAAACTGCTATCAAATTCGCTTTCGCCCATCCGCATCGGAACTTTTTCCTGAGGTAGACGGCCGTGAAATTACTCCGCGCGCAGCGGGCAAGCCGTCGATTGAGATCCCTATCCACTCGTTGCCGGAGATAGACTTCGCGCCTGCAGCGCATATCGAGCACATCGTATTTCTAAATAGAAGAGACAGAAGACCTGCGGGCATATCGCTGTACGACGAGGAGGAGACCCGCGATTTTATGCGTCGCTCAATGTTTGGCACCGTCGAGGGGATGCTTCAGCACGAGAAAACAATGGAGCGCCTACTGACGAAGGCGCAAGTCTGGGAGATGCACTACTCCGAGCTTGACTGGGCAATCTCGCGATTGGAGCGGCTGCTGATGGAGGGTAAGTGACCTCGACCCTTGATGGCGAAGGTTTGGCTGCGAATCAAGGTGCCGGAGGTCCTCCTTGTTCTGTGGCAGGCGGTTCGGACAGAAGGCTTAGCCATGAATTCTGGCTGTTCTTTACGGCAGCGTTCTTCTTCGACCTTGGTTTCGCTGTGTACTTCTTCTTATTCAATCTTTATCTGCTCGACTGCGGCTTCAACGAGCGCATGATGGGATTTATCGGCGGAGCCTTGACACTTGGTTCTATTGTAGGAACCGTACCCGCGGGGATTGTGGCAAAAAAAACAGGGCTGTGGCAGGTGCTCATGGTTTGCTTCTGTGTGGCGCCGCTTGCAGGAGTCCTGCGCGTGCTGTTTACCGCGCAGACCTCACAATTTCTGCTGGCATTTCTGGGCGGCATAGCGATGTGTCTGTGGGGTGTGTGCTTTTCTCCTGTGGTGGCCCGTCTGACCAATGAAGAAAACAGGGCTTTCGCGTTCAGCCTGATATTTTCGGTGAGCATAGGAAGCAGCGCGGGCGGTGGCCTCGTCTGCGGCTATCTGCCTTTTTGGTTGCATGACTTCGGCATAGTTGCTTCACCGGTACACATCAAGCAGATGATTCTGTTGTCGGCTTGTGTCTGTGCATTGCTGGGCGTGGTGGCTTTATATAAGTTGCGTGTTCCTCTTGTAGCAGAAGCTGCAGTTTCTTCGGTGCAAGAGGGAAGGCAAGGGTTGAATCCGTTTCTTGTGCGGTTTCTTCCAGCGATGGCTTTGTGGTCGGCGGTTGCCGCCGCGTTTACACCTTTTGTGAGTGTCTATTTTGTGCGCAGCTTCCAAATGCCATTGGCGAAACTGGGCTGGATATTCTCTGCCGCACAAATAGCACAGTTGCTTGCAGGATTGGTAGCGCCCAAGCTCTATCAGGCAGTAGGCCGTACCAATGGCATTGTAATGACGCAAGCGATCGCAGCATCTGCGTTCGGCTTGCTGGCAGTGTCTTCGACGAGCTCACATGCAGTTGCGATCTATCTCGTCCTTTCCGCAGGCCAGTGGATGAGCAGCCCGGGCCTATATAGCATGCTGATGGATAGCGTTCCCGACAAGATCAGAAGCTCAGCGTCGTCGCTAACGATATTTTCCAACTCTGTGGTGCAGGCAGCTGCGACGGCGCTAGCCGGTATCTGCCTGGTCCATTTTGGGTACTCAAATGTTTTGATTGCGCTTATGCTGGCTGCTGGAGTTGCCGCGGCGCTTTTCAAATGGCTCGTCTCGCCGATGATGTGCCGCAGCGGCAAGCGTCCGTATATGTCTAACGAGGCACAGTGTCCATCGGCTTCTGAGTAGCCTCATGATTCAGTTCAGGTATTGTGAGCCACCACAGGAGGCCTTTGCTCAGGGTCCTTGTGATGACAAGCAGATGCGTGAATATTCGCCCAGACACATAGATCAAATAGCGGAGCCTGCGAGCGGGTGCCAGTTCCTCGCCCAGCACGGTTGAAGTGGCACGTGGCTTTCTGTCCTTGAAGTAGATTGCATGGGAGTTTCTCCGCGGCATCCGTTGCGGGAAGAGCATGCGGCGAAGCCACGTATAACCCTGCGCCGTGGAAGGTACCAGAACGGCGTTCAAAAGCGCCCAGTCCTTCGTCTCGTGGAACATCCCACCGAGAGAGGAGAACACATAGAAGTTGAGCCAGTGTCCGATCGCGGGAGCGAGCTGTGATATCTCCAGTTCTACTTCGCTGGAAAGATTGCAGTTGAACCAGCTCTTTGCATAAGCGAAGGCGACCGCCTGGTATGACCGCAACGAAGCAGAATGGGTTTGCGCTCGCTTCCTCCAGAACTCGTCGTTATCTGCGTGTTGGTGGAGAAAATACGCGAGTTCAAATACGTGGTGGACGACCCAGCTCCCAAAGATCAGATTGCGCAGTATGTGCAGCGAGAAGTAGGCGAGATGGTCTACGGGACCGAGTGCATGGAAGCTGAACTCATCAAGTTGTCTTACCTGACGGCGGTCCCAGAAGTGTCCGATCTCAGGAAGGGGGTTCAGGAGCAGGCGGGCGTTCCATAAGGAGAAGTGCAACTCGATCGACAAGGGCATCTCGGGATCGAAGTGGTTTCCACGCCACTTCCATGCGCCTTTCCGCACCATCATGGGCAGATGGTCAGCGTGGCGATAGTCGTTGGAGGTGTCTGCCGAGTAGCCGATGGACTCCAGAGCCGCTTGTGCACGCTGAAGATATTCGGGTGGACAATACAAATCGATGTCAGACTGGCTGCGAGACCAGATGGCCGGAGCGTAGTGGGGAACCTGTGTGAAACCTTTGACGACCACGTGTGGAACTCCGGCTGCGGTCAACGCGGAAGCAACCTCGTTATAGGTGGCTTTGATCCGTTCAGACCGCTTTGTGTTGTCGGCAAGGTTCCGCTCGATCTGTTCCGCCACCCATAACGGTAGAAGTGATCGATCCATCCGTGAGAGCAGCAGCGTAAGCTGGGCGCGATTGCAGAAGGAAAGCAAATCCTGCCAGTGCCTGTCGCTGAGCGATGCCAGGGGTGCGTCGTTGGCGGCACACATCTGGAGCGCCAGCAGAAATGCCAGGAATTCAGATGGGACATGAAGCTCGCGACTGCCATAAACGATCTGAGGAATAGTCATTTGCGTGGACCTCAATTGGAAGAGGAGCCTGTGGGTTTGTTCGACGCCCGGTTTTCATCTTCGAATTCCTCGCCTGAATACGCCTTCGGGTCTCCCAGGCTGCCTTCCGGCGGAAGGTGGCGGAGGTAGATTACGATGCTCCACATATCGTCGTCGGACAGTATCCCTCGCGATGCCGGCATGCCCGATGGCGCGATGCCGTTTTCGATAATCCATTTCAACTGGCCATCGCTGTAGCTTTGTACCTCGGCGGAGGCAAGAGACGGTATCGGGGGAGAGACTCCATTTGCGAAAGGGACCCCAGTGTTTTGTCCGTCCCTTCCGTGGCAGACCACACAGTAAAAGCCAAACGCGTGCTTGCCGTCGGAGATACTTTGCGGGGTCGTCTGAATTGGGTTCGTCTGATGGGTGCCTTTTACGGTGATATGCTTTTTGACCCAGCGCACGGTTAGCGCTTCAAAGCTCGGCGGCGGCGTGGCCCGACAGCCGGAGAGGCAAGCAAGCAATAGAAGGTCGAAGGCAATCGGTAGGCGCAACATCGTCATAGCCTGCCTATTTCACATGGATGATGAAGATCATTGAGCCATGGCCCTTTCCGCAAAACCGGCCGCATTGGCCGCGGAAGTCGCCGGCTTTCTCTGGCGTAAACCGGACATCGACGGGGTGATCTTTCGATACGGTTAGATTGATCCCTAGGCTTTTGACCACGAGGCCGTGAGTTACGTCGCCGGACACAAGTCTTATGGTGACGGGCTGTCCTCTCGCTACGGTGATTTCGTTGGGTTGAAATGAAAACCTGTGCACATGAACTTCAATGGGGTTGCTGTTTTCCTGGGCAACGCAATGGCAGGTCGCCGTCAAGAGCAGCGCGATGACGAGAGCATAGAATTGTCGAGCATTTGGCATTGCGGTGTTTGCTCCATGAATCAATGGATGTAACTCGGTTGCATTCGAGTGTGTTACGGCGCCAGATACTTGAGAAGCATCTGCTCGTCCCGCTGTGAGAGCCTGGCACGCATTCTCATGTGCATCACCACCGTGCCCGTAGTGCGTTGGGAGAGCGCGGATGGGGGCATGTGGCATCGCGCGCAGTTTGTTTCGAACACCCGCTCCGCCGCATCGGGTTGGACGTTGTTTTGCGCGGAGGTGCTCGCAGCTTTGTTGGTGTCCTGAGCTTTACCGGCTTTGCCCGCATAGATTGGAAGCGGCAGCAATAGAGCAAGCGCAGAGAGGCATATCGCTTTGTTGATCATTGTCTTTTCTCCGGCCACAACGGGAAGAGGAACCTGTAGGTAAAGCCGATGTTCCAGATGTTTGAATCTGTGTGCGAGCTGAAGCTCCGCCCATAGCTTGAGATGAATCTGAGATCGTCGCGTATGTAGTAGTTCAGTCCGAAGTCGAACCGTTGTGTGTCGATGGAAGGCAACCCGTTTCCTCCTCCATTCGAGGCAAAGAACTGTTGAATACGCGCGACGGTCTGAATGCGCTGAAAAAAATGGGGCGCTGAAAGCTGGCGGAAGGAGTACGCTGTCTCCAGCCAGTATCCATGGCCGTTATGGCTGTGGTCGTACTCCGCTTTGAGATCGAACGGCTGGGAAGATGGCTGCCACGAGGCGTACGTCGCGACACTGTTGATTCGATGGCCTTCTAGAAAGCGTTGGTAAGAAGTTCCGAGTTCAAGCCGTGCCTGGGGAAGATAGATGCTCGCATCGGCACCGGCTACGCGCGCTGCCTGCAATTGGTTGATCTTGCTGTGCGCGGAAAAATAGGCCGTGTATTGAAGGGAGTATTGCGGTCTCTGAGTCGCAACGCCTCTTAGCATAAGCCCGTCGCCAGAGCCGCTTGTGCGAGTGCCGATCGTGGCCGTGATGGGAGCATCCTGAAGGTTTTTGATCCAGATGGGCTGAAAGCGCTCGTTATAGATGCCGAATGGAAGAAGATAGCGTCCGGCGGCCGCCATGATGTGGCTGTTGGCGAACCAGTCGAGCTGAGCGAACTCGACCGTCTTGAACACTTTTCCTTTGAAAGGACCGCTCGTTTGGTTCTGCCGCTCAAAGAACCCTGTAAAGTCTGTCCTCGATTCGAGAAGGACATGTTGTCCAAAAGGAACCAGGAGCACCGGGTTGATCTGGGGAATTAATGAGGTAGCTCCGCCACTTACATTGTGGACATAGCCGAATCCTCCGGAGATAACGGGAACGCGGCCGGCATGATTGTCGGGCTCCGCGGCCTGCTGGGCCCTGCCATGATGAGCGGCTGCAAGACACAACGCGATCGTCACAGCGACATACCGTTGTTTGATTGAAGCTACAGGCACCACGTTTCCTCATTTCGTCGCTGCCAATGCAGCTCTGAATGAGTCGAAGTATAGGAAGGCTGTTTGTGGGGGCCGTCAAAGAGATGTCACAGCGTTGTCATTCTTCACATGGCGCTTACGTACTCGTGGGAATGGCTTTAGTTGACCGCGCGAAGAGAAATCGACCGAGCGCAGACAGCTTTCGCGCGGTTATTGTCCGAATCTGTCTAAAATAGGTCGATTGCCTTATTCGTATTGAAAATGTCTGCTGGTATTGTGCGAACAGAGGAATTTCAGCATGGCCATTGAAATTGTTTTGCCTGGCGATCTCCGGTTCGAGCGTCTTAGCCGCGGACAGAACGCCCGCTTTCCAGAGAACAGCCATGATCGAGCAAGCAGGATTGCACTCTGCGAAAGTAGCGAGGATGTCGCCGAAGCGTTGGAGCGCTTCGTCCATTCGGGCCTGCGCCCGACGGTCCGCTCTGGCGGACACTGCTACGAAGACTTCGTAGACAACAATCCCGGAGGCGCCATTATCGACATCAGTTTGTTGAACGGGACCGCTCCGCCAGCCAAGGGGCCGAAGTATCGGTTGGGCGCAGGCACGACCCTCGGGCAAGCCTATGCCGACCTCTATAAACGTGCGCTGGTCACGATTCCCGGCGGGACGTGTGGCCCTGTAGGCGCAGGCGGGCATATATCCGGTGGAGGCTATGGTCTGCTCTCGCGTCTGCATGGCATCACTCCCGACTGGGTGACGGCAGTCGATATCGTCACGGTCGATAGAGCTGGGAAAGCTACGATCCGGCGGGCGGACAAGCATAACGACGCCGACCTGCTGCGGGCCTGTCGCGGTGGCGGTGGCGGGAACTTCGGTATCATTACGAACTTCTACTTCGACGAGCTGCCCAAGGCGCCCTCCGAGGTGCTGCGCGGAAGCGTGAGCTTCGACTGGGAGGGAATGACGGAGGCGCGGTTCGCCCGCATCCTGTACCTCTTTGGCAACTACTGGGAGACGCGCGGAAGAGACCCCGAGACGTGGGGATTGTTTTCCATCTTCAATCTCGCGCACCAAAGCTCCGGTCATCTCGGCATGTCCGTGTCATTCACCAACCCCGATGGAACGGTGAACGACACTCGCGTCGTGGACGAGTTCCTCCAGATGTTCGATGAGTGCAAGCCCGTGGCACAGTTGTCCGTTCACCCGGCCATGGCCGAGCACCATCCGGAGCCGGAGCATTCCGGGACAGAGGTCTGTCTGGCCAAACATACGCTTAACAAGATGCGCTGGAGCGAATCGAACGGTCGCGGAGGCGGAGGCGGTATGGGGCCGATGAGCACCTCCCGCCACAAGTACAAGTCCACCTTCATGAAGCAAGGCTTTTCGAAAGAAGAGGCCGTCTGCTTCTACAAACACCTGACCCGCACGGTTCCCGGTGTCGACCTTTCGCGCGCGACGGTACTTGCCGATTCGTTTGGCGGCGCGGTGAATCGCAAGCAGATGCTTGAAGAGACGGCTGCCGCCCAGCGCGACTCGGTGATGAAGCTGCAATTCATCACCACATGGACGGACCCTGCGCAGGACGCCGGTCAGAGCCAGTGGATGAGAGACCTGTATACCGACCTGTACCGTGCCACGGGATCGAAGTACGACGGCACGCCTTTCTGGGGAGACCGGTACGAGGGCTGCTACATCAACTATCCCGACTCCGACATGCTCCAGTACAGCTACTGGCCGCAGCTTTACTACGGCACGGGAGATGTGTACCCCTTGCTGCAAAGCGTGAAGCGGAAGTACGACCCGAACAATATCTTTCACCATGCGATGTCGGTCCGGGCTTAAGCCGGAAACTGTCGAGTAGCCATAGCATCGCCTGCCCGGCTTCAGGCTGGTCAGGCGATACTTGTGTGGCCGATATCCGCCAATTGGCCGGATAATATCTCCACAATCGCATACGCATTATCTAGAATTGTGGACGCATCGTTCACGCGATGATCAATGCAGAATTGTGTACGAGGGAGCAGGCTTGGCGTTCTATCTGGCTTTGGATGTTGGCGGCACGAAGACCGAATACGTATTGGCGGATGAGACGACCGAGCTGGCACGCGTCCGTGGAGGCACGATCAAGCGGATGCGCACGGACGCCAGTTCTGCGCAGGCCAATCTGAACAAGGCACTGAAGGAACTGGAAGAGCAGAGCGGCATCCCGGTGCGGCAGATCAAGCAAAGCTGCGTTGGGGCCGCGGGAGTCACGGTGCCCCTGGTCACGGATTGGATTCGGCAGGCCTTTGCCGAACGCGTCGGAGGTTCACTGGTCATCGTGGGCGATGTCGAAATCGCTCTCGATGCGGCCTTCTTCGGCGGCCCAGGTGTCCTGGTCATGGCAGGAACGGGTTCCAATGTTGCGGGCCGGACGGCCGCAGGCGAGTTGACGACCGCAGGTGGATATGGGCCAGCGCTGAGTGACCAGGGATCGGGCGCGAGAATCGGGCAACAGGCGCTCCGTGACACTTTTTTGGCGATCGACGAGCGGAAAGAGACGACACTTCTGCCAGCGATCCTGAAGCTCTGGGGCCTTGCGGATTATATGGAGATCGTGGGCTACGCAAACGAGATTCCGTCGCCGGATGTCACCAAGCTGGCGCCTCTGGTCGTCTCCTGCGCCGAGGCCGGCGACGAGGTCGCCCGTCGTGTATTGCGGCGTGAGGCCGAGGAGTTGGCCCACCTTGCGCGACTGGTCATCGACAGGTTGAGGCACGCGGATTCGCGACCCGGCTGGATTCCCGACCTGGCCTTTACCGGTAGCATCCTTGAGCATGTCGTCGAAGTGCGCGATGGAATCGTGGAAGTGCTGCGGCGCGATCTTCCCACGCTGAAGGTGCTGCCCGGAGTGGTCGATCCCCTACAGGGAGCTTTGTGGCGTGCACGTCAGCCATAGCGGCTAAGACCTCAGCAGGTCCGGCTTCGTAGCGGCGAGCGTTCCAATAAGTTCGCCGAAGAGCGTATTGGCCCACGCAAACCAGGCGCGCGTATACCTTCGCGGGTCGTCTTTGAAGTAGCTCTCGTGCATAAAGCCAAAGCCCTGCGCGGAGGTCTTGAGCATCTGTACAGCGCGGCGTATCTCAGTGTCGTTAGTGCTCGTAAGCGCGTAGACGGTCTGTGACATCGGCCAGATCATGTCTTTGCCAACGTGCGGACCGCCGATGCCTTCGCCAGCGGTGCCACGGAAGAACCACGGATTGCGCTCGCTCCAGCAGAAGGCGCGTGTGCGCGCATACATCGCGGGGTTGGGCGAACTCGCGATATAGGGAAGCGCCAGCAGACTTGGAACGTTGGTGTCGTCCATCAGTAGCTGGCTGCCGTAGCCGTCGACCTCATACGCCCAGATAGTGCCTTCAGACGTGGTTGCTATAGCGTATCGATACAACGCCAGCTCGACCTCTTTGGCCAACGTGTCTGCCGCATTGGCAAGCGCCTCGTCATGTGCGACCGCGTGCGCCATCTCCGCAAGCTGCTTCAGCGAGGTGACAGCGAAGAGGTTCGATGGAACCAGGAACGGGAAGATACAGGCGTCGTCCGATGGCCTGAAGCCCGAGGCAATCAGCCCCACGGGCTTTACCGGATTGCCGAAGCCCGATGCGGGTAGCGTCTCTGTCGATGTGTCGGAGACGCGCTGGAAGCGATAGGGGCCTTCGCCATGCTTCCGCTGCTGCGTCTGGAAGGTGTCTACGATTAGCCGCATTGCTTCAAGCCAGCGTTGGTCGAAGGGGCCGGTATCGCCCGTCTGCTTCCAGTAGCCATGCGACAGGCGAATGGGATAGCAGAGCGAGTCGACCTCCCATTTACGCTCGCCAACACCGCGTTTCATCTCCGTCTTGTCCTTGAGGCTCCAGGGCAGGGCAGCGGCGTTGAGGTCGGCCATGAATGCGTTGGCGTAGGGGTCAATCAGAATGCACCGCGCCTGCCTGCGAATCACTCCTTCCAGCAGATCGCGGAGTTTCCGGTCATTCTTTGCCAGCGGCAGATACGGCCACACCTGCGCGGACGAGTCGCGCAGCCACATCGCCGCGATATCGCCGGTGAGGACGGCAGTGTCCGGCTTGCCTTCGAAGGTTCCAGGTTCAACGGTTGTATCGAGCGTGTTGGGAAAGCAGTTGACGAACAACGTAGCCAGCGCGGGGTCGGCGATCCGTGCCTTACGCTCGGTGAGAAACTGTTCGACCGCGTCGCTCGTGAACCTGCGCTCGCCGGGCGTTGGCCGCCCCTGCGACATGTCCCAGGGGGTCTTTACCGGAGGAACTTCGACTGACGACTGTATGCCGAAGGCGGCAGAGCTGTTCAACGCTGCGGCCGTTGCGGCGACTGTGCCTGCGGAGCGAAGAAACTCTCGGCGAGTGCTGGTTGGGTGCAAAGATCTCATGCTGTGTCATTCTGCCACAGTTGCCTGCGGGTGATCGATTGCCGGAGAATGGTCTTCGCACAAGTGCGCGAAATAACGACGCGCCGTACTCGAAATCGATGGAGTCAGCATGATCAGCCGTAGAAAGTTTGTACAGAGCACGTCCGCAGCCTGTGTTTTGAGCGCCGCTCCGCTGAGCAAATTTGCCCAAGCCGCGATCGGCGGTCACAAACCGGAAGACCCGCTTCGCTGGGTCGACCCGCGCATTGGCACCGGAGGCCACGGCCATTGTTTTCCCGGCGCAGCGATGCCGTTCGGCATGGTGCAGTTGAGTCCCGACACCTTCAACGATGGGTGGGACTGGTGTTCGGGCTATCACATCTCCGACGACTCCATCATGGGGTTTAGTCACACACATCTCAGCGGAACGGGCTGCGGCGATCTGCTGGATTTCCTTGTGATGGCCGGAACCGGAGATGCCAAACTCGTCCCCGGAGATCGCCGCTTCCCGGAGCAGGGATATCGCTCGCGCTTCGACCATGCCGATGAACGCATGGAGCCCGGCTACTACTCCGTTCTACTCAAGGACTACAACATCCGCGCCGAGCTTACGGCTACCGAGCGCGCGGGCTTCCATCGCTACACATTTCCGGCGAGCGATAAAGCGTACCTGATCCTCGATCTGCAACACGGTTATGGTGCGGGCGATGGCCCTGTCACTTCGTCAGAACTGCGCCAGACCGCTCCCGATGCTCTTGCCGGTGGCCGCCGCACCTCGGCGTGGGGAAGAGACCGCCATGCGTACTTCTCGTTGCAGGTGTCGAAGCGGCCCGAGCGCATCGTCTTTTATTCAGACGACAAAGAAGTTCCGGCCCCCACGGCCGCCGATCTCCAGGGCAAGAACCTGAAGTGCGTTCTCTACTTCAAGACCAGGGCCAATGAGCCCATCCTCGTGAAGACCGGCATCTCGGGCGTCGACGCGGAAGGTGCCGCAAAAAATGTTGAGGCCGAGGTTCCTGGCTGGGAGTTCGAGAAGGTTCGTATCTCGGTCCGCGAGGCGTGGCGCAAGCAGATCTCCAAGGTGCGTGTGCAGAGCGCCAATGCGGCACACAAACGCGTCTTCTACACTGCGCTGTATCACATGTCGCTCGGACCGACGCTCTTCGACGACGTCGACGGCCGCTACCGCGGCATGGACAACGAGATACACACTCTCGAAAAGGGATCGCATCACTACTCGACCTTCTCGCTCTGGGACACCTTCCGCGCGGCGCACCCCGCCTACACGCTGATCGAGCGCGAGCGCGTTCCGCAATGGGTGAACACGCTTGTCCGCATGGCCGAGCAGAGTCCGGCAGGCATGCCAGTGTGGCCGTTGATGTCGACCGAGACAGGCACCATGACGGGCTACCACTCTGCCGCCGTAATCTCCGAGGCGTGCAATAAGGGCTTCACCGGTGTCGACTACGAGAAAGCCTACAGACTGATGATGAAGCGCGCCATGGTCGACGACTATCGTGGCCTCGGCTACTACCGCAAACTGCACTACATCCCCGCAGACAAGGAAGAGGAGTCCGTCTCGAAGACCTTTGAGTATTGCTATGACGACTGGGCGATCGCGCATGTCGCGCGCAAGCTCGGCAAGGCCGAAGATGCGGCGATGCTCGTCAAGCGGTCGACCAACTACCGCAACTACTACGATTCTTCGACAGGGTTCATGCGTCCGAAGCTGGAGGATGGCAATTGGACCACGCCGTTCCGCCCGATCGACATGGGACACTCCAAAAAATGGCGCGACTATACCGAGTCAAACGCCTGGCAGACCACCTTTGGTGTCCAGCACGATCCCGCTGGACTCATCCAGCTCTGCGGTGGACGCGAGGCGTTCGTCAAGAAGCTGGATGGCCTCTTTAGTGCCGCGCCCGATCTTCCTGAAGACGCGCCGCCGGACATCTCCGGCATGGTCGGGCAATACGCGCATGGCAACGAGCCTTCGCACCATATCTCGTACCTGTATGTTTATGCCGGAGCGCCACACAAGACGCAGGCGCGGGTCCGCAGCCTGCTCGAAACCATGTATGCCGACCAGCCGAACGGCATGCAGGGCAACGAAGACGTCGGCCAGATGTCAGCCTGGTACTTGCTGAGCGCGCTGGGCTTCTACCCCGTCGATCCTGTCAGCGGCAACTATGTTCTGGGCTCGCCCCTGTTTGAGAACGCGGTGGTGGAACTGGGCGAGGGGAAGCAGCTTGAGATTGTCGTCGAGCGGAAAGACCCCGCACACCAGTACGTGCAGTCGTTCTCGCTAAATGGACAGCCCCAGCAACGGGTATGGTTCCATCACTCCGATATCGCGCAAGGAGGCAGGATCATCCTGACGATGGGGCCGGATCCAAACCTTACGCTTGGCGCGGACGCCTCCGCGCTCCCGCCGTCTCTTACGCTTGCATGATGGAGCGCGGCACTACTCGATCGTCGTCGTAGGAACCCTTATCATCGCGCGATATCGATCGCCGCGATAGCGGGAGCATGCTACCTCGATGGGGGTCTGGTCCGTCGTGATAATGATTCGCGAGATAGACAGAACGCTTGCCCGTTTGGGAATGGTGAGCAATTCCGACTCTTCGCGCGTTGCCGGCAGGGCCTCGATGATCTCATCGGCCCAGCCCACCTTCACCCCGTAGTTTTCGCGCAGAATGTGATAAAGCGACTGCTTGGCAAAGCTATATCGTTCAAGGTTCGGAAACGGCAGCAGAGGAATGCTTGAGTCCTCGATGGCCATGGGGATGCCGTCCGCAAGACGAAGGCGGCGCAGCTTCATGACCGGAGCGTCGACTTGAATCTGCAGCGTCTCTGCAAGTTCTTCCGTCGCCTTCATGACCGACTGCTCCAGCAGCTTTGAGCTGGGGACCATGCCCCTCTGCTTCATGTCCTCGGTAAAACCGCGCAGGTGCAGAATGTTTTTTTCGAGCTTGGGTTTCGTCACGAAGGTCCCGCGGCCCTTCTGGCTCTGCGCGTAGCCGCTCGCCTTCAAGCCGTGCAGCGCCTGCCGCGCCGTCATCCTGCTCACCTGGTACAAGCGCGCGAGCTCTTCTTCCGAGGCCAGCAGGTCGCCCTCAAGCAATTTGCCCGACTGAATTCTGTCCATCAGCACGCGTTGTATCTGGTAATAGAGCGGGATGAACCCGTTCTTGTCCAACGGAAGAACATCGGGTGCTGGTCGAACCTTGGCTTTCACTGTCTTTTGATCTCCTGGCCCAAACGGCGGGACCGGTCTACAGCATTCTTGTGAATGAACTACTAAAGGTATACGCCGTTTCACCAACCATTGTTCCTGGGCTGATTTGGCGGGGTCGGATGTTGCGGTCAGGTTCTCATCGGTTCATTGGCTTTATTCAGACGTAAAGTATAGCCATATATACAAACCGGGAAATGTTTTTTTGCTGGCAATCCATTAGGCCCACGGGTCGTGAGTGTTCCGGCGCAGATCATTCCTATATCATCCCTTCGTGGGAATAACCATGGGTCTCTGCAACGTGAAGACCCATCGGCACGACCACACGCCTGGGTGGAAATCATATCTTTCAGGGAGACAGTGCGGATGCGTAAGGTTGGCATCATTATGAACGGCGTCACGGGACGCATGGGGACAAACCAGCACCTTGCCCGGTCCATCGCGGCAATTCGCAGACAGGGCGGGTTGGAGCTGCGGGACAAGTCGGTCGTTATGCCCGACCCCGTCCTCGTAGGCCGCAGCGCGGCGAAGCTCGAAAAACTGGCTGCCGATTGGGGCGTCGAGCGCTGGTCGACCAACCTGCAGGAGTGCCTTGCCGACGACGCGAATCTCATCTACTTCGACGCGCAGTCCACCCTGCTTCGCGCGGAGGCCGTCAGGGCGGCGATCAGGGCAGGCAAACATATCTATTGTGAGAAGCCGCTGGCCGGGACGCTGGACGAGAGCCTGGATCTGGCCCGCGAAGCTGCTCGCGCCAGAATCAAAAACGGTGTTGTACAGGACAAGTTGTTCCTCCCCGGTCTGCTCAAGCTCAAGCAGGTCATCGCCAGCGGTCTCCTTGGCCGGATACTCTCGGTACGCGGCGAGTTCGGCTATTGGGTCTTCGAGGGGCCAACACCCGCGGCGCAGCGTCCGTCGTGGAACTACAGAAAAGACGAGGGCGGCGGCATCATTCTCGACATGTTTCCTCACTGGCAGTATGTGATTGAAAACATCTTTGGCAGGATCGATTCCGTAAGCTGCACGGCACGGACGACCATCCCCGAGCGCGTCGATGAGTCCGGAAAGACGTACCCTTGCACAGCGGACGATGCCGCGTACGCGACCTTTGAGCTTGAGGGCGGGGTCGTTGTGCAGATCAACTCCTCATGGGCCACTCGGGTCAACCGCGACGAGCTTGTGGAGTTTCACGTCGACGGCACCGGCGGAAGCGCGGTCGCGGGCCTGCGCGAGTGCAAGGTGCAGCCGCGCGTGGCAACGCCCAAGGCCGTGTGGAACCCCGACATCTCGAACCCAATCGCCTTTCGTGAGGCATGGCAGAATGTTCCCTCGACCTCTCCCGAAGAGAACGCCTTCAAGATTCAGTGGGAGATGTTCTTGCGCCACGTCTTTGAGGATGCCCCGTTCCCGCACAGCTTCCTCGAAGCGGCAAAGGGCGTCCAACTCGCCGAAGCCGGTCTTCAATCGTGGAAAGAGCGGCACTGGGTCGATCTGCCTGAACTAAAGCTGAACTAGAAGGTCAGTTTCGCGCCTGCGAGATTTTGTTCGTTGTCCAGATATTGGCAGTACGGCTTTGCCGTCATTCTGAGTCGTAGGCGAAGAATCCCTGTAGTTCATCTTAAGCCGGTGAAACGAATATGGAGATTCCTCGCCGACTGCTCAGAATGACGGTCAGAGCAACTTCATACACAAACACAGCGCTAAAGGCAGACATGCAGATTCGACTTCCGCTCCCTGAAGGACTCACCGAATATCGCCTGAACCCGGCAGGGCCATTACCCGCCGTTGTGGGACCGCCACCGGTCTCGCGTGTGGCCTATGCCGCGGCCCACGTTGTCGTCAATCCTCTCGATCCCACAACACTCGATATGGAGGCGACGATGGCGTTTCGCCGTCACCTCTGGTCGCTGGGCTTCGGCGTCGCCGAGGCGATGGACACATCGCAGCGCGGCATGGGGCTGGATTGGACTGGCGCGCGCGAGTTGATTCGCGTCTCTGCCGGTGAACGTACCGGGGCCATCGCCTGCGGCGCCAACACCGACCAGTTGGACCCAGCGAAGACTGCAACTGTAGACGAGGTCATCGCCGCCTACGAGGAGCAGTGCGAGGCCATCGAAGACGCAGGAGGCCGCGTCATCCTGATGGCGAGCCGTGCGCTGGTGAAGTGCGCCAGAGGGCCTGAAGACTATGCGCGTGTCTATGGCCGCATCTTGCAAGGGCTGCGTCAACCGGCAATTCTGCATTGGCTGGGTGAGGCCTTTGACCCGCAGTTGCGAGGCTACTGGGGATGCGCCGGCGTCGCCGACGCAATGGCGACCTGCGTCGAGATCATCCGGGAGAACCAGGCGAAGGTCGATGGAGTGAAGATATCCCTGCTCGACAAGCGGCAGGAGATCGTCATGCGCCGGCAACTGCCCGCTGGCGTCAGGATGTATACGGGCGACGACTTCGACTACGCGGAGTTGATTCGGGGCGACGTGGAAGGCCACAGCGACGCTCTGCTGGGCATCTTCGACGGCATCGCTCCCGCCGCCTCGCTTGCCCTGCGCGCGCTCGACGCCGGGGACACCGCCAAATACGACGAGCTGCTGGCCCCAACGGTATCTCTGTCGCGTCACATCTTTCAAACGCCGACATACTTCTATAAGACGGGCCTGGTCTTCCTTGCTTACCTGAACGGCCACCAAAGGCACTTCGTCATGCTGGGCGGGCAACAAAGCGCGCGGCCCATCGTTCATCTGTCTCAGTTGTTTGTTCTTGCGGACAAGGCCCGTCTGCTGGCCGACCCGGAGCTTGCCGTGCACCGCATGAAGCTGGCGCTTCAAATCGCAGGAGTGGAGGGATAGTGGCTGAGCTATCGAGATTGAGCTTCAATCAGATGACGGCCGGAAAGGCCACGCTGGCCGAAGTTGTCGATGCCTGCGTCCGTCACGGCGTCCAGTGGATTGGCCCATGGCGATACTCCGTCACCGACAACCCCGCTGCTGCGGCCGCTCTCATACGCAATGCCGGGCTGAAGGTGTCGAGTCTCTGTCGCGGGGGCATGTTTCCCGCTGCGACAAAAGAAGAGCGTCAGCGCCGCATCGAGGACAATCTTCGTGCCATCGACGAGGCGGCAGCTATTGGCACCGATCTGCTGGTGCTGGTGAACGGGCCCGCGCCGGACAGGGATATTGATGGCGCGCGCCGGATGGTCGTCGATGGAATCGCCGCAGTGGTCGATCACGCGGCGAAGAGTGGAGTCAGGCTCGGCATCGAACCGCTGCATCCCATGTTTGCCGCCGACCGTAGCGTTGTTGTCACCATGGGCGAGGCGAATGAGATTGCCTCAAACTTCCAACCCTGCCAGGTCGGCCTGGTCGTCGACGTGTATCACATCTGGTGGGACCCGCAGGTCTACGCCGAGATACAGAGAGCAGGGGAGAGGATATTCGCCTTCCATGTCTCGGACTGGATCGTGCCGACTCCAGACATGCTGATGGGGCGCGGCATGATGGGAGACGGTGTAATCGAGCTGAAGCGCCTCCGCGAGGCCGTCGAACAGATTGGGTATCGAGGCCCGATCGAGGTCGAAATCTTCAACGAGGCGCTCTGGTCGCTCCCCGCCGATGAGATCGTGCGCCTTACCGCCGATCGATTTGAGAAGTTTGTGTAGCGAACGTCAACCTCAACATTATGAGGGAGTTCGTGCAGCGATAGTCTGAAAGGACTAATTTGGTCGCATTTGCGAATGCATTTTGCGGCGGGCCGTTTTACCATAGAAGAATGAGCGAAGTTTTGGAGCAGGAAGCGCAAGCGGGGGCGGAACACGCCAGGAAGTACACAAGGAACAATCCGTACCACTCGAACGTTAACGTCAACTATCTCCTTACGGCTGAGGGATCTGAGAAGGAGACACGCCACGTTGAGCTGTCCCTGGAAGATGGTATGACCTACACCCCCGGAGACGCCGTTGGCATCATCCCGGAGAACCGCATTGCGGCGGTTGAAGATGTGCTGAAGGCCCTTGGCTACAAGGGCGACGAGCGCGTGCTGGACCACTACAAGGTCGAAATCTCTCTGGAAGAGGCGCTGCGGACACGCCTCGGAATCGGCAAGCTCTCGCGCGGAAGCGTAGGTCAGTTCGCCAAGCTGGCCCCCGAAGTTGAAGGTCTGAAGGTGCTTACCGGGCCGGACAACCGCGCCCGCGCCGAAGAGTATTGCTGGGGACGTGAGTTTGTCGACTTGGCGACCGACTTTCCCGGCATCATCACCGATCCGCAGCAGCTCTTTCATGTGTTGCAGCGCCTTACGCCGCGCATGTACTCCATCTCGTCGAGCCAGAAGGTGCACCCCGACAGTGTTCACACCACTGTGCGCGTGATCCGCTACGAGGCCCACGGACGCGATCGCCAAGGGGTGGCGAGCGGACACATCGGCGACCGTGCGGACGAAGGCACGCAAATGCCGATCTTCCTGCACTCCAATAACAACTTCCGTCTGCCCGAGGACTCGAGTGCTCCGGTCATCATGATTGGCCCGGGAACGGGAATCGCGCCCTTTCGCGCCTTCCTCGAAGAGCGTCAGGCCGACGGAGCCAAAGGCCCGAACTGGCTCTTCTTCGGCGAGCAGCGCTCCAAGCTGGACTTCCTCTACCAGCAGCAGCTTGAGGGCATGGTGAAGGACGGAACGCTCACTCACCTCCACACCGCTTTCTCCCGCGACCAGCATAACAAGGTGTACGTGCAGGACCGCATTCAGGAGAATGCAAAGGAGGTCTTCGAGTGGCTGGAGCGCGGCGCCTACTTCTACGTCTGCGGAGACGCCACCCGAATGGCCAAGGACGTTGAAAACGCCTTGCTCGACGCCATCGCCAAGGGGTCGAACGGCACGTTGGAGCACGCCGCCGAGTATCTGGCTGCGATGAAGAAGCAGAAGCGCTACCAGCGAGACGTTTACTAACCCTCAGTAAAACACTGTCGGTCAAGGAACCCCGTCTCAAAGACGGGGTTCTTAGTTGTTGCCAGAGAAAAACAACTATTGTTGTACAAGTTGAATCCTCTAGGAGAGAAGGCGCATCTCAATAAGCGACATATGTTGTCTAAATGGAGGATGCTATGAATGTCGTGGTGTACGGTGCAACGGGAAATGCAGGTTCCGAGATCGTCAAAGAGTTGCTGAGGCGTGGACACAATGTAACGGGAGTCGCCCGCAACGTTGAAAAGCTCAAGGCGCAACCGGGTGTAACTGCGAAGACCGACGATCTTTCCGATGCTGGAACGATTGCAGCAGTCATCAAAGGTGCGGATGTTGTGGTTTCGGCTTATCAACCTCCAGCAGACAACACCGACAAACTGATCGATGTCACCAGGCTGGAGATCGAAGCTGTGAAGAAAGCTGGCGTGCCCAGGCTGGTGGTCGTGGGTGGCGCGGGGCAGCTTGAGGTTGCTCCCGGCGTGACGCTTACCAAATCGGGTCATCTGCCGGAGGCTTATATCCCCATCGCCGTCTCGCACGAGAAGGCGTCAGAGGTGCTGAAGGCATCCAGCATCAACTGGACCTACCTTGCGCCGGCGGCATTCTTCGTTCCCGGCGAGCGGACGGGTAAGTTCCGTCTGGGCACGAAGGAACTGGTTACGGATGCCAAGGGTGAGAGCAGGATCTCGTTTGCCGACTATGCCATCGCGCTGGTGGACGAGATTGAGAAGCCGAAGCATGAGCGTGCGGTCTTTTCAGTGGGCTACTAAGCCGAAAGTAGACAAACGAAGGGGCGGCGCAAAGGCGCCGCCCCTTCGTTTATTAAGAATGCACGAAATTACACGCGGTGATCGTCGGCCCGCCAGTTGGTGATGTTTTGCTTGATTGTCTTGGCATCGAGGTTCTGCGTGAGTGTTTTGTGGACGAGCGCGGGTATCTCCTCGTCAGAGGCAAAGCGCAGGGCGATGAGCTGCTTTGTGGTGAGTTCATTGATGTGGGCTGCCTCGTTAGCCGGCAGCAGCGCGGCCAGCCTGAGCCGTTCTTCCAGGCGAATGAGGCGATCCTGAACCTTGAGGTCGTTTATCCGGCACTTGGTGCCGAGGATCAGGAGCGCCAGCGCGAGGAGGATCGTCCAGTGGCCCAGCCAGGGAAACTCATGGCGAAAGTGGACGGCAACGTAGACGGCGACGCCAAGGTTGATCAGCAGAACAGGGAAGACGAAGAAGTGCATCGGAGGATCGAAGCGGGCGTGGTTCTTGTAACTTTGCGGCGCGGACATGGGGCGGTCACCTTTCTCCCAAACGTGCGGCCTCAGCATAGCATGATGAATTTATAGGCTGAGCTTCGGCTCTTAGCTGGTAATACAAAAGCAGATTCCTCCGCTGCGCTACGGAATGACAACAAATAGCGCTATGAAACGACAGCAAAAAGCGTTACGCGGCGTCACGCGGAATGACAATAAAAAAAGCTGCGGTTAGGCTTGAAGCATGGCAAACAAGAAGCGAATCGGTGTTCACGTAGGTACGGGCGGTGGCGTGTGGACGGCGGTGGATCGAGCGGTCGCCGCAGGTGCGAATACCTTTCAGATATTTTCGGCGAGTCCGCGGATGTGGAAGGCTTCTCCGGTCAAAGCAGCGGATGCGGCGAAGATGGCTGAGCTGCGGGCAAAGCACGATGTCGGCCCGGTGGCCATCCATGCGAGTTACCTGATCAACCTGTGCAGCCAGACGGAGAGTGTGAGAGACAACTCGACAAAGGCGTTTCGCGGCGAGGTCGAGAGAGCGCTGGCGCTCGGTGCGGAGTATCTCGTGCTGCACCCAGGAAGCTGGAAGGGCCTGACCCGCGAGCAGGGCCTGAAGCTCGCGGCGGAGTCCATCGAAAAGGCCATCGAAGGGATCGATTTTGCAGGGAAGAACTTCAGGATTCTGATTGAGAACACGGCGGGGGCGGAGTTTTCGCTTGGCGGAAAACTGGAGCAGGTCGCCGAGCTGGTGGACTGCCTGAAGGCATGCGCACCGGTGGCCGTATGTCTTGATACCTGCCATGTGCATGTTGCAGGCTACGATATCGTGTCGCCGGACGGCTACATCGAGACGATGAAGTTGATCGAATCAACGGTAGGATTCGACGTAGTAAAGGTGTGGCATTGTAACGACGCAAAAGCGCCGATGGGATCAAAGCTCGACCGGCACGAACATATCGGCGAAGGCACAATTGGAGCGGCTGCCTTCTGCCGTCTGCTGAAGGAGCCGAAGTTTGCGCACTGCGCGTTTATTGCCGAGACCCCTGTGGATGCTCCGGGCGATGAGGCGCGCAACGTTGGAGTGCTGAGGACGCTGGCGGCGGGGTGAGGCGACGCGCTGGCTAGGATTTCTGTGTCGGCCGCATCAAAACTTCGCTGACAAATGACTGCGGCGACTGTGTGACGAGCATCGCCACAACACGAGCTACGTCCGCTGGCTGAATTTTTTTATCGCCGTTCTTGTTGCTGGTCGAGAAGCCCGTGTTGACCGAGCCGGGCGCGACAACAGAGACACGAACGTTGTGCGGGCGCAGCTCCTCGGCGACGGAGTAGGTGAGGCCGTTGAGTCCCCATTTCGAGGCGGAGTAGGCGGCCCCATTGGGAAACGGATTGTGGCCCGTGAGCGACGAGATGTTCACGATGTGGCCCGACTGCGCGGCGATCATCAACGGCGCGAACGCACGGATCATGAGATACGGGCCGCGCAGGTTCGTGCCCATCATCCTGTCCCACTCCGACGGGGCCAACTCAGTCAGCGGCTTGCCGAGCACACCGATTCCAGCGTTGTTGACGAGGATGTCGCAGCGGCGATGACGGGCTTCGACTGCTTTGGCAAGGTTAGCGATCGATGACTCGTCGAGAAGGTCGAGCTCAGCGGCCTCGGCCACGCCGCCTGCGGCCTCGATCTCGCGTTTAACCTGTTCAAGAAGCGCCTGGTCGCGCGCGGCGAGGACGACGGTCGCTCCCATGGAGGCAAGCTGTTTGCCGATCGCCGCTCCGATGCCGCGCGCGGCTCCTGTTACAACCGCGACCTGCCCTTTGAGTTCGTCTGCCATCCGAAAGCCCTCCCCACAATGTGCTCTCTCAAGAATAAAGCTCCGCGGTGATGAGATCGTTGTGGAACTTGCCCTTGGGGGCGTACTGCTGAACGAGAGCCTTGAACTCGTCCTGCCGAAATGACGAAGAATGAGTTTGAGGTTGATTCTGCTGGCGGGTTGGAGTAGCTTCGGGGCGGACTCTCCCTCCCCGCTATCGAACCCTCTTGCAGGAGTTGATCATGGCGCCCGATTTCAGTTTTGACGATCCCCCCGTTGAATACAAGCTCTCCACCTACAAGCTGAAGACCCCCGAGACGGAATATGACGGCTTTGACGATGTCAACTCGGGTGTCGAGACTCTTCGGACCTGCGCCAACTTCTTCTTCGTGGCACGGAAGGAGAAGCGCATCGACTTTGGGGTGGGCACGACCGAGGCGATGCTGGAGATGATGGGACTTCTACTGACGCGCGCGGCCCACTGCGGTAGCCAGGAGCGAACGGCAATGTTTGAGCGGTGGGTGGTTGATGGCCCGTTGCAGTGCGCCGAGGTGATCCGCAAGGTGGAGGAGCGCGAGGTAAAGGTTCTAATGCCGGATGATTTTTCGGCGTTTCTGAAGTGCCCGAGGGGTTACTAGCCATGGCGGACACGGCACCGGATTCAATTGCAGGTTACCTCGATGGCGTGAAGTGGATTGTCGGCCTTTCGGGAGCGGTGCTGGCAGGCGTGTTTCTGCATCCTGAACAGTTGGATGGCCGGCATCCGCTGATGCGGCCAACGGTCGCCGTGATTCTGGGGTTGTTTGTGGTCAGCATGATTGGCGGAGTGGTGTATCTGCTATGGCTGCTCCGCATCAAACGTGTGAAGGAAAACCTCAACGAGATCAACGAGGAGTTGGCAGCGCCGTTCACAATTCCCGATCCAGTGAGGCGCACCTGGCTGGAGGCGGAGAAGAAGAAGTTGGAGACCGAGAAGGATGGCTCAAGCAAAGAGACTGAGCAATGGTTCAATGTCTTGTTGTGGCCGTTCTCTATCGGAGCGCTTGCGATAGGGGTCATCTTTTGTCTGTCGGTGGTGTGGCCGAAGAAGCCGGTGGTCGTCGATAAGCCTGTGGCTCCCGTGCCGCTGCACTTTACGGTTGTGCAGTCGGCTGTTCACAAGACCGATCACGGCATGCAGGCCCATACCTTTCTTCTGAACCAGCAGACGGGCGAGATGTGGCAGATGGTCTGCGACCAGAAGGGGGCCGTCGTCGGATTCCGACGTGTCAGGCGCCTGGACCCGGACGGCAATCCGGAGCCCGATCACGATGCACAGCCCGGTACTGCAAAAAAGCCCTGAAAGCCCGTATGGCATGAGTTTTCTTTACAATCGAAGGTATGGCCGAGATTGTGAAGGAAGAGACCGAACGCCAGGGGCGTTATAACCCGGCAGAGATTGAAGCGAAGTGGCAGGCGCGGTGGGACGCCGACCCCGCGTTATATGCCGCCGAAGGGCATGATTCGGGCAAGCCGAAGTACTACTGCATCGAGATGCTGCCATATCCCAGCGGGCAGTTGCACATGGGGCATGTCCGCAACTACTCCATCGGCGATGCGCTGGCGCGCCACATGTGGATGCGCGGATACAACGTGCTGCACCCGATGGGGTGGGACGCGTTTGGCCTGCCGGCGGAGAATGCCGCGCTCAAGAACAACACGCCTCCTCGCGACTGGACGCTCAGAAACATCGCCGCTATGAAGACGCAGATGCGGCGCATGGGGCTGAGCTATGACTGGTCCACCGAAGTCACAACCTGCCTGCCCGACTACTACCGCTGGAACCAGTGGTTCTTTCTGAAGATGTTCGAGAAGGGCCTTGCCTATCGCAAGAAGAGCAAGGTGAACTGGTGCCCGGAGTGCCAGACCGTGCTCGCAAACGAACAGGTGGTGAACGGCCGTTGCTGGCGGCACGAAGACACCATCGTCGAGCAGCGCGATCTGACGCAGTGGTTTCTGAAGATCACGAAGTACGCCGACGAGCTGCTCGACGGGCTGGACAAGCTCGAGGGCTGGCCGGAGAAGGTCCGCACCATGCAGCGCAACTGGATCGGACGCAGCGAGGGCGCGCTGGTGGACTTTGCCGTCGACGGCGAGGTGAAGGCCGATTGCTGCAAAATCACCGTCTTCACCACGCGCGTGGATACGATCTTTGGCGCGACTTCCGTGCAGCTTGCTCCTGAGCACGTAGTGGCGAAGGCGTTTGCGGCTGACGATGCCGAGCTTGCTGCGAAGGTAGAGGCGTTGCTGGAAGAGCAGAAGAAGGCGCGCGAGTCCGACGACCTTGGCGCGATCGAGAAGCATGGTGTGAACACGGGTCGCTACGCTATCAATCCGTTCAACGGCGAGCGGGTGCCGATCTGGGTAGGCAACTACATCCTGGCGGACTACGGCACCGGCGCGATTATGAGCGTTCCGGCTCACGATGAGCGCGACTTTGAGTTCGCGCAGAAGTATGGCCTCACCATTAAGCGCGTGATAGCTCCAAAGAACGGCGACGAGCCGGAGCTTCCGTTTACTGCCGAGGACGATGCCGTGCTGATCGACTCCGGCGAGTGGACGGGACTCGGATGTGTCGGAGCGCAGCAGAAGCTTGCCGTACTGGCGAAAGTAAAGGGCTTCGGTGAGCCGACAGTCACCTACCGCCTGAAGGACTGGGGAGTGAGCCGCCAACGCTATTGGGGAACGCCCATCCCGATGGTCTATTGCCAGAACGGACATACAGGCGTCGAGCCGGGTGGTGTCGTTGCGCTGCTCGAGAGCGCGTTGCCAGTGCTATTGCCGGAGCAGATCGAGATTACGCAGGAGGGCGGCTCGCCGCTGGGCAAGGTGCCTGCGTTCCTCAACACAACCTGCCCGGTCTGCGGCGGCCCCGCGAAGCGCGAGACCGACACGATGGACACCTTCGTCGACTCAAGCTGGTACTTCTACCGCTACGCCGACGCGAAGAACGCAACGGCCCCGTTCGCCAGCGACAAGGCAAACTACTGGTTCCCGATCGACCAGTACATCGGTGGCGTCGAGCACGCGATTCTGCACCTGATCTACTCGCGCTTCTGGACCAAGGTGATGCGCGATCTGGGCCTGATCAAAAACGACGAGCCTGCGGAACGCCTGTTTACGCAGGGTATGGTGATCAAGGACGGCGCAAAGATGTCAAAGTCGAAGGGCAACGTTGTATCGCCTGACGACATGATTGCGCGCTATGGCGCGGATGCGACCCGCATGTATGCGCTCTTCGCAGCGCCGCCCGACCGCGACCTGGAGTGGCTGGAAGAGGGCGTCGCGGGCGTAAGCAGGTTTCTGGGCAGGGTCTACCGGCTCTCCACAAAGTACGTGGAGACGACGCGCGCTGCCTCAGCCGCAACGCTCACCGCGGGTTCAGCGACGGAGCAGAAGCTGCTGCGCAAGCTGCACCAGACCATCGCAAAGATCACGCACGACTTCAGCGGGCGCTGGCACTTCAATACGTCGATTGCGGCGATCATGACCCTGATCAACGAGATCGTCGCCGCGGAGGCTGCCATCGATAGTGGCGAGGTTTCGCCAGCGGCCGTTGCCGAAATCTTCCGCAACCTGGTTCTGCTGCTCGCTCCCTTTGCGCCGTTCTTTGCCGCCGAGATGTGGGAGCAGATCGGCGGCGAAGGAACCGTCTTCCGCACAACGTGGCCCGTGGCTAACGAGGAGCTTGCACGCGAGGACGAGGTCGAGATTCCCGTGCAGGTCAACGGCAAGCTGGTGAACGTCGTGAAGGTTGCGGCTGGAAGCGATGAGGAGACAGTAAAGGCGGCGGCGCTTGCCGATGAGAAGGTGAAGGCGCGGTCTGCCGGCAAGACGGTTGCAAAGGTCATCGTTGTTCCGAACAAGCTGGTCAACCTCGTGGTGAAGTAGTGAAGGCCCTCGACAAGAACGGCATCGACGATGTGATCGTCTCCACGGCTGCGGGCGAAGTTCGCGCCACGCAGTCGTTTGTCCATGTGCTGTCGGAGTGCTGGTCGCGGCCTTCGCTGACGGCGTTGGAGGTTCTCTGGCGCTGGGTCTATGGAATCCCTGCGCTGCTTCTGTTGTGGCGCGTGGGCTCGCGGTTGTACGCATCGGTGCCGCTGAACCTGGTCGCGCTTGAAAAGATGACTGTGACGCAGCCGATGCAGGCCGCGGAGACGCTTGCCGAGACGATGGATATTCTGCTGCCGCCCGTGGTTCAGGTGGCGGCATGGCTGGCTCCTCTGCTGCTGGTGACCTGGGTTATATGGTCTTCGCTGGGGCGGACTGTGGTGATGCGCCGCATCGACAGCTCGCTGCACTCTCGCCCGTGGACGCTGATCGTCCTGCAGGCAATCCGCGTCACAGCGCTGACTGCGAGCTTTATTTTGTGGTTCCTCTGCCTGCGGGGTGCGGCAGGAGTTGCGGTGACCGGCCCCGTCCTGCGTGGTGGCGAGCCGAACCTGGTTGGCTACTTTGCGCTCGCAATTGTCTCCACATTGGGGCTGTTTACTTTGTGGGCGGTCGTCAGTTGGATATTCAGCGTGGCCCCGATGCTGGCGATGCTTCACAATACCGACGTCGGCGCCAGCCTAAGGGCAGCCTTCCGTCTTGGCCCGCTCAAGGGCAAGCTGGTCGAGATCAACCTGGTGATGGGCATCGTCAAGATCGCCCTGATGGTGTTGGCGCTGGTCTTTTCCGCCACGCCGCTCCCCTTTGAGAGTGTTGCGACGACGGAGTTCCTGGTGACGTGGTGGGCTGGCGTCGCCGTGCTCTACTTTGTCGCCTCGGACTTCTTCCACGTCGCCCGGCTGGTGGGGTACCTGCGCCTGTGGAAAGCCTACGCAGATCGCGGTGGGGAGTAAATATCCGGCGGCGCGGCCATTTACACTTGAAGTGTGGACACCTCTACGATCGTTATCCTTGACTTTGGGTCGCAGTACACGCAGCTCATCGCGCGGCGCATCCGCGAGTTCAACGTGTTTTCCGTCGTGCTGCCCTGTACGACGTCTCTTGAAAAGATTCGCGAACTGAAGCCGAAGGGGCTGATCCTCTCGGGCGGCCCGAGCTCGGTCTACGATGCCGAGGCTCCGGCGGCCGACCCCGCGCTGCTTACGATGGGCACTCCGCTGTTGGGCATCTGCTACGGCTTGCAGTTCATCACGCACCATCTCGGCGGCAAGGTGGAGCAGGCACCCGCGCGCGAGTATGGCCATGCGCAGGTCTCGGTCATCTCCGAGACGCCGCTGTTTCGCGGCCTGCCGCAGACGCTCGATGTGTGGATGTCGCACGGCGACGAAGCAAAGACGCTGCCCGAAGGATTCCGACTCACAGCGAAGACCGCAAATGCGGTGGCGGGAATTGCCAACGAAGAGCGCAGGATCTGGGCCGTGCAGTTTCACCCTGAGGTTGCCCATACGCGGCAGGGAATGGAGCTGCTGAAGAACTTCTGCCTCGACATCTGCGGCGCGAAGCCGGACTGGACGCCGGAGCACTTTATCCAATCGACGGTGGAACGCATCAAGGCGCAGGTGGGCGATGGCCACGCTATCTGCGGGCTGAGCGGCGGCGTCGACTCGTCAGTCGCAGCGGTGCTGGTGGCGCGCGCGATCGGCGACCGGCTGACGTGCATCTTCGTCAACAACGGCGTCCTGCGCAAGGACGAGTTCGCCAAGG
>JAFDVV010000037.1 GCA_018268775.1 Acidobacteriota bacterium | reverse complement strand
CGGCGGGCCTTGGCGGCCTATGAAATAATCGGGAGTGTTGTTTTGAGCGCCGCGCGCGTGCAGCCTGACTGGCGCGCCAACGGAGATGCGGAACCAGATGAAGGGCAATCCAGAGTTCATGAAGCAGGCAATTGAGCTGGCGACCGGGAATGTGACCTCCGGCCGCGGCGGCCCGTTTGGCGCGGTGATCGTGCGCGACGGCGCTGTGATTGCCACTGGAGTGAATCAGGTGACGGCAACCAACGATCCGACGGCCCATGCGGAGGTCGTTGCGATTCGCAACGCCTGCGCCGCGGCGAAAGACTTCTCTCTGGCCGGATGCACGATTTATACAAGCTGCGAGCCGTGCCCAATGTGCCTGGCGGCGATCTACTGGTCGCGCATGGAGGGTATCTTCTACAGCGGCACGGCAGCGGACGCTGCTGCGGCGGGCTTCGACGATGCGTTTCTGTATGACGAGATGAAGAAGCAGATTGGGGAGCGGACCATCCCCGAACAGCCTCTGCTGGCAGAGCGCGGCAACGAGAGCTTTGATGCGTGGCGCAAATCTGCGCAGCGTGTGGACTACTAAGACAGGCGAGGATGATGACGAAGAAGAAGCAGACAAAGGTTGCGGCGAAGAAGGCCGACGGCGTGGTGAAGGTTGCATTGCTGGGGTTCGGGACCGTGGGAAGCTCGGTGGCGAAGGTGCTGGCTGAATCGAAGTTTCCCGGCATTGCGCTGACGCATGTGTACAACCGCGGCGTGGAGCGAAAGCGGTCTTCGGCGGCCGCGAAGTTTGTTCCGTCGACAGCGGTATGGACCGAGAACATTGACGATGTGTTGAAGTCGAACGTCGATGTCGTGATCGAGCTGATGGGCGGCATCAATCCTGTCGAAGGCTGGTTGAAGAAGGCGATTGCCTCAGGTAAGCACGTAGTGACAGCGAACAAGCAGTTGATTGCGTATCGCGGCGTAAGCCTGCAAAAACTCGCAGCGCAGCACGGCGTTCAGCTTGTCTACGGCGCTGCGGTGGCGGGCGGCGTCCCGGTGATTCCGGGGATTCGGCAAGGGCTGGGCGGCGACAAAGTTGTACGTCTGAGTGGCATCGTCAACGGAACCTGCAATTACATTCTGAGCCGCATGGAAGCCGGCGCGGAGTACGCGACGGTGCTCAAGGACGCGCAGGGGCTTGGCTATGCGGAGGCGAATCCTTCGGCCGATGTGGATGGGTTCGACGCCCGTGCGAAGCTGTGCATCCTGTCGCGGATCGCTTTGCACGCTGAGCTGAACCCGGATGAGGTGGCGACGCAGACGATCTCGAACGTCGAAGCGGTCGACTTCGTCTATGCGAAGGAGCTGAACTGCACGATCCGGCAGGTGTCGCGAGCACAGGTCGAGGGCGCGGTTGTTCATGCGCGTGTGGCCCCCATGCTGGTGCCGCTGAGCTCGCCGATGGCGTGGTCGCATGGGACGCAGAACATGGTCGTCACCAGCGGGAAGTTCGGCGGTGATGTGGTGTTCTCGGGCCACGGCGCGGGCGGCGAGCCTACAGCCGTAGCCGTCGTATCGGACCTTCTGGCGGTGTCGCAGGGCGCAAAAGCAGTTGAGCTGCCGGTGCGGAAGCGCCAGGTGACGGGCGAGTTTCTTGCACCGCACTACCTGCGGTTTGTCGTGGACGACAAGCCCGGCATAGTGTCTTCGATTGCGGGAGCGCTGGCGAAGGTGGGAGCGAACATCGACTCGCTGCTGCAAAGGCCGGGTTATCCCAAACACAAGCTGCCGTTCGTCGTGACGACCGAACCGTGTCTGACGGGGACGATCGAGCGGGCGATGAAGAGCATCGGCAAACTGGATTGCATGTTGGAGAAGCCGCTGACGCTGCAGATTCTGGCGGCTGAGGACAAGGCGGAATAGGGTTGGCTTGGCGGTGAGTCAAACCGCAGGTCCTTCGACTCGCTGCGCTCGCTCAGGATGACACGTATTTGGTTGGTCCATGCAAAGAGGCCCGAACATTTGTTCGGGCCCCTTTGTGTGTGGACGTGATGGCTTAGTACTTTGCCATCGTTGGGTCGATCTTGTCGGCCCAGGCGAGGATTCCGCCTGAGAGGTTCGACACGTTGGTGAAGCCCGCGGCCTTCAGCACGAGCGCGGCCTTCTGGCTGCGCGCGCCGGAGCGGCAGTGGACAACGACCTCGTCGTTCTTGTGTCCGGCGATCTCGGCGATGCGGCTCTCCAGAGAGCCAACCGGGATCAGCGGCGCACCGATGTTTGCGATGGGGTATTCATGCGGCTCGCGAACGTCGAGAACGAAGACATTCTCCTTGGCGTCGAGCTTCTTCTTTAGCGCCTCGACGGTGATCTGCGGGATGCCATCGACGACAGCAGCATCGGCAACGGCCTTGTCGCGCGCCACTTCGAGCGGGCCGACGGTCTTGGGCTTCTCGATGCCACAGAACTGGTCGTAGTCGATCAGCTCGGTGACGGTGGGGTGCGTGCCGCACACGGGGCAGTCGGGGTTCTTGCGCAGCTTCAGCGTGCGGAAGTTCATGCCTAACGCGTCGACGAGCAGAAGGCGGCCAATCAGCGGTTCGCCTAGCCCGAGGATGAGCTTGATCGTCTCGGTGGCCTGAATGACACCGAGCAGGCCGGGCAGAATGCCGAGCACGCCGCCCTCGGCGCACGAGGGAACCAGTCCGGGCGGTGGCGGCTCCGGGTAGAGGCAGCGGTAGCACGGTCCCTGCTCGGTGCCGAAGACCGAAGCCTGCCCTTCGAAGCGGAAGATCGAGGCGTAGGCGTTGGGCTTCTTCAGCAGGACACAGGCGTCGTTGACCAGGTAGCGCGTCTGGAAGTTGTCGGTGCCGTCGGCGATGACGTCGTAGTCCTTGAGGATGTCGAGCGCGTTGGCCGAGGTCAGCATCGTATTGTGCTTGATGATGTTGACGTTCTTGTTGAGGCCCTTGATCATCTGCTCGGCGGAGTCGACCTTGAGCATTCCGACGGTGGTCTGCGAGTGGATGATCTGGCGCTGCAGGTTCGACTCGTCGACGACGTCGAAGTCGATCAGGCCGATGGTCCCGACACCGGCGGCGGCAAGGTAGAGAGCGAGAGGCGCGCCGAGGCCACCGGTTCCCACGCAGAGGACGCGGGCCGCCTTCAGTTTCTGCTGGCCCTCCATGCCGACCTCGGGAAGGATGAGGTGACGGGAGTAGCGGGCGATCTCTTCGTTGGTGAGCTTCGGAAGCTGTACGGCGTCTTCAATGGCTGTTGGCATGGCTTTCCTTGGGTGTTGCTTCAATTCTAGATGCAAAGTGCCCCAGAACGGCGCATAGACATGTTTTCAGGCGTAAGTCATTGGCTTACTTCCAGATTTCCGGCACGACGAAAAAAAGCAGGTTCCTCGGCTCGCTGCGCTCGCTCGGAATGACAACTATGAATATTTGAAAGGGGGAAGAACTAGAGGAGGGGACAACAGCTACAACAGGCGGAGCCGCCTGCGATGGAGGGGATGATGGTCAGCTCGTCGGTGGAGGCGACGGCGGTGGCGTCCTTGGAGGGGAGGTAGCGGAGGTCTTCGTCGTTGAGGTAGACGTTGACGAAGGAGCGGAGCTTGCCCTCGGTGGTAAAGAGCTGCTGCTTCAGCTCGGGGAACTTCGAGGTGAGTTCGGAGAACACCTCGGCGACGGTTCCGCCGGGAACGGCGACCGTCTCAGCTCCGCCGGTGTATGTCCGGAGCGGGGTTGGGATGTGTATGTTCATGCCTTGCCTTTCGTTTGATTGGATAGTGCAACGTCGATCTCTACAGGCTGATCGACAAACCTTTTGTCTTCCTCGGTCGTGCCGCTGAGCAAAAAGGAGTTGGTCGTGGCTGCCTTTCCATTGTCGACTGCTGTAATGACGTAGGAGCAGCCGATCCAGTGAGCCTCGGCGAAGTCGGTGGGCGACCACTGTGCCGGGTGGTCGGGGTGCGAGTGGTAGAAGCCGACGATGTCGAGGCCAAGGCCGCGGGCCTGCCGCTGAATCTTTACCAGCTCCTGCGGGGCGATGTTGTAGCGGTTGTGCGCGGAGTCGGTGCGCGTGTTGCCGGCACGGACGAGTTGCGTCACGTGATTGCCCTCAGCGTCCGACTTGCCAAGAAGCACGCCGCAGCACTCGTGCGGATAGGTCTCCTCGCCGTGCAGGCGCATCGCTTCGTAGTCTGTGTATTGAATGTGCAGCATCGTCCCTAATCCTGCTCCTGCCAGAAGTGTTCGCTCATGTATTTCTCCGACGAGTCGGGGAGCACGGTCACGACCACGGCCTCGCGTCCAGCCTTGGCCTCCTGTTTGGCAACCTCGACGGCGGCGGCGACGGCGGCGGCGGCAGAGACCCCGACGAGCAGACCGTGTTTGCGGCCGAGGGAACGCGCCATGCGATAGGCGACCTCGGTGTCCATGTCGATGTTGGCGTCGGCCATGGCGGGATCGTAGATCGGCGGCACGATGGCAGTGGCCATGTGCTTGAGTCCTTCGAGGCCGTTGAAGGCCGCGTCCGGCTGCATCGAAATGCAACGGATCGCGGGGTTGAGCTCCTTGAGGCGGCGCGAGGTTCCCATGAAGGTGCCCGAAGTTCCCAGGCCGGCGACGAAGTGCGTCACCTGACCTTCAGTCTGCTCCCAAATCTCGTTGGCGGTGGTGCGGTAGTGGGCGCGCCAGTTCTCGTCGTTGGAGTACTGGTCGGCGTAAAAGTAACGGTCCGGCTCGGCCGCTGCAAGCTCGCGGGCCTTGCGGATCGCCCCGTCGGAGCCGTCGGCGGGGCTGGTCCAGACGATGTTCGCGCCGTACGCGGCGAGATATTTTTTCCGCTCGGGCGAGACGTTGGACGGCATGCAGAGCGTGACCGGAAAGCTAAGTGCCGCGCCAAGCATCGCATAGGCGATACCGGTGTTGCCGCTGGTGGCATCGAGCAGGCCCTTGGCTTTCCCACTGGGGCTGTGGACACCGCCGATCAGCCCGCGCTTCATGGCGTCGGTAACGATCGCGGAGGCGGCGCGGTCTTTCACAGAGCCGCCGGGGTTGGTCCACTCCGCTTTGCCAAGAATCTGGATGCCGGGCAGGTCTTCCACCTCCAGGCGCACCAGGGGCGTGTTGCCGATACGTTCGAGAATGGTGGAGCCGAGAGGTTTGACAGTAGTAAGCATGGTCCCGTTCGTTGAGCGATGTCGGATTGAAGCGCCCGTGCGAATGTGCGACAGTTAACTTCGAGTCTAAATGATGGCACTTATGGCGAAAAAGACCCCGACGCGCAGCTTCAACGATGTTCTCTCCGTTCTTGGCAGTCAGAGATTTGATGTTGCACCGGCCCAGGATGGTGCAAAGCGCACCCCGAACGCCTTTCAGGTGAGGAAGTTCGGGTGCGCGGCGGAGATAGCTGCCGCCCCTGACGGCACGCCTGAGATACTTGCCCGCCCCGGTGTTCTGCTCAATGGCGAGATCGCGCGTCTGCTCGACCGCGGCTATCAGAAGTTCTTCAAAACCAGCAAGCTGGAGATCCCGGCGACGGCCGACCACCTGCGTTCGCTGCACGAGTTCAGCGAGGAGTTGAAGAAGGCGATGGGAGCGACGACGCTCTACAACGAGTCACTGGGGACGACGAGCGACCTCTATCAGTACGACCGGGTGAAGGGGCGGGAGTAGGGCTAGCGCTTCCGGTTCTGCTCCCGCTGCAACTCGCGGTAGGCCTCGCTCTTCCCGATACCGCGTTCGCGCGCCACTCGCTTGAGCGCGTCTTTCTCCGAGAGCGATTCGCTCTGCATCAGCGCTGCGACCTCCGCGGCGATGCTTTGTGTCATCGGAGCGGTCTGCTTTGGCGTTGGTGAAAAGAGCAGAACGATCTCGCCGCGGACCGTAGCGCGGGACGCCAGTTGCGCGCGCAGCTCAGCGACAGTGCCGCGAAGAAACTCTTCGTGCAGCTTCGTCAGCTCGCGCGCGATGACTGCCGGTTGCGTGGCCCCGAAGACAGCTTCGAGATCGGCCAGCGTATCGAGAATGCGATGCGGGGCCTCGTAAAAGATATGCGTGGCGTTATCGCGCGGAAGTTGTTCGAGCGCAGTTTTGCGCTGGCCCTCTTTTGCGGGAAGAAAGCCGTGAAAGGTGAAGGACTCGGTGGAGAGACCGCTGGCGATGAGCGCGTTGATTGCGGCGTTGGCCCCGGGTACAGGGAAGACTTCGATCCCTGCGGCGATGGCTGCCGTGGCGATCTCGTGGCCGGGATCCGCAATGCCGGGAGTGCCGGCGTCGGAGACGACGGCGATGCGCGCGCCCTGCTTCAACTGCGCGAGAAGTTCCTCAGCCCGAGGCCCCTCATTATGCAAGTGGTAGCTGACGGTGGGTGTCGCGATGCCGAAGTGGTTGAGCAGCTTTTGTGTCTGCCGCGTGTCCTCGCAGGCGATGCGGTCGACCGAGCGCAGGATGCGCAGCGCGCGCAGGGTAATGTCTTCAAGGTTGCCGATGGGCGTGGCGACCAGGTAGAGGCCCGGCGCGATGGGGCCATCGTGTTCGGCTGCGGGGGACATGCTATGTCAGTCCTCGCGCTGCTGGGTCAGGCGGCGCCGTGCGTTGAGCAGACCCATCGAATGGGCAAGGTTCTGCGGCGTGATAATGCCGACGATGCGGTCGCCGTCGAGTACGGGAACAAGCTGCGCGCCCTGTCCCGCCATAATGCGGCGCAATGTTTTGACAAGCGAATCGTCGGACTGCGCGGTCTGAAAAGTGCGCGTCATGACACCCTGCACGTAGCCGTTGCCTTCGGCCTGAAGGGCCTCGACGATGTTCTGGCGCGAGACCGCGCCGACGAGATTTCCTCCACGAACGACAGGGAAGACATCCTGCAAGGTATGCACGGAGCGTTGCAGCGCCTCTTCGAGCGTGTCCGAGGCCGAGAGCGTACTGAAGTTCGTCAGCATCACGTCGCGCATCTTCACGGGGTCGTTCTCGTTGGAGAGGAGCATGCTGGCATCGTCCATATGCGCGCCGATGAAGACGAAGCCGCCGATCATGAGGAGCCACATGTTGGGCAGAATGCACCCGGCGATGGCGAGCAGGATGCCAAGGATCTGCCCGAGGCCTGCGGCAGCGCGTGTGCCCTTCAGCACGCCGTGATTGCGCGCGAACTCGCCGCGAAAGATGCGGCCTCCGTCGAGGGGCGCGGCAGGCAATAGATTGATCACTGCAAGCAGAATGTTGACCCAGACTAGAGCGCGGATCAGATGCGCGGGCGTCATCCACGGCTTCTCAAACAGATTGATCTCGGGCGATACGGTGACGATGACCGCGCCAAGCACGAAGCCAAGCAGAAGATTGGTGAGCGGGCCAACAATTCCCAGCCGCTTGCCGACCTCGGGCGTCGCGGCGCGGTCCGTGGCTTCGGAAGTGGCGTACTGTTGCAGGCCGCCGGTCGGCAGCAGCATAACGCTGCGCAGCTCCAGCCCAAACCATGCAGCCGCGACTGCGCGAGCGATCTCGCGTGCGACAACCGCAAACAGAAGAATGAGCCACAGACCAAACCCTCTGGCGCCCGAGGCCCCCGATACGGAGGAGTAGCTGATGGCAAGACCGAGCAAGAGAAGAAAGAAGGTGTGGACGCGAATCTCCACGCCGAGAACTCTGCCGATCGAGAAGGACCACCCACGCATGCAATCATTGTATGCGTAGGGAGGCCGCGAAGAATCGAATGCGCGTTGTTGCAGGGAAATACAGGTCGCGTTTACTCGCTGCGCCGCGAGGCATGGAGACGCGCCCGACGAGCGACCGACTGCGCGAGACGCTTTTCAATGTGCTTGCTCCGCAAATCGAAGGTGCAAAGTTTGTCGATCTCTACGCCGGCTCTGGGGCCGTAGGAATCGAGGCGATCAGTCGCGGCGCGGAGTTCGTATGGTTTGCAGAGAATACCCCGGCTGCGGCGAAGACGATTCGTGAAAATCTTCGTGCGCTGAAGATATCGTCCGGCTGCCAGGTGGAAGAGCGCAGCGCCATGGCGCTTCTTGAGAATCTTGCCAAACGTGGAACGGCGGTAGACCTCGTTTTTCTGGATCCTCCATACGACGCCGATGCGGAGTATGCTCGCGCGTTGGAGTTTCTGGGAAGTGCGCGAGGGCAGGCAATTCTGGCAGAAGATGCCCGCGTGATCTCCGAGCATCGCAGCAAGGCAGAACTGCCGGATCGTTTTGGCGCGCTCGAGCGCGTGCGTGTTCTGAAGCAGGGAGATGCGTCGCTGAGCTTCTATGCGCTGAGAGCATCGATATAGAGCCAGACCCCTTTTGTGTCATTCCGACCGGAGCGCGCAGCGCGGAGTGGAGGAATCTGCTGCCCACCTCGATGTCTGCGATGATCGGCGGAAAAGCAGGTTTCTCCACTCCGCGTCTCACGATGAGACCGTGAGACACTCCGGTCGAAATGACACCTCTTTATTTGCGGCAGGAATAGAGAGGCCTGAAGCACTGCCTCTTGCTTACGACGAGTAGCCGCCACCCTGATGCTGTCCCGTCTTCAGATCAACGGTGAAAGGAACGTCTTTGTCGGTCAACATATTCCACCCCGTTCCGTGAAGCGCGTCGCCTTCAACGCCCGTGATGCGAAGCCCTTCCCAGCTTAGCCGCTGGGTGTGCCATGCTTCGCCGCCTGTTCCCCAGGCGAGGATGTTATGGAATCCCACAAACAATAAGAGGTTTTGCGAAGCAACTGCGCGCACCTCGACGACCGGTTTCAGGCGAATGTGGGTCGATCGCTGCGGATGGAGAGTGTCGACGATGTATGCGTAGCCGCCGGCCACGGCGCATAGCTCGCCGGGGTTTGGGCAGGCATAGACACCCGTCGGCATGGAGCGGTCGGTGAATCCAAGCGCGCATGTGGCAAGGAATGTGCCGCCCGTTTCCGGCTTGATGAGAAGTTGCAACGCGCCGCGCGCAAGCGCGTCCTCTTCGCCTGCAATCTGTTGTGGGTAGACGAACTGGCGCGCAGGCGCGATGAGCGGCGGGGTCTTGAGTATCTCAACCTGCCAGTTGTGATGGAAGGATTCGTCGAGAGCCATGGGCGTCATCGCGTCGCATCCAGCGCCTGCGCGATGTCTTCGAGCAGGTCTTCAATGGCCTCGCAGCCTGCGCTGAGCCGGATGAACCCGTCGGCGATAGCGTCGCCTCCCCAGCGTGCGCGGCGCTCGGCGGATGAGGTGATACCTCCGAAGCTGGTTGCGTCGGTGAGCAGCTTCGAGTGCGCGAGAAAAGTCTCTGCAGCGGTTTTGTCTCGAAGGATAAAGCTGACGACCGGTCCAAAGTAACGCATCTGCCTCTTTGCGATGGCGTGCCCGGGATGCGTCGGGAGGCCGGGATAGAGGACACTCTGAATCTCGGAGCGTGTCGTGAGGAATTCCGCGATGGCCTGTGCGTTCGCGCACGAGCGCTCCAGACGCAGTGGCAGCGTGGCGATGGAGCGCAGGGCGAGCCACGCCTCCATGGGGCCGAGTACGCCGCCGGTAAGCGTGCGCCACTGATCGAGTTTTTTGTGCAGCTCGGGATCACGCACAGCGACGTGGCCGACGAGGATGTCGCTGTGGCCAGTCATCGACTTTGTGTCGGACGCAATCGAAATATCGGCGCCGAGCGTGAGAGGAAGCTGGCCCAGCGGCGTCGGCGTTGTGTTGTCGACCGCGACTAGTGCTCCGGCTCGATGCGCCGCTTCGGAGAGCAGGGCGATGTCGCAGACGTCCATGGTGGGATTGCTCGGCGTCTCGATCCACAAGAGCTTTGCGCCCTCAAGCTTTTCGGCCTGGGCGTTACCAGCAGTCGCAGCGAAGCGAAGCTCGACCCCCATCTTGGCGAAGTACTCCTGTGCGAGAACGCGCGCGGCGTAGTAGGAGTTTTCAGGAAGAACGACAACATCGCCTGGACGAAGGACGGCTCCAAAGACGGCGGTCGTCGCCGCCATCCCCGATGCAAAGACCAGCGCGGAGGCGGTGTAGCCTTCACCGGACTCCATCTGGGCGATCGCGGCTTCGAGATGCGTCCACGTCGGGTTGTGGGCGCGTGCGTAGGTGTAGGGAATGGCCGTCGGGTCGCCCGGAGCATGATACGGCGCGGCGAAGACCGGCCCGGCGTGCAGAGGTTCTCCCGCCACGGGACGGGTCAGGCCGGAGCGGACGATCCTGGTCGTGTCGTGCATGTGTCGATTGTAAGTGCCGGATGAACGTCAGCGCGTTGTGAGATGCTCCCACCCGCCGGGACTCAAGGGCAGACGATGGCCTTGCAGGTCGAGCAGAGTAATGCGTGGTTTGGGGCTGCTTGCCCTATGTATGGAGCCGATGCGAGTGATCGGCACACCGGCGATGCTGCGCGGGACTCGAGTGGCAGCCGGCGCCGTGAAGAGAAGTTCATAGTCCTCGCCCCCGTGTAGCGCGGCGTGCATGGCCTCGTCTGGCGAGAGCTTTGTGGCCAGGGGATGCAGGGGCAGCGCCGCAGCGTCGATCTCGGCGCGAACGCCGGAGGCTTCGCACACGTGGGTGAGATCGGTGGAGAGTCCATCGCTGAGGTCGATGGCCGCATCTGCAATCCGGCGGCGCACGAGGGCTGAGCCGGCAGCCAGCCGGGGCTGCGGAAAGAAGTGCGGATGGTTCGGGTGTTCGGCGATCCGGGCCAGACGGTTGCTCGCGAGCAGCGCGTTAAGTTCGGCGTGTGCCCCGCCAAGAAACCCCGTGACATAGATGCGGTCGCCGGGTCGGGCCGTGCTGCGCCGAAGAGCGCGTCCTCGTGGGGCCGAGCCGACAAGGACGATATCGGCCAGGATGAGGTCTGCCGGAGACTCCGACGTATCTCCCCCGGCCAGTACGGTGCCGTGCTGCCCGGCCAACCCGCGGATGCCTGAGAGGAAGCCTTCCACCCAGAGCCGTCCTTGCCTTGCTCGTAGCAGGCTGGAGGGAACGGCAAGCGAAAGAAATGCCGCCAGGGGGTTTGCCCCCATCGCCGCCAGATCGCTCAGCCCGCGGGCGAGGCAGCGATGGCCTGCCGAGGCTGCGGGGTGGAGGTCGCGGCGGAAGTGCCGCCCCTCAAGCGAGAAGTCGGTCGTGACCAGAATCTCGTGTCCCCGGGGAGGCCGCAGGATGGCGCAATCGTCGCCGATGCCCAGCGCAACCGCCGGATGGCGGGAGGGAAAGGAGCGGCGTATGTGCTCAATCAAAGCGAGTTCGCCGGTAATGGAAGGGGTCGCGCTGGGCATCCTGCAAGCAGCATAAACTTTTGTGCCGCCCGGGGCGTCTAGTCAGACAGCGAGGGACGCCACGCCGCCAGTTCGTCACGCTACAGAAATGCTTCTTTCGTGGCAGACGGCAAGGAAGAAAAACAGGGTAAGTTTTGTTGCGGGTAACTGCCCGGTTTGTTACCCTCGAAGAAGCCCAAGAGAGTCTGCAATTCAGAAATGACGATTGGTAAATTCGATTTACCGATTCCGATTTATGTGCATTCGCTCCGTGCCGCGTGTCTCGCGGTCAAATCTGGGGCCAAGAGTAAGGTTTGAAGCTGAAGAAGCGTTACTACATCATGTTTGTCAGCCGCGATGAAGACGGCAACTTGAACAAGGTTCCCGTTCCGCTGCGTTACGCCTACATCTTTGTGGCTGCGGCGGCGATAGGCATGTTCACCATCACGGGCATGGCAGGCTCGTACTCGCGGATGCTCATCAAGACGGCCCGCTTCAACCAGCTTCGGCAGGACCACAACACACTGCAAAAGGACTACGCGCACCTGGAAGAGGCTGCGCGCGAGAAGGACATTCAGGCCGCGTCGCTGGGATCGCTGGCGAACGAAGTCTCGGCGCTTTACGGCCTGACGGCCAGCAAGCTGGCCACGCCCATGGGACGTCTGACGGGCAAGGCCCGTGCTACGGCGGTGGTGGACGCTGTTGAAAACACTCCGCTGACCGAGACCGCAAGTTTGACCGATGACAGCTACTACAAGTCGGTCGACGCGTTCTACTCCCTGCGAAACCAGGCCATGAGCGGTGCGACAACCCGCGCGTTGGGCGGCCTCTCCCGGCCGGGCTATGGCGTGGGAACAAACCTGTTTGGCGGCAGCCTGTCGATGGGCGATATGGATGCCTCCTATATCCCGACCCTGTGGCCTGTCACGGGCCCGATCACGAGCAGCTTCGGCCAGCGGCAGGACCCCGTCCTTGGCAACGGCGAAGGCGAGTTCCATAAGGGTCTCGACATCTCGGCGGCGAACGGTGTGCCGATTCGCGCTACGGGCGATGGGGTTGTGAAGTCGGCGCAGATGGAGAACGGCTATGGCCGCGCAGTAACCATCGACCACGGCCATGGAGTCGAGACGCTCTACGGACATATGTCGGGCTTTGCCGTGATGGCTGGCCAGACGGTGGTTCGCGGACAGGTCATCGGCTACGTGGGACACAGCGGCCGAGTGACCGGCAACCACGTCCACTACGAGGTCCGCATCCGCAACACGCCGGTCAATCCGCACAAGTATCTGCGCATGACGCTGGCTGAACTTGGCTCGGAGGCACCTGCGATTCCCGCGGCTCCCGTGGCGATGTCGAAGGCCGCCGGGTTGGACAAATAATGCACACGGAACTCTAAAGAGTGGGCCGGAGCGATCCGGCCCTACTCTTTTAATGAAGCCGCCTACTCCTCGTGGGATAGATTCTGGCCATTGGGGCCGACCTGAATCTCAGCGGTCTTGCCATTCGTGCGTCTGATCTGCGCCTCGTAGGCGACCAGTCTGCCCTTCCTGGTGAGCGATTCCACTTTGTCGATGGTGGCGCCGGCAGCCTTCTTTTTCAGCGCGGCCTGGATGCCCGCAGACAGGGAGTCGAGCGCCACCTCCTCTTCGATCTCGACGATGGTGCCGTCGGTGGCGAAGAGGACATCGCGTGTATGACCGTCGACGATGGTTTCGGCCTCGTAGAAGGTCTTGCCGTGCTCGCGTTCCTGGGCGAAGCCTTTGATCTGTGCGTTTTTTGTCTCGGCCTGGACGGCCTTCTCGACCGCAGACGGGAGTGCGGAGCGGTCGATCTTCCTCTCCTGTGCCGAGGTGAAGAGCGTAAGGGCAAGAAGCGATGCCGTGATGGGGAAGATGCGGTATGTCATGGTTTGTAAATCTCCTCGTGCGCTAAGGGCGCAGAAAAAGACTTTCAAATGCACCTTAAGAAGGCATGAAGTCAAAGAGGCGCGGGGAACTTGTACATTGGACTGTAGTGGTGAAAATTAAGTTTGACCTGAAAAAGGGAGTGTTCTCATGAATTGGCGCCGTGGAAGAGCGAGGATGCTGGGCTTGCTGCTAACTGCTCTCTGTGTTGCCGCAACTGCCGTCGTCCCGGCGCAGCAGGGGAAGCCGATCGCGGGTGAGAACACCGACTTCAACAGCTCGCTGAACAGGCCGGAGCGCGATGAGTGGTTTCGCGACCAGGGCTTTGGTCTGTTTATCCACTGGAGCGTCGACAGCCAGCTTGGCGTCGTCATCAGTCACTCGCTGGTCGGTGCATCGCAAGACTACACGAACCGCTTCTTCAACGATCTGCCGAAGACGTTTGACCCGACGCGGTTCGATCCCGGCGAGTGGGCACGGCTGGCAAAGCTCGCAGGAGTGCGCTACGTCGTCTTTACGACGAAGCACCACTCCGGCTTTGGGATGTTCGATACGAAGACGACGCCGTTCAATATCATGAACACGCCGTTTCATCGCGATGCAACGGCGGAGATACTGAACGCATTCAAAGCCGAGGGGATTGCGCCCGGCATGTACTTCTCGCCCGACGACTTCTACTGGCTCCACAAGAATGGAAAGACGATCCAGCGCGGGACCGAAGCGGTTCAGCCAAGCCACAACCCCGGTCTGCTCAAATACGACAGCGAGCAGCTACGCGAACTGCTGACGAACTACGGCCCGGTCGACGTGCTCTTCTTCGACGGCGAGGCGACCAGCCTGCGCCAGCTTGCCTGGAAGTTGCAGCCCAACATCGTCGTCACGCGCGGGGCCATGATGACTCCCGAGCAGACGATCCCCGGCATGGCCTTCGACCAGCCGTGGGAGGCCAACGACACCATGGGCAGCGCCTGGCAGTATCAGCCGCAGAACGACCGCTACAAGTCGGGGCGCGAGTTGATCCGCGAGCTGGTCCAGACACGCGCCAAGGGCGGCAACTTTCTGCTGAACATCGGCCCGAAGCCGAACGGTGAGCTGGCGATCGAGCAGGAGGAGCGCCTGCGCGAGATCGCGTTGTGGATGTTCGTGAACTCGGAGGCGATCTATGCAACGCGGCCGTGGATCATCACCAACGAGGGCGATGTCTGGTTTACGAAGAAGAAGGACGGCAGCGCTTTGTATGCAATCGTCGACCCGGCAACTCCCTGGAAGCTGGGACAGTGGCAGGACCTGGTGTTGCACTCGGTGAAGACGACGGCGAAGACCGAGGTGAGCGTTCTGGGGGCCAACGGCGAGGTGATCGAGTATGCCCCGAACGTGACCCCGAAGACGACCTTCCACATGGAGAGCGACGGTCTGCATATTCGCACCATGCGCTCGCAGCGGTTACAGGACAACCGCCAGTGGCCAAACCCTGTCGTCGTGCGACTGACGAATGTGGAACCCGCGCTTACCCCTCCTCGCGTGAAGACAGAAGCCTACAAGTGGAGTGCAGACGGCGGGAGTGTCACTCTGGAGGGCGAACTGCTGGATATGGCCGGGGCGAAGTCTCTGGAGGTTGGGTTTGAGTACCGGTCCATCGAGGGTGAAGATGTGCTTTCGCGCACTGCTCCGTGGACGGCGGCAAAGTTGCAGACTCTGACGGCTGCCGGGAAGTTCACAACGACTGTCGAAGGGCTGTCGGCCACTGGCCGCTATGAGTTCCGCGCCGTGGTGCACCACCCCCTGCTTGCTCTATATGGAGGCGATGTGGTTCTGGGGCGTGGTCAGCCTCGACGCTAGTTGTGACAAGGCGCTTGTTTTGTGTTGTTTGAGAGAAAAACCGCCGTCGGCGCACAAAAGGCAACCGTATGGTCACGTCTCTGCACCTTTTGTGTAGTGGCTTCGCCCGGAGCGGCCCCCTATAGTCACGAATGTATCTGGAAGTAGACCTGATCCGGCAGCGTGTATTGGTTTTGGCGGACTCTTCCAGGGCGGGTTTCGCAGTCGTGGAGTGAAAACGAATCCTATGGGCCAGACGTCGGCGTCTTTTCGGCAGGAAGAACACCCCTTCAATGAGTCGCTTTCACTCTCCGAGGTAATCTCGGCGCTGTCGTTTGCCATCGACCTGACAGAGGGCGCGGTGCGCGGCCATGCGCTCAGAAGCTGCCTGTTGGGAATGCGAATCGGCTATGAGATGGGGCTCAGCTCCGAGCAGAAGAGCAGCCTTTACTACGCGCTGCTGCTCAAGGACATCGGCAACGAGGAGATGATCGGGATTCGCTGCGACCGCGGCGCAAGTATCGTCGGCAAGTTGGGCATGGGCCAGATGGCTGTCGAGGCGGTGCGCAGCATTGAAGAGCATTGGGACGGTACCGGGTATCCGAAGCGCGCGCGCGGCGAGAGGATTCCGCTGCTGGCGCGCGTATGCGCCGTCGCGCAGCATCTTGATGTGTTTTCGATGGGTCGCAACGCCGATGTGGCCATAGAGACGCTGGAGCAGTGGAGCGGCACATGGTTCGATCCGCAGATCGTTCGCGCCGTCATGTCCCTGAACCATCGTGGGTCGCTGTGGACGCATTGCAGCGCGACCGACAGCAACGACATAACGCGCGCCGCTGTGCTCGATCTCGATCCGCAGCAGCAGCAGCGGTTGGATGACAGACAGATCGACCGCATCTGCGAGGCCTTCGCCGACATCGTCGATTCGAAGTCGCATTTTACCTACAGACATTCGATGGGTGTGGCCGAGCTGGCGCATGGCATTGCAAAGCGGCTCAGGCTGCGGACGGACCGCGTACAACTGGTTCGCCGCGCGGCGTTGCTGCACGACATCGGCAAGCTGAGCGTGGCGAATACTATCCTCGACAAGAAGACGCGGCTGACCGAAGCGGAGTGGAAGATCGTCGAGAAACACCCTGGGCTGACGCGGCAGATACTCGAGCAGATCGGGCCCTTCCGCGAGATCGCCATCGTAGCCGGTGAGCACCACGAGAAGCTGGATGGAACGGGTTACCCGAACCGTCTGATGGCCCCCGATCTCTCCATCGAGTCGCGCATCGTGGCCGTGGCCGATGTATACAGCGCGCTGTCGGAAGACAGGCCGTATCGAGCCGGACTTCACAGCAGCGAGATTGTTTCGATCATGCGCTCGCTGGCACCGCGCAAGCTGGATGCGGACTGTGTGGACGCTCTGGTGGCGCTGGTCGCCGAGGAGCAGGAGATAGAGCAGAAGTTCGAGCCGGCCGGGATCGTTGTGGAGGAACTGGCGCGGGCCTGCGCCTGACAGTCAGGCAATTGTGAGGGTGGGTGGAGAAGGCGGGACGTCCAGAGATTGGACGTCTCGCCTTCGTCTTTAACTTCAGAGGAACGATGACCTATTGCGCCGATGCGTTTGATGCGGGCTCCGCTGACCCGGCGGCGCCGGTCGCCGGTTCGGGGCTTGGGCGAGTGAGGGACTTTAACAGGTCCATTGGAACGGTTGCCGTGACGATCGCACGGTCCTTGTGGTGGTCGATCTTGAGCGATTCGATAAGTTGCAGCAGGTCGGCGTCGCCCTGGTTGCGGGGCTTCAGTTGTTGCAGCGACCGGAAGAGACCGATGAGCGCGGAGAGGTTCTGGGAGGCGCGCAGGGCGTCGGCCTCGGTCGGCGAGATCTCCTCAATGCGCAGTCGCAGCGTTCCGGTGTAGCGGAGGCTGGCCACGAAGGTGGTATCTTCCGGCAGCGGGAGCTGGAGTCCGAAGACGGAGATGTATCCGCGGTCGGAGAAGGGAAGCCCGATGCGGCCGATCCCCCACGCGCTGGCGAAGATGGGCACATCCCGATAGCGCGCCGACAGCAGGGACGATCCGGAGAAGGGCGATGCGCCGTAGCGGTGGCGGTCGAGGATCGAGTGGATCTGTTCGGCCGTGGGCATGTTCGATGCGGCGACGGAGTCATACCCTAGCTGAACGACGCGCAAGGGCCTCGATACGGCGCCGTCGTCGATGACGACGGTGTAGATGGTGTGGTTGGCGTAGCTCTCTTTTGCGGTCGCGATGGAATCGAGGTAGCGCGCGAGCTTTTCTCCATCGAAGCGGCCCTCAAAGACCTCCGAGTAACCGACTGGGCCGTTTGGGCCGTTGGGGTTCTCCATGCGATGCAGGGCGAATGCGGCTGCGTCGATGTCGCGTTCGGGGACGACTCCGGTGGCGTCGATGAAGCGTTGGTAATCCGGCGCGCGGGCGACAGGGTTTTTGTCGAAGTGAGTCGCCAGGCGAAGGGGCTTCAGGTTGACGTAGACGATGGCGTCCGATTCAGGCAGCAGGCGTGCGGCCTCTGGGGGAGCGGCCTTTCGCAGGACGATCGCCACGATAAGCGCGGCAACGAGTCCAAGCACCAATAGAAGAGAGTATCGGGTCGACTTACGCATTCAGTGGCCGAGGCATTACGTCTGTTTCTACTCTGTCCCGCGACGGAGAGCAATGGGTGGGATCATTCGGTGATAGCGAAGGTGTAGATCTTGCCGCCATTGGTGATGTTCCCCGTTCCCGGCGGAAGGATGCCGAACTCGCCGCCACCGACACTGTGGTCGATGGTGAACTGGTAGGTGCGCGGAGCGATCTTCGATGCGTGAAACTCGACCTCATCGTGTCCCGCCCCTCCACTGGAGTGAAATATCCCTCCAGTGAGCGTACGGAACTCCCGGCTGTTGGAGTGGACGTGAAAACGCAGAAAGGTGTACTCGGCGGCATCCACGCCCTCGGGTGTGTAGATCAGAATCTCGATCGGAGCTTGTAGCGGCAGCTTCGACTCGCGGCCATTCAGGTGTCCGTTCATGTCCTGCTTGATGATGCCCTGGGTGACGGTCGATTTGATCCAGCCGCTGGACCTGCTGTGAACGACCTCGACTGAGAGCGGCTGCCACGCCCCTTTGCGGTCCTTGTAGTAGACACCCATCTCATTTACCAGCGGGAGACTCACAGGTGGCGGAGGTGGATCGTCCGTTGCGGTGCCGCCGGCTGTGAGGTGCTTGCGGCCCTTGTTCACCATCGCGGCGATGACGCGCTCGGAGACGCCCGCGTCCTTCAGGTCGACGAGCGCATCGGCGTCGGTGGAGTACTTGCCGGGCTGCGAGGCGATGGCCTGAAGGATCAGATCGTCGCTCAGGTTGGCTCCCACCATGCGGATGATGGAGGCATTTGTGAGGGTCTTGGCTTGAGCTGGTGCGACGGTTGCAGGACCAGCGTCCGCCTGGGGCGTCTCCATGGTTTGCGAGTTGCCTGGAGCGGCGCAGAGCAGCAAAGTGCTGAAAAGAATCGTCAACCAGGCCCGTGCTGAAGACATGCAGTCATCCCCCAAAACCATCGTTCTAAAGTATTTGGACGTGGGAAAGCCTATCACGCAACCAGGGGATTTCCATCATTTTGGGGGTCGGCTAAGGTCGATCTGTCATCATGAATAGAGGGGCCTTCGTGCTCCGGGAGAGATTTTTCGATGAAGTTGAAGTTGCCCGCCGGTGAGTTCAAGGCATATCTGTTCGATTGCGATGGAACGATCTGCGATTCCATGCCGCTCCACTACATTGCCTGGAAGAAAGTCCTGGGACAGTGGGGCTGTGAGTTCAGCGAAGACCTTTTTTATTCGTGGGGTGGCATGCCTGTCACGGAGATCATCGCTTCGCTCAACGACCGTCATGGGCTGTGCATGCCCGTTGCGGAGATTCAACAGCGCAAGGAGGAGATGTTCTATTCGAATCTGCCACACATGAAGGCCGTGCCTGAGGTGCTGGAGCATATCCACGCGCAGCATGGGCAGATTCCATTCGCGGTCGTATCGGGAAGCACGCATGAGTCGGTGCGCGCGTCGCTGACGACCCTGAATCTGCTCGATCGTTTTCAGACGCTGGTATGCGCAGGCGATTACACGCGTAGCAAGCCGCATCCTGAGCCGTACCTGATGGCTGCCGAGCGGCTTGGCATATCGCCTGAGGACTGTCTCGTCTTCGAGGACACGGACATGGGCATCGAAGCGGCACGGGCAGCAGGCATGGCGTCGGTGAAGGTTCCCGCTCCGTGGGAGCGCTCGTTGGCTGCCGTTTGATCTGTGGGAAAACGGCGAATCGCCGCAGTCCGCGAGTGTTTGCGGCAGGCGATTGCGCTGTGCTAAAGTTAGCTCTGCGGCGCACTCTGCGCAGGCACCACTGCGCGTCCCGCAGTGTGGGCTTACAGAGGGCAAAACAAGGCTGTAGGGCTGGCGTAGCTCAGCTGGTAGAGCATCTGATTTGTAATCAGAGGGTCGGGGGTTCAAGTCCCTTCGCCAGCTCCAGATTCCTTACAGCCGCGGAAGAGTTTGGATTTGGTTGTACTGTCAGGCCGTTCTGGCCGCACAGAACCTCCGGAGACTTCTTCAAGAGAATGACCCGTGCAGTTGAGTTTGCGCGCGGACTTGATGGGTTGAAGGGTTGCTGCGCGGGTAGAGAGTCAGGCAGGATGTGCACAGGTGGCCGAGTGGTTAATGGCAGCAGACTGTAAATCTGCCCGTCAATGACGTACGGAGGTTCGAATCCTCCCCTGTGCACCATGAATTTTGCTGTATTTGGAAGCAGTGGGAGCGGACGTGGACTTCACCCCCGCCGGCAGCGGAAGAATGGCAGTTGCGCTGGGCGTGCTTGGGGTTCTGGCGATTCTGGTCTGGCAGACGATGGAGCCAGGGAAGTATCGCTCGCTGACATGGCTTCTGTTGGGATTTTTCGCCTTTCGCGTAGCGCTTGGACGGCTGCGCTCGCGATAGGATTGTAGGGTAACGAGGTTTAGCGGAATTTGCTTTTTTGGGTTCTGCAAGAAGGCTGATGTAGCTCAGTGGTAGAGCACTC
>JAFDVV010000036.1 GCA_018268775.1 Acidobacteriota bacterium | reverse complement strand
CCCGATATTGGCATTGAGGCAAATAAAATGCAATCCGCTCGCTGGCTCGTCTGGCATAGGCGCTGCTCTTCGCTGGTCTTGTGTAAGTGACGGGCCGTATTCGCGTCCGCGCCGAATAAGACGATGAAATCGGGTGGATGCAGTTCGGTCGTAGTGCATGTCAGTCATGCCTCCACCGAATACCCGATTGAGGGCAAGAATGCGCGATAGCTTTCCCAACGCTCCCTGCGGAGTGTCGGGGGGTAGATCGGCGTTACGCGGATTTGCGCGACGGATATGAGAGCCAAAGGGGCACAGGACCCCTTGCGGGTCCGAATCGAAGGTGAATTGATTGCGGCGGATATCGTCCAGAGCAGGCCCCACGCCTTCAATGGACTTCTCTGACAGAGGAAGGAAAGATTCCCCCGACATGCGGCGTCCGACAAGCCTCTCTGCCAGTTCCTGTGCGTATTCCGGATTCTCACTGGCCTGCTCGTAGACAAACTGCCAGAATCCATGGACATCCTGATTGAGCTGGCGCATCACCAGATATGTTCCATTTCGCGCTAGATCTTTCTTGTCCGGCGCATCTTCAGCGTTGGGAAGATCGACGGGCGAATCTTCGAGCAAAGGCCGCATTGTGTACCTGCCGTACTCATTCGGATAGCCGAGAACGAATTCACCAAGCATGGAGAGGTTCCCATAGCTGAGCTGATCCCGAGTCACGTCACGCTTTCTCTCCCAATCGATTGCAGGACTGCTGACGCCATCTGCGAAGCCGAAGGGCTCAATGCCTCCCATGTCTGTTGTCGTCATTATCCGAAGGACGGCGCAACCGGAGTTCGTCAATTGTGACTCAACAGCATCCGCCCATTTGTGGAGACCTGAATCCGTATAGAGAAGTACAGCGACATCCGGCAACGTATCCCGACTGCCCCAGAGCCAGTGGTTGGGTGAGTTTGCGCCTACATCTCCGAGTCTTCGGGAACGGTTGTCTTCGCCCGTCATGCCTGAGAGAAACTCAGATGAAAAACCGTTCATAACTTCTTCTGGGATGCGCAGCTTCCTCAGTCCTTGAGCCGTAAAAGCTACCTGCAATGCACGGGATGGCGGAGAGCTTTGTGTTTCAGCAGTTGCAACAGGTGCCTGCCCAAACCATCGGGACGCAGATGCGGCATCGTCGATGCGCAGCAGCAGAAAGCATGCCTGAGTTAGCTTGCCGTAGCCAAAGCGAAGCAGCCCCTGCATGTCCTTGAAGTCGTCGTTGGAGAGAGGTGCCACAGCCGCTATGCTCCTTTACCAGAGTGCGAAGCCCAAGCGTCAGAACAGACTAATCCACTGCTGCAATGCTTTGTCGCTCAACCATGGCTGTTCCAGACCGGATCGAATTCGCGCGTTGCGTTCTTTGTCGCAAGCCGTAAGGCCAGGTGTTGCGTTGTACCATACCTGCGTCGGCAACTGGTGGCGACGCAGGTAGTCCTTGAATGTCAGCTCATCTTTCGCCCCATCAACGATGAGCCAATTCGTTTTGGGGTAGCCAAGCCCGTTGCTGAAGACGATGTTCAGTCCCCATGCGACCTTATTGATGAAGTCGCCCATGTAGGCTTCCAGGCTGCCATCGTAATTGCTGGCGAAGAATGCGCGCTTGTTCCCGTCAAGAAACACCCAGCGAGCGAACTGGATTGTAACGACGCGCGCGAGAAATCCACGATTGAAGATGTGGCGAGCGGCATAGTCGATCGCGAGAAATACTGCGGTAATTGTCCAGCGCCGGAACGGACCAGGTTTGAGATTGCCATAAGCGCTGAACTGGTTCGTCACCAGATGGTCTTCAATCGTCGCCAGATCGTGGTTGTGGGCGCTGCTGGGTCGTGGGGCAATTACCGGGTCGGTCTTCTCATGAATACGAAGCTGGACGAGAAAGACAGGCAGATAGACCAGAATGAGCGGCACAAAAAATAGAAGCAGCAAGGGGATGCCGATGCAATGCAGGATGTTTCGAATCCTCCAGCCCCATGGTGTCGGAGGCTCAGGGGTTAGCGTGATTCGGCCAGCCGCCCGCTCTGCGTCGGCAAAACGATGCAGTGTGTTCCATATCTGTCGAGGGTTCGCGCTGTCAATGTCCGTCGATTCGATTTGCGCCTCAAGCGTTCGGTACAGGATCTCTTCTTCACGTACCTGAACCACGGTGCGTCCCACCCAATTGACGTAAGAGGCGGATGCACGAACGTTGTGATCGTGAAGCCATGACGTCAGAGATGCGGATGAAGGGGGGGCAGTACAGTTCGAGAAGACGCGGAGTAGACCGGGGCCTGCGACGGACACGATCCTACCGATAAAGCGATCAACTTCACCATCGAAATCACAAAGCAGGGCTAGGGACTTTCCACCTGGGGCAATGGGGTCTCCGTAGGCCAACAGGTCATCTCTTGTGGTGTCTTCAAGAATGACGAAACGGGCAAAGTGGAGCGTATCGATATTGTGAAAGGGGATCAGTGTGTTGCTGGGATCGTAAACGCCAGGTTGCACAGTCAAGCTGGCTAGCAACCCACGCAGGTCGCTTTCGCGGTTTAGATCGATCGGGGCAACGACCATGATTGCGGCTTGGGGAGTCATTGTGCTGTTCCGTCGTCCTCTCGTGAAACAGGAAGGGAGCCCGGGAAACCACATAACTGCAACAGCTTTCAAAGATCGTCCGACCAGAGTGCCGGTTTCTAACCGGTTGGTCTACAGCGAGATGAGAGACCTGCCCCTGATCGTGAACAGACGATATCTTTGAGGCCGCAGCTTGTCAACGGCATTTGTCGATCTGTTATGTCGATTGATTCTCCCGAAGTATGACGTCCGCGGCTTTTTCCGCAGCCATGAAAATTGCACTCGCAATAAAGAAGCCGGGAATGCGGGGAAAGATAGAGGCGTCGACCACGCGCAGGCCCTGTGTGCCGTGAACGCGGAAGTCGCTCGTCAGAACGCCTAGTTGATCGCGAGGGCCAATTGCGCACGTCGATGAAGCATGATGACCCCAGGCGTGATCGCGAACGAAGGTTCTGAGGTCGTCGTCCGATTGCAGGGCGTCTCCAGGCATCTCCTCTGCCTCAATCTCACCGGCGTTCTTGAAGTATTGCGTGATCTTGCGGGTAAAGCGAATTCCTTCGACAACGGCCGCGAGGTCTTCTTCCTTTTGATCGTTGCCCTCATCGAAGTAATGAAAATTGATGAGCGGCGGGTCGAATGGACTGGCAGAACGAAGCGTCACTCGTCCTGCCCGGTTGTTCGTATGCGCCTTAAGAACTACCCAGGTCAGGTAGTTCAGATTCTCCGCAAACAGTGCAGAGTATCCAGGTTTGTAACCCCGAAAGAGACCGAGTACGGCGAGGCAGAAAATATCGGGGGTTGCTTTGCCGGGAAACGACCTGCGAAATGCAGCAAGGACGCCTCCGTTTGTTATGTAGGGGCCCTGGCGGGCCTTTCTCCATTGCTGAAAAAGAGGATCGTCGGATGAAAAGCGAGCTCCGCGAAAGATGCGCCACTGCTTGAATTTCATTCGGTTGACGACAGGCACCTCATAGCGGTCCTGGAGATTTCTGCCAACCCCTGGAAGGTCCACCCGGACTGGAATGTCGTGCGCTGCAAGTTCTTCGGCTGGGCCAATTCCTGAGAGCATCAGTATCTGAGGTGTGTTGAAAGTTCCTCCAGACAGGATGACCTCGCGGCTGGCATAGGCCCTCTGCGTCTGTCCATACTGACTGCTGGGATTGGCACTCGCGCCATAGAGGTGGTGGCCTTTGATGTATTCCACGCCGATCGCCCTGTTGGCGTCGTCAAAAACAATCTTCGTTGCCAGTGCATTGAGTTCGATGGTGAGAAGCTGAGGGGACTGATGATGAACATCCAGTATTCGCTCGCGCGTTCCAGTGCGCGCGTGATTGCTCGTTGTGAGAGGAAGATAGCGCGCTCCGCCGGCACTCTCCTTAACGAGCCGCCAATCGTTTGGATCGAAGGCACCCTTCCAGAGCCAGCGCAGGTGATCGCGACGGTTGCCCGCATGGATGAAGGCCTGCCACGCTGAGATCAGGATCGTACGTACCAGCGTCCAATCGAAGATGGCAGAGGGTGGAATCGCACGCTCAGCGGACAACCATCCATTCCAGCCATGACGCGTGGGATTGAAGCCAAACCGGTTGAGCAGGCGATGAAGGCCGCGGTGCCTGCAGTTCTCCAGCCGTTCAAAGTAGGTCCGCATGTGCTCGGCTTTCCAGGAGCTATCGCCTGTCAGCTCGGCAATTTCATCCCAATCCGAGTTGTGCGGATAGACAAAGATCATCGCATTGTGGGCGGTGCAGCCGCCAAGCGCGGCAGAGCGGGGATAGAGCACTCCGTCGACTCTTTTTCCATTGTGGGTTTCGACGTAATTGGGGTCTCGCTTTTGTCTGTCATCGCTGGCATAGTGACGGACAAAGAAGTTCCAGGCCATGCCTGTATTTTCCGAAGCATAGGCGTTGAAGGCTGGAACGTCATAGTCATTTGGGAGACCGCTGCTCGGAGAACTGATGTCGTTCTGAACATCTCTGGGGTCGCCGCCGGCCTCAAGCAGTAGAACACTGTGACCGGACTCGGCCAGTCGCGCTGCAACAGTACCGCCACCGGCACCAGAACCGACGACGATGAATTCAGCGACTGCGTGTTGTGTCTCGTTGTTCAACAGCGCCTCTGTTCGTCAAAGAGATGCTTGAGGGCCCCTGCTCGTGCAACCCATCGTAGCCTAGTTGAAGAATTCTGAAGATACCAAACTGCTCCCCGTACACTGTCCGATTGACAAATGCCGGCAGTGAGGTCATAGTTGGCGATACTCGCACATGGGCCTCAGTGTGCATTGATTTCTGAAGTATGAGGAGATTGCACGATGGCCTACACCGTCAGCCAGTTGATGGATATGTCTAACCAGCAGCTCGATGAACTCTTCTCGAATAGCCCAACGGGAGATATACCGAACGGCGAGGCGGATGGGACGGCGATTGTCGCTCCGGGCACCAAATTTTCTCCGGCCATTGCTTCGCTCATCAACATCTTCACATGGCAGGGCAAGACGTTCGACGCCGCGCATGGCACACTGACGAACCGGATTCTGGCGTTTGGAATAAATGCGATCGTGGCGCAAGTTTACAAGTCGACGAGCTGGTTTGACGGCAAAGAGTGTATCGTCCTGGACTATTCCAAAACTTCAATGTTGGCCGAGCACGTCCGTGATGAGATTCGCCAGATTGGGCCTGGTTTTTATCTCGGCCTTGTGTATTGGAAGAAGGACAAGACGATTCACTTTGCGCTGCAATTTCCAACCTCGTAAGGGCCATGAGCGGTAGCTTTTGTTCTTGACCGAGGTGCGACTTGACCTTAAATCCAGATCGGCCAGTTCCCAGGGCCAATACAGGATCGGTGCTGCTGAACACCGTTGCCAATTGCGCTATCAAGCTGGTGCAGTTGGAGCGGCGCATCGATCCGTTCTTTCGTCCCACGTTCGATGCCGTACTTCGTGAGCCGCTGGCAGATGTGGTGACATGGCTTATCAATGCGAGGCGGCGTGATGAAGGATTGAAGATCGCCGAAGAAAAGTTGCTGGACGATGAGGAGGAGTATTTCGATTCGATCATCGCCAGCTTTCAGGCACAGCTACGAGGACTATGGAAACCCGGCGCTTTTGAACGGGGAGGCAACACCAAGACCCATGGGATCGTGCGCGCCGAGTTCACCGTGCATGATGGGTTGCCGGAGCAACTGCGACATGGGATTGTCGCGGAGCCGCGCACGTATAAGGCGTGGGTAAGGTTCTCGGGGCCTGGCCCGTACATCACTCCCGATATCGACGACGTGGGATTTATGAGCATGAGCGTCAAGCTCATGGGAGTGCCAGGACCAAAGCTGATGGACGACGAGAAGCTGACCCAGGACCTGCTTGCTGTCTCCGCACCTGTTTTTGTAAGTCCCGATGCAAGTGCAAATGCGCAGTTGCAAGTTGAGAGCCTGAAGAACGCACAGTTCTTTTACTTCATCAATCTGCATCGCACACACATTCTCGACTTCGTAATGCAGTCGCTCTATCTCAAGACGCAGAGCAGCCCACTCGAGTCGCCATATTTCGGGCAGGTCCCATACCTGTTAGGGGAAGGGCGGGCGATGCAGTATTCCTTCTGGCCCACCTCTTTTGCAAAGACGCGGATACCGAATTTGCCATCGCGCCCCCCTGACGATTACCTGCGTCAGGCCATGGCAGCTACGCTGGCGCGCCAAAATGTCGTGTTTGATATGAAGGTTCAACTTCAAACCGATTCATTTTTGATGCCTCTGGAGAACAGCGCGGTGCGATGGCCTGAAGATATATCCCCATACGTGACCGTGGCGACGCTCAAGATTCCGGCGCAGACGTTCACTTCTCAGTCGCAGATGGATTTCGCAAAGCGGCTTTCTTTCAATCCCTGGCACTGTCTCGCCGAACATCGCCCTCTTGGAAATATCAACCGCGCTCGCCGTCGCGTCTACGACACGCTTTCGAAGTTCAGACACAGCATGAACGGTGTGCCGTTGTATGAGCCCACCGGCGATGAACGTTTCGATTGAAAGACAGGCCTCTTCACTTGGGCCCCTATTGACTTGAAGGCTCAGCGGCGCTTATTCTCTCCGGTCTTCGCGTATTGGGCCCCGAGATTATTCTCCTGCGAGGTGTAGATCGAAATGGCAGATATCACGGTCACAAACTGGTTTGGCAATATTGTGTCGCACCCTCAAGTGGTGGTCGATGCCAACTCCGTCGAAGATATTATTGCGGTTGTAAAGGATACTGTGCACTATCCGTCGCCGGTGCGAGCGGTGGGGTCGAACCATTCCACATCGCCTTGTGGCACAGCCGACGGCGGAACGCTTATCCGAATGAAGATGGATCAACTGTTGAGCATTGGTCCCGAGACGCTTGTGGCGCAGGCGGGAGCGACGCATCTGCACATGGCCAAGGCGCTCCGGGAGAAGGGCTATCAGTTCTATGTCAATACCGAGATCGGAAGTCTGACCGCGGGAAGCGCGGCGTGCGCCGGAACAAAGGACGCTTCCTTCGAAGGCGAATACGGCCAGGTAGGGTCTTACATTATTGGCGTCAAGATGGTTCTAGCCAATGGCTCGCTTCTCGAAGTGACAGAGGCCGCGCAACCCGACCTCATGAAGATCGTTAGATCAAGCTACGGATTGCTAGGAGTGGTATACGAGGTAACTTATAAGATTCGGCCGTTGGTTCCAATGGCAGTTCATCACACAACCTACAGCCTTGCGGACTTCTTGAAGGAGCTTCCGTCGTTGCAGGCCTCAGGTTACTCCATGATGTATTACATGTTCCCGTTCGCCGATAAGATTACGGTCGAATTCCGTAAGTACAATCCATCGGCGACAGGAGAAGCGAACTGCACGGCATGGGCGATCAGAAACCATATCTGGGGTACGTCTGGGCCTAAGTTTGGGCACGATATTGAACAGAACATTGCCATTCCGTCCATCCGCTACGGCATCGTCGATGCGTTCAATGCATCCTGGCGGCTGACGTTAGAGAATATCGTATCGAGCGACTACACCCACGCCCCCGACCAGATCATCGACTACCCGCCGGTATCCGACGATCATCGTTACACGTTCAGCCTTTTCGCGTTTCGCGAGGAGAATTTTCCCGCCGCCATCACAGATTTCTACAAATTCTGCAACGACTACTACCAGCAGAAGGGCTACCGTTCGAATTTGCTTTACGTCGGCTACAGAATCGCTGCGGACCAGCAATCGCTGCTCTCGTACTCGTACCACGGAACCGTGATGACGCTCGATCCCGTATCGACAGCGAATCCTGGCTGGGATGAATACCTGACGGCATACAACCAGTTTTGCAGTGACCGGGATGGTGTTCCGCTCTTCAATCAGACTGCAAATTTAACGCCGGCCATCATGAAGAAGGCAGTCGGCGATCGGTTACAGGTGCTCGGCGAGACGCGAAAGAAGTACGACCCAGACGATAGATTGCTGAATCAGTTCTTCAAGCCGTTTTTGGTGTAGGGAAGAGAATTTGGAGGCGCGGGTCGGGATCGAACCGACGCATAAAGGTTTTGCAGACCTCTCCCTTACCACTTGGGTACCGCGCCTCTGTGTGGGCCGTTCTACTTCAGCCCTGCAAATTGTATTTGAAGTTTACCGCAGGCAGGGAATGTTTGGAGCGGGAGACCGGGGTCGAACCGGCGACATCTTCCTTGGCAAGGAAGCACTCTACCACTGAGCTACTCCCGCTCTCACATGAATAAGTATATCGACTCGTCATCATATGGTCAAACCTCGCGGGTGCCATACGATACAGGGATTTCCGCAGGCTGCTAATTCGGCAAACGTTGGTTGAACGCAATGCGCGGCCCGGCAACCTCGTTGGAACGATGACGCACAATGTGCGGTGTAATCAGTAGAACAAGTTCGCTGGAATCGGTCTCCGCAGTCTTGTCCGCAGTAGCGGTCTGGAAGCCAGGAAGCTCTCCGAGGCCGGGGATTCCACCGATTGCGGCCGATTCGGAGCGGCTCAGCGAACTTGCGATCAACGTGGTCTCTCCGTCGGCCACCGTAACGTCGGACGTGTACTGCCGGTTGATCAGGATCGGGATATTGTTGATGGCCGCGCCTCCCAAAGCCTGTATCTTAAGGTTCAGCTTGAGCTTCACCATGCCAGACCGCTGCACCGTTGGAGTGGCCTCCACCAGAAGCCCGAGGTCCTGATATTGAATCTGTGGAATGGTGACGGACCCTGAGGCCCCCAGGAACTGGTTCAGCAGGCTCTGCGCGCTCACACCGTTGATCGTCGTTCCCGCAAGGGAAGAAGTACTGCCGGAGATCCCGCTGGTATACGTTGACGTAACGATCGGGTACCGCATTCCGGATCGAAAGACGCCATTCTGGCGATCGCCAACGCGAAGCTGGATATTGTCGAGAGCACGCGTGTCGCTGGAGTTCAGAGCAAGGTTGAACTTTGTCGATGCGTTGGCCGTGACGCCCGAGGCAGTCAGCCCGCCGCCGAAGAAACCCAGCGTGTTGCTCAACAATGTGCTTTGGACCAGCCCTGAAGAAATGAGCGCCAGGGCAATCGTGATGTCACTGGCATTTGCAGGAATCAATCCCTGGCTGATGGCCTGCTGCACCAGTGACTGGTTCGCCAGTACCAGCTTTCGCGCCTCGCTCTCGACGTTATAAACACCGATCTGCTGAGGGAGCTGTGCGCCGATGTTGCGCTGCCGTGTACGGTCGACGGTGTAAAGACGCATATCCAACAGCACCTCTGCGCCGCCATCGACTAAATCCGCAAGGGTAAGGTTGACGGCAGTAAGCGTGTCTTCTGGAGCGCGCAACGCCAAACTGCCACTGCCGACCTGAACGGTGGCCTGCTTGACGTCGAAGACGCTTCGGACAACATTTCCGAGTTCGTTCATCTGCTCGGTTGTGAAGCCTGGAACGTAGATGGTCTCTTCAATCTGCCGATCGAGACGCTGTCTGTTTTCGGCAGTGTCCGCTGCAACCAGAACGCTGTGCGAATCGATCGGCACTGCAAAGGCATTTGCCATTTGCAGCAGAATTGCGGAGGCCTGATCGTAATCAACGTTGTCGATGTTGAATCGCAGTGGTTTGTTTTGAACACTGTCGTCGAATATGGCGTGAATCCCATAACTCGACAAGACCTCCGTCACCACCTGCTTCGAGTCTGCGGCGATCTGGAATGATCGTCTTCCATGCTGCGGCTCGAGGGCGATGGGGGCCGCAATCGCCGAAGCCTTCAAGAGCGGGGAGGAGATCCATTCACTGCTCGGCGGTTGCGACTGAAACGAGGCAGAGGACACCGTTGCATCAAGATGCTGCGTAATGATCGGATTGCCTGGATCGAGCCGCTGTGCTTCTGCCAGCAGGCTTTGGGATTTTTCGGGACGACCAAGCAGACGTGCCTTTCCCGCCTGTTGCACCAGCTCAGTCACACGATGCTCGCGGGCCAATGCTGCAGCCTGTATGTAGTCGCCATCGGCAGGGTTGAGCGTTGCAGCAAGGGCAAACTGAGATTCGGCGCCAGCCATGTCTCCACGATCAAGCAGACGCGCACCGACGAGGTAAGCATCGTCAGCCTTTCTCATCTGCCGGGCGTCTTTTTGAGTCTGTGACGGCTTTCCGCCCGCTTCGGCTGCCTGCTGAGGAGGAACCTTCCCGACAGGCTCCTGTCCATGTCCTACAGACAGGAAGCAGACAGAGCAGGCAACTGCGGCAAAAGAGCGGCGCAGGATCGCAGCGCGGTCTGGCAGGCGGGGCATCATCGGCTGCTGGTTAGACGAAGAACGGAGGTTATCGGCTTCCGGAGATTGCCCGATTGATGCTCTCCACCCGTGGGCGTTCGCTGGCTGGCGGCCTGCGCATGCCGTTGCGTATCTGGGCGGTATTCATATCGAGCTCTGCAAGGGTGCGGCTCAGGGTATTCCGGTGCATGCCTAGCTCTTCAGCGGCTTTGCACTGGTTGCCTTTGTGGTGCGCGAGGACTTCAAAGATGTAACGGCGTTTGAACTGCCGGACTGCGTCAGTATAGAGAACCCCGGCACTGTGCATCTGAATCACAAGACTGTCCAATTCGCGCTTCAAAGGTTTTACTCCTTGCGTGTCGTCTTTCGTGCGACTGTCCTCATTGTGACCCTAACGATGCAGCTTGATCCAGTCGGGTGCATTGTGCTTGATCTGCGCGGCACCGTTCAGAATGAGTTGCTCAAGGTCATGAGGTACAACGAAGGATACCGCATGTGCCCCGGCAAGGAAATAGGGTGCGAGCCTGGAATTTTTGACCCATGCGGTTTCCGGTAGAAACGCGCTGATTGCCGTAAGGATGGCGACACCGATCAGGCATCCACGAAGGAAGCCAAAGGCAACTCCACCAAGCCGGTTGAAAAAGCCCAGGCCAATGGCGTGGGCAGTCGTGTGTATAAGGCGTCCAGCAACGGTGGCCGCGATCATGATTCCGATGGCTATCAATAAAAAGGCAACGACGTCGGCCACTCCCGGGCTGGAAACGAGGCCGCCTAGTGCTGAGGCCAGGCGGCCATAGTTCCAGGCGGCTACCAGGATTCCCACGACCAGCCCACCAAGAGAAAACAACTCCCTCACCAAACCCCGCAAAAATGCCTGTACCGTGGAATACACAAGCGGGACGAGAAGCAGCCAGTCGAAGGCAGTCATAGGTCGGCTTAGAGGGTCGAACGCCCGGTAATCAGCCGGTACGCTTCAAGGTATTTTTCACGGGTGCGATCGACAACGTCATCGGGCAGGCCCGGTGCGGGGGCCTGCTTGTTCCAGCGGATAGACTCCAGGTAATCGCGAACATACTGCTTGTCGAACGACGGTTGTGGGCCTCCGGGAACGTAACCCTCCGCTGGCCAATACCGCGAGGAATCCGGCGTAAGTACCTCGTCGGCCAACACAATCTCCCCATCGATCAGGCCGAACTCGAATTTTGTATCGGCCAGAATCAAGCCTCGGCTTTCCGCATGACGCGAGGCCTTGCTGAATATCTCCAGCGTCAGGTCGCGAAGTTTATTCGCGTACTTTGCCCCAATCGTCTTCACGACGGTATCGAAGGAGATGTTTTCGTCGTGCCCGCCAGTGTTGATCTTTGCCGCAGGGGTGAAAATAGGCTCCGGGAGCCGGTCAGATTCGCGCAGGTCAGCAGGCAGCTTGATGCCGCAGATTGTCCCGGTGGCCTGGTAGTCCTTCCATCCCGAACCTGAGACATACGCTCGCGCGACGCACTCCACCGGAAACATCTCCGCCCGGCGCACGATCATGCTGCGGCCCGCCAGTTGGTCGATATAGGGCTGGAGCGGTGCAGGGAACTCAGAAGGCTCCGCTGTAAGAACATGGTTTTTTACGGTGCCCTTCAGAAAATCGAACCAGAAAAGGGAGAGTTGCGTGAGAATCCTCCCCTTGTCGGGAACGCCGGTGCCAAGTACGTGGTCGAAGGCGGAGATCCGGTCCGTGGCGACGAACAGGAGTTCCTTGTCGTTGAGCGAGTAGATGTCGCGGACCTTGCCGCGCGCGGTGAGCGCAAGCGCGCCCATTTCAGTCTGAATGAGAGCTTTTTCCATTACTCAATGACGGTATCATCTCCAGCGACCGATCCGCTGAGGAATGACCGCATCAAGGTAGAGGCAGCGTCAGATTGATTGCGTCGTGTCCCTCTCGATGCGCCGGGCAATGAACATACACCAGCTTCCTGGGAGGATCGACGGTTACGACAGTGGCCTTCGAGTCGCACTGCTCATCGCTGAAAGAGCTGCGCTGCACCATATGGCGGAAAAACGGAACCATAGCCGGACGGTAAAAGATACCCAGGTCGGTGCCAGAGTGCCCGCTGACACTGACATCCCAGGGGGTTCGTTCCACCACATAGTTGTTCCCGATGGGCCGTATGTCCGCGGGGCCCCTGTAGAAGATGCCGGTCAGCGGAAACAACAGTGTTGAGCCAAAGACCGGCAGCAACAAGATGATCGAGCTGATCGAAGTGAGCCAACGAGGGCGCATCAGACTGAAACGGGCCAGCATCAGCTCGTACCCTGCAACTGCGGCCCAGCAGATGAAGGCGTCAAAGTGTGGATACATCGTCGACAGGCGGGCCGCTGCAAAGACGAGGCGGATCGCAAAGACGATCGCCGCCGCCCCCAGTACGATGCGCTCTATGCGCGGCGGGAATCTATGCCAGAAGAAGCGCAGAGTCAGGATCGCTGCCGTCAGGACCAGTAGCAATCCGATGGTCTCTCCAAAGTACATGATTGCCTAGCTTAGCGAGCGAAGCCCGGAGCATATTTTGCCTCCGGGCGTTCGATTTTCAGGCAACGGCGCGACGGGTAACCGAATCGTCGCGACGGTTCAGGTTGACGCTGACGATCTTCGAGACACCGGGCTCCTGCATGGTGACGCCGTAGATGACATCGGCCTGAGCCATGGTCCGCTTACTGTGCGTGATGACCACAAACTGCGTCGTCGCGCTCATGTCCGCAATCAGCTTGGCGAAGCGGCCAACGTTGGTCTCGTCCAAAGGCGCGTCGACCTCGTCCAGGATACAGAAGGGGGCAGGCTGGAACTGGAAGATGCCGACCAACAGTGAGAGTGCCGTGAGCGCCTTCTCTCCGCCTGAAAGCAGAAGGATGTTCTGCAGCTTCTTGCCGGGAGGAGACGCGATGATGTCGATTCCGCTTTCGGCCGAGTTCTCCGCGTCGGTCAGCTTCATCAATGCCTGGCCGCCGCCAAAGAGCTTGGTAAACGTCACCGAGAAGTTCTCGTTGATCACCTTGAAGGCCTCGTCGAACTTCTGGTGCGAGATCTCGTCGATCTCCTTGATGGATGCCTGCGTGTTTTCAATCGAATCGAGGAGGTCTTTGCGCTGGGTTTCGAGGAAGCCATGACGCTGGCTGGTCTCGTTGTACTCCTCCAGGGCCATCATATTGACCGGCCCCATGGCTTCGAGCTTCTGTTTCAGCGCGCGCGACTCTTCTTCTTCCGTATGCAGAGCCTCGCCTTCGATGCGAACGATCGTCTCGTCCTCGCGCAGCGATACGGCCTCAACCGCGAGATCGTTAAGGCAGGTTGCCTCGATATGCTCGATGTCGGAGGCCAGCTTGGCCGCCTTGGCCGTCAATTCGGCCCTCTGCTCACGAAGCGTCTCCGTCTCGTGCCGGAGTGCGCGCAGGCGCTGGTCAAGCGAGGTCAATGCCGTTCGCAGCTCTGCTGCCTCCGAGGTCAGACGCGCGCCCTCGGCAACGGCCGTTGCCCGGGCCTCCGTCAACTCGCCATGCTGAACGGCAAGGGAGGAGGTCTCCTCTTCACGGCGCAGT
>JAFDVV010000035.1 GCA_018268775.1 Acidobacteriota bacterium | reverse complement strand
GAGGTCTCCTCTTCACGGCGCAGTTTCTCGCCACTCGACGTGGCAAGCTGCTGTTCAAGTTGCTGAATGCGCTGGCTCTGCCCTTGATAGAGGCGGCTGGTCTGGTCGAAGTTAGACTGCGCATTCCGGCGGCGCTCCTCAAGTCCCGCAAGAGAGGCGGAGGCCTCTGCCGCTGCCTGCTGTAACTGTTCGCGGCGGCTGCGCAGTTCGTCGAGTTGGCCCTGCAACTCAACCAAAGTTGCCTCCAGGCCAGAACGCTCAGCTTCGAGCCTTTCGGCATCCTGTTGCTTGCGGGAGATCAGTTCGGTCTTCTGATTGCGTGCGTCGCGATTTCGCTCCGTTGCAAGCGACCACTCCTGCAAGCGGCGCTCAATACGGGCCGTCTCCGATTCCATCTGCCGCAGGGCGGCACCGGAGTTTGCCGACTCGCGCTCAGCTTCGCGCCGCTCCTGGGTCTGGGCTTCGATCGCCGCATTCAAATCGGCGATTTGGCGTGAGAGGTCCGCAGTGGCAATATCGGTCTGCGCGAGCTCGCGCTCGGCCTGCTCGATCTTCTGTTGCACCTCGGTCAGTTCACGCTTCAAAGCAAGCGGGCCCTGAGCACGGGGTCGTCCTCCCGTAACGGTAACGTTGTGGAAGGTCTCTCCCGTCGGCGAGAGGAAGAAGGCGTGAGGGTTCGAAAGTGCGAGCGAGCGCGCGGTATAGGAATCCGGCGCAACGAAGCCCTCGCGCAGCTTGGGAAGGATCACCTCCAGCGACTTCCCGAAGCCATCGAGCACGCGCACGCAGTCTCTGAGAGCCACAACGCCCTCGATGTTCTGCGTGTTCGACACGGCATCGCTGGTCATTCCTTCAGCAAAGGAAAAATTCGCCTGTGCGTCGTTGGGGTGCACCAGGAAAGTGGCCCGGCCTGCGACGTCTGTCTGTAGCAGATGAACTCCCGCATCCGCCGCGTCCCAGCTCTTGACGACGATGTAGTTCAGCTCATCGCGCAGGAACTCATCGACCACGCTCTCGTACTTGCCGTCCACTTCAAGAAAGTCGGCGAGCGTCCCAACCGGGGCCATGGTTCCGGTACGCGCCGCGGCGCTCGATTTGAAGATATTTCGGACGGTCTCGGTCGAGTAGCTGTGATCGCGGATCAGGCCTTCCAGCGAGTTACGACGGCCGTTGAGGGTTGCAACTTCGCCGCGCAACTGGTCGCCGCGCCGCTTGCTCTCGTTTTCTTCCTTGCGACGCGCATCGATCTGAAGGCGGCGGTCGGCAATGTCCGCCTCAAGCCGCTTCAGGCGTTCTGTGACAGACTCAAACGTCAGCTTGACCTGGCCCCGTTGCAGGCCCAGCGTCTCCAACTCCTGGCGGGCGACGCCGGACTCGTTAGCCAGTCTTTGCGATTCCTGTTCAAGGCCAGCGAGCGAGGCTTCGGCCTGCGCCATCTCGTTGCGCGTCTGCGAGGCGCGCTGCACAAGCTGCAGCGTCTGGCGACGGTTCTGTTCCGCCTGTTGCTCAGCGGCCTGAAGCGACCTTACGGCCTCCTGTGCCTGCTGCTGGCGCTGCTGCGCGGCCTCTCGTGAGCCGGTGGCCTCCGCAGTCGCGTTTTCCAGGAAGCTGCGATGCTGCTCAAGCTCCCCGGCGAGTGAGGTCAACTGTTCACGGGCCTGGGCCAGGTCGTCGGCGCCGGTAGCAAGACGCTCGGTCAGCTCGGCGATTCGGTCGGCATTCGACGCTGTACGCGCTGCAATGCGCTCCAATTCGACTGCGGACTGATTCGCCCGCGAGCCTGTCTCACGGATCTGTTGATCGAGCGCATATCCGCGACTAATGCCCTCGGTGTGTTCCGCGTCCATCTGTTCGATGTTTGCTGCCTGCGCGTCAATCTGGGTTGCCAGGGACGCGATCTTCTCCGCGGTTGCAGACTGTTCGCTGTCAAGCTGGGCCATACGGCTGGCGAGCACAACGCGAAGACGTGTCCGCAGCTCATCGCGAAGAGCGCCGTAACGCTCGGCCTTGGCTGCCTGACGCTTCAGTGTTGCCATCTGACGCGTGACCTCTTCAAAGATGTCGTTGACGCGTGCGAGATTCTGCTTGGCAGCTTCAAGGCGAAGCTCAGCGAGGCGCTTCTTGGTCTTGAAGCGGGTGATGCCTGCGGCCTCTTCGATAATGCTGCGGCGGTCCAGCGGCTTCGAGCTGAGTAACTGCCCGATGCGCTCCTGCCCGATGATGGCGTAGGACTCGCCGCCAAGGCCGGTTCCCATGAAGATGTCCTGGATATCGCGCAGGCGGCAGATCTTGCCGTTCAGCAGGTACTCGGAGTCGCCCGAGCGGAAGAGACGGCGCGTAATCGTAAGTTCGCCGGCACGAACGGGCGCGCGGTTGAACTTGCGGCGGCGAATCTTCAGGACCACGTTGCCCGGTGCGGTGCCTTCTCCTTCGGTTCCGTCGGCTGTCGCCCCAATTGCTTCGGTGCCAGCGGGTGCTTCGCCTTCAATCACCGTTCCCGGCTGGGCCTCGGCTACCGCGTCTTCGGTGTCTTGTGCCCTTTGGCGACGCAGTTGCGCCTCGTCCCAATCGGTCAGGCTGGTGGCTTGCTCCGCGGGATGCTCATCCGTGATAACGACCTCGGGGCCTTCGGGAGAGAGGGCCGTCCCGTCGTAAACCTCGGGATCCACGAGCGTCAGGGAGACCTCGGCCATGCCCGTAGGCTTGCGGTCGCGTGTTCCTGCGAAGATGACGTCTTCCATCTTTATGCCGCGCAGGCTCTTGGCCGACTGTTCGCCGAGTACCCACGTGATGGCGTCGGAGATATTCGACTTGCCGCAGCCGTTGGGGCCCACAATTGCCGCGATGCCTTCGCCGCTGAGCTGGACCTCTGTGCGGTCGCAGAATGACTTGAATCCGAGGATCTGGACTTTCTTGAGCTTGAGCAAGTTCACACCTCTCAACCGTACGGCGCTCCAGGGAGGCAGGCACGGTCATTAAGACTGACCTAACTGTAGCCGCGTCCGGGGCCGGAATCAACGGGAACAACACTATGGATTGTGGATAAGAGGGCAGTAATACTACGAATGGGTTCGACAAGCGGTATCACCCCTGAAATCAACCGGAAAGAATCGAAGCTATCCTCAGAATGACAAGGCTTCCGATGTGGCTGAAGTCCCTGCGCCGCTCTGAAGATTCTATAGGATCGGCATTGACCGGGTTTTCAACTTCAAAATCGTCGCAACTGATTGCACGCTTGCCACAAGAGCAACGAGGTTCATATAATCCGCATCATCATGCCATGGAGCCTTTCGTAATGCAGTTCAATCGCTTGCCTCAGGGTGCAGGTGTTGCGAAAAGAACTGCTGAATGGCACAACCATGATGTGATACATCTTTCTGACCCCGGATTCACCGGAAGGCAGAGTTCAAGAAGAGAGATTTAACTGAGGAGCGTGGAATGAAGAAGGTGGTAGTTGCGTCTCTCCTGGCGGTCGCTAGCACAGCATTAGGTGCGCGTGTTGCGGTTGCACAAACTCAGGTGAACCTGGGATCCAATGCGCAGCAAACAGGTGGCGGCGTGCAGCTCGCGCCCGCTGAATACAATGCTTATACCGCGGCTATCGGACAGAGCACGCCTCAGACCCTGGCCCCTGCACTCGAGCAGTTTCTGACGACCTACCCACAATCACAGGTCAAAGACGATGTTCTGCAGCGCCTGATGCTCGCCTACAGCGCGTTCGACCCCGCGAAGACCCTCGACGCCGCCGACCGTCTGTTGCAGGTCGAGCCTGCCAACATTCGCGCTCTCACCTTCGAGACCTACTTCCGCCTTCAGAACGCGGAGCAGGTGCAGGACCCCGCCGCAAAGCAGACCGCTCTCGACAAGGCCGCAGAATATGGACAGAAGGGACTTGCCGCAACCAAGCCGGCAGGAATGACGCAGGCTGACTTCGATACCGTGAAGAATGCGGCGACACCTGTCTTCCACCGCGCCATCGCCACCGATGCCCTGAACAAGAAGGATGCGGCAACGGCTGTGGCCCAGTTGAAGCAGTCTCTCGGAAGCGTTCCGGCAGACCAGACCAAGACCCCCGGCCCGCTGCTACAGGATACATACACGCTGGCGCAGGCTTATTACCAGTCGACCCCGCCGGATCTGGTGAACTGCGCCTGGTACGCTTCTCGTGCAGCCTCGTTCGCTCCCGAGCCTTACAAGTCGCAGATGATGCCTCTGGCGAAGTATTGCTATAAGAAGTTTCACGGTGCAGATGACGGCTTCGATGCCGTGGCGACCGCTTCTCAGCAGAGCCTGAATCCGCCCGCCGGTTTCTCGATCGTTCCCGCTCCCAAGCCTGCCGACATTGTGAAACAGGTGATTGCAAGCACGCCCGACCTCGCCACCTTGGCGATCTCCGACAAGGAGTTCATCCTGACCAACGGATCGCCCGACGATGCCGCGAAGGTCTGGGACACGATCAAGGGCAAGTCGGTCCAGTTCCCGGATGCGACTGTGATCTCGGTGACGGACACTGCGCTTCAGGTTGCCGTGTCCGACGACGCGGTTCAGTCGAAGACGGCCGACTTCACCTTCAACCTGACCGCTCCGCTGAAGACTCCTCCGGCAGTGGGCGCCAAGGCGACGGTGACGGGAACCTACGCTTCGTTCACACCCAGCCCGATCATGATCACCATGAGCGATGGCGCGATCGTCGAGCCGAAGAAGGCCCCGGCGAAGCCCACAAAGCCGACCCCGGCACATCATCCCGCTCGCAGGCGGTAAGGGTGTCTGGTTCAGTATATAAAGAGGCAGCCTTCGGGCTGCCTCTTTGTTGTCTTTGCCCCGCCTGACTTTGGCTATTCGCCCAGCATCAGGTGCTGGACGGAGTAGGCCCGGCCTGTGGCCCCGTCGCAACCGATCAGCGCGGCGCACATCTTCGGATTGCCCTTGGCGGCTTCGAACTTGCCGGGCATCCCGGTAAGGAAGCGGTTGAGGACGAGTTCTGTCTCGACGCCGATGACGGAGTCGTAGGGACCAGACATGCCAACGTCGGTGATGAAGGCAGTTCCTCCATGGAGGACTCGGGCGTCGGCGGTGGGGATGTGCGTGTGGGTTCCCATGACGGCAGTGACGCGGCCGTCGAGGTACCAGCCTAGGGCGACCTTTTCGCTGGTGGTCTCTGCGTGAATGTCGAGCAGGATGACCTTGGCGGTGATCTTGCTCAGCAGCTCATCGGCCTTGCGGAAGGGATCGTCGCAGGAGGACATGAAGACGCGTCCCTGGAGGTTCATAACGGCATACTGCTGGCCTGAGGGGAGTTCGCCCTGGTAAAAGCCGAAGCCGGGTGTGCCGACGGCATAGTTGGCGGGGCGCAGCACGCGGCGGCCACGCTCGTGTGAGTCGGCGGGGACAGTCATGTACTCGAAGATCTCGCGCTTGTCCCAGATGTGGTTGCCGGTCGTGATGACGTGCGCGCCCATGTCGAAGATCTCTTCGGCGAGCGATGGGGTGATGCCGAAGCCCCCGGCAGCGTTTTCGCCGTTGATGACGAGGAGGTCGACCGAATTGGTCTCGATGACGTGCGGCAGGTGCTCGCGTACGATGTGGCGGCCGGCGGAGCCGAAGATGTCGCCGACGAAGAGAATATTCACTTAAAAATTTTACATTGCCATCCAGTGAATAAGGCCTTACCTGCGGCCATTGTGGTAGCTTGCTTTGGTGGCGAACAGTGAGCGATTTCAATTAGGTGTAAAAGTCCTTACCGTCCTGGCCGAGAAGCCGGACGGGATGCTGACTTCAGCGGAGATTGCCGAGACGCTGAAGGAGAGCGCGGTGATGGTGCGGCGGTCGTTTCTGCTGCTGCATAAGGCTGGGTTGATTACCCAGCGCAAGGGGCCGCATGGCGGCGCGAAGCTGAAGTTGTCTCCGAAGCAGATCGGGCTGGGCGACGTGTTTGCGGCGACCTCGGGGGACTGGCTGACGCTGGAGGACAAGGCAGTCGCCGGGTTGATGAAGAAGGTGCGCGAGGACGCCGTGGAGGCGATGAACGAGCACTCTCTGGCCGGGGTAGTGAAGCGACTGAAGAAGGCGAAGTAGAGCCGCCGCTTATCGACAGATCGCCATCTCTCCAAACGTGTCATCCTGAGCGGAGCGGCGTAGCCGCGCAGTCGAAGGATCTGTTGTTTGCCATTACGATGCGATTCCTCGCATGGATGAAACGCAGGTCCTTCGACTACGCTTCTCGCGGTGAAGCTGCGAGAAGCTCCGCTCAGGATGACACTCGTATTTGTACTGGGGGTGGCTACTCGGCGGACTCGCCGTGGGGTTGGTCTTGTTGCGGAGGCTTCACGCGCGGACGCATGAGAGGGAAGAGGATGACGTCGCGGATGGAGCTTGAGTTGGTGAGGAGCATGGTGAGGCGGTCGATGCCGATGCCTTCGCCTGCGGTAGGTGGCAGGCCGTAGCCGAGGGCGCGGACGTAGTCGTCGTCGACGGCGGACATGGCCTCTTCGTCGCCGCGCTCTTTTTGCTCGATCTGCTGCTGGAAGCGGTTGTCCTGGTCGACGGGGTCGTTGAGCTCGGAGAAGGCGTTGCCGACCTCGAAGCCGCCAATGTAGAACTCGAAGCGCTCGACCCAGTCGGGTTCGGAGGGCTTGATCTTGGAGAGCGGGGAGACGGCCAGGGGGAAGTCGTAGATGATGGTGGGCTGGATGAGGTGTTTTTCAGCGAGGAGCTCGAATACGTCGGCGATCATTCTGCCGAGGCGATCAGGATACTTCCGAAGAACCAATCCCCAAGCTTCGAACATCATTTGCTGATCCGCTGGCTCTTGGACTTCTGGAGATTCGCCTTCGATCCAAACGGGGTCGATATTTTCTCCGCGGCCTGCGCGATAAACCTCCATCGCTTTATGAGCTGCTTCGAAGTGTGTGGCCAATAAATTAGCGTCAGCGAAGTCGTTCAATGTTGGAGCAGGACCAGCAGCTTTTGGCCACCACTTAGCGATTGCTTCGCGCATGGATAGCTTGGTCCAGTTGCCGAGGTTGATCTCGTTGCAGTTGAAGTGGGTGATGAGGGAGCCGTTGACTTCCATGGCGACGAACTTGATGAGTTCTTCGGTGAGATTCATCAGGTCGTGGTAGTTGGCGTAGGCCTGGTAGAACTCGAGCATGGTGAACTCGGGGTTGTGCCGGGTGCTGACGCCCTCGTTGCGGAAGTTGCGGTTGATCTCGTAGACGCGGTCGAGGCCGCCGACGACGAGGCGCTTGAGATAGAGCTCGGGCGCGATGCGGAGGAAGAGGTCGATGTCGAGCTCGTTGTGGTGTGTGATGAAGGGACGCGCGGCGGCCCCTCCGGCGATCTGCTGCATCATCGGCGTTTCGACTTCGAGGTAGCCTCGGGTGTCGAAGAACTTGCGCAGGGCGCGGAGGATTTGTGCTCGCTTGACGAAGACTTCGCGTACGTTGCGGGGGGTGTCGTCGGCAGTCTCAACCGCAGGTCCTTCGACTGCGGCGGCTGCGCCGCCTTCGCTCAGGATGACACTTTCAGTGGGGGCAGGTGCGGATTGGGGCTGTGAGCCAGATTGAGTTTGCGCTGTGGCCTTGGGGCTGTGGCCGGTGTTCATAAAGAGGTCCACATAGCGCTGTCTATAACGGAGCTCGGTGTCTTCGAGGCCGTGGTACTTGTCCGGCAGGGCGAGCATGGCCTTGGCGAGGAAGGTGATGCCGGGTGCGTCGGGCGTAGAGGTGGCGTGCACGGTGAGCTCGCCGGTGCGGGTGCGCATGAGGTAGCCGTGGACGCCGATGTGGTCGCCCAGGTCGAGGAGCTTGTAAAGGGCGAAGGCGTTCTCGCCGACGTCGTCTTTGCGGACGTAGATCTGGAGGCGCTGGCCGCCCTGCTGTAGCTGGGCGAATCCGGCCTTACCCTGGAGACGGATAGCCATGATGCGTCCGGCGATGGCGACTTGCTTGTGGTCGGCTTCTAGCTGTTCGCCGGTGACAGGGGACTCAGGGGAGTCGTACTGCTTTTTGAGCCAGGGGATGAGTGTGCCTTCGAACTCGGTCCAGCCTGCGGCGCTGGAGATGAATGAGTTGGGGTAGGTCGCGTGGCCGAGGGCCGCGATCTCTTTGAGCTTGTCCTGGCGCTGCTGGTAGAGCTTCTGCTCGAATTCGGATTCGAAGTGCACTGTGTTTCCTTTTAGGGGCGGTCGTTGTTCAGTATAGCGACGAAAAAGCAGATTCCTCCGCTTCGCTACGGAATGACAAGACAGGGAAGGGTGTGGCTGCAAGCAGAGACAGCCTGTTGCGTGGTGTAATGGTGTTCGCGATGGCCGATGGAGAGAAGAAGAACGCGCTGGGCGAGCTGGTGAAGGCTGAGTCGATGATTCAGCTTGCGATCGCCCTGCCCGCCGGGTGCGTGATCGGGTGGCTGATCGGTGCGTGGCTGGACAGGCACTTCCATCAGAACTGGATGGGAATCGCGGGAATTGTGCTGGGGGCTATTGGCGGGTTCTTGCAGATTTTTATGACGGCTTCGCGGTATTTGAAGAGGGATAAGTAAGTGCGGGCTTTGGAGACATTTTCGGACGCGGACTTCCGGCGGACGATTCTGCGGGCGCTGCGGCTGCTGGCGGTGATCTCGGTGGTGGGTGCAGGGCTACTGTGGTGGAAGCTGGGGTGGCAGTCAGCGGCGCTGCTGGCGGTTGGGGCGGTGATCTCGGCCTCGGGACTGTGGGAGTGGCTGCGGCTGATGACGGCAGTGATGGCGCGGATGGACCGGGGCGGAGCGGCGCGTCCGATGGCGATGGTGCTGTTGGGGTTCTTTGTTCGTCTGGCCGCGACGGTAGCGCTGCTTTATGTTAGCCTTAAGGTACTGAACGGTTCTGTGTATGCGCTTGCGGCCGGGCTTGCGCTGGGGGTGTTCGCACTCACGGTGGAGGGTCTAAGGCTGGTCAAAGCGTGGACTGTATAAAACCCTGAAGACGTTCAGTCTGAACCTTTTATGCCCAATCAGCTTTTGCTTACCAAGTTTTTGAATGCCCACTTTGCCGCGCCGGTGAATGCGCTGCTTGAGGCTGTTCATGTGCATCCGAAGTATCCGCACGCACCGATTACGAATGCGTTTGCGATGGAGCTTCTGGTCTTCCTGATCCTAGTCGCGTACTTCCTGATCGTGCGCCTGTCGCTGAGTGTGGAGAAGCCGGGCGCCTTTCAGCATGTGGCCGAGATGACGAACTCGTTTGTCGCCGACCAGGGCGAGCAGATCATCGGGCACGGCTCGGAGCGCTTCACGAGCTACCTGACGGCGCTCTTCCTGTTCATTCTGCTCAGCAACCTGATGGGTCTGGTTCCGGGGCTGGAGTCGCCGACTGCCGATGTGGTGGTGCCACTGGGCTTCGCGCTCGTGACGTTTCTCTATTACCACTACCATGGCGTGCGCTCGAACGGAGTCGGCTACATCAAGCAGTTTCTCGGGCCGGTGTGGTGGCTGTACCCGCTGCTGTTCCCGATCGAGATTATCTCGCACTGCGCGCGCGTGCTTTCGCTCACAGTCCGTCTCTACGCAAACATGTTTGCGGGTGACCTGTTGACGCTGGCGTTCTTCTCGCTGGTGCCGATCGGTATTCCGCTGGTCTTCCTGGGACTGCACCTTGGCGTTGCGGTCATTCAGGCTTATGTGTTCTTCCTGCTGGCGGCGATTTACCTTTCGCTGGCGGTGGCGCACGATCATTAAGGTTTGACTTTGCGGCGGAGGGACTCCCTCTTCGCCGTAGCAACAACGCCGCGAGCGTGAGGGTGCCAGTACGGTGAGCATCAACCACCCACTGGCGGCGTATCTGACGGGAGATGGAGTTGTAATGAAGAAGCTTCAGTATCTGTTTATGTCGTTGGCCGCGATGCTGCTCGCAACGCCGGCTTTTGCACAGGGCGCTACGCAGTACTCGCCCGCTTCGCAGTGGGTTCCGCTGGCCGCTGGCCTGGGCATGGCCCTTGCAGCAGGTCTCTGCGGTCTGGGTCAGGGCAAGGCGACCGCCTCTGCTACCGAGGCCCTTGCACGCAATCCCGGAGCTCGCCCCGGAATCTTCATCTTCCTGATTCTCGGTCTCGCCTTCATCGAGTCGCTCGCACTGTTCACCTTCGTTATCATCTTCCTCAAGGTGCAGGCGTAAATTCTATAGGTTGTTGGAAAGGCCCTCGGTTCGGCGAGGGCCTTTCCTGTTTTAAGAGGACTTTTCATTAAAAACAGGGAATCTCCGCGCCGGAAAACGGACGGAGCGCAGGTACTGGATCGGTTGGAAGAGTTTGTGGCGGAGAGACAGGGATTCGAACCCTGGATACCTTGCGGTATACACGCTTTCCAAGCGTGCGCCTTCAGCCACTCGGCCATCTCTCCGCGATGGGTGGGCTTTATTGAATCTAACATACGTGGCCCCGGTGTTTCACGGGGCCTGTGCATCGATGTTTTGCTTCACATTGGTACCGGAGCGAATATCGAGCGGAACACCCTGAGTCAGATAGCTACGCAACGTCGAGGGATCCCTCAGATTGACGCCCCATCCCCGGTCGATGGCGACAAGAATGTATTGGCCTGGAACGACCTCGTTGAGATCGAAGCTGCCGTCCGTGTTGCTCTGGTCCCGAACCACGGCGGTGAAGGATCCCGGGTCGTCAAGCCCTGCTGGCACAAGCAGGATGACAGCACCAGCCGCTGGCGCTCCATGAAACGACGCAACGCCTGTCACTGCGGCGTGTCCATTTGCGGTATGTAGCAGCAGTGCGGCGTCCCCTCCATGGATCGTTAGAAATCTTCCGGCCACATCCGCGCCCTGTGCGGAGATTCCCGTCAGGTAAACGTCGCCCCTGTTTTGAAGGCTCACTTCATAGCGGCCAGGTGGAACCTGAATGCTGATATCGCGCGGTGACTGCGCCTGGGGGCGGCTCTGGATGTTCGGGATTGGCCGTCCAAACGCGAAGAATCGTTGTCCCGTCGCTGTGTCGGTCAGCCCTACGAGGGGCGGTCGACCTTCCTCATCGTCATCGTCAAAGCGAACGGCGACATTGCTCATGGCTTCGGCGGCTGCGCTGAAATTGATCGTTCGCGACGCCCCCTCGGCAAGCGTTACCACGGCCGTGCGCGAATCCTGGTTCTGACCTTGAAGCCGTATGCGATATGTTCCCGGTGAGAGACCTCCGATGTCGATCTGACCCTCAGGCCCTGCCGTCGCCGATGTCTGCGCAAAGCCGGCGTTTCCTCCTCCTGCATCAATCTGTTCGACAATCGGGGATGAAAAAATACGCCGCCCGTCTGCTTGCTGGAGCGCAGGGGGCGTGATCAACAGGTGGAGTGCAGGAATGGGCGACAGATGGAAATCGGCGCGCCGGTCGTCGCCTGCAGACAGGGCCAGTGTTTCTGCCTGCGTTGGATCGACGACGCCGGGATACCATGTGAGCTGATAGGTCACGTCCAAGGCTGGCGACGGTGAAGCCGACACCGCTCCCCCTATAAACCGTCGCTGTCTTGCTGAGCTCGCATACCAGGGCTTCGCCTGCACCGACAGGCGATAGTTGCCCGGAGCCAGATTGGCGAACTCATACGCTCCCCGGTCATCTGTCTGCACAAACCATCGCGACAAGAATTGTTCAGGCTGACGCTGCGCCGGGCTGGATATCGGCAGCCGTACAAGTTGTACGTTCCCGTTTCGTACAGCCTCTCCCGCTTCGTCCAGGACTGTGCCCGAGATGCGTGCCTGAGGCGGAAGTCTGAAGCGCAGATCATGTGCAGGGGAGGACGCTGTAAGCACAACAGCGGACGAATAGCCGTCGTGCTCGTCGTAAGCCTGCGACACGTACCCGGGGGCGCTGGCCGTAAGATGCCACGCCCCGGCTGAAGGAAGAACCACCGCGAAGCGTCCATGCTCATCGGCGTCCACACTGCTTGCTGCCTGAGATCTGCGGCCGGGCACTCGCCCACGCACAACAAGAGATGCATCCAGATGCGACCGTGATACCGGGTTGCCCGTCACGCTGTCGATCACAACACCAGTAATCGTGTACAAGGCCGGCGTTGCGGACGACGGTCGTCCTGTAGCGACGAGTGCAACCAGAAGAAGCAGCGGGAAGGGAAGTCGTCTCACGGGAGCATCTCTTCCGCTGTAATGGCGTCAAGGTCGATCGTCGCCTTATTGCCTGCCGTTATCGTGACGCTCTTCACAAATATGGCGTACTTCGACAACACGTTTGGGTCGCGATAGTTCTCCTGATGCCGCAGCTCAAAGCCAACGGCCTGATAGCTTCCCGCAGGCAGGTAGGCGAAGTTGAAGGTGCCTGTCGTGCTGCTCCGCACCGAATAGATCGAATTGGCAGAGGGGCCCGTGGGAATCAGATATATCCAGGCCGGTACAGGGACGCCATGAATGCTCGTCGCGCCCTGAAGACTTCCGGTCTGGTTGCTGACCGTAAGCATGATGGGAGAACTGCCTGCACCTGGCGTAACCGTCAGGTCGTTCTGCAGCAGGTCAGTCGTTCCATATGTAGCCGATTTGATAAACCATGGCCCGGCGCCTCGGCTGACAAGCCTGTATGTCCCCGGCGATGGGCGAAAGTAGCTGCGGTCACGCGACTGCAGCACGCCCGTCGAAGAGTTTCCGAACAAGCCCGTCTGCTGCATGGCATTCAGGGTCAACCCAAGCTGCTGGGGCACTGGCACTTTATCAGACGTTGTGGCCGACCCTTGATCGACCAAGACCTCAACTGGAATTGCCGGAACGGAGACCATGCGAAGAACCGCGTCGGGGGTGTTCTGGCCGGAGACAGTCACTGAAGTCTCTCCATACTCGGAGGTGTCTCCCAGGTTCAGGAATGCCGTTAGCGAATATGTGCCTAAGGGGAGTTCGATCCTGCTCGCAGGGCCGGACTCGAACCTAATGAAGTTCACAGGTATCGTAGCGCCCGTAGAAGAGTGTGCCAGGATTCTTGGAAAGTTGCGCCTGTCCCCAGTCTGCTCGATCTTGAGAGGTACGGGATACGTGGCGGCTACCTCGGGATGAAGCGCGACACGTTCTTCCGTTCCTGCTGTCAGATGCAACACGTTACCCAATGTATCGGATGAGGTTAGAGGGGGATACGTTGAAGGAATAACGGTCTTTGCGGTTCCAGCAAAACGGGGTTGGAAGCTGGTCTCCAGCCGGTAGTCACCCGGAGGAAGCGCAATCCGGAACTCTCCGCGGGAGTTCGTCGGACTCTGACCGGCGGGAGACCATTGGTGGATACCATCGCTGTAGGTACTCCGCTGGGCCATAACGACGATCCGAGGGAGGGGTATTCCATCGGTTGAAGTGAGCGTACCGGTAATCAGCGCCTCGGGGAATAGCCTCACCGTCAAAGGTAGCTGCTGGCGGCCTTGCAACGAGACGGTGGCAACACCTTCGCCGTCGGGACTGCCATAAAAGCCGGGTTTGGTAACCTGTAAAGCGGCCTTGCTGCCGGAACCGTCGTCGACGAAGACAAACTTGCCGTCGTGGTCAGTCAGAACGGCCAGGTCGTTCCATTGCACCAGAGCACGAGGTATCGGCGTACCGGTGGTCGCGCTGATCACAACTCCACTGATGGGGCCACTCGTCGAAGTGGAATTTGCCTGGGCTCCTAGCTCGCAAAGAGTAGAGGTTGCGCTCCAGCAAAGCAGCGCGACGAGGCATAACAACTTCAGAATGACCGTGAGTGTGCCGGATCGAGGCAAATGTAAACGTAGTCCAGTCTTGACTAGGTAGACGTTCTTTAGAGTCGCAGGTCACAAAACTTTGCAAGCGCAATGTCCGATAACACATATTATGTGTAGTTAAAATGTAATGGCATACTGACCGGCATCGCTGGCTCCAGTTCCGCCCGCAAACGCCGGATGCCCATCAGCGCGGCGCTCAACTCCGCGCTTCTCGCCGAGCCGTGCCCCTTGCCCCAGCCCAGAGCGAGTGTCTGCAACCCGTCGAGTTTCGGTGCCTCTCGCAGAAGTTCTTCCCGGCTAGATTCTATTTGGCTGCTGCTGGCGATCCAGAGATGGGCACAATCTCAAAGTGATGCGGCACCGGCCTGGCGGCATCGCGCATTTTGCTTGCGACAGCGTCGTCAAGGGCATCCAGCGAGTCCGTTGCCGGATTCGTTTGCGCAAGATGGTATTCGCCAAGAGGTACCTGGATGTTTCTCCAGCGGTCAAAATGAATCTCCTCATGCGAGATAGCAAGCTGATATACCTTCATTGCCTGGTCGGTGGCCGGCGTCTTCAAGAGTGCCAGGTTGATACCTGTGCTCAGTTCGTCATCGTTGAATGCACCGATCGAGCTGCCATCGATCTTCAAAGAATAAGCACCAGGCTTGAGACCACGCACTTTGAGAATCTGCTGGTTGAGCGAGACCGGAGCCTCCGAGCTTCGGATGGCAAGGCCGACGGGTGCGCCGCCTCCCCACATGTTCTGCCACTGCTGGAACGGCAGAGGCAGGGACGCGTCGAGCTCCGTCCAGGTGAGGCCACCGGTATCGGAGAGCTCGCTTACCTTGGCGAACTGAGCGCTCTCCACGCGAGGTTTCGCACGCGCGTCCAGCACTACCGAGGAGACCACCGGACGAGCGTACCATGCCTTCAAAATCTCCGAGGCCATAATGAGGTGGCCTCCGAACGAAGGGTGAACGTGATCGGGAATGATTTGTTTTGCAGTCTCCGGGTCGAGAGCGTTGGCCTGCCTGAGCATCTGCACCATCGGCGTATTCAAGTC
>JAFDVV010000034.1 GCA_018268775.1 Acidobacteriota bacterium | reverse complement strand
CATGGAGAAGGGCCTCCGCTTCGCGATCCGCGAGGGCGGACGCACCGTCGGCGCGGGTACCATCTCCGAGATCATCAAGTAATTCAGCGCCGCCCGCTTCTGTGGAAGCAGATGCGGGCGGCGACTCAAACAAGTTCTTTGCGTAGAAGAAAAGAGAGAAGACGATGGCAGGACAGAGAATCAGGATTCGCTTGAAGGCTTATGACTACCGCGTACTCGACACCTCCACCGGAGAGATCGTCGAGACGGCAAAGCGCACGGGCGCGCAGGTTGCCGGGCCGATTCCGCTGCCGACGATGAAGAACAAGTACTGCGTTCTTCGTTCGCCCCACGTCGACAAGAAGTCGCGCGAGGCCTTCGAGATCCGCACCCACAAGCGCCTGATCGATATTCTCGAACCCACGCAGCAGACGGTGGACGCTCTGATGAAACTCGATCTTCCCGCTGGCGTGGACGTTGAGATCAAGACGGTCCAGAAATAAGAAGGTTTGGCCTGAGAAGCAAATGGCCTTTGGTTTGAAATTGAGCAGCACCTACAGTGCCTGGCTGAGCCAGGCATGATGAGGAAAGGAAAAGAAGATGTCAGTATCTGGAATTCTCGGTAAGAAGATCGGCATGACCCAGTTGTTCGACGACAAGGGAGAGGTTCACCCTGTCACGGTTCTGAAGGCTGGACCCTGCGTCATCACGCAGCTCAAGACCCTCGCGAAGGACGGCTACGACGCCGCGCAGATCGGCTACGTCGATTTCGTCAAGGCTTCGAAGGTGAACAAGGCCATGACCGGCCACTTCGCCAAGTCGAACGTTCCTCCTGTCCGTGTCGTGAAGGAAGTTTCGGTTGAGACTCCTGCTGCTGGCGAAGAGTCGAACGGCGTCAAGGCGGGCGATCGCATCCTGGTTGACATCTTCTCCGACGAAAAGTTTGTAGACATTATTGGTACCTCGAAGGGCCGTGGTTTTGCAGGTGTCATTCGCCGCCACGCCTTCGGTGGCGGCCCCAAGTCGCACGGTCACATGTTCCAGGTACAGGGTTCGATCGGCGCATCGTCGTTCCCCTCGCGCGTCTTCCCCGGCCAGCGAATGCCCGGCCACATGGGACACGATCAGGTGACGGTCCGCAATCTTCGCATCCGTGGTATCGACCTCGACGAAAACCTGTTGATGGTCGAAGGTGCAGTCCCCGGGCCGCGTGATGGATATGTTCTCATCTCGAAGGCCAAGGCCCCGCCGCGTGAGCGCCGTGGCTTCGCTGGAGCGACCACACTCGATCCGTTGAAGGCCTCGAAGAAGGCTTCACCCAAGAAGAAGTAGTAGCGGCATGAACAGTAAGACCTCTGCTCGGAGAACAGACCGGTAAAAGCAGATAAACAAAGTCAGGGCGCGCCACATCGATGGCCGCACAGAAAGAGAAGTTCAAGAACGATGGCAAACATCAATGTAGTGAATCTCGGCGGAGCGAAGGTCGGTGAGTTCCAACTTGCCGATGCCGTGTTCGCCGGCGAGGTGAACGACGCGCTCCTTTGGGAGGCGGTCAAGCACTACCGCGCTTCGCTGCGCCAGGGAACGGCGGCAACGAAGAACCGCAAGCTCGTCTCCGGCGCTGGCAAAAAGCTGTGGAAGCAGAAGGGAACTGGCCGCGCCCGCGTCGGCTCGATCCGCACTCCGCTCTGGCGTGGCGGCGGTACGGTCCACGGACCCCAGCCCCGCAGCTACGACTATGCATTCCCGCAGAAGAAGCTGATGGGCGCACTGCGCTCGGCGATTGCCGCCAAGATCAACGACGGTAAATTTACGGTCGTCGATTCTTTCTCGGTTCCTGAGGCAAAGACGAAGCTCTTCCGTCAGGCCCTCAACAAGCTTGAGGCTGGCAAGACGACTCTTCTTGTCGAGACCAGCAAGAGGCTCGACGAGAAGCTTTATCTCGGGTCCCGCAACCTGGCTGGCGTTGAGCTTGTTCTCAGCTCTGAGGTTCACCCCTACGACCTGCTCCGCTATGAACATGCCGTCTTCTCGAAGGATGCGATCGAGGCCCTCCAGGAGACCCTCAAGAAGTACGTTTCGAAGCGCAAGCAGAAGGAGGTCGCGTAATGCCGACCCTGTATACCGTCATTCGCCGCCCCCTGATCACCGAAAAGGGGATGGGTATCAAGGAGACGCAGAACACTCTCGTGTTCGAGGTTGCCGAGAATGCAACCAAGACCGAGGTGAAGCAGGCTGTTGAGACCCTCTTCAAGGTGAAGGTCTCCGCTGTCCGCACTGCAACCGTCGAGGGTAAGGAGCGACGCCGCGGAAGGTTCGCAGGTTATCGTCCCGACTGGAAGAAGGCATATGTCCGCCTGAAGGATGGCGAGAAGATGCCGGAGTATCTCGACAGCCTGTAGATCTGTCGTCCACAGCCGTTCCGCAAAAAGTATGGACCGGCTTGAACCAAGTTTGAAGTTTCGACACTAGCTCGGAAGTTAAAGGCTAGGAGCAAAGAAGACGATGCCGATTAAATCATTTCGACCGATTACTCCATCACTCCGCTTCACGACGAAGCTGGTCAACGATGACCTGACGACCGACAAGCCGCATAAGCCGCTTCTCGCCGTCAAGCAGCGTACCGGCGGGCGCAACTCGTCGGGCGCGTTGACCATGCGCCACCACGGCGGCGGTCACAAGAAGAAGCTGCGCCTGATTGACTTCAAGCGTGACAAATACGGGATCCCCGCGACCGTGACCACCATCGAGTACGATCCAAACCGCAGCTCGCGGATCGCTTTGGTGAGCTACGCCGACGGCGAGAAGCGCTACATCCTTCAGCCCATAGGGCTGAAGGTGGGCCAGACCATCATGAGCGGCCCCGAGGCCGACATCCTGGTTGGAAATGCTCTACCGCTCAAGAACATTCCGGTCGGTACGATCGTGCACAATATCGAGCTTCGCCCCGGCAAGGGCGCGCAGATGGCCCGTTCGGCTGGAGCCCAGGTGAACCTGATCGCCAAGGAAGGCGACTACGCGCTCCTGAAGCTGCCCTCCGGCGAAACACGCAAGGTGCTGGTCGAGTGCATGGCGACCGTCGGCCAGGTCGGCAACACCGACCACGAGAATGTGAGTGTAGGCAAGGCGGGGCGCAACCGCTGGAAGGGCATCCGCCCGACCAACCGCGGCGTCTCGATGAACCCGGTCGACCACCCGCACGGCGGTGGTGAGGGAAAGACCTCTGGCGGCCGTCACCCGGTCACTCCCTGGGGACAGCCAACCCGCGGATACAAGACACGCAACAACAAGCGGACCGATGTCTTCATCGTCAACCGCCGCACCAAGTAAGGAATTCGGAGCTAAGAGATGGCACGTTCTACTAAAAAAGGTCCTTTTATCGATGACCACCTCATGACGAAGATCGATGTCATGAACCAGACGAACGACAAGAAGGTCCTTCGTACCTGGTCGCGCCGTTCGACCATCCACCCGGACTTTGTCGGCCACACGATCGCTGTGCACAACGGCCGCAAGTTTATCCCTGTCTATGTGACCGAGAACATGGTCGGCCACAAGCTGGGAGAGTTCGCGGCGACGCGCACCTTCAAGGGCCACTCCGCAAAGACCGAGACTGCGGCAAAGCCGAAATAAACGGTCGGCGACACAAGCATTTGTTTAGTTTCTAAGGACTGAAAGTCATGGCAAAGGCAGCAGAGAAGACAAGAGAGTTCCGCGCGGAGGCGAAGTTCCAGCGCACCAGCCCGCAGAAGGCGAAGCTCGTTCTGGACCTGATCAAGGGGCTCCGCGTGGAGCAGGCGATCAACACGGTCCACTTCAACAACAAGCGCATCGCCCCGGTGGTTGAGAAGGTCCTGCGTTCGGCGATTCAGAACGCCAACTACCTCTCACAGGAGCAGGGGTTGGATGTCGACGTCGACAACCTGTACGTCAAGTCGGCGGTTGCGAACGAGGGCCCACGCATGAAGCGTATCCGCCCTGCGCCGATGGGTCGCGCCTTCCGCTATCAGCGCCGTCTTGCGCACATCATTGTGACCGTGGCCGAGAAGAACAAGCCAGCGGCGGTTGCAGCGGAAGAGACTCCGGCTGCTCCGGCGAAGAAGGCAGCGAAGAAGACGGCCACCAAGACCGTGGCGAAGAAGGCCCCGGCCAAGAAGGCCGCAGCGAAGAAGACAGCGACAAAGAAAGCCGCCAAGTAAGCGAACTTTCAACGTCTGCTTTGAGTAAAATAGAGGTTTTGCAGCATCGCCCGCCGGCTCAACCGGTCAGGAGCGGAGAGTAAAGGGAAGCTATGGGACAGAAAGTCCATCCGTATGGGTTTCGCCTCGGCGTCAACAAGCCGTGGAAGTCGCGCTGGTTCGTCGAGCGTGGCTATGACAAGCTGCTGGTCGAGGACGTCAAGCTCAAGGCCGAGCTGCGCGACAAGCTCAAGGCAGCCGGCGTCAGCTCGGTTGAGGTTGAGCGTCCGGGCAACAAGCTGCGCCTGATCATCCGCACGGCGCGCCCAGGCATCATCATCGGCCGCAAGGGCGCCGAGATCGACAAGCTCAAGGCCGACATTCAGAAGCGCACCAACCGCGAGGTGTTTGTCGACATCCTCGAGGTCAACAAGCCTGAGCTCGACGCTCAGTTGGTGGCCGAGAACATCGCGTTGCAGCTTGAGAAGCGTGTCAGTTTCCGCCGCGCGATGCGCAAGTCGGTCGACTCCGCGCTGCGCTTCGGCTGCAAGGGCATCAAGGTTCGCGTCTCCGGACGTCTGAACGGCAACGAGATCGCACGCTCCGAGTGGTATCTCCAGGGCCGCCTGCCGCTGCACACGCTCCGCGCCGACATCGACTACGGCTTTGCCGAAGCGAAGACGACGTACGGAATCATCGGCGTGAAGACCTGGGTCTACCGCGGCGACATCTACGAACAGAAGAAGCGTCGCGAGCAGGGAGCGACTGCGGGCGTCTTCCAGTCGTAAACAGGATTTTTTGAATACAGCCAGCCCCTGGTGAACTTCCGGAGGCTGGCAGCGAAAGCTAGGGGTTTCGTTATGTTATTGCCAAAGAAGGTAAAGTATCGCAAGCAGCAGCGCGGCCGTATGACCGGCAAGGCGTGGCGCGGCTCCGATCTTTCGTTCGGCGACTACGGTCTGAAGGTCATGGAGTGCGGTTACATCACCGACCGCCAGATTGAGGCCAGCCGTATCGCGATGACGCGCTTCATCAAGCGTGGTGGTAAGGTCTGGCTGCGTCTGTTCCCGGACAAGCCGATCACCAAGAAGCCGGCCGAAACCCGTATGGGTAAGGGCAAGGGCGCTCCCGACCACTGGGTCTGTGTCGTTCGCCCCGGCAGGATTCTGTTTGAGATGGAAGGCGTCAACCCGGAGATGGCGAAAGAGGCGATGCGTCTTGCCGCTCACAAGCTGCCACTCAAGACGACGTTCGTTCAGCGTCACGACGTGGCCGCAACGACTGCCGCCAAGTAAAAAGATTCGTTTTGAAGGAAGAGACACATGGAACTCGAAAAGATTCGTAACCTCAGCGACGACGAGCTCAAAAGCGAGCAGACCAAGGCTGCCGAGCAGATCTTCCGCATCCGCTTTCAGAAGAGCCTCGGCAACACCGAGGGCCTGAAGAAGCTGCGGACGCTGAAGCTGGACATCGCCCGCATCAAGACTGTGGCCCGCGAGCGCGAACTGGGCGCCGCCAAGCCCGCAGCCGTTGCCGCAGCTCCCGCAAAGAGCACTCGCAAGAAAGCAAAGAAGGACTAAGCCATGGCAGAGACCACGAACAAGACCGAAACCGCCGACCAGACCACTTCACGCCGCAACGAGAAGGTTGGTCTGGTCGTCTCGACCAAGATGCAGAAGACGATCGTTGTCGAGATCGAGATGCGCAAGGCGCACCCCAAGTACAAGCGCGTGATGAAGTCGAACAAGAAATTCTACGCGCACGACGAGCAGAACTCGGCGCGCGTGGGCGATGTGGTTCGCATCCGCGAGGCCCGTCCGCTGTCGAAGCTGAAGCGCTGGTCTCTGGAAGAGATCGTCCGCCGCAGCTCGTTGGCGCTGGCTGACGAGAAGGCTCCGGCCGCCGAGAGCAAGTAAGCTCCGACGCCCGCAGCAAAGAATTTTGAGATTTGAAGCCAGGGGAGAGGTCTGGTCCCCGGCCGCACCACCAGGAGACGAACGATGGCAGTACAGATGAGAACAATTCTTGACGTTGCCGACAACTCCGGCGCGCGCAAGCTGCAGGTGATCCTGCCCCTCGGTGGCGGTCTGGGCAAGATTGCCGGCCTGGGCGACGTCGTCACGGCGGCAGTCAAAGAGGCCGCTCCCGATGGAACGGTCAAGAAGGGCAAGGTCGTCAAGGCAGTGATCGTGCGCACCCGCAAGGAGAGCCGCCGCAAGGATGGAACCTACATTCGCTTCGACCAGAATGCGGCTGTGGTGATCAACGATGCGATGGAGCCGGTCGGCACCCGCGTCTTCGGCCCGGTCGCACGCGAACTCCGCGAGAAGAAGTTCCTGAAGATCGTCTCGCTCGCACCCGAAGTCATCTAGTTTTCACCGCCGCGAACGGCGGCGGCACAAAAGCGGATTCCGGCTCCGACAGATCGCCGAGGGCAGGAGAGGTATTTATGGCAGGCATCAAGATCAAGCGTAACGACACGGTCGAAGTAATCGCAGGGAAAGACAAGGGCAAGCGTGGCCGCGTACTCCGCGTTATCGCCGACAAGAACCGCGTTCTGGTCGAGCACGTGATGATCGTCAAGAAGCATGTGAAGCCCAACCCGCAGCGCAACATCAAGGGTGGCATCGCGGAGCAGGAGTCGCCGATCCACATCTCGAATGTGATGCTGGTCGACAGCGAGGGCAACAAGACCCGCGTTGGATCCAGGCTTGAGGGCGACAAGAAGGTTCGGGTCTCGAAGGTGAGCGGAAACGCCATCGCCGAGAAGAAGTCGAAGAAGTAGTTTCCGGTAAGCTGTAAAGAATTCAAAAGGTTCACCCCACGAATCGGTAGACGGCCCAAGCCAACCCGGAACCGTGGAGAAAGCGAAGAAGAAGATGGCATCGCGATTCAGAGAGAAGTACGAAAAAGAGATCAAGCCAGCGCTCGCCAAGGAGCTCAGCATCGAGAATGTGATGGCGATTCCGAAGCTTGAAAAGATCGTCGTCAACATGGGTCTGGGTGAAGCCACGCAGAACGTCAAGATCATGGACCCACTGGTGGCCGATCTCGCGGCGATCACCGGTCAGAAGCCGGTGACGACGAAGGCGAAGAAGTCGATCGCGGCCTTCAAGGTTCGCGAAGGCATGCCCATCGGCGCGATGGTCACTCTGCGCGGCGATGCGATGTACGAATTTCTGGATCGCCTGGTCTCGATCGCTCTCCCTCGCGTCCGCGACTTCCGCGGCGTCTCGTCGAAGAGCTTCGATGGCCGCGGCAACTACACGCTTGGCCTGCGCGACCAGCTCATCTTTGCCGAGATCGACTATGCCAAGGTCGACAAGATCAAGGGAATGAACGTCACGATCGTGACGACCGCCCAGGACGACAATGGCGCCCGCGCCCTGCTGCGGGGATTTGGAATGCCCTTCCGTCAGGGTGCGTAACGGCATCGGTCTTCGGATAACGACCGCAAACAGGTTTTGAAGGATAGAGAGTAAAGGTTATGTCAACTACTGCAAAGCGCGTCAAAGACGCAAGCAAGCCGAAGTTCAAGTCCCGCAAGCACAACCGCTGCCAGCTCTGCGGCCGCCCGCGCGCCTATCTGCGGAAGTTCGGCGTCTGCCGTCTCTGCTTCCGCTCGCTCGCCCTCAAGGGAGAGATTCCGGGCGTCGTGAAGTCGAGCTGGTAAGCTGATACAATAGAGTCACTACCGCGCCCGGGAAGTTGAACCGTGCGCCCGCTCCAGAGACCTCATTCAAGTCAAGACTTAGAGTGCAGAAGTCTGGAACGCTAACAAGCAGTCAAGAAGACATTTCCGCTGGTTCTCGTAAGAGGCACCTCTGCGAGCGAACGGGGAATGAAGGAGAATGAATGAACCTCACTGATCCAGTAGCAGACTTTCTGACCCGCATCCGTAACTCCATCCGCGCCCGCCACCAGAAGCTGGATGTCCCTGCCTCGAAGCTGAAGGCTGAGATCGCCCGGATTCTGAAGGACGAGGGCTATATCGCCAATTACAAGGCGACGGAAGAGAACGGTCTGAAGGTCATCCGTGTTTATCTGAAGTACGGCACGAACAACGAAGCTGCGATTCGCGATCTGCAGCGCGTCTCTCGCCCCGGCTGCCGCGTTTACGTCGGACGCGATGAGATACGCCGCGTGCAGGGCGGTCTCGGCATCTCGATCATGACGACCCCGAAGGGTGTCATGACCGGTCGTCAGGCGCGCCGCGAAGGTGTTGGCGGCGAGATTCTCTGCGAAGTCTGGTAATTGCAGGCCCTACGGTTTTAAGTACAACGGGCAGCAGAGCTGCCACAGGCTGCAGTGGAACGAAGATGACACAGGTCAGATTCGCGACTCGCAAGCCGCATAAAGGATTCTGAAATGTCTCGTATTGGCAAGAAGCCGATTCCCGTTCCCGCCGGAGTGAAGTACTCCGTCAGCGGCAACACTGTTCTGGTCGAAGGCCCGAAGGGCAAGGTCACAGCACTGCTCCCGGCAGGCATCACTCTGGTGCAGAAGGACGGCGCAATCGTCGCCGAGCGCGAAAACGACAAGCAGGCCGCGTTCCACGGTCTCGCCCGTGCGCTGGTCTTCAACGCTGTGCAGGGTGTCACCGCTGGATGGACGAAGGAGCTCGACATCGTCGGTATCGGTTACCGTGTCGAGATGAAGGGGAAGGGAACCGTAGTCTTCACGCTCGGCTACTCGCACCCGATCGAGTTCCCGCTTCCCACTGGCATCACCGTTGAGATCGACCCGAAGCAGACGCACCTGACCATCTCCGGCATCGACCGGCAGAAGGTCGGCCAGGTTGCCGCCGATATGCGCGCGCTGCGCAAGCCCGATCCGTACAAGAACAAGGGCGTCCGCTACACCGGCGAGAAGTTGAAGAAGAAGGTTGGCAAGACCGGCGCTAAGTAAGGCCCGGATGTAAGCCGCAAGTTAGGAACCGGAGACTGGGTGGGGAGTGACCCAGCAGGTTGAGGAAGGTCTCAATTCAGTCTCCGGTCCCTGTTCCCTGATTGGAAGTGCAAACCGAACGTCGCCGGCACTCTGGCGACGCTGTTAGGAAGGAAACGAACTATGATTACTCCTCGCAAACGCGACGTCATCCGCAAGCGCGTCCATACGCGTATCCGCGAAAAGATGTCCGGAACCGCCGAGCGTCCACGCCTGAACGTCTATCGTTCGCTCGACCACATCTACACGCAGTTGATTGACGATGCCTCGGGCGTTACTCTCGCCTCCGCCTCCACTCTCGCCAAGAAGGGCGAAGCGAAGAAGACCGGCGGCAACATTGCCGCGGCTGTCGAAGTGGGCAAACTAATCGCCGAGCGCGCACAGCAGAAGGGCATCAAGAAGGTGGTCTTCGACCGTGGCGGCTACCTCTATCACGGCCGCATCAAGGCGCTTGCCGACGCAGCTCGCGAAGCAGGCCTGGAGTTCTAGGTTTTCAAGTTTTGAACGGCGCCCGGCACGGGCAGCCAGAAAGCTGGATGAGAGATATGGCAACAAGGAAAAAGATCGACGCGAACCGGCTCAACCTGAAGGACCAGGTAGTCAGCATCAATCGCGTGACCAAGGTGGTCAAGGGCGGTAAGAACATGTCGTTTGCCGCACTCGTCGTCATCGGCGATCCGGCAGAGGGCGTTGTCGGTTACGGTTCGGGAAAGGCCAAGGAAGTTCCCCAGGCCATCCGTAAGGGCATCGAGGCCGCCAAGAAGAACCTCTTCAAGGTGAACCTGACCGAGACCACGATTCCGCACCAGGTGCTGGGCCACTACGGCGCAGGCCAGGTCATGCTGAAGCC
>JAFDVV010000033.1 GCA_018268775.1 Acidobacteriota bacterium | reverse complement strand
TGTCGCGCTTTCAGCGCTTTGTTCATTTGAGATTGCATACCTGGGCCTTCGGCCCAGGCTAATATATTGCGGGCCGTTGGCCCTTTGGATTCCGCAAGAGATTTATCGCCACCAGCCGGAGCGGAGCTCGACGCCTGAGACGACTTCGACCGGAAGGCCCGGCTCCGGCGACCACAGAGGGATTCCGTTCTCCGTTGCAACGTCGAGCATCCGTTCCATCGGCTGCCGCCATCCGTGCAGGGCGAGGTCGAAGAGTCCCCAGTGGATCGGCATGAGCAGTCCTTTGCCGCCGAGATCTGCGAACGCCTGAGCGGCGCCGTCAGGGCCCATGTGGATGTCCTTCCAGAGTTCGCTGAACGCGCCGATCTCCAGCATGGTCAGGTCGAAGGGGCCATACTCGTGGCCGATCTCCTCGAAGCCTGCCCACCAGCCCGAGTCGGCGCCGAAGTACACGTTGTGCTTTGGCCCCTTGAGCGCGAAGGCCGACCAGAGCGTCTCAAAGCGGTTGAACATGCTGCGCCCGGAGAAGTGCCTCGACGGAACGGCGGTAATTTGCAGCGTGGAGTCGCCGATACTCTCGGTCCAGTCGAGTTCGCTGATCTTGCGGCGTTTCACGCCGTACTGCTCGAGAATCTCTCCGACGCCGAGCGATGTGACCCATTCGGTCTGGCGCATCGCATCCATACGCGAGAGGCGGCGAATGGTGGATTCGCCGAGGTGGTCGTAGTGATCGTGCGAGACGAGGACGACGTCGAGGCGCGGCAGCGATTCAAGCGGCAGAGGCGCAGCGAAAAAGCGCTTCGGCCCTGCCCAGCGAAGAGGCGAGGCGCGCTGGTCCCACACGGGGTCGGTGAGCACGCGCATGCCGTCGATCTCGATCAGCGTGGACGAGTGCCCAATCCACGTAAGACGCAGGCCGCTGGAGGGGGTGCTGGCGTAGACGGCGGGGTCGGTGTGAAACGGCCCTAAAGGCTTCCTGGGGAACTTCTCTTCCTTGTTGTTGAGGTAGAGCGGGAGAGCGTCGCGCAGCGTCCTCCACCCACCCACGGAGGTTGGAACAGGGTTGAGAAATCTCCGCTCCTGCCGCTCGGCACGCCGCAGGAACCGCCGGGCCTGTTCTATCTCAGCCGGGTCTGCCAGATTCATCTTGTCTCCCCTCCGCAGGGTGCTGCCACCTCAAGGCAGATAGTAGAACGGGTTGGGCAGCTTGACGCTGACCTCGCCGCGAGCCGTGCCGTTCAGGTCGCTCCACTGGTCGCCCACGTTCAATACGATGCGATAACCGGCATCGGCGATCTTCTTTCGCTCCTGCCCTTTGTAGTCGACGGTGGACATCTGCTTCTGCGGGCCGACGCGCAGGGAAAGCCCCTTCCATCCTTTGTAGCCGGCAAGTTTGAGGTTCCTGGCTGTCGCCTCACGCTGCTCGTCCCAGCGTCCTGTAATGAAGAAGACCTCGACGCCAGCGGCGCGGGCCTTATTGAACAGCCTGACGGTCCCATGTATCGGCACGGCGGCCTCGGGGGTCATGACCCACCGGTTGAAGGAGGCGAGGAGGAAGCCATAGTCCTCGCGGCGCAGCTCGCAGAAGCCGGACATGGAGGTCTCGTCGATATCGAGCACCATGGCCAGCTTCTCGCCGGGCTTTGCGAGCGCAATGGCGCGGTCGAGAGCGGCCTCGGCGCGCCGGGTCTGGGCGTCGAGGTCGGCCCAGTAGCAGCCGCCGTCGCCGACGCACTCGGCGTAGTCGGCCAGGCGATAGCGTTCCGTGCCGAAGTTGGGAATGGGCTCGGCAGCAACGATAACGGTAGGATCGGCGGCGGCAGTCTCCGCAGTCTGCCTGATCTGTTCGGCGGTGGGGCGCTTTTCGGGCGTGATGCTGACCGGCCTGCCGCCGGGGTTCGCCGGACAAGCCGGCGGGGCGGATTCCGCAGAGGGCGAGAGGGTCTGTGCTGCGGCGATCGATGCCGACAACGACAGCATGCCGATGAGTCGAAGTGTGGCTTTCATGGTTTCCTCCATGCGGACAGCGCGTTATCCCTTTGAGGTGGCCTCGTCGGCGTAAAACTCTGCGATCTCTTTGGCGTACCTCTCGTTGACGACCCGCCGCTTCAGCTTCATGCTGGGGGTCAAGGCGCCGTCCTCGACGCTCCACTCGTCGGGAACGAGGTGCAGGCGCTTGATGCTCTCGAAGTGGGCGAGCGTGACGTTCACCTTGTCGACGATCTCCTGGTACACCTTGACCACCTTCGGGTCCTTCACCAGCGAGGCGGCGTCACCGGTTGCGACGCCCTGCGCCTGGGCCCAGTTCTTCAAGGCCGCGAGATTGGGTGAGATGAGCACGCAGGCGAACTTGTGTTTGTCGCCCACCATCGCGGCGTGGCCCACCAGGGTGTTCGCCTTGAGCTTGTTTTCGATGGGCTGCGGCGCGATCAGCTTTCCGCCACTGGTCTTGAGAAGTTCCTTCTTGCGGTCGGTGATGGAGAGGAAGTTGTCCGCGTCGAGGTTGCCGATGTCGCCCGTCTTGAACCAGCCGTCCTCGGTGAAGACCTCTTTCGTCTCTTTCTCCTTGTTCCAGTAGCCGGGAAAGATGGACGGGCCTTTGACCTCAAGCTCGCCGTCTTCGGCAAAGCGGCACTCGACGTTCGGCAGAGGCTTACCGACGGTGCCGATCCTGTAGGCGTCGGGATAGTTCAGCGCGATGACAGGCGAGGTTTCGGTGAGGCCGTAGCCTTCGAGGATGACGATGCCTGTGTCGGCGAACCATCCTGCGGTGTCCATGCCGAGCGGCGCTCCGCCGGAGATGAAGGTCCTGACCCTGCCGCCGAACGCCTCGGCGATCTTGGAGAAGACGAGCTTCTTCGCGAGCTTCCAGCTCAGGCCGCCAGGCTCTTTGCCCGCCATCGTCTCGGCGCGGTGGGTCTTGCCAACACCAAGCGCCCAGTTGAGTATCTTCAGTTTGATGGGCGAGGCGGCGGACTTGGCTTCGACAGCCTGACGGATCTTCTCGTAGACGCGAGGCACGGCGACAAAGATCGTCGGCTGCACGACCTTCATCGCGGCCGGAAGCTGGTCGAACTTCGCGCAGTAGGCGAGCCTGGTTCCGTGGCACAGAAGCGCATAGTCGAGATGGCGCGCCGTAACGTGCGACAGCGGCAGGAAGGAGATACCGGTGTCCTTGTCGCTCAGCCCCAGCGGCCCAGTCGAGTAGTTGAGGTTGCTGGCGAGGTTTCCGTGCGTCAGCATGACTCCCTTGGGCTCGCCGGTTGTTCCCGAGGTGTAGATGATGGTCGCCAGGTCTTCGGGGCGCGAGGTCTTCGCCATCACATCGAACTCGGCATCGCGCTGCTCGCGCTGTTTCGCGCCGGACATCAGCGCGGCAAAGCTCTCCGCCCTGTCGAAGCTGCCGGAATCCATCACGACGATGTGTTCAAGCGAGGGAAGGTCGCCTGCCGCCCGCACCTTCTCGTACAGCTCCGCTGTCGAGACGACGATGGCTTTGGCGCCTGAGTCCTTGAGCATGTAGGCGATCTGGTCGGGCGTGAGCGTGGGATAAAGCGGGACGTCGACCCCGCCCATGGCGAGTACGGCGAAGTCGGTGACGGCCCACTCCCACCGGTTCTCCGAGAGGATCGCGACGCGGTCTCCCTTGCCCAGCCCCCAGCCGCGAAAGACATCCGCAAGAGCACGAACGCGGCCGTAAAGCTCGGCGGAGCTGATTGGCGTCCACTCCACCACAGCGCTCTGCGCCATCATGACCGTGCGATCGCCGCGCCCCGTGGCACGCGCCAAAACATCGTTTACCGTACGCAGATCGAACATGCTTTCGTCTTCTTTCCTTCCACGCTGCGATCAAGAGGCCGGGATGTACTCTCCATCTCCGGCATCGTCAGAGGTTGCAATTCCGTTCATCAGGATGTCCATCACCTGCCGCACGGTCGCCCTGGGATCGTAGACGCGCTCAGTAAAGACCGCAGAGCTAAGCAGCTCGTCGATGGCGCCGAACAGGCAGTGCGCCACGACGCCGTCGGAGACGTCCTGGCGGAAGACGCCCTGCTGCTGACCGCGGCGGATGACCTCGCGCACGACCTGGATGTATTTGACGAGGTGATGGTGCGAAAACTCCGCGATGAACTTCGCGCTCTGCCGCATCTCGGTCTGCATCAGGACGGCCATGCTGCGGTTGACCTGGTGGCTGGTGAGATGGACCTCGGCGATGTACTCCAGTTGCTCGCGCGGGTCCGTCAGCGTCTCGAAGCGCTGTTCGATCTGCGCATAGAACTTTGCGAAGGTCGAATCGATCGCGGTGCGCAGGACGTCGTCCTTGCTTTTGAAGTAGAGGTAGATTGTACCGTCGGCCACGCCCGCGCGTTTTGCGATGGCGCTGACGGGAGAGTTGAAGTAGCCGCGTTCGGCGATCACCTCGACCGCCGCATCCAGTATCTTCTGGTATTTTTCGCTTCCCCCCCCGGTGGCAGGAGGCTCGGGCCTCTCTCCCATGTCCACGTCCGGTGCTGCATCCCTGTGCTTCAGTACGGCCTCGCGACCGGAAGTTTCCGGTCAACCGCCACTCTAAAGAAACGGCCTGCCGTTTGCAAAGAATGAATCGGCGTTCGGGTGTGAAAATACATGGCTTTCGGGGCAGGGCGATCATCGCTATGGAGCGGTGGCCGTAGGGGGAAAGCAGATTCCTCCGCTGCGCTGCGGAATGACAAATATAAGACGCGGCATGACAGATGTGAGGCGCGGAATGACAGCAAAAGCGTTAACGCGAAGATGGAGGCAACACGAAGAGTTATTTAGCGCCGTGAGACGTGATCGTGCCGGCCTGGAGCTTCACCAGCTCCGGTTCGGCGAACTTGCTTGGCCCCAGCACGGCGATGCGGGGGATGGGGCCGCGCGCCATGGCCACCTCGTCGCAGGCGTAGAGCCGCGGGCAGTTCTGGCAGTCCTTGTATATCTTGTCGGGCAGAACGGTGCGGTCGACGACACGGAAGCCGAAGTGGAAGAAGAAGTCGGGGATGCGCGTGAAGAGGCAGACCGAGGTCACGCCCTGGTCTTCGCCCTCTTCCAGCAGCGCGCGCAGCAGCCTGCCGCCCGCGCCCTGCCCCTTTGCCTCGGGCTTGACGACGATGGAGCGCACCTCGGCCAGATGCGGGCCGTAGAGATGCAGCGCCCCACAGCCGAGAAAGACGCCGCTCTCGCTTTCGGCCACCGTGAAGTCGCGGACGTTCTCGCAGATCTCGGCGTAGCTGCGGCGCAACAATGTGCCGTCGCCGGAGAGCGAGTTGACCAGTTCGAAGATGTTCACGGCGTCGGGCAGCTTTGCCTTGCGCGTGACCGCACCGCCGACACGCGCACGCGTCGACGCAGTCGATTCGCTTGCGGCCATCAGGGACGTGTCAGACACTTGCAGCATGCTCCGCGCCGCGCTTCTCAAAAGCAGCGGCCTTTAACGATTCTATAGATGCGAGCGATGCCCTATCCGTCGCAATCCTCGCCGACGCACCTTTCAAGGCATCCCTCACCTGCGCCCGCGCGGTTCCGCCTGCGACGTCGTGGCAGTCGAGCGTGGCCTCAAGCGTAATGGCGTCGAAGAAGTCCGCGCCGAACTCCTCGCCGAAGGCGCGCAGCTCGTCTAAAGTCAGCTCGTTCAGCTCGCGGCCAGTCTCAAGCCCCAGACGGACGGCGTTGCCGATCTTCTCGTGCGCCTTGCGGAACGGCACGCCCTTGTGCGTGAGGTAAGTCGCCGCAGCCATCGCGTTCAGGTAGCCCTTCTCCGCCGCAGACTTCATGACGTCGGCCCGGAAACGCAGGGAGCGCGTGAATGCAGGCAACACGGCGAGGATTCCGGCGATGGTATCGGCGGCATCGAAGACGGGCTCCTGCCCTTCCTGAAGGTCCTTGTTATAGGCGAGCGGAAGTCCCTTGACGATGGTCGCCAGCGTGACGGCCGCGCCTTGCAGACGTCCCGCCTTGCCACGAATCAGCTCGGTGAGGTCGGGGTTTTTTTTCTGCGGCATGGCGCTCGATCCGGTCGAGAACTTTTCCGGGAGATCGAGGAAGCCGAACTCCGCCGTCGAGTGCAGCGTCAGCTCTTCGGCGAAGCGAGAGATGTGCAGGCCGAGCGTGGCCAGCGCCTGGGTAAACTCAACGGCGAAGTCGCGGTCGCTGGTGGCGTCCATGCTGTTCGATGTAGGCGCGTCGAAGCCCAGCGCCTTCGTCGCGATAGTGCGGTCGAGCTTGAGTGTGGCGCCGGCGATCGCTCCTGAGCCGAGTGGGCACAGGTTCAGCCGCGCGCGGCAGTCGGTGAGCCGTGTAAAGTCGCGCTCCAGCATGGAGACATAGGCCAGCAGCCAGTGAGCGACCAGCACCGGCTCAGCGCGTTGCAGATGCGTGTACGAGGGCATCGCGGCGTCGCCTGCCCCGCGCGCCTGCTCGGCCAACGCCTCGCGCCAGTCGAGCAGACCGGCCAGCGTTGCGTCGATAGCATCGCGCACGAAGAGACGCATGTCGGTCGCAATCTGCTCGTTGCGGCTGCGGCCCGTGTGCAGCTTGAGCGCGAGGTCGCCGACGATCTTCGTCAGCGTAAGCTCTACGAAGTGATGGATGTCCTCGGCCTCGGGATGCAGGGCTGCGATGGCGCTGGCCGATGCGGCATCGAGCTTCGCGCCGCCGCACTCTTCGAGGGCGAACGGAATCACGCCGTCGAGGCCATCGAGCATCGTGGCGAGTTCAGCCTGCGTGAGGATCCCTGCCGCTGCGATAGCATGCGCATGCGCCTTCGAAGCGGCCACCTCCTGCGGAAGCAGCCGCACGTCGAAGGGAAAAGAACGCTGCCACGACTCGAACCCGGGATCGAGCGGTTCACGGAACCGCCCCGACCACATCTTGCTCACTTGTTTGCTCCCTTTCTGTTTACGTCAGCGACGGGCGCTTGCGGGCCTGCGTTCCACGGCCACGACCGCTGGAGATGCGCTTCGCACCGCCCAGCAGCATCAGCAGCAGTGCCTTTTGCGCGTGCATACGGTTCTCCGCCTGGTCGAAGACGATCGACTGCGGGCCGTCGAGCACGGCGTCGGTGACCTCGGCGTTGCGGTGTGCGGGAAGGCAGTGCATGAAGACGGCGTCCTGCTGCGCGTGCTTCATGAGGTCTTCGTTCACCTGGTAGGGCTTGAAGATCGGCGCGCGCTTGGTGGCCTCGTGCTCGAAGCCCATGCTGGTACAGACGTCAGTGTAGACCGCATCCGCGCCCGAGACCGCCTTGATGGGGTCGTGCTGGATGGTGATGCTGCCGCCGGTCGACTCCGCAATCTCGATCGCCTTGTGGATGATGTCGAGCTTTGGCTCGAAGCCCTTGGGACAGGAGACGGTGCAGTGCGCGCCAAGCTGCGCGGCGATCAACATGAGCGAGTGACACACATTGTTGCCGTCACCGATGTAGGTGAAGCGCAGCCCCTCGGCCGAGCCGAAGCGCTCTTCGAGCGTGAAGAAGTCGGTGATGGCCTGACAGGGATGCTCGAGGTCTGACAGCGCGTTGATGACCGGCACCTTCGAGCAGGCGGCCATCTCGGTGATGGTCTCGTGCGAGTAGGTGCGCAGTACGATGACGGACATCCAGCGCTCGAGATTCCGCGCCATATCGGCCAGCGATTCGCGCTCGCCCAGCGGCGACTGCGTCTGGTCGACGAAGATGGCGTTGCCGCCGAGCGTGTTGATGGCGGCTTCAAATGTGAGACGCGTGCGCAGCGATGCCTTCTCGAAGAACATCACCATCTGCTTGGCGTCGAGCGCGTGGCGGAAGTCCTCGGGGTGGTTCTTGACCGCGTGCGCCAGCTCCATGATGGCTGCCGTCTCTTCGACGGTGAGGTCGGCGATGGAGCAGAGGTCGCGTCCGCAGAGGCGCTTCGCCGCTTCGTTGAATGCCGTGTCCGACTGGATGCCCAGCGTCACGGCAGGCTTGCGGACGGGAGGCTCCTGCCCGGCGTCCGGCTTCGTGTTCATCACAACGGTCTTGCTACCCATGTATCTTTTCTCCGGCCGGCACGGCGCCGGCGTACTCTCTATTGGCCTTCAGTAGCTCATCGAGCGCTGTAACCGTCATATCGACGTGCTTGCGCTCCAGGATGTAAGGCGGCAGAAAGCGCAGGACCGTCTCACTTGTCCGGTTGATAATGATGTGGCGCTCCATCATCTGCGCTGCAACCTGCTTCGCAAGCTCGGCGGAGTGCAACTCCATGCCGATCATCAGGCCGAGCCCACGTACTTCTTTGATGCTGTCGTGGTGCTGTTTGAGGCCTTCGAGCTGCGCGCGGAAGTAGTTGCCGACCTCGTCGACATGCGCGAGGATGTTTTCGCGCTGAATGGTGTCGATGACGGCAATCGCAACGGCGCAGGCCAGGGGACCGCCACCGAAGGTGGTACCGTGCATGCCGGGCGTGATGGCAGCGGCGGCCTTCTCCGCACAGAGCATCGCGCCCATGGGAATGCCGCCCGCGATAGGCTTGGCAACCGTGGTGACGTCGGGCAGTATCCCGTAGTGCTGGTAGGCGAACCACTTGCCGGTGCGTCCGATGCCGCTCTGGATCTCGTCGGCGAGCAGCAGCGCCCCGGTGGAGTCGCAAAGCTCGCGGGCGGCGACGAAGAACTCCTTCGAGACGGGGTGGATTCCGCCCTCGCCCTGAATCGGCTCGATGCAGATGCCGCAGACGTCTTCGGAGAACTTTGCGCGCAGGTCGGCGACGTCGTCGAAGCGCACGAACTCGACATCGGGCATCACCGGCCCGAACGGCAGACGGTACTTTTCCTTGTGCGTCGTCGCGACCGACCCCATGGTGCGGCCGTGGAAGCTGTGCTCGAGCACGAGGAACTTCGTGCCGAGCTTCTTGCCGGCCTCGCGGGCCTTGGTTGCGTTCGCGCGGGCGAGCTTGAGCGCGGCCTCCCATGCCTCGGTGCCGCTATTGCAGAAGAAGACGCGGTCGAGTCCGCTGATCTCCGTCAGCAGCAGCGCAAGGTTGGCCGTGCCCTGGTGAAAGAAGAGGTTCGAGGTATGCAGAAGACGCGCGCTCTGGTGCGCGATGGCCTGCTCGATCGCCGGATGACCGTAGCCGAGCGCGCACACGCCGATGCCGCTGAGCAGGTCGAGGAAGTGGTCGCCATTTTCGTCGCGGAGGTAGACGCCTTTGCCGTCGACAAACAGATAGGGGTTCCGCTCATAGGTGTTCAGCAGCAGCTTGTTCTCCGCTGCCTGGATGGATGCCAGATTCATGCGACCATAACCTCCGTTCCGTCATTGACCCGTGTGGAGCAGATGTCGGGCAACGACGCCGCGGCCTCCGCAGGAAGAATACGCACACGCTTGACGCCGTGCGTCAGCGCCTCGCGGCAGGCGTTCAGCTTGGGCAACATGCCGCCGGAGATCACCTGTTGCTTTTCGAGCGCAGGAATCTGCGCCAGCGTCAGCCAACGCATCACGCTGCCGTCGGCGCCCTTCACTCCCGGCACGTCGGTGAGGAAGACCAGCGCGTCTGCCTTGGTGGCGACGGCACAGGCCGCGGCCATCTCGTCGGCGTTGATATTGTAGTACTCGCCGTCGAAGCCGAGCGCGATGGAGGAGATGACGGGGACAGCGCCCATCGTCCAGATGGCATCGAGCCAGCGCGGGTCTGTCGCCGCAATCTCGCCGACGAAGCCGAGGTCGGGGTTGGTCTTCTTCTTCCGCGCACGGAAGACGTGGCCATCGCCGCCAGAGAGGCCGACAGCGGCCTGCCCGTGCGAGGCCAGCGAGGCGACCAGCGATTTGTTGACGCGGCCGGCGAGCACCATCAGCGCTGCATCGCGGGTCTCCGCATCGGTCACGCGCAGGCCGGAGATGAACTCGCTCTTCTTGCCAAGCTGGGCGAGCGTCTTTGTAAGCTGAACGCCGCCGCCGTGCACCACGGCCACCTGGTTGCCGTCGGCGACCAGCTCGGCGATCGCCTTACCGCAGGCGTGCAGCAGCTTCGGGTTTTCCAGGCCCGCGCCGCCAAGTTTTACGACGAATTTCACAGCAGACCCTCCTCTTCCTTGAATCCACACATCACATTCATGTTCTGCACCGCCTGACCGGCGGCGCCCTTCAAAAGATTGTCGAGGCAGGAGACGATGACCAGCCGATGACCGTCTTCAGCCAATACGAAGCCGAGATCGCAGAAGTTCGTGCGGACGACGTGCTGAATCTGCGGAAGCTCGGGAGTTGGGTGCAACCGCACCATGGGGCTGCCCTTGTAGAAGTTGGCGAACAACTCGCCCACCTGCGCCGCGGTCGTCTTCTGCTTCAGCTTCAGATAGATCGTCGCCATGATGCCGCGCGGGATGGGCAGCAGGTGTGGCGTGAAGACGATCTGGTCTGAGGTGAGGTGCAACTGCTCCAGCAGCTCGCCCGTGTGGCGATGATTGAAGACTGCGTATGCGGAGAGGTTGTCCGCCGCGTACATGAAGTGCGTCTTCGACGTGGGGGCCTTGCCCGCGCCGCTTACACCCGACTTGGCGTCGCAGACGATGCCTCGGTCGAGGTCGACCACACCCGCCCGCGTGAGAGGAGCGAGCGCGAGGATCATCGAGGTCGAGTAGCAGCCCGGATTGGCGATCAGCCGCGCCGTGCGGATGGCGTCGCGATGCAGCTCCGGGCAGCCGTAGACGGCCTCGGCTTGCAGCTTCGCGGCAAGCGCCGGGTCGGCGTCGTGCAGCTTGTAGATGGCGCGGTTCGCGTCTTCGTCAAGACGCCATGCTCCGCTGAGGTCGATGACGCGGATACCGCGCGCGATGGCCTCGGGCGCCCACTCGCGGGACTGCTCGTGCGGCGTGGCCATGAAGAGAATCTCGATGCCGGAGCCGGCGAGACGGTCCCAGTTAAATGACCGAACGGCGTGCGAGGCGTTGCCCTGCTGCGAGATGCCGGCGAGATGAGGATGAAGCGCCTCGATGGTCGTGGCGGCATCGGACGCACTTTCGCCCGCGCGGCCCAGGAAGAGCGGCGCGGCGTCTTTCATGCCGGGATGACGCAACAGCAGACGCGCAAGCTCGCCGCCTGCGTATCCGCTGACGCCCGCGACGGCCACGCGCGGCGAACGTAAGTTTTCCGCCTTCGCCGTGGCGGACGCTGCCGTTGTCTCCATAACTGCCGAGTTAGCCAATGTACCCCTCGATTCGCGACTTCAGCCGCCCTGCCTGCTCCCCATCGGGGCAGATGATCAATATTGTGTCGTCCCCGGCGACTGTGCCAACGACCTCGGCCCAGTCTTCGTAGTCGATACCGGCGGCGATGGGTTGCGCGCCCCCAGTCTTTGTAATCAGCACCAGCAGATTGATGGCCTGACGCACCTCAAGTCCAAAGCTGGCAAGCACCTCGCGGATTCCGGGAACCGAATCGTCCTCCTCGCCGTTTCCGTTCGACAGTGAATATCCGTCCGGGCCCTTCGACAATCTCAATTCATGGATATCGCGAGAGAGGGTTGCTTGTGTAACATAGTAGCCACGCCCCGCTAATTTTTGCCGTAGCTCGTCTTGACTCGCGATTGGAGCTTTACTCAGCAGCTCTCGAATTACGGTATGACGTTGCTGTTTCATCTCTGTATCTATTTTGCCGTTTCTTTTTCGGCTGGGTGGGATTCCCGCCCTCGTGCATAAATATACAACTTGATGTATATTTATGCAAAGGACTCCACGAGGAGTCTTGTCCAAACCTTGACGGAAAGGTATCTCCGGTGAAACTTCCCTTCATCGGACGTATAGTGAACTATGGACCGGCCCTGCGAACTTGTCTCTACTTCTACACCTTTACCCTCCCGCGCGCCCGAGAGATCGTCGTCGCCATCCCTGATCGATGAGCGTTTCGACCACGACTCCTGCGGCGTTGGCTTTGTGGCCTCGATTCAGGCGACGCCCACGCACAAGATTCTGGAACAGGCCCTGACGGCCCTTGGCCGCCTTGCACACCGCGGTGCGACCGCCGCCGACGGCAAGAGTTCGGACGGTGTCGGCGTGCTTGCCGGCATCCCGCGCGAGTTGCTCGTCCGCGAGGCTGGATTGACCATCGCCCCGGATACCACACTCGCTGTGGGCATGGTCTTTATTCCGCAGGACGAGACACGTGCCGAGGCACAGATTGAGCGCTGCCTTGGGTCGCACGACCTGAAGGTTCTCGCATGGCGCGATGTGCCGATCAAGACGGAATACCTTGGCGAGATGGCGCTCTCGACCATGCCGAAGATCCGGCAGGTGCTGGCGGTCGATGCGGAAGACGCCGAGCCGGGAACGATCGAGCGCCGCGTCTACCTTGCTCGCAAGCAGTTTGAGCGCGCGCACGAGCGTGGCGACGTCGATGGATATATATGTAGTCTCTCGACCCAGACGATCGTCTACAAGGCGATGTGTACGGGAGTCGACCTGGCGTCGTTCTATCCCGATCTTGCCTCTGAAGATTATGTAACCCCTTTCGCGATCTTCCATCAGCGCTACGCGACCAACACCCTTCCCTCGTGGCACCGCGCCCAGCCGGGCCGCACCCTTGGACACAACGGCGAGATCAACACCGTGTGGGGCAACCGCGCGCGCATGGCCTCGCGCGACTCAACGCTCCCGGTCGAGTGCAAGCCTGTGTTGACGCAGGGCGGGACCGACTCCACCAGCCTGGACGAGACGGTAGAGATGATCTCGCAGAATGGCCGCACCCTGGCCGAAGCCATGCGTATGCTGATGCCTCCGGCGGCGGTCTCGGGACATACGTCGTCGTTCCTGCGGTACCACTCCGACGTAACCGAGCCGTGGGACGGCCCTGCGGCGATTGCCTTTGCCAACGGCTCGCTGGTTGGCGCGATCCTCGACCGCAACGGTCTTCGCCCTTGCCGCTTTGCCATCACCACCGACGGCCTGGTGGTCGCAGGATCGGAGATTGGCCTGGTTGACCTCGACCCGAACGAGGTCGCGCACAGCGGCCGCCTGGGACCGGGTCAGATGCTGGTCGTCGACCTGAAGAAGAACAAGGTCTACGAGGACGAAGATCTGCTGGGGATGTTCGACGCGGATCCGATCTACGAGCGGTTGCTTGAGGACGCGCCGCTTGTTCCCGCCGCAGTGACCTCCGCCGACACGGCGAAGCTGACGGCCTTGCAGAAGGGCTTTGGCTACACGCGCGAAGACGTCAAGATGATCCTTCAGCCGATGGCCTCCGACGGCAAGGACGCCGTGTGGTCGATGGGCGACGACACTCCGCTGGCGTTTCTGGCTCGCACGCCGCGTCCGGTGTATGCGTACTTCCGGCAGCGGTTCGCGCAGGTGACGAACCCGGCGATCGACCCGCTGCGCGAGGCCTGCGTGGTTTCACTTCACACGCGCCTCGGCCCCTGGCCCCACCTGCTGGACAAGAATGCTCCTCTGCCGGGCGTCTCGCTTCCCTCTCCGTTTCTGTCGCTGGGGCAGGTTGAGTCGCTTCGCAAGGGCGATTATCCGCACGCCGATGAGTTGCGCCTGTCGGAGCTATCGTGCGTCTTTGCGCCGGAGCTTACGCTGATTCAGGCTCTGGACGAGCTTTGCAACAAGTCCATCGACCTGGTGCGCAACGGAGCGCGCATTCTGCTGCTGACCGACCGTGACGCCTCTTCGGAGAAGCTGCCGGTTCCTATCGCGATGGCGACAGGCGCTGTTCACCAGGCGCTGGTTGCCGCTGGACTCCGCACACTGACCGGTATCGCCGTTGAGGCGGGTGACTGCCGCGACATCCACCACGCCGCCGTGCTGATCGGCTATGGCGCGGGCGCTGTGTGCCCGTGGCTCGCGCTTGAGACGGGCCGCGCCCTTGCACCGGCAGGGACGGAGCCTGAGGCCGCCGAGAAGAAGATGCTCAAGGCGCTCGACGCCGGACTGGCGAAGGTGATGTCGAAGATGGGAATCTCCGTCGTCGACAGCTATCGCAGCGCGCGTCAGTTCGACATTCTGGGGCTACACTCGAGCGTGGTGGAGCGTTGCTTCCCCAATACTCCCGCGCCGCTGTCGGGCATCGGCTTTACCGAGGTCGACCGCCAGCTTCGCTACACGTGGCAGCCGTCAGGCGAGGGCGCTCCCGCAGCCGACCTGCCGGACTACGGCTGGGTGCGCTTCCGCAAGGCGGAGGTCGCCGAACCTCATGCGTGGCAGCCGCCGACGGTCAAGGCGTTGCAGTCCGTCGTAGGAAGCGCGCGCAACGTGCCGCAGCCGACCGACCCAGCGGGCGCATTTGCCATCTACACCAAGGACGTCATCGCGCGCGATCCGGCGGTGCTGCGCGATCTGCTGGAGATCCGTCCCGCAGGCCCACAGCTTTCGCTTGACGAGGTGGAGAGTCCAGCGAGCTTGACGAAGCGGTTTATCGCAAGCGCGATGTCGCTTGGCTCGCTCAGCCCTGAGGCCCACCAGACGATTACCGCAGGCATGAACATGCTGGGCGCGCGCTCGAACACGGGCGAGGGTGGCGAAGACGCTGCCGTTTACCGCGTCCATCCTGTCGTTGCTGGGCTGCCTCCTTCGGGCGGTGGCGCGAGCGCGTCTGTAAATGCGGAAGGCAGCGTCGCAGTGGCCGAGCCACTGGTCGCAGCCCCGGCCGTGCATGTTTCGCTGAACAACAAGATCAAGCAGATCGCCTCGGGCCGCTTCGGCGTCACAGCCGAATATCTTGCTCATGCTGAAGAGATCGAGATCAAAGTGGCTCAGGGAGCCAAGCCCGGCGAGGGCGGACAGCTTCCCGGCCACAAGGTGAGCGGCCTGATTGCGCGGCTTCGTCATGCGCAGCCGGGAGTGCCGCTGATCTCGCCGCCACCGCACCACGATATCTACTCGATCGAAGACCTGGCGCAGTTGATCTACGACCTGAAGCGCGTAAACCCGAAGGCCACGGTCGGTGTGAAGCTGGTCTCCGGCTGCGGCGTTGGCACGGTTGCGGCGGGAGTCGCCAAAGCGTACGCCGACTACGTTGTGATCGCGGGCAACACCGGCGGCACGGGCGCTGCCGCGCTTTCGAGCATCAAGTACGCAGGCAATCCCTGGGAGCTTGGGCTTGCCGAGGCGCAGCAGGTGCTGATGCAGAACGGCATGCGCGGCCGCGTTCGTCTGCGTACCGACGGCGGCATCGCCACGGCGCGCGATGTGCTGGTTGCGGCGCTACTTGGTGCCGACGAGTTCGCCTTTGGCACGGCGGTGCTGGTTGTGCTGGGCTGCGACATGGCGCGCCAGTGCCACCTGAACACCTGTCCCACTGGCATTGCAACGCAGAAGCCGGAGCTGCGGGCCAAGTTCCGAGGCAAGCCGGAGCATATCGTCCGCTTCTTCGAACAGATGTCGGCGGACCTTCAGAGCCTGCTGGCACGCTACGGCCTTCCCTCGCTGGAAGCAGCCGTTGGCCGCACCGACCTTCTGGAGCAGGTGCGTTTCGACGGCAACCTGGACCTATCGCCGATGCTGGCTCCCGCGGGAGACGGTCCGCGACGCTGGATGGGCGGCCGCAACGACCAGCCTCTGCCAGAGCCGCCGATCGACGAGCAGTGGGTGGCACCGGCGCTTGAGGCCGTCGAGGCAGGCAAACCCTATGTCATTGAGTCGGAGATTGCCAACCGCGATCGCTCGGTGGGCACGCGTCTCTCAGGCGAGTTGGCACTGCGTCGCGCGCAGAACGACCTGCACGCCGATGTGACGTTCAACCTGCACGGAACCGCCGGCCAGTCCTTTGGCGCATTTGCCGCCGATGGAATGAAGCTGGTGCTCGACGGACAGGCGAACGACTTCGTCGGCAAGGGACTCTCGGGCGGAGAGATCGTGATCAAGGCCCGCGGACTTGCCGCGAAGGACAGCGGACAGCACGTGATCCTCGGCAACGTAGCGCTATATGGGGCGACCTCGGGCAGACTGTTTGCCGCAGGACGCGCAGGTGAGCGCTTCGGCGTTCGCAACTCGGGCGCAACGGCTGTCGTGGAAGGCGTAGGCGACCATGGCTGCGAGTACATGACTGGCGGAATGGTCGTCGTGCTGGGCAAGGCCGGAATGAACTTCGGCGCGGGCATGACAGGCGGACTGGCGTGGGTCTATGACGCGGGCGGCGAGTTCATCAAGGGCCATCGTTTCCACCCTGAGTTTATCGACCCACAGCCGTTCGATGCGGTCGACGCGGAGTCGCAGGAGTTCCTGAAGCACCTGCTGGAAGAGCACAGTGCGCTGGCAGACAGCGGGCTGGCGAAGACGATGCTCGCCGACTGGGCGACCTGCTCGAAGGCATTCGTCAAGCTGACTCCAAAGCCTCAGGTGTAACCCTCTACAATCTGACGCAAAGGCCCCGGGCAACCGGGGCTTTTGTTTTTTGGGATGGACTGATTCAGGTGCGGCATTTTATGTCGCGCCTTCTGCGCTCTCTGCATTCATAGGCCTTTTACCTGGGCCTTCGGCCCAGGCTAATATATTGCGGGCCGTTGGCCCTTTTCTGTTAGCGCATCTTCGACAGACTGGGCTTCACCGCTATTCGCCCGCAAAAAATCCGCAGCGCATCTCCATCCCGATCGTTTCGAGTACATACTGTGTATGCCGCAGATCTAAGAGGAGAGATGAATGGATGCACTCACGCTTCATCGGATCCACTTCGCTTTTACGATCACCTACCACTATCTCTTTCCCCAGCTCACAATGGGTTTGGCGCTGCTGATTGTTGCGATGAAGACCGTCGCGCTGCGCACAACCGCCCCAGAGAAGCGTGAACTCTATGATGTCGCGGCACGGTTCTGGGCGCGCATCTTTGCGGTGAACTTCGTGATCGGCGTGGTCACAGGCATTCCGATGGAGTTTCAGTTCGGTACCAACTGGTCGGAGTTCTCGCGCAGGACAGGCGGCGTGATCGGACAGCCGCTGGCGATGGAGGGAGTCTTCTCGTTCTTTCTGGAGTCGGCTTTCCTTGGGCTGCTGTTGTTTGGCGAGAAGAAGATATCGCGCCGGCTTCACTGGCTGTCGGCGTTCATGGTCTTTCTCGGTTCGTGGATCTCGGGGTTCTTCATCATTGTGACGGATGCGTGGATGCAGCATCCTGTCGCGTACAGGATCATGCCGAACGGGGTCTATGAAGTCACCAGCTTCTGGGGCCTGATGATGAATCCGTGGGCGTGGATTCAGTATGCGCACAACATGTCGGGCGCAGTCATTACAGGGGCGTTTGTTGTAGCGGCGACCGGGGCGTTGTACCTGCTGCAAGGCAAGAACACCGATTTCGGACGCATCTTCGTCAAGGTTGGCGTCGTTACGGGTGTGATCTCGTGTATCGCGCAGATATTTCCAACGGGCGACCTGCACGGCAAGTACATGGCAAAGCACCAGCCGCTGGCGGTTGCTGGGATGGAGGGACTCTTTCACTCCACGCCAGGCGCTCCAATGGTGCTGATGGGACAGCCCGACGTGGAGAACCAGAAGATCGACAACCCTCTGGTCGTCAATAAAGTGCTCAGTTTTTTGATCTATGGAACGACGCAGGCGGAGGTGAAGGGGCTCGACCAGTTCCCGCAAGAAGACTGGCCGACAGCGCTTCCGCTGCTCTTCTACGCGTATCACATCATGGCCGGGCTTGGGACGTACTTTGCCGCGCTGATGGCTGTGTCCGCGTTCCTGTTGTGGCGCGGGAAGCTGTACTCGGCGCGATGGATTCTGTGGCCGCTGCTGCTGAGTTTTCCTCTGCCCTACATTGCCAACACGGCAGGGTGGTTGACGGCGGAGCTGGGGCGGCAGCCGTGGCTGGTCTACGGACTGATGCGGACATCGGAGGGTTACTCCAAGCATGTGGGGCCAGGGTCGAGCCTGTTTACTCTGCTTGGATTTCTCGGGATGTACTCGCTGCTTTCGATCCTGTGGATCGTGCTGGTTTACACGGCGATTCAAAAGGGCCCCCGTGCGCCTGTCGTCGACGCGGGTCATGACGGACACACGCTGACAACGGCTTAGACTTCCGCGCGAGGAGAGACTATGGGTACGCTGTGGTTCTGGATTGTAGCGGCAATGCTGGCGATCTACGTTGTGCTCGATGGTTTCGACCTCGGCGTGGGCATCGTCTACCCGCTGGTGGCGCGCACGGAGCAGGACAGACGCAAGGCCATGCACGCCATTGGCCCGGTGTGGGACGGCAACGAGGTGTGGCTGATCGCAGGCGGAGGCACGCTGTTCTTCGCCTTCCCGCTGTTATATGCATCGTCGTTCAGCGGGTTTTATCTTCCGCTCACCATCGTGCTGTGGCTTTTGATCGTGCGCGGAATAAGCATCGAGATGCGGGCGCACACACACGACAACGTGTACAAGAGTCTCTTCGATGCAACATTTTTTCTGTCGAGCGCGCTGCTGGCGATCTTCTTCGGCGCCGCGCTGGCCAATGTGGTGCGCGGAGTTCCTCTCGGCCCCGACAACTACTTCTTTCTTCCGTTGTGGACGGACTGGAGGACTGGCCCCAACCCAGGGATCCTCGACTGGTACACGGTCATCGGCGGCGTGCTGGCTCTGCTGGCGCTCGCGCTGCACGGGCTTTTGTATCTGGCGCTGAAGACTGCGGGCGACCTGAACCTGCGAGCGACCGCGCTGGCGAAGAAGTTGTGGCCTGTCGTCCTGCTACTTACTGCGGCGAGCGTGCCGGCGACGATTGTGGCGCGTCCGGCCTCGCTGGTGCACTACCAGGAGCACGGCCTTGCGTGGCTCGCCCCGGTGGGCGTTCTTGCCGGGTTGGCGAC
>JAFDVV010000032.1:31080-86370 GCA_018268775.1 Acidobacteriota bacterium | reverse complement strand
GCCCTATACGCTGATCCAGATAAAGCCGGCTGCCAACCTCTTCCAACTGGAAGAGGTGCTCGTCATCACCGGCACGCAGACGAACCTGCCCGCCCTGGCCCAGAAAGATCTTGCGCAGGGTGCGACGACGGCGCAGCAGCAGGCTGCGGCGAAGGCTGCCGCCAAAGCTGCGGCCGACGAAGCTGCCGCCGAGGCTGCTGCGCAGTCCGCTGCCCAGGTCGTCGCCGACCGCCTTCCCAGCCTGCGCGATACGGCCGACCCCAACGCTCCCGCCGGTCTCGGAACTTCCGCCAATCCCGCCGGTGTCGTTCCGCGTCCGCTGCCTGCGCTGCGCCCCGACCGCTATTCGCCTGGGACGACGCCTCCCGCAGCGGATCTCACCCCTGGGGCAGAACACCCGGCCGGGCCAGTCGCCGCTCCGGCGCCGCGCTCAACCACGCCTACCTCTTCGGACGGCCCCGCCAAACCTCAACCGGAGAGCCCCAACAACTGACCATGCCCAGCCTCAGCTACACATCGCGACAGGAGATCGAACAGCACAGCTTCTCACCGGCTGTAACGCTGCTTGTGCCGGTTGCGGCGATCGTTCTCCAGGTGCTCTTGTCCCGGCTCTTCTGGCGGTTCTCGTATATCGATCTGCCGTTGATCGTGGCGATCTTCTTCTCCGTCTCACGGCGAAGTCCGGCGGCAGGCACCATCACCGGCGCACTGATAGGCCTTGCCCAGGACGCGCTTACGGGACGCCCCATCGGTGTCAACGGCATGGCAAAGTCGGTGATCGGATATATCGCGGCCAGCATCGGCGTGCAGGTCGACGTGGACAGCCTGACGACCCGCGTGCTGATGAACTTTGGATTCTCCATCCTCAACAGCGCAATCCTGTTCCTCATCAATCGCAGACTGCTCGGGCAGGCCGAGGTGCATCTGCAATGGCTACAAGAGCTTTTGCGCGCACTGGCAAACACAGTGGTGGCAATACCGATCTTCTTTCTGCTTGACCTGACGAAACGACCGGAGTGATTTGACCGCGGGAGCCGTCTAACCGGCAGCCCCCGCACTGAAAGACCGATGGAACTGACGCCACAATCCGAACTCGCCATACGCAAGACCGAGAAGCTGCCCGTCGCCAAGCTGACGGCGGTGCAGTATGTGATTGCGGCGATTCTGGTCGTCCTCGCCGCGGGCCTGTGGCGGCTCGAGGTCGTTGGCGTGGACAACTTCCGCGCGCTGGCCGAGGCCAACCGCATCCGCAAGGTCCCGGTACTGGCTCCGCGGGGCCGTCTCTTCGACCGCGAGGGCCGGCTGCTGGTCGACAACTATCCGTCGGTCTCCTGCTTCATCCTGCGCGAGCAGGTGAAGGACCTCGAGGCGGACATGCCGCTGATCTCCGCCGGGCTGCACATGACGCCCGACCAGATCCACGCGACGCTCAAGCGCTACGAATCCGCGCCAAAGTATCAGCCGATCCCGCTCAAGCAGGACATCACTCCCGACGAGCAGGCATTTATCGAAGCACATCGCAACGAGCTGCCCGAGCTGGAGACGCTCGAAGAGCAACGCAGGCTCTACCCGCGCGACGGCTTCGCCGCCCACCTGATCGGCTACGTCGGCGAGATATCCGAAGACGACCTCAACAAACCGAAGTATGCCTTCTATCAGCCGGGCGACGTCGTCGGAAAGTCGGGCGTGGAGGCCACCTACGATTCGCTCCTTCGCGGAGTGGACGGCAGCCGCGACGTGATCGTGAACTCGCACGGCAAGGAGATCGGCCACCTCGGGCAGACCCTCGCGCAGCCGGGTAAAGACCTCCGGCTCACCATCGACCTCGACATCCAGATGGCGGCGGAGAAGGCGATGGAGGGCAAGAACGGCGCAGTGATTGCCATGGACCCGCACACCGGCGAGATTCTGGCGCTGGTCTCGCGGCCTACCTTCGACCCCAACCAGTTCGCGGTGCGCCTGACGAAAAGTTACTGGAACGAGATACTCAATAACCCCGACCACCCGCTGCTGAACAAGGCCATTCAGGCGCAACTGGCGCCGGGATCGACCTTCAAGATCATCATGTCGTACGCCGGTCTTCAGGAGGGCAAGGCGCAGTTGATGCATGTGCCCTGCAACCACGGCGCAACCTTCTACGGACACTACTTCTCCTGCGACCGCAACCACGGCATGGTCAGCATCGACAACGCCATCCCGTACTCCTGCGATACGTTCTATTACACGCTCGCCGATCGTCTGGGCATCGACACCATCGCAAGGTATGCCTCTTCGGTGGGGCTGGGGCAGAAGACCGGAATCGACCTTCCCGACGAGGCCTCTGGCATCGTGCCCTCGACGCAATGGAAGCTGAAGAACTATCACGAGAAGTGGTATGCCGGCGAGACGATCTCCGTCGGTATCGGCCAGGGTGCGACGACGGCAACACCGGTCCAGTTGGCCCGCGCACTCTCCGGGATTGCTTCAGGGGGAGTACTCCGCCGCCCGCACCTGGTCTCGTCCGATCAGGTCCCTCCCGAGCTTCAGGAATCCATCCAGGAGAACTTTCCCGGCTCCGGTGAAAAGACGATTCCGCTCACTCCCGAGAACTGGGAGATCATTACCGACGCCATGTATTCGGTGACATCTTCGCCCATCGGCACGGCCTATGCCGCCCGCCTTGAGGGGGTCGACTTCGCCGGCAAGACCGGTACAGCCGACGTCGTCAGCGGGCGCCAGAAGGGCAGCACCAACAAGAACACCATCCCCAACGCCTGGTTTGTGGGAATGACGCCCCGCCGCAACCCCGACATCGTGGTCGCCGTTCTGTGGGAGCACGGCTACTGGGGCAACAACTCCGCCCGGCTGGCCGCTGGCATTATCAATACGTTCGTGGAGAAGCAGCGCAGGCGTGCCAACAATCTCAAGATCGCCGAGACGCCGAAGCCGGCGTCGGCTGCTCCAGAGACCCCCGCAGCCCCGCCCACAGGTCAACCGACGGCTCAGGCTACCCCGCCGCCCGTCGCGCTGAAGACTGAAAATGTGCCAAATTAATTAGATAGCCGGAGCATCGACTTCGAGTGACGGTAGAGGCCGATAGGAGCATACTAAAACCATGGCAACGGCCCATGCGATTTCGGCGGAAGAACGGTTCGTCTCCGAGGAGGAGTACCTGCGTACGAGCTACCGGCCCGACTGCGACTATGTGGACGGAAGGGTCGAGGAGCGAAATCTGGGAGAGTTTGAGCACGGTCGTGTCCAGTTTGTGTTGCTAAGGATATTTGGAACCCATGAGGCCGATTGGAAGATTGTGACGGTACCCGAGTGCCGTCTGCAGGTAGGGCCGAAGCGGTACAGGGTTCCCGATGTATTGATTCTGCGCCGTGGGCAGAAGGTAAACAGGATCGTCCGGGAAGCCCCGCTCCTGTGCATCGAGGTGCTCAGCCCGGAGGACACGTGGGCGAGAATGCGGGCGCGGTTGAACGATTACCTGGCCATGGGCGTCGAGCATGTATGGTGCTTCGATCCGGGTGCCCGGGAAGCTCGAAGGTATACGGCGGACGGCTTTGAGGTTGTTCGGGAGACGGAACTGGCTGTCGCCGGGACAGCGATCAGCGTGAATGTGGCGGAGGTCTTTTCGGTTCTCGATCAGGACTAGGACGACCTTCCTACTCAGACCGACCTGAACGGCTATGTTCCGGCTCTCCTCCTACCGCGATTTCGACTGGGTCCTGCTCGGCTTTGTGGCCCTGCTGTCGGTCATTAGCGTGCTCGAGATCAAATCGGCCACGCTGCACACAAAGTTTCATGGCTTCGACCAGAAACAGATTGGCTTTCTTGCCGTCGGCCTGTTCCTGATGTTCATCATGTCCATGATCGACTATCACCGTCTGCTGGACATCGTGCCGTGGGCCTATGGAATCAGTATCCTTTCGCTGGTGGCGGTGAAGCTTGTAGGACAGAAGGTGCTGGGTGCGCGGCGCTGGATCAACCTGGGCGGCGGCGTTCACTTTCAGCCTTCGGAGTGGGTGAAGCTGGTGCTGATCGTCGCGGTGGCGCGCTATTTCTGGAACCTCGGCGGCCGCGAGCTGAGCTGGCGCGATATCGGCAAGGCTTTCGCGCTGGTCTGCGTTCCGATGATGCTGGTGCTGATGCAGCCGGACATGGGGACCTCGCTCACCTACTTTCCAGTGCTCTTGTGCGGGCTGTTTTTGGGCGGCATCCGGCTGAAGCAGGCTGCGATTCTCGTACTGGTCTTCACGATTGTGATCGGCGGCGCCTGGAAGAGCGGCAAGCTGCTGAAGCCCTACCAGAAGGCACGACTTACGGCCTTCATCGACCCCGACGCCGACCCCAAGGGCAAGGGCTATCAGATTCGGCAATCCCTCATCGCGGTAGGCTCCGGCGGTATCTGGGGTAAGGGTGCGAACAAAGGGACGCAGACGCAGGGAGACTTCCTCCCCATCCCCTACACCGACTTCATCTTTGCGGCCTTCTGCGAGGAGCACGGCTTTGTCGGCGCGCTTGGTGTGCTGCTGCTCTACTTCCTGATCCTGATGCGGCTGATTCAAAACGCCCAGACGGCGGCAGACCTCCCCGGCGCCTACATCATCATGGGTATCGTTGCGGTGATCGTCTTCCAGATAGCGGTCAATATGGGGATGGTGCTCGGCCTTATGCCGGTGACGGGAATCCCTTTGCCTCTTATGAGTTACGGAGGATCGTCGATCCTCTTCACCTTCCTGTCGCTGGGGATCGTCATGAATATCCGCATGCGCCGGTTTGTAAACTGATTTCCTCTCTGACAGTTACCGGTTTCGACTGGCGGCTGTTGCGGCTTTAGTGCAATACTATGTAAAGCGTGTGACAGGCTGTAGATGCCCCGTCAGCGTCGATCCCGCTTCACCCAGGCGAATATTCCCGGAGAGCGGCAACAAGATTTGAAGAAAAAGGCCGGCCAGGCGAGAGAGTTCCATCCGTTGGCCGGACAGGATTCAGAGAAGATGATTGCATCCGGATGGCAAACGGCCACACCTCAAGTAAATGATATTGAGGCAGTTATGGTCACCGATTCCGCTTGCCCGCAGTTGCTCGAAGGTTCCTTTGGTGTATCCGATCCCTACCGTCCCATGTACTCCGCTGTTGAGCGGGCCCGGACGGACGGGTCGGCCTATATCTCATCTGAACAGGCGTTTGATCGCCATCAATTCGAGTTTCATCCTCTCTACACTCCCGTCCGCACTGCGGTGAGCCAGACCTAGCCATTGGGCTAAGTCTGGACACGTGATCGCTCTCTGCCTTGTCTGCCGCCCGTAAGAGCGGGCAGAAAGAGCAGAGCAACATGGCGAAGGAAATTTATATATCGAGCACGCCGCACGAGACGCGGCTTGCCATCGTTGAAAACGACGCACTCGCGGAGATTTACTACGAGCGCGAAAACGAATACACGCTTGCGGGGTCGATCTACAACGGCCGCGTAACGCGCGTGCTGCCCGGCATGCAGTCCAGCTTTGTGGACATTGGGCTCGAGCGCGACGCCTTCCTTTACATCACAGACTTTATGGAGGAGGCCGGAGACACGGCCGACTTCGAGGGCGAAGGATCGCATCGCGGCGGAGGTCAGCCTCGCGGAGGCCGCGAGCCCCAGACGCTGGAAGGTGAACGCGGCGAGCGCGACCGGGGCAGAGACCGCAACCGCAACCGCCGCGACCGCGACAACAGGCGCGGGCAGGGCAGCGGAGAGGATGCAACTCCCGAGGCCGCCGAAGCAGGGCAGGACGAGAGCTATGCCGCCAACGAGACAGTCGAAGAGAACCAGCAGGTAGGCGAAGGCGCTCCGGGTGCCGATGGAAGCCGTCGCTGGCGCGGCCGCCGTGGCCGTCGCCGTGGACGTGGACAGCGCGGCGAAGCCCGTCCGCAGGCCCAGGGAGCTGAACCGCAGGCGGATGCGTCCGATGCGGCTGTCGACCCCTACGAGTCGACTTACGAGATTGACGGAGCGGAAGAGCAACCCGGCGTCGCCTCTGAGGGTGCCCAGTTGGAGGGCACAGCGCAGGAGAACGGCGACCAGGAGCAGGATTTCGTCCGTGGCTCCAGGCGCCCCGATTTCGGCAACGATCAGCCTAATGACCAACCCCGCGAGCGTGGCGGACGCGATGACCGTGGCCGCGGCGGACGCAATCGCGACCGAGATCGCGGTGGCCGCAGGTCGCCGCGAGGCTTCGAGCCGAGGACGTCCTCTTATGGAGTTGACGAGACGGCAGCGGCGCAGGAAGCGCCGGCATCCGAGCCGATCATTCTTCCCGGCGAATCGCTGTCGAAGTATCGTGCGGGCGGTCAGGAGCCTGTCGCCGCCGAGGCCAAAGCGCCGCAGCCGGCGGCTGTAGTGCCTGCCGCGCCGGGTTACGAGATTCCAGGTGGATGGGACGGAGGATTCGTTCTTCCGGGCGAGTCGCTCTCGCGACGCCGCGTGCCCGAGAAGAAGGAGCGCGTTGCCGAGCCCGTGAAGCCTGTAGCCGAGATCGTAGAGATCGCGGCGCAGAGCGAGCCTGCTGCCGCACCCGCCCCTCAGGCCGAGTATGAGCCGGTCGAGGCCTCAGCGTCCTATCGTGTCGACCCTGTCGCTCCGAGCGAGTTCCGCCAGAGCGCTCCGGTGGAAGAGGTCGAGGAGATCGTCGAGCAGCACACTGAGCTTCCTCATGCGGAGATCGAACAACTGGAGGTTGCAGCTCGTCCGGTTGAGGATGCCAGCCACGTTGCAGAGGAGACACAGGTGGAACCGGCCCACGACGTGACCTCGATCCATGCCGGTGGCTGGATGGAGTCTTCGGCCCCGGTGGCCGATCCTGTGGAGCAGGAGGCCCAGCATCAGGCGCTCGAAGAGAGTGCTGCGGTGGTTGAAGAAGACGTTATCGACGACGAGGACTACGACACGACCACGTTGCAGGCGTCGTCTGTCGAAGAGCTCGACGATCTGGACGAAGAGGAGACGCTCGAAGGCGCTGCCGATCTCGGCACCATGCTCCGCGAGATGTCGATCGATGAGATCACTCGCCCCGGCGAAGACGAAGGGGAAGAGGACGACTTCGAGGAAGAACACGCCGTTTACGATGGCGCCGAGGCGCTTGAAGACGATGCTCTCGATACAGAAGCAGAGGCTTCGGAGGATGAAGCGGAATACGCCGAGGAGGGAGAGCCTGCTGTAGCCGAAGGCGAAGCTCCGGCGCGTGAGCGTCATCGCGACTCGGATCGCCGCCGTGGCCGTCGCGATGGACGCCGTGGCGGACGCGATCGCGCGCGTCATGCCGGTGGCGGCGGCGACCGCGAACGCAGCGGGGGGCGCGGACGCACAATGCAGGCGACGGACCTGCCCGCGATCAGCGAGCTGCTGAAGCCCGGCCAGGAGGTCCTTGTGCAGATCGCCAAGGAGCCGATTGCGAAGAAGGGCGCGCGCATTACCTCGCACATCGCCCTGCCCGGACGCTTCCTGGTCTTTATGCCGACGGTGAACCATACCGGAGTCTCGCGCAAGATCGACTCCGACGGCGAGCGCCGCAGGCTCAAAGAAATTCTGCTGAGCGAGAAGGGTGACGCCGCGGGCGGCTTCATCGTTCGCACGGCGGCGGCGGGCGCGAGCGAAGAGGAACTTCGTTCCGACCTGCGCTTCCTGCTCAATCTGTGGGCCGACATCAAGCAGCGCTCGGAGTCGTCGAAGTCGCCGGCGCTGATCTATCACGACCTCAACCTCGTCGAGCGTATCCTGCGCGACCAGGTGACGGACAACTTCTCAGCCATCTGGGTCGACAGCGAAGAGAATTACGAGCGCATCCTGCGGTTCCTGCAGCGCTTCCAGCCCTCGCTGATTCGCCGCGTGAAGCTGTACAGCAAGGAGACACCGCTCTTCGAGCAGTTCGGCATCACCGAGGAGATCAACAAGGCGCTGCGTTCGAAGGTGTGGCTCAAGTCCGGCGGCTCGATCGTCATCAACCAGACAGAGGCACTCGTCGCCATCGACATCAACACCGGCAAGTACGTCGGCAAGACGGCGCGTCTCGAAGACACCATCGTAAAGACGAACCTCGATGCGATCCCTGAGATCGTGCGCCAGATTCGCCTGCGCGACCTCGGCGGCATCATCATCATCGACTTCATCGATATGGACGAGCGGAAGAACCGCAACCGCGTCATGGCCGCTCTTGAAGAAGAGTTGAAGAGCGACCGCGCGCCGTCGAAGATTCTCCAGTTCAACGATTTCGGTCTCGTCGCCATTACGCGCAAGCGCGTGAAGCAGTCGCTCGAAAGAACGTTGTCGACCACCTGCGGCGTGTGCGCGGGAACGGGCATGGTGAAGTCGCCGGTGACGGTGTGCAACGACATCTACATCGAGATGCGTAAGATGGCGAAGCATCTCGACCGCGGCGACGTCATGCTGCGCGTGCACCCGGACGTCGTCAAGCAGTTGAAGTCGTCGACGAAGTGGCTGCAGGAGATGGAAGAGATCGTGGGCAAGACGATCCTCGTCAAATCCGACCCGAGTCTTCACCCGGAGCAGTTCGATATCCACTGAGTTTGACGTTTGCGTGACAAGGATGGGCACCTTGCAGAGTGCATGGTGCCCATCTGTTTGCGTTACAAACTGAACGAGGTTGTCATCCAAAACGGAATTTGCGGCGTCTACACAACAAGGACAATAGATTGGGGTTACATCCAATAGCCGCCGCTGCCGCATCAGAGCAAATGGGAGTGAAAAGGATGCACTTGAAAACTCAAACTTTCTCTACGCCGATCGTTCGTACTGCCGCGATCGCCATTTTCAGCGTTGCTGCCGGTCTCTCTGCACAGACAGTCGCAACTCCTCAGACCGCGAAGCCCGTCGATCTGAAGGCAAGCCTGATGGCCCCGCTCGATCTTTCACGCCCGGCCGGCCTCAACTACAGCTCGAGCACCGGGACGGAAGAGATGGCATCGGCAACGAGCTTCGATCTTCGTGCAGGCGAGATGCAGCCTCCGCCGCGCCGCAGATACGGTCGCACGAACTACAGCGACCGCATGCACAATCCCGACGGCTCGAAGAAGTATTTGTTTGCCGTTGGCGGCGGGTTCGACGCGCCCACTGGAACCACGGCCAAAGACTTGACCGTGAACTGGAAGTTTCAGGTGGCGGGTGGATACAACTTCAATAAGAAGTTCGGCGTGCAGCTTGAGTACAACTACGACAAGTTCAACGACTCGCTGAGCAACATCAATCGGCAGTTTGCGCGCTACAACGCCCTTGGTCTGAAGGACCAGAACGGCAATCCCGTCGACTTCACCGGTCTCGATGGAAGCGCTCACGTCTGGTCGCTTACGCTGAATCCACGCTACACCTTCTACCAGGGCGACGCGATGGGCGCATACGTCATTGGCGGCGGAGGCTTCTATCGCAAGGTGTCGAACTGGACCCTGCCGCAGCAGGGCGTCTACTGCGACTTCTACGGCTTCTGCTACAGCTTTACCCAAAACCAGGTCTTCGACCACTACTCAAACAATGCCGGCGGTTTCAACGGCGGCATCGGCTTCACCTACAGGTTGTCGCGGTTCGCGACGGAGAACCTCTACGCGGAAGCACGCTACGTTTGGGTGAACAACCAGCCAAGCAACAACTCCGTCAGCGGACTCTATCCGGAGAACAACAAGCGCACTGGATATCTACCCGTCACAGTTGGTCTCCGCTGGTAGCCGCGCAGTTTCACAAGCAATACCGAAGCCCGGCCTCTGTGCCGGGCTTCCTCTTTCGCTATCTCATCTGGAGTCCGCGAGCGTAGTACGCGACCGCGACACCGGCGACGATGGAGGCGCTTGCCGCGAGCATATACAGCAGCCCCGTCTGTCGGGCCTCCTCAGTGTTTCTCCACAGAGCAACGACGAGGGCCGCCGCCAGCAGTGCTGCCGTCAGCGCGTGAGAAGCATTCCCTGCGGCCAGCAGGGCGAGATATCCCGCGATGGCCGAATTCACCATCCAGAGAACACCCTGAAGCAGCTTATAACGCATGCTCAAACGTCTGCCATCCAGCACGATATCGCGTCGAAGATGTACGAGCGCAAAGGTCGAGACCATTGCAAGCGCAACGGTCTCGGCGTAACCGAGAACCAGGGAGACGACGATCCGCGCGGCAGAGAGCATATTCGACCCAGGGCGTCAGGGGCTTCAGAATATCCGATCGAGAGGCCGCAGCAGAGAAGAATCTATTGCCGCATTGCCGCTTCAATATCCGGCGCTTCATGTGGAAGCTGGGCGATCAGGTCCACGAGCTTGCCGTCCGCATCCACGTAGAAGACGTCTTCGATGCGAATGCCGATCTTCTCCTCGGGGATATAAATTCCCGGCTCGATGGTGAAGACCATGCCCTTGTCGAGCGGCTTGCTGTAGTCCCACGGGTCGTGCACGTCGATGCCAACGAGGTGGCCCAGGCCGTGCACCATGTATTGGCCAAGTGGCTGGCCGTGAAGGTCCTTGCCATGCGCGTTGACGTAGGCGAAGGCTACCTGGTCGAGTGAGTCCGCCTGCTTGCGCTGCGGGTCGTTGATCTTCGATTTGCCCGCTACAAATGCAGCCGCTGCCGCGCGCTGTGCCCCAAGGACGATCTCGTAGATCTCGCGCTGGCGCGGCGTGAAGTGGCCGTTGACGGGCATAGTGCGCGTGATGTCGCTCGCATACATGCTGTACTCGCCTGCGGCGTCGATGACGACGGTATCGCCGGACTGCATAACGCGCGAGTTGTCGCTGTAGTGCAGCGTGGTGGAGTTCGGGCCGGAGCCGACGATGGGTGCGTAGCTGGGGCGCTCGCAGCCATCCTCCATCATCTTTGCAATCTCGATACCGGCAACAGTGCGTTCGCCGACGCCCGGCTTGATCGCGCGCATTCCAGCAAGCTGCGCTGCAATCGAGGCGTCGGATGCCTTGCGGATCAGCTCAATCTCCGCAGGCGATTTGATGGCGCGTAACAGCGTCAGCGGCTGCGCAACGTCGCCTGAAGGCTCCGCCGAGCTTGTGCCAAGTGTAGCGCCGAGAAACCCAAGGGCTGCCGTTGCCTGCGCGGAACCTTTCTCCGTCCAGATGTTTCGCAGCCGCGTACGGTCGCCGGAGATAAGTTTGTTCAGCACCGCGGGCATCTCCGTCATCGGAAGCACTTCATCGAAGCCTGTTGTTGCGGCGGCGCCAGACGTGGCCGCGTCCATCTTGGGGCCGGTGTACTTCTCGGTGCGCGGGTTGCGCGAGGGCAGAAAGAGTATCTCGCGATACGCCTGCTCCGCGCGTCCTCCGAGAGCTGTGCCGGGTGTCTCGGCGACGGCTGCGACAGCGGGGATGAGAGCAATAGCAGCACCGGGCTCGTTCCAGCCGGAGAGATAGTAGAAGTCCTCGTCCTGCCGGTACGGCATAAAGTCGAGCACGGGCTCTTCTGCCGCAAAGAGGATCGCGACGCCACCGTTTAGCTTTGCGGCAAGCGCAACGCGCCGCTGACGGTACTCGGCTTTGGGTACGGAGTCGAGCGCAAAACATGCGCTGCTCGCGATGACCAGAACGATTGTTACGGTGCGTAAGACGGCTTTCACGCGCCCTCCTCGAAGACTAGATCCCCATAGGGTACGGCTTCTCGTGCAACTCCTGCCCTGCGTTGCCAAAGCGCTCGAAGCGCCCTTGCAGCAGGCTCAGCAGACCGGTGTACCAGTAGCCGAAGACGAAGAGTACGAGGAACGGCACGGTGAAGAAATTCTCCGTCGTGATCGCATACCAGACCGTCGCCGCAAAGTAGCAGCCGATCGCCAGCTCGATCCACGGAATGATGCCAAGACGCTTGCGATACTTCTTCGCCTGGCTCTTCTCGCCCTTTTTGGCGACGCGGTACTTCGGCGTGCGCGCAAAGGCCGACTGCACGCCGAACAACGCCTCCATCACGGCCTTTGTGTTCGTGATCGTAAGTCCAACGCCCAGCGCCATCAGGAATGGCAGGTACAGGAAGGTCTTGTACCACTTCTTCGGAAACAGTTCCTTCTGCGAGACGAGGTAGAAGCTCGAGATCGACATCGTGCTCGCCATGAAGAGCGGCAGGTCGATCAGCAGCATCTGCAGCAGCCCCTGCCAGCTCCGGATAATCATCGCGGGCATCAGCAGCACGCTGAGGACAATCATCAGCGGGTAGCTGATGTTGGCCGTCAGGTGGTACCAGGCCTCGAGCTTGGTATGCCAGGGCTGGTCGCTCTTTATCACGCGCGGCAGAATCTTCTTGCCGGTCTGGATGAGGCCCTTGGCCCAGCGTGCCTGCTGGGTCTTGAAGGCGGTCATCTCGATGGGCAGCTCGGCGGGGCACTCGACGTCTTGCAGGTACTTGAAGTGCCATCCGTTCATCTGCGCGCGATAGCTCAGGTCGGTGTCTTCGGTCAGCGTGTCGTGCTGCCAGCCGCCGGCGTTGCCGATCGTCTCACGGCGCCACATGCCGGCGGTGCCGTTGAAGTTGAAGAAGACCCCGGCGCGCGAGCGGCCGCCGTGCTCCAGCACAAAATGTCCGTCAAGGAGGATAGCTTCGACCTGCGTCAGGAAGCTGTAGTCGCGGTTCAGGTGCGTCCATCGTGTCTGCACCATGCCGATGCCCGGCTCGGCGAAGTGGTGGATCACCTGCATCACCCACTGGCTCGGGGGGACGAAGTCGGCGTCGAAGATCGCGACGAACTCGCCCCTGGCAACCTTCAACCCCGCATCGAGCGCGCCAGCCTTGAAGCCGTGGCGATTGGTGCGGTGGATGTAGACGATCGGCTGCGGGTCCATCCCGGCAAAGCCGCGCGCATAGCGCTCGACGATCTGCTGCGCAACCACTGTGGTCTCGTCGGTGGAGTCGTCGAGCACCTGTATCTCGAAGCGATCACGCGGGTAGTCGAGACGGCAGCAGGCGTCGATCAACCGGTCGATCACAAACTGCTCGTTGAAGATGGGGAGCTGAATGGTTACGAAGGGAAGCTCGCCCTCGGGCCAGCGCTGAGGCGGCTCGTCCCACTTTGCTGCGTTCCTGCGATTGCGATAGTACAGCCACACCAACTGATAGCGGTGAATGCCATAGAAGGCGAGGATCACCATGACAACGAAGTACGGGATCAGCAGGCAGATGTCGAAGCCGTTCCAGCGATACAGTCCCCTGAAGGTGTGGTCGAGATAGTGCGTCTTCCAGTAATGGCTCAGCCCGTGCGGAGCGGCGAACATGGCGAGGGAATGGACCAGATTGTTGAGGGCGATGTGCAGGTGTTTTCTCTCTACGGAAGCTCTACGTGATTCTACGCGAACTGTACCCCCCGTTGACGATTGACGTTAGTATATGCTTCGTATATACGTAACTTGTGGACGTGCATTATGCGTATCGAGGCCAGGGCTTTGTATGGGACAGCCGGAAGGCGGTTGCGAATCGCACCAAACACAGCATTGCGTTTGAGGTCGCCTGTGAGGTGTTCTTCGACCGGCTATCGATGTTTCTGGATGCCACTGACGGAGAAGAAGAGCGGCAGGCGGTGGTTGGGTTGACCGAAGAGTTCGATCTGCTCTACGTCGTTCACATGGAACGCGAGGACGACTCGATACGAATCATCTCGGCGCGTGAAGCGACGGCGGGCGAAAGGAGACAATATGAAAACGGCGGTTGAAAAGATGAGGGAGAGGCTGGGGAAGCCGCATGTCATGACGTCTATCAGTCTGCGGATACCCGAACACGTGATTGCAGACCTAAAGGAGATTGCGCCAACGCTGGGGTTCTCCGGATATCAGGCACTCATCAAGGCGTACGTTAGCCAGGGACTGCGGAAGGACCTACAGCGGCTGGAGGGATCGAACGTGCAGGCATTGACCGAGAGTCTACGCAGGCGAGGCATGAAGGATGATGACATCTCGGCCGCGATCAAAGAGGCGGGGTTGAAGTCGGCTTAGGATTTGGTTTACTGAGGTCTTAGCGATGCCAAGATCACATCGGCGATACGAACGAAACCTCTCTGATGTAGAGCGGGAATTTCTCACTTACGTACTGTCACACGGAAACGAGTCCGCTCAGTCTTTTCTGGGACAAGTCTCATACTCGAGGGTTGTCAGCCGTTGCGATTGCGGTTGTCCTACGATCAGGCTAGAAGTAGATCGCAGGGCGCCTTCAGGATTCGCAACGAGCAGGGTCATTGTTGATCTACTCGGTCTGACACCTGATCGGAATCCAGTAGGAGTCTTGGTTTTCGCGGATGGTGGTTATTTGAGCGAGCTTGAAACCTACGATTTCGACGATATTCCGCGACCGTATCCCCTGCCTACGATTGAGAGCCTGCACGAGCTTGACACTCATACAATCAAGACAGATTGATTCGGTGCTCCTCTAATTCAGGAACATCGTCCTGTACAACGTATCCCGCTGCACGGGTTTGAATCCCGCATCGCGGATGATGCGCCGCAGCTCTTCTTCCGTGGTGCAGTTCGAGGTTCCGGCGGCCTTCACCACGTTTTCCTCGAGCATGACCGAGCCAACGTCGTTGCCGCCGAAGCGCAGGCCCATCTGCAGCACCTTCAGGCCCTGCGTCACCCAACTGGCCTGAACGTTTTCGATGTTGTCGAGGTACATGCGGCTGATGGCGAGCGTCTTCAGGTACTCGACGCTGGTGGCCTCGTCCCATCCACGGCCGCCCAGGGCAGTGTTGTGCGGCTGAAAACTCCACGGGATGAAGGCGGTGAAGCCGCCTGTCTCTTCCTGTAGTTTGCGGACGACCTCGAAGTGATTCACGCGCTGCTCGAAGGTCTCGCCGACGCCGAACATCATCGTCGCGGTCGTGCGCATGCCCAGCTCGTGCGCCGTGCGGTGGACCGAGACCCAGTCCTCGGTCTTGCACTTCAGCCGCGCGATGCGATGGCGCACGTCGTCGTCGAGGATCTCGGCCCCTCCGCCGGGGATCGATTGCAGACCGGCGTCGCGCAGCCGCATGATGGTGTCGCGCAGGCTCAGCTCGGAGTACTCGGCGATGGCGAGAATCTCGCTCGCCGACAGGCAGTGCAGCCAGATGTTGGGGAAGCGCTCCCGGATGCCGCGAAAGAGCCGCTCGAACCAGTCGATCTTCAGGTCGGGATGCAGGCCGCCCTGCATCAGCACGCCGGTGCCGCCCATCTCCTCGGTCTCGCGAATCTTGTCGTAGATCGTCTCGAAGTCGAGGATGTATCCCTCGCTCGCGAGCTTGCCCTTGAGCGGACGATAGAAGGCGCAGAAGGTGCAGTACTCGGTGCAGAAGTTCGTGTAGTTGATGTTGCGGTCGATGATGTAGCTGACCACGCCCTCGGGATGAAGACGGCGGCGGACCGCGTCGGCCTCCATGCCAATACCGATCAAGTCATCGCTTCTAAAGCAGTCGAGCGCCTGTTCGCGGCTGATTCCCATAGAGCTATTTTACGCTTGAAAACGCCCGTATCAGTGGCCACGCACCAGCAGAACGACGACCAGTACAAGCAGCACCGCCACAAGGCTGACGCTGAGCTTGAGCCACAGACCGATGGAGTCGACCTTGGCCGTCAACGCCTCCACGCGCCGCTCGCTCTGCTCCGCGGAGGCCCGCGCAATGCGCAGGTCGCCGGTGAGCTCTGCGATCTGGTTGCTCTGGTCCTGCAGCTTGCGATAAAGACCTGCATGTGCGGCCGTGACCTGGCCCAGGTCGCCGCGTACGCCCTCGGCCATGGCTGCAAAGGCGTCCGCGTTCGCGCTCTCGTTGGCAGCCTTGGCGGCGAAGTAGCGGTCCGCGACCGGCACAAGACGCGTGACATGAGGCAGCAACTCGAACAATTGCATCAGTACCTTGGGCCACATAGGTCTCTTCGTCTACCTTTCGGCGGCGCTCAATCGCCGCGACTGCATCCACCGCACGGCGACCACGCACGAGGTCACAACAAAGATGGCGGTAACGATCGCCTGCGACCATAAGCAGTAGATGCACCACTTCTCCAGAACGTATGCCTCAAGATAACTGAGAAACCCGGCGCACATGAATCCGATCAGCGATGCCTGGAAGGTAAGCCACCAGCGTCCCGTGAGCGCGAGCAGCGCGATCAGCACATAGCCGGCGATGCCGACCGTGGCCACCGGAATGTGATGTCCGCCCCTGGGGTCTTCGTCGAAGGTGCGCGGCGGGAAGACGGCGAACCGGCTGTGATTCACCGCTCCGCAGTCGAACTTCTCCGTGACAGCGCAGGGTGGCGCCTGGGAGGGGTCCATGTAGTGCACGTGCAGAGCCATGGAAGCGACCACGATACCGGCAAAGGCCAGAAGAGCCACGACATATTTCATCGCTCGATTCTACGATGTTGTTGCGGGGTCTGCGCCGCGCCGTTTTCCATCCCGTCACATTCGAGAGCTAAAATGGACGCGTGAAAACGACCCGCAGAGAGTTCCTCGCCCTTCTGGGAGCTACCGGCGCAGCAGCGGCTGCTCCCTCGCATCTCTTCGCCGCCCCGGCAAAGGTTGAACCATTTTCCTTCGTCTTTATCACCGATGCTCACCTTCAGCCAGAGCTGAACGGCGTCGTCGGCACCGATATGGCGATGAAGAAGGCCCGCACCTTCAAGGCCGATTTCGCGATCAATGGCGGCGACCACGTCTTCGACTCGCTTGGCGTACCGAAGGCGCGCGCCCTGCAACTCTTCGACCTGTATGCGAAGACCGAGCAGGACCTCGGCCTCAAGGTCTATCACACCATCGGGAACCACGACGTGCTGGGCATCTATCCTGCGAGCGGTATCCCCGCATCCGACCCGCTCTACGGCAAGAAGCTCTTCGAAGACCGTTTCGGCAGGCGCTATTACAGCTTCGACCACAAGGGCCACCACTTCATCGTGCTCGACTCGATCGGCATCACCGATGACCATGCCTACGAGGGACGCATCGACGCGGAGCAGTTGGCGTGGCTCAAAGGCGACCTGGCGGCCCTGCCGCAGGGGACGCCGATCATCATTTCCGTGCACATGCCGCTGGTGTCGGCGTTCGCGTCGTACATCCCGGAGCCGCTCAAGCCCTCGTCCCGCCACACGCTAACGGTCGCCAATGCCAACCAGGTGGTCGACCTCTTCGCGGGACACAACGTCATCGGCGTATTGCAGGGACACACGCATATCAACGAAAACGTCGAGTACAAAGGGATCAACTACGTCACCAGCGGTGCCATCTGCGGAAACTGGTGGAAAGGCTCACGCATGGGAACGCCCGAGGGCTTCACCGTCGTCAACGTGGCCAATGGCAGGATGACGACACACTATGAAACCTACGGATTCAAGGCCGTCGGGACGTAACCCAGAAACTCAGCGCTTAGAACCACATGTTCTGACGGATAACCCGAGGTGTCATTCCGAAGTCGAGGAATCCCCGCATTTGGTAGTCGGTCTGTTTGGTTAAGTGAGCCGTCATTCTGAGCCGTAGGCGAAGAATCTCAGTATTTTTCACCGCGCTGAGGGGATCTAAAACTACAGGGGTTCTCGCCTACGCCTCAGAATGACGGCACCGGTCACAGAAACCGCTTCAGCCGGCGCCGCATCACCTGGATCGCCTCTTTGCTCTCGTCGACCAGTACGAACCTCCGGTCATGCTTTGCCGCCGCCTCTCCCGTGGTTCCGCTGCCGGCGAAGAAATCGAGCACCGTTTCGCCGGGGTTGGAATGCACCTTCACGATGCGCTCCAGTACTCCCAGCGGCTTCTGCGTGGCATAGCCTGTCTTCTCCTTGCCGGTCGGCGAGACGATGGTGTGCCACCAGACGTCCGTCGGGGTTTTGCCGCGCGCGGCCTTCTCTTCGCCCACCAGGCCCGGGGCCATGTAGGGGATGCGGTCGCACGCGTCGAGGTTGAAGGTGTAGCGTTCCGGATCCCGGGTGTACCACAGGATGTTGTCATGCTTGGCGGGCCACTTTTTCTTCGATCGGGCCCCGTAGTCGTAGGCCCAGATGATCTCGTTCTGAAAGCACTCGCGGCCAAAGATCTCGTCGAGCATCACCTTGCAGTAGTGCACCTCGCGATAGTCGATGTGGAAAAACAGCGAGCCGGTAGCTGACAGGACGCGGTACGCCTCTTCCATGCGCGGGCGAAGAAAGCCGGTAAAGTCGTCGAAGCAGTCTTTGTATCCCGCCCCAGCGCGGCTGCCTGCCACCATCTCCGTGCGATAGCGGCGTCCTCCGAAGCCGATACGGTCGCCATTTTCATCGCGTATTGTCTTCATCTGCGGGCGCTTCTGCTGTCTTCCCGTATTGAATGGAGGGTCGACGTAGATCAGGTCTGCCGATCCGCTCTCCATCTTCTTCAGCGCTTTCAGGTTGTCGCCTCGAAGGATCCGGTTCCCACCCTGGTCCATCCCATTCCTTTCGTCTTCTCAATAACACTAACGCAGCCTTTGACGCCGCCGACTATCCGTGTATCGTTTTCTGCGGATAGATTTTTTTCGATTGGCAGCCAACAAGCTCATCTACGCCATGCTCTCCGACAAAGGCCGGGTTCGCCGCGCCAACGAGGACGCGTGCGCGGCATCACCCGCCTCCGATGCGTATGTCGTCTGCGACGGCATGGGCGGCGCCGCGGGAGGAGAGGTGGCAAGCCATCTCGCGGTCGAGACCTTCCTCGCCCATCTGGCCCCGAACGGAACACCCCATACGCGCATCCAGTCGCGCATCGACGCTGCCGTCCAGGCGGCCAACCAGGCCATCTTTCAGCAGGCGCGGCAGACCCCGCAGCTTACCGGTATGGGAACGACCCTCGTCGGTCTGCTGCACGCACCCATCGTCGCCAAGGGCGAAGAGCCCGGACCGAAGCGCAGCGCGCGCAACCACACCAACGCCCGTGCCACCGACCCGCCGACGCTGTGGCTGGTGCATGTGGGAGACAGCCGTTGTTACCTGAAGCGTCGCGGGAACCTTAAGCTGCTTACGCGCGACCACTCGCTGGTCGAGGAGCAGCTTCGCGCGGGGCAGATCACCGCGCAGCAGGCGGCGGAGTCGCCCATGCGCAACCTGATCACCCGCGCCGTCGGCTCGCAGACCACCGTCGAACCTGAGATTCACGGCCACCGCCCCCATCCCGGCGACCTCTACCTGCTGGCCTCCGATGGACTCAACCGCGAGCTGACAGATGAGGCCATCGCGGGAATACTGAGCGAGATTCCGCAGAATCCAAAGAAGTCCGACCTGCACGTCGCCTGCAAAGCGCTCGTCGACGCTGCCAATCAGAAGGGCGGCGGAGACAACATTACCGTCCTGCTGGTTGCCGTCCACCCTGCCTGACGGCGCTGCACGGCCCACGCGGCAACTGCTAAACTCGGCGACGCACAGCCATGACGACGAAACCGTCCATTCAAACCATCGCAGTACTCGGCGCAGGAACCATGGGCAACGGCATCGCCCACGTTGCCGCCCGCTCGGGATTCCGTGTACTGCTCTGTGACCTCCAGCAAAGTTTTCTCGATCGCGGGCTGGCCACCATCGAGAAGAACCTTGCGCGCGAGGTGGCGAAGGAAAAGCTCACTGCCGAGCAAGCCGAGGAGGCACGCTCGCGTATAGTGCCCACGCTCGACCGCGAATCGCTCGCCTCTGCCGATCTCGCCATCGAAGCGGCGACGGAAAAGTTCGAGGTTAAGTCCGCGCTCTTCCGCGAGCTCGACCGCATCCTTCGACCCGAGGCCATCCTCGCCTCGAACACCAGTTCTATCTCGATCACCAAACTGGCAGCGTTGACGAAGCGCCCTGCGCAGGTCATCGGAATGCACTTCTTCAACCCCGTCCCCATGATGCAGTTGGTGGAGGTGATTCGCGGTCTCCAGACCTCGCAACAGACCTTCGACGCCGTCCACGCGCTTGCCACGGCCATGGGTAAGACGCCGGTCGAGGTCAACGACGCGGCGGGCTTCGTCTCCAACCGCGTCCTGATGCCGCTCATCAACGAGGCCATCTTCGCCGTGATGGAGGGAGTCGCAACGCCCGAGGCCGTGGACAAGGTCTTCCAGCTCGGCATGGCCCATCCCATGGGCCCGCTCACACTGGCCGACTTCATCGGCCTCGACGTCTGCCTCGACATTATGCGCGTGCTGGAGGAGGGAATCGGCGACCCGAAGTACCGCCCCTGCCCTCTGCTCATCCGCATGGTCGACGCCGGATGGCTGGGCCGCAAATCGGGTCGCGGCTTCTACACCTACACGTAAACCTGCTCTTTGCCCGCCTCTTTGAAACGATTGCCACGATTCGGTGAAAATGATCCCCAACAATTTGTCATCCCGACCGAAGCGAAGCGGAGTGGAGGGACCTGCTGTTTTCCTGTAACGCCGCAGACGCGCCGGTCGAGCATAAAGTTTGAATGAGTAAATGTGATGCAGGCGTCTGGCATCCAACCGCAGGTACACTAGCTGATCAGGAGAGATCATGCCGCAGGAGCTTTACTTCGAAGACTTTTACGTTGGCCAGAAGATGAACTCGGTGGGAAGCGCGAAGGTGACTGCCGAAGAGATCAAGGAGTTCGGCCAGAAATACGATCCTCAGCCCTTCCATCTGGACGAGGCTGCGGGCGAGGGCTCGTTCTTCAAGGGGCTGGCCGCCTCCGGTTGGCTTACGGCGGCGATCGTTATGCGCCTGCGCGTGCAGTCAGTTCAGGTGGCCGGCGGAATGATCGGCGCTGGCGTCGAGGAGATGCGCTGGACGACCCCCGTCCGTCCCGGGGACACCCTACGGACTGAGATTGAAGTGGTGGGCGTGCGGCAGTCGAACTCGCGCAAGGACTACGGTGTCGTCCGCACCCGCACTCTCGCCTACAACCAGCGCAACGAGGTCGTACTGCGCTCGACGGTCAACTTTCTCGCGCCACTGCGCCACCCGCAAAAGCCGTGACCGAGGCGGAACTTCAGTTTTTGAAGACACAGATCGACCAGGTGGTGCTGCTCGAGACTGCCGGCGGCGGACGTATGCTTGCGCAGATTCTCGTCGTCTTCGACGAGGGAGACACCCCCGACCTCTTCTGCCTTGAGGTTGAGGAAACTCCGGGCGGCTATGTGCAGAGGGGCACGGCCGGGCACTCCATTCTGCTGTCGGATATCGCCCGTGTCCTCCCGCCGCCGTCGATCGGCGGATCAAGGTAGTTACTTCGACCGAAAACCCACAGCCTTCCGGCGTATCGTAGACGCATGATGCGGATGACAGTGCTCGCCTCCGGTTCCAAGGGCAACAGCACCGTCATCTCTTCCTCCCGGACGCGCGTTCTGGTCGATGCTGGCCTCTCCTGCCGCGAGTTGATGAAGCGCATGGCCGTCGCCGGGGAAGACCCCGCCGCACTCGATGCCATCCTCATCACCCACGAGCACCAGGACCATGTCGCCGGACTGGGCGTTCTGGCGCGCAAACTCGGCATCCCCGTCTACTTCACCGAACCTACCCACCGGGCGTGGGTACGCATGATGACCCCCCGCCAGACTATGTCCTACGCCCAGTGGCTGGATCGTGTTCAGAAAGAAAAAGAAGAACGCGCGCAGGCTGCCGCGCTTGAGGCCACAGGCGCAGTGCCCGCCACCTGCGACAGCATGTCCGCGGCGGTCGAGAGCGCATCTTCTAGAGACATCGAAGACCCCGACGAACCTGAGGTCGAGCAGAAGGGACGCACGAAGGCCGATCCAGCCTTCCTCCCCACCGTAGAGTACTTCCACTCCGGCCGGCAGTTCTCCGTCGGCGACATCGAGGTCACGCCCTTCACTATCCCGCACGACGCCGCCGACCCCTGCGGCTTCGTCTTCAGCGCCGAGGGCGCACGCATGGCCCTCGCCACGGACCTCGGCTACATGCCTCCAAACGTGAAGGCTGCGCTCAAGCGGATCGACGTCCTTCTGCTGGAGTCGAACCACGACCTGGAGATGCTCAAGGACGGCCCCTACCCCTGGTCGGTCAAGCAGCGCGTGCTCTCCCGCGTGGGGCACCTCTCCAACCTGGCCACGGCGGAGTTTCTTGAACAGGATTACGACGGCGCGGCCAGCTTTATTGTGCTCGGGCACCTCTCCGAGTCCAACAACGCCCCCGAGCTTGCGCGTCTGGCGGCTGAACAAGCGCTCTCCGGTCGCCCATCTCTGCTCGGTAATCGGATACTTCTGGCGGAACAGTCCGCTCCACTTGAACCTATCTGCCTGTAACGGCATGACTTACCCATGATTGGTATTGCTGCTGTTACTACTTCGACAGGGACAGGCGGAATCTTTTGGCTGTTCCGGGAGTCAAACAAGGTAGAATGGATTCACACAGGCCAATGAATAGAACAGTTTCAGGACATGCCGTTAACCGCCGCGAGCGTTCGGCCGCCTGCACCGACCAGGTGGTAGGCGACATTCTCTCCGGTTGGCGTTACGACATCTCGGGACTCTCCCCGGCCATGCGTACCGACTACGAGCAGCACTTCTCCGAGTGCGGATACTGCCGCCGCCGTCAACGCGTCTCGCGCACCATCGACGTGCTGCTGATCTCGGTCAGCACGTTGTCCATCGCAGCTTTCTTTCTGGCTGCCATCCTCATCCACAGGTTTGAGCTGATTACCCATATCGGCAAGCTGCACGTCCACGTCAGTCAGGCCCACGCCGTAGCGATCTCTCTTGAAGCGGTTGCCATCACGGGCATCGTCCTCTCCACCCTCCTGTGGGTGCTGGTTGCCATCGCAACGCCGCTGCCAAAGTTCATCGGTGGTCTGGTGCAGGAGCGCATCCCCGCCGACCTGCGCGAGCGGTTCACCAAAGCGGCTTAATGCAGGGAACAGGGTCCGGGACGTAGGAATAGAGGCCGCCCGTCTCCGCTTTAACGCAAGTGTAACCCGCAAGTCTTTCCGCCACTACACCCTTCTCCCTGCACTTTGATAGCTTAGAAAAAGACCACCCCATGTCCTTCTCTCCACAATCGCAGGGCGAGATACTGCCGCCGGACGGCTCTGAAGCAGCTTATTCGACTGAGAACGTGGCCCCGCCGCAGCGCCGGACGCGCAGCATCCTCTCCGCTCCGGGAACCTATGTGCTCGTCGGGATCAACTGTGCTGTCTACCTTTGGATGGTGTTGCATGGCGTAGACCCCGCCTCACCCACGCCAATCCAACTGATCCACTTTGGTGCGAACGTCCCGGCGCTGGTTCTTCACGGCGAGTGGTATCGCCTGTTGACGGCGACCTTCGTCCACGTCGGCCTGATCCACCTGCTGACCAACATGTGGTGTCTCTGGAACCTCGGCCTGCTTGGCGAACCCCTGCTGGGGCGCTGGGGCATGATCGCCGTCTATATGCTCACGGGCATTGCCGGAAATCTGCTCAGCATGGGAGTCAACACGCTCCTCTGGCACGACATCTTTTCCGTCGGTGCCGGGGCCTCGGGTGCTGTCTTCGGGCTCGCCGGTATCCTGATCGTCCTGCTGTCGAACCACAAACTGCCCATCCCGATCTATGAGCTGAAGCGGCTGCGCAAGTCGGTGATCCAGTTTGCCGGTCTGAACCTGATCATCGGTCTCGCGACCATAGCGGTCCCGCTGATCCGCATCGACAACTCGGCCCACGTGGGCGGCTTCCTCTTCGGTCTCGCGCTGGGGGTCCCGTTGATTCCCCGCATGACCAGCGGTCGCGCGCGCTACCTCAATCGCCAGAAGCTGACGTTTCTGGGAGCGGCGTTTTTTCTATCGCTGTTTGGCTACCTGCTGGCGAGCATGGTAAAGACAGGCTGATCGGAAAAACCATCGAACTCAATCACTACACGGGTGTCATTCCGAGCGAAGCGAGGAATCCTGACATCTTGCCAGTGCGCCGCAAACGCCGCCACATATTTGTCATTCCGTAGCGAAGCGGAGGAATCTGCTTTTGTTTATCGCGGGCATCGAAGACGCAGTGGAAAAACAGGTTCCTCCACTCCACTCCACATCTCATGGTGAAGCTGTGAGATGCTCCGGTCGGAATGACACGGTAGGGAGTTTGGGAAGTATGTCGGTACAGCTTCAGCTCAGCGTTGTCTGGGCGAACTTTCTGACCATCGCCAGCAGCAGCCTGCGGTCGCTGTCGCCCAGGTGGGCGGAGTAGCGCTGCACCTGCGTTAGAAAGCGGATCTCTTCCTCGTTCAGGTGCAGGGAGGACATCTCCTTGCCGACCATCTCTTCCGCGAAGAACTCCGAGAGCTGAAGATCCAGCGCGCGGGCGATCTTCTGCAGCGTCTCGAGCGAGGGGACGGTGTGGCCGTTTTCCACACGCGAGAGATAGCAGCGCAGCAGTCCTGTGCGCTTCTCGATATCGCCCTGCGACATGCCCTTTTGCAGGCGATAGTCGCGGATGGTTGCCCCGATGTTCATTGCAATGGAAAGAGCCTCTTGGGACTCGTTCTCAAGTTCGGCAGGAAGTGTTTGCATGACGGCCATTAGCCACAAAGTAAATAGGTCTGGGGATGCGGTCAATGCCTAAGTTGGTAAAGATGTGAGACTTCCGTACCACCCGAGGTTCATCACCAGCTAGATGCCCCTCGCTACTTGAAGTCTTACTTGAACCGCACGCCCAGTGGAACCTGTTACGGCAACAAACTTTTTCGGGTTATCGGACGTTGCCGACAGGCCGATAGAAGAACTCCACGTCGACAACGGAGTTGCGGTTGTATCGCTCCACAGGCATGAAACCAAGGCTGGCGTAGAGGCGGTTCGCCTCCGGCATGGCTGCGGGAACGGTATCGAGGTACATGCTCTCGAATCCCTCCCTCTCCGCCCAGGCGAGGGCGGCTTCGATTAGCCTGCGTCCCAGCCTCAGGCCGCGAAATCCGCTGCCAACCCAGAGCCGTTTCATCTCGCAGGCGCGTTCCGGTCGGTCGATCTCGCGCAGAGCGACGCAACCGGCGGGAACGCCGTCGACCTCGGCCAGCAGAATGACGGAATAGCCCCGAGGAAGCTGCTGCAGCTCCTGCTCATATCCCGTGAGGCAGATACTTGCCGCGCCCGAGGGGCTGTTGGAGAGGAATTCGCCGTACTCGCGCATCAGGCGGCGGGCGGTGGCGATGTCTTCGGCGCTGTGGGCTTCTCTGATCGCGATCTGCGGCATGGTTCTGCTATCAGGATGCGGAAAAGCCGCGACACGTCGCAAAACGAGCGCTGCCGCGCTGGCGTCCTGCGCGGACCGCGGTCACTTCGTGACGTGTATACCCCTTCGGTCACTGCTCCCGTTGGTCGCTGGAAGAACTCGCGGCGGGTGCCCCATATCTGGCGGCTTTATCGCCAGATGTGGGACATTCGAGCAAAGCTCGAACCGCTTTTCGTGGACCCCAACCCTCGGTTCACACCCAACAGCGACGGCCGAGTGACCTCAGCCCATGTACATGCCGCCGTTCACATCAAGCGTGTGCCCGGTAATGTAGCCCGCCTCTTCCGACGCAAGAAACGCCACGGCGTGCGCGATATCCATATCCGTTCCTACGCGGCCCAGCGGAATATGCTGCGTCATGGCATTCTTCTGCTCGTCCGTAAGGATCGCGGTCATGGCCGTCTCGATATAGCCGGGTGCGACTGCGTTGACGGTGATCGTCCGGCTGGCAAGCTCGCGGGCGAGCGACTTGGTGAGCCCGATCAGCCCGGCCTTCGATGCGGCGTAGTTGGCCTGGCCAGCCTGCCCGGTCTCTCCCACGACGGAGGTGATGTTGATGACGCGCCCCCAGCGGTTTTTGACCATCTGCATCATCAGCGCCTGCGTCAGCAGAAAGGCCCCGGTAAGGTTGGTGGTGAGCACGTCGTCCCAGTCCGCGCGCTTCATGCGCATGGAGAGGATGTCGCGGGTGACGCCTGCATTGTTGACGAGGATTTCGACCTTGCCGAACTCCACGACGACAGCCTTGGCACCCGCCTTGATCGACTCCTCATTGGAGACATCGAGCGTAAAGGTCTTTGCGGTGCCTCCGGCGGCCGCGATCTCTGCTGCGACCTCGTCCAGCTTGGCCAGATTGCGTGCGGCCAATGCGACGTGCGCCCCGCGGCGGGCAAGCTCCAGCGCGCAGGCGCGCCCGATGCCCTGCGAAGCTCCTGTAACCAGTGCGATACGACCGCTGAGTGTGCTCATGAACCTCCGTGGAAAAACACGTCTCATTATACGAAGGGGAATAACGTATTCTGAGTGCCACGATGCCTGATAAAGAGAAGAACCTCCCCGCGCCGTCCAGCGAAACCGACGTCTACGCCATCCACGGGGCCGACCCCGAGGTGCTGGCCTACGCCATGGCCAAGTACTCGCGCTCGGCCCTGAGCATGAAGGAGTCGCTGGCCGAGATCAGCTCGCAGCGCGCCGAGCAGTTCCTGAACACGTTTTATTTTCAGTACGGCCACCGCTCCATCGCCGACCTCGCGCACATCCCGTTTGCAATCGAGCGCCTGTCGCTGCTTGCAGCGATAAGCCTGGTCGACGAGCAACGCTGGGACGGCCAGGAACGCTCCACCCGCTACCAGGACTTCCGCCGCTCCGGCTGGTACACCCCCAACCTCGGTGCGAAGACGCCCGGGTACACAAGCGCTGTGGAGGCGCTGTTTGCCAGCTATCAGAAGCTCGGCGCAGAGATGCTCGACGCACTCAAGCGCGCCATCCCTCGTCCCGAGGAGATGAAGGAAGACTCCTACACGCGCACCCTCAAGGCGCGGGCCTTCGACGTGGCGCGGTATCTGCTGCCGCTGGCGACCAACACCTCGCTCGGGCAGATCGTCAACGCGCGCACGCTGGAGACGCAGGTCTCGCGGCTGCTGACCAGCGAGTTCGCCGAGGTCCGCCAGATCGCAGAGAAGCTGCGCAAGGCTGCAACGGAGCCCGCATGGAACGTCCATCACGCCGATGCGCACGTGTTGTGCGAGGAGATCGGCTCGGTGGACGGCCGCTGCGGCGAGCTTGTTGCGGCGGCGATGATGCGCCCGGTCGCCACGGCGCCCACGCTGGTCAAGTACGCCACGCCAAACGCCTACCAGGCCGAGAGCCGCAAGGCGCTTGCCGCCGCCGCGGCCGAGCTGATGAAGGGGCAGGCCATCGATCCCGCTCCCGTAGTCGATCTGCTCGACGATACGGAGCCGCTGGAGGTGGAGCTCGCCACCTCGCTGCTCTACCCGCACTGCCACTACGGCTACCGCCAGTTGCGCGGGAACGTTGCCGCCCTGACTGCCGCGCGGCGTGACGAGCTGATTGCGCTTGGCACCAAGCACCGCGGCCGCCACGACGAGCTGCTGCGCGGCTTCAGCGCAGGACAGGGCTTCCGCTTCGACATCCTCATGGACATCGGCGGCTTCCGCGACATGCACCGCCACCGCCGCTGCATACAACTTCTACAGGACTACACCGCCGCGCACGGCTACGACGAACCCACCTGCCCCGGCCAACCCACGCTCGCCGAAGCCGGCCTCGAAGCAGAGTACAAAGCCGCCATGGACGCAGCCTTCGCCGCCTACCGCGCACTGCGCGACTCCGACGCACCCGAGGCCGCGCAATCGGCGCAGTACCTTCTGCCGCTGGGCACGCGCTGCCGCTCCATGTTCAAGATGGACTTCGCCGAAGCGCTCTATATCTCGGAGCTGCGCTCCGGCGTGGCAGGGCACTTCAGCTACCGCCGCGTGGCGTGGGAGATGTACAAGGCCGTCGCCGACCGCCACCCTGCGCTGGCAAAGCACTTCAGGATCGAAGATGTGAATGTGCCGGTGGATCTGCTGAAGCGATAGTCAGAAATATCTGAATCAGGGTGGTCCTTCATCTGTTCGAAGCGCCACGAATTCGGTGTGAGTTATGGCATTGGGTGCCCCATTCATGCGGTTTCATCGCATGGGTGGGTATTCGCGCGGAGCGCGAACCGCTTTTCCTTCACCCACTGCGACGCAATCTCGATGGCGCACGCTTCGCCGGTGGCGTAGTGGTTGAAGCTACTCCAACGGTAGTCTTCCGGTCGTGAAACGAGACCGCGAGTGACCGGGTTCCGGTGAATGTACTGGACCTTCTCGACGAATTTTCCGGTAGTGAAGGTGTTGAAGTCGTAGTAGCGCGTCTGCCAGAACCTCTCGCGATCGCCTTTGAGGAGTTTGGAGGATTCGCCTTTGACGACGCTGAGGAAGGAGGCGAGAGTATGGGTTTCAGGCTCGTTGCTCAGCAGGTGAACGTGTTCGGGCATGAGGACGTAGGCGTGGATGGAGAGCGAGTGGGAGCGGCGCGCCTTCTCGATGACCTGTTCGAGGGTGTTTTTGGATTCGGGGTGTTGGAGGTAAGGGAGACGGCGGTAGCAACTGAAGGTGATGAAGTGAAGCTGGCCGGTTTGTTGCCTTCGTTCGAGACCGTGGGGCATGGTGGGATTTTAGCTGCGGTTCGAGCTTCGCTCGAATGACCCACCCATGCGATGAAACCGCATGAATGGGGCACCCGATGTATGGGTTGGATTTACAAATGGGCTACCTTCCGCAGAATCGGGTGCCCCATATCTGGCGGCTTTATCGCCAGATGTGGGATCATTCGCGCGAAGCTCGAACCGTAATTCCAAGCTACTCCCCTTAACTTATATTTCGCTTTTTATTTGCCTTTTGATTTTTAACTGCTAGAATCCGTTTTGACGTTATTCCGAGGAGACCTACGACGTGGCAGATGACCGTAACAAGGCTATAGAGACAGCGCTTTCACAGCTTGAGAAGCAGTTTGGCAAGGGGTCGATCATGCGGCTCGGCGCCAGGGAGGCGGTTGTCCCGATCTCGGTCATCTCGACGGGTTCGATCTCGTTCGATGCTGCTCTTGGAGTGGGCGGTGTGCCGCGCGGGCGCGTCGTGGAGATCTTTGGGCCTGAGTCCTCGGGTAAGACGACCATTACCCTCCAGATCATCGCCGAGGCGCAGAAGGCAGGCGGTTTGGCGGCGTTTGTCGACGCTGAGCACGCGCTCGACCCGATCTATGCAAAGAAGCTGGGCGTCGACGTCGACAACCTGCTGGTCTCGCAGCCGGACTACGGCGAACAGGCGCTGGAGATCGTCGATGCTCTGGTGAAGTCGGGTGCAATCGATGTGCTGGTGGTCGACTCGGTCGCCGCGCTGGTGCCCAAGGCTGAGATCGACGGCGAGATGGGCGACTCTCACGTCGGCCTGCAAGCCCGCCTGATGTCGCAGGCGCTGCGCAAGCTGACCGGCACAGTGGCGAAGTCACGCACCTGCCTCATCTTTATTAATCAAATTCGGGAGAAGATCGGCGTCATGTTCGGCAACCCGGAGACGACGACCGGCGGACGCGCGCTGAAGTTCTACTCCTCCGTGCGCATCGATATCCGCCGCATCGGTGCGGTCAAGGACGGCGAGGTCGTCGTCGGCTCGCGCACCAAGACCAAGATCGTCAAGAACAAGGTGGCCGCACCCTTCCGCGATGCCGAGTTCGACATCCTCTACGGCGAGGGCATCTCGCGCGAGGGCGATGTGCTCGACCTGGCCGTGCTGCACAACATCGTCGACAAGAGCGGAGCCTGGTACAGCTACTCCGGCGAGCGCATCGGGCAGGGACGCGAGAACGTCCGCAACTTCCTCAAGGAAAACAAGGACACCTTCGCGAAGATCGATGCCGAGCTGAGGAAGAAGCTGGGAATAGCCGCCGCGAACGGCGCTGCGGAGGTTCCCGCCGTCCCCGCAAACGGCGCTGCCGCTGCGACAGAGGCCGTCAAGGGCCGCCGCTCGTAAATTAGTTTGCAAGCACAGCAAAGGCCGCGCACTGGATGCGTGGCCTTCGCTGTTTATCGCATTTTCCTGCGGGTGTCGTGCTGCAATTTGTGTCGCGCCTTCAGCGCTCTGTTCGTTTGCTGCTGTTTACCTGGGCCTTCGGCCCAGGCTGGTATGTTTCGGGCCTTCGGCCCTCTGAAGGTGCCGCTCCCTACGTTCTGGGAAAACGGCGAGAGGCTTACCTTTCAGCGAATGATTGGATCGCCGAGCGGCACTACTGTGCGTCCCGCGACCGCATTGAGGACCTCGATGAAGGCAACCAACAGAGCATCGATGCCGGTGAGCAGGCCAAGATAGCCGCCGATGGAGCCGCAGCGGATGCCGCCGAGGGTCAAACCGAAGTCGCCCAGGCCGAGAAAGAGGAAGGTGATCCAGAGCAGAAGGAAGATGCTCCAGACGGCGCGGCTCGATCGGAAGGTGACGATCCAGAGCAGGAAGGTGAACGCCCCCCACGCCAGCAGTGTGACGGCGACGGCGGAGGCGGGAGGCGCCTTGAGCCAGCCCGCTCCGATCGACCATTGCAGGAAGGCGAACCACCACCAGAAGAGGCCGTAGGAGGTGAAGGCGACCATGCCGAAGGTGTTGCCGGTGCGGAACTCCAGGATGCCGGCGATGATCTGCGCGACACCGCCGTAGGCGAAGGCCAGGGGCACGACAACGGCGACAGCTTCGTGAGGCAGAAGACCGGCATTGATAGCGCTGAGGACGATGGTGGTGAGTCCAAAACCGGCGAGTCCAAGTGGTGCAGGGTTTGCGGCGGGTTGGTTCTTGACGATAGCGGCGGTTGCCATAGGGTGAGTGTCTGCTCCCGGAAGAATGAGTTGGTAAAGTGCTCACCATCTTATCCACCGAACTCTACCGCCGTCATACTACGATTTGTTTTTCGCGACCAGCGAACATAAAAAGACCCGGTCCCATCATCGCCGGGTCTTTTCATCCAAATGCACTGTGAAGGATTTACATCGTTGGATCGTCGGCTACAGCCTGGAAGCCGGTGTCGTCGTCGATCGGGCCTGCAACGGATGCGATGACGACCGGCTCCTGTTCGTCAGGGGAGATTCTAAAGAGGCTCGTTGAAGCGCTGGGTCCGCTTGGGGCACGAGAACCTTCGGGGCTGAATCCCGGTCCGCCGCCGGGGCCGCCGGGGCCGCCGGGTCTACGCATGAACCTCTGGTGCATCTCCTGCCTTTCAGACTGCAATTTGGTCCACTGGTCTGCCGAGAGCACGCCGCGAATGCCGAGCAGCATGCGCGCGTTCGCCTTCTCCAGCTCTGCCCTTGCGCTGGCGACGTGGTCGATCTGCGCAAGAACCTTGTTGGTGTCCGGCGGGTTGGCCGCGAGCATCGGTTCCAGCAGCAGCTCCTGCTTCTCCACGTTGGCCTTCAGGTCGATCAGTTGAAGACGGCTTTGCTGGAAGATGTCGTCCATGCGCTTCTGCTGGTCTGCGGTCAGCGAGAGTTTTTGCACGAGGTCCGGGTTCTTCCACCACATGCCGGGAGGCCCAATGCGCAGGTCGGCGCGGTGGCCAGGCTCGCCCGGCCCGCGAAACTGAATGTCGCGGACGATGACCCTGTGCTGAGGCGCGAGCGCCGGGTCTGGAGCGCTTTGCTGGGCCAGGGCAGATGGGCCGCAGAGAACGGCAAGCGAGACGGTGGTCATAAGGCGCTGAAATGTCATGGTCAGTTCTTCCTTTGTGTATTCGACTGACCCGCGGTCGGGTCAGCCAGGGGCTGCATGGGTGTTGGGACTGTGGAGGCGAGCGTCTGGTCGATCTCTTCCAGGAGCGCTTCGTCCGATTGCGTCGTGTTGACGGTGTGGACCGCGGCCATCGGCGCATTCGTCTTCGCGCCGGGAAGATAGTGCAGCGTAACCGGGAGCGCTGCGGCGAACAGCGCAATGGCGGCTGCCGAGGCCCAGATCACTGGCCGCGCGAAGAAGCCCAGCAGGCCCGTCCGCGCAGGTCTCAGGCTGCTGCTCTGAAGCAGCGACTGGTGGCCGTGCCACTCGTGGCTTGCCCAGGCGTCGGCCGTGGAGCGGAAGAGCAGCAGCGACTGGTCGAGCATGGAGAGCTCCGCCGCGCAGATGTGGCAGTCGTGAACATGTTCGCGCGCCTGCTCGATCTCGGTCGAGCAGGCCGCTGTCGAACCCATGCGATCGGCAAGCAACAGGTCGCAGAGCTGTTCGTGGTTGAGGTGGTTTGTCATAGGGACTCCGATGGGGAAGAGTTGGCGTGGCGCGCGCGCACGGTGGCCAGCGCGCGGTAAAGGTGGCTTTTGACGGTGCTCAACGGCAGTCCCGTCGAAGCGGCGATCTCCGTCAGCTCCATGTCGTCGACGAAGCGCAGCAGAAAGATGCTGCGTTGACGCGGTGACAGATCGTCGACGGTCTTCCAGATCAGCGACACCTGCTCGCTGGCAATCAGGCGCGACTCCAATGGTGAGTCGGTATTCGGAAGAAACGGCGCAATCTCGCTGGCCTCTACCGATGTGGACGCTACGCGCCGCCAGAAGCGGAAACGTCCCGTGCGCGTATGGTCGCGAAGCAGGTTCAGGGCGATGCGGGTAAGCCAGGTCGTCACCGAGCACTCGCCGCGGAAGGAAGAACGCGCGTTCCACGCACGTAGAAAGGTTTCCTGTGTAAGGGTGTGCGCCAGGTCGGCGTCGCGTACCGACGAGAACAGAAAGCGGAAGATGCGCCTCTGGTGCGTTGTCACCACCTGGTCGATGTCGTCGAAGGGGGTCGCGGCGGGGATGGGGGCCGTTTCTACTTCGGGGATGAGATTCGATGCGATGGCGTCGATGGACATGCGGTTCCTGGCGGTGGAGGCCCTCACGGCGAACTCTTACCGGCTACTTCAAGAGACGGGCATCGTCTGACATAGGACTACGGTCCGGGTCATTTTGCCCCAAAAGAGGGTATGCTGCTGAAGCATGCATACGGTAAAGGCAATCTATCCCGGCACCTTCGACCCCCTCACCAACGGACATCTCGACCTGATCGCGCGAGGGTCAAAGATTGTGGACGAGCTCGTGGTGGCCATCCTGCGCAACAGCGAGAAGGGAACCCCTTTGTTTACAGTGCCGGAGCGCGTCGAGATGATTACCGAGGCCGTCGCCGGGTTTAGTAACGTTACCGTGGCCACATTCGACGGGCTGCTGGTGGACTTCTGCCGCGAGCAGGGGGCCAAGGCCGTACTGCGCGGTATTCGCGCAATCTCCGACTACGAGTACGAGTTCCAGATGGCCATGATGAACCGCAAGCTCGACCCCGAGCTGGAGACGCTGTTCATGATGCCTGCGGAGAAGTACACCTACGTCAGCTCGCGGCTCATCAAGGGGGTCTTCGAGCTTGGCGGTGACGTCTCGGCGCTGGTGCCACCGCTGGTTGTGGAGCGACTGAAGATGAAGGTGCCCAGCCGGGTGTAGGGTGTTGGCTATGGGCTGGGGCGGGCAGATGGTGTGGCATAAGATACAGCGTTCCGCACTCTCCCGCAAAAACGTCAGCTTGAGCGTGAGATATGGTTTCGCCATAGCTGGCGCAGGACTGTTGTTCGTCGCGCCATCGTTGACCTCGGCACAGGGGGCTCCTCCCAAAGAATGTCATTTCGACCGGAGCGCCTCACGGCTTCACCGTGAGGTGCGAAGTGGAGAACCGGGGTCCCCGGCAAGCCTGCTCGCTGGGGTAGAAGAAACCTGCTTCTCTACCGCAGTCCTCTCTGGCATCAACGACAAACAGCAGATTCCTCCGCTCCGTGCTCCGCACTCCGGTCGGAATGACAACGAAAAAGCAACGATTGTTCGGGCGAACCTTGTAACTCAGGCTTCTACCCCTCCCACGAAAAAAACGCCTCTCGCGAAGAGGCAAAGCAGCAGTGCCGCGCGAAAGCACCCTTCAGCAATTACGACGCGACGCGGCGAGGACGTGGAAGAGCCGCCGGAGTGCGCGGTGGAGAAGATCGACGGACTTCCCGGCAGCCATGGCTACGCAGCCGACTTTATCGAGGCAACGGCGATGGAGCCGGGGAGCGGCGATCAGAACACGTTCTGGGCGCTGACCGCCGATTTGAGCGAGACGGTTCCCCCAGACAAGCGGGCCATGTACATCTCGAAGACCACTGACGGCGGCCGGAGGTGGGAGCCGGTCGCCCGTGTTGGCCCAAGCTACTTCGAAGCGCAGATCGGGGAGGGGCTGCGCAATGGATTCATCGTCGCCCCCGGTGGCAGGTCGTTTGTGTTGACCACGCAGAAGGGTGCCTTCGAGGTGATTCCAACGGGGAGGGACCTCTCGGCGATCATTCACGCCATCGATGGCCCGCGTGTACAGGAGGGGCCATCGAAGGTGCCGCTCACCAAGAAGCCCGGTGAGCCGGTTCGAGCGAATGTGGCGGCGATGACCTCCGACGGGCGCACGCTCTACCTCGGGTTCGGATACTTCGACCTTACGCCGCAGCTCTACCGCTATCGCAGGGGAGACGATGGCCAGTGGGTTCGGGAGAGGGAGATACGGGGGTTGCCCTCGGAGATGGATCTGCTCTCGATCCAGTTCGACGATCCCCGGCCCGCCGATCCGCGGTTCATGTACGTGGGTACCGGCGACCAGGCGTATCTTCTGGACCTGCACACCGAGCGATGGAGCCGTGTGGATGGAGTGGGGGCGGACTCCGCCATCCACGGCATGACGGTGGTGGGTGGATTGCACATTGCGGCCTGCTGGGGTGTCTACAATCCGGTTGGGCCGGGTATGGTGGCCAAGGTGACGAGCCCCTCGTTTCTCTACCACGTCTACTCGGACGAGGCGGGGCCGAACGTGCGCGCCTACTCGGTGGATGTGGACCCGGCGCGGATGAACCGGGCCATTGTGACGTCGATCACCGGGGTCTATATGAGCGACGACAAGGGCTTGACCTGGAGGCGAATCAACTCGCTGCCCGAAGGCGAGTACAGGACGGCGCACTTTGACGAGGACGGCACGGTGCTGGTCTCGGGAATGCCGGGAACGTTCCTTATCAACCCGTTTTCAGAGGTTTGTATGCCAAGGCTGAAGAGGCGGTAAGGATAGCAGGCCATCTCTACAAATCTCCTTCGCAGCCATCTGTTTTGAATTGTCATCCTGAGCGAAGCGGCGGAGCCGCGAAGTCGAAGGATCTGTGGTCTCACACTGCAACCGCAGATCCTTCGACTCGCTACGCTCGCTCAGGATGACACTTCCTATTTAGGCCAAAAAGAAATCGCAAAGTGGATTTGCAGTTCAGCCTACTTGAGAGCAAAGGCAACGTAGACCCCGCCCGTCGGGCCTCGGGGATTCAGGCTCGTTCCTCCCGCAGCGATAACAACATACTGCTTTCCTCCTGCCATGTAGGTGATGGGGGTGGCGTTTCCGGCGAAGGGCAGTGTGCTCTGCCAGAGCAGCTTGCCGGTTGTCTTGTCGAAGGCGCGAATCTTGTGGTCGAAGTTGGTTGCCGCGATGAAGACCAGGCCGCCTGCGGTGACGCTCGCCCCGCCATAGTTCTCGCTTCCCGTGTTGGTCATGCCCTTGACGGCGAGTTCGGGGTACTCGCCCAGCGGCAGCTTCCAGAGATATTTGCCAGTGGAAAGATCGAGCGCGTTGAGAGTGCCCCAAGGGGTAGCGGTGGCCGGATAACCTTCGGGATCGTTGAAGCGCCGGTATCCGGTCATGGTGTACTGCGCTTTGTGCGAGGGAGCGGCTGCTGGTTCAGTTGCTGTCTGGTGCTCGCTGGCAGCTCTTTCGAGGGCGGCATCCGAAGGGGTCTCCAGATAGGTCAGCAGGTCGTTGAGTTGCTTGCCCTCAAGCGGAAAGGCGGGCATACGACCCTTGCCTGTGTGAATGGTGGAGGTGATCTCGGCGGTGCTCAGCTTTCTACCGATGCCGTTGAGCGTTGGGAAGGAAGGGGGATCGCCCTGGCGGTGGTCGCCGTGGCAGACGCTGCACTGGGCGAGGTAGGTGGCCCGGCCCGGCAGGTCGGAGGCGCTGGAGATCAGCGTCGCGATGGAAGAGTGCATGTTGGCGTTGATGTAGATCAGGCCAGTCTCGGGGTCGGCCGCAGGGCCGCCCCACTCCCCACCTCCTTCGAAGCTGGGGGTGATGAGGGTGTCCTTGCCGACGGAGAGAGGAACGTAGAGGCCGTCGTTGCGAAGCTCTTTGAGTCGCCCCACTGCCCAGGCGTGAGCGGCGGGAGTGCGTTTGGTGAGGGTGGCTTCGGTGACGGTCTGCGGGGTGAAGGGGCCGGGGCCGAGGGGATAAGGCTGGGTCTTGGCGGCGACTTCACCGGGAACGTCGCTCGGAAGCGCGGGGCGTTCTTCGATGGGAAAGAGCGGTCTGCCGTTGGTGCGGTCGAAGACGTAGAGGACCCCCTGCTTGGTGCTCTGCACGACGGCGGGAATGGTCTTGCCCTTGCGCCGGATGTTGAGCAGAAGAGGCGGCGAGGGGAAGTCGCGGTCCCAGATGTCGTGATGGATGCCCTGGAAGTGCCAGATCAGTTTGCCGGTGGCGGCGTCGAGGGCAAGCAGGGTGTTGGCGTAGAGGTTGTCGCCAACTCGGCCTGCACCGTAGAAGTCGGGAACGGCGGAGCCGGTGGGAACGAAGACGATGCCGCGCTCAAGATCGACGGCCATGCCGCACCAGTTGTTGGCCGCGCCGGAGGTCTTCCAGGAGTCGGGCGACCAGGTCTCATAGCCGGACTCGCCCGGGTGAGGGATGGTGTGGAAGCTCCAGCGAAGTTTTCCGGTACGAACGTCGTAGGCGCGAATGTCTCCCGGCGGTGCGGGGATGGTCTCGGGAACGGCGCTGCCGACGATGATGAGGTCTTTATAGACGACGCCAGGAGTGTTGAGTGAGATTGACTGGCCCTCGGGGTCGCGGCCGAGGTTCTCGCGGAGGTCGACGCGGCCGTTCGTCCCGAAGGAAGCGATCGACTTGCCATTTGCGGGATCGAGCGCATAGAGGAAGCTGCCGATTCCAGCGAGCAGGCGGCGTTCTTTGCCGCTGGTCCACCATGTGACGCCGCGGCTGGGAGCGCCGGCCTTGACGCCGGAGTCGAACGTCCACAGAGACTTGCCGGTGGCGGCGTTGAGCGCGAAGACTTTCTTGCTGGGCGTGAGGCCGTAGAGGACGCCGTCGATGACCGTGGGCGTGGTCTCAAGGCCGCCGGACTCGCCCGTGTCGAAGCGCCACGACTCCTTGAGCGTGGAGACGTTGGCCCGGTTGATCTGGCGGAGGGTTGAGTAATGCGAGTTGCCGGGCGTAGCTCCCATGCTGGGCCAGTTGTTCCCGGTCGCCTGCTGGGCCAGCGACGGCACGGCAAGCAGCAGAGCGCAGAACAGAAGAGAGTAGGAGCGCGCGATCATCCGTGAATTCATCACGGCGGAATCATAACGGATGCTTTTGTATGCAGGGGATGCCGGACTTTATGACGGAACCTGCTGTTTCACTTCCGACCGAATGACGACCTCGTTTCCCGTTTCGAGCAGGTGGATGACGGTCTCGATCTTTGGCGGAGGCACTTTCATGCGAATCAGCACACGTTCGGCCTCGGGCCAGGATTTGCAGAGGATGGTTGCCCTCTCGTAGAGGCCGCAGAACTCGTAGCCTTCGTCCTTGCGGCGCAACAGCAAGGCCCCCTGGTGCTCGGCGATGACGCGGGCGGCGACGCTGCGAAAGCCAGTCTCTCCAGTGCTCATGCTTTCATGATTGGCTGGCCGGGGGCGTGCGGCCATCCCACAATGGCGGTATGGGCAGCGCGTTTGTCACAAGATCCTCACTTGGTTGGACGATGTTCTTTCAGCAGGGTGTCGAACTCGCTGCGGGACATCTTCAATTTGTCGGGGTGGGCGTCGATCCATTTGGTGAAGGCGTCGTATTTGGCGTTGGTCCATCCGCCCTCGAACTCGCCTTTGTTGGCACCGGACTTGTTGAGCTCGAAGTTGAAGGCGTCCTGGAGGTTGGTGAACTCGGCGGAGGCGATGGCCTGTTCGGCGAGGACGGCGGGGATGAAGATGACGCCGTCGCGCTTGGCGAGGACGAGGTCGCCGGGAAGGACGGTGGCGTGGCCGATGCGGATGGGGGCGTTGATGGCGGTGAGGGTCATCCCGATGAGGAAGGAGGGGTCGTAGCCACGGTAGACGCCGTTGAGATTGGCGATCTCGCGGTTCTCCTCGGCGTCGCGGATGCCGGCGTCGAAGACGAAACCGGAGTGGGTGTGGGCGGCGATGCCTGAGCCGAGGTTGGAGCCGATGAGGGTGCCTTCGAAGACCTTGCCGTTGCCGTCGGCGACGTAGACGTCTCCCATCTGGAGGTCGTTGATGGGCCAACTATTGTTGAAGCTCTGGCGCTTTTCGGCTTTGCCCTCGGCTTCGATGGCCTTGGACATGTCGGGGCGCGAGGGCATGTACTGGGCGGTGAGGGCGCGTCCGGCGAAGGGCTGGTCGGGGTGCAGGGACTGCCAGTTGCCTTCGAACTGGTTGTTGTACTTGTGGGTGCGGAGGAAGTCCCAGAGGTCTTCGATGGAGACGTCGAGGGCGCGGGTGAGCAGGGAATCGGGGAGCCTGGGGCGGCCGTCGGGGAAGCGCTCGCCGTGCCAGTCGGAGGTGTAGAAGAGGATCTGGTCGCGGGTGGTTTTGACTTGGGCGTGGGCTACGAGTGGGGTGAAGGTGCAGAAGAGCAGGGCGGTGATGGTGAGGCGGGTCACGGCGGGTTCTCCTTGATGCGGGGAAGTTGTGGCGCTGTAGGCGAGACGCAGGTCCTTCGACTACGTCGTTGCTTCGCAACGACTTCGCTCAGGATGACACTTTATAGGAAATGTGCTGTTTGGTGGAGTGCAGGAAATGACGCGGTCAATCGAAAGGCTGTGGCGGTTCGAGCAAAAGCAGGTCCCTCCACTCCGCTACGCTTCGGTCGGGATGACAAGGTTTTGGGTAGTGGAGAATGACACCTTCGGTTGGCATCTCGGCTTTCGCTCGGTGGCCAAATCTGCCAAACTAGATATATGAGCACAGCAACGGCAACCAAGGTATTTGCGGACCGTATTGGCCGCATTGAAGTTTCGGCGACGATGGCGATTACAGCGGCGGCGCTGAAGCTGAAGTCCGAGGGGATCAATCTGGCGGACTTTGGAGCGGGCGAGCCCCATTTCAATACCCCGCGGCACATCAAGGATGCCGCGATCGAGGCGATTGAGAAGAACTTCACCCGTTATACGAACGTGGCGGGAACGCCGAGCGTGCGTCAGGCGATTGTGGACCGTCACAAGGCCGACTTCGGTTCGGACTACGCTGCCGACGAGTGCGTGTTTACGACGGGCGGCAAGCTGGCGCTGTTCAATGCGATCCAGGTTCTGGTGGACCACGGCGACGAGGTCATTTTGCCTGTGCCGTACTGGGTCTCGTTCAAGGACATCATTCAGTATGCGGGCGGCAAGCCGGTGTTCATCGAGACGAGCGAGGCGGAGAACTTCCGCGTGACGGCGAAGATGATCGAGGATGCGATTACGCCGAAGACGAAGGCGATCATCCTGAATACACCGTCGAATCCTTCGGGCGCGGTGGTCTCGCCGGAGGACCTTGAAGCGATCGTTCGCATGGCGCACAAGCGCGACATCTTCGTGCTGCTGGATGAGTGCTATGTGTATCTGAACTTCACGGGGAAGATCGTGAGCGGCGGCAGCTTCCTCGATTGCAAGGAGCATGTTGTGGTGCTGGGATCGCTGTCGAAGACGTATGCGATGACGGGCTGGCGCGCGGGATATGCGCTGGGGCCAAAGCCGATTATTGCGGCGATGAGCAAGTTGCAGTCGCAATCGACCTCGAACACAGCGAGCATGGTGCAGCAGGCCTCGATTGCGGCGGTGAGCGCATCGCAGGAGTGCGTGGCGGAGATGCGGGCGGACTACATCAAGCTGCGCGACCGGATTCTGGAAGGGTTCAAGACGATCCCCGGGCTGACCTGCACGGTGCCTGAGGGTGCGTTTTATGTGTATCCGAACATCGGCAAGTTCATCGGCAGGGGCGGCGTGAAGTCGGCGACGGACCTGGCGGCAAAGCTGCTGAGCGAGGCGCATGTGGTGGTGGTTCCGGGCGAGGCGTTCGGGACGACCGAGCACATACGGCTGTCGTACGCGGTCTCCCACGATGTTGTGGATGAGGGCGTGAAGCGGATGCGGGAGTACTTTGCAAAGCTTGGCTAGAGAGAGAAATGAGAGAGCCGCATCGGGTTTGCCGATGCGGTTTTTCCTTTGGAGCGAGTGTCGATGAGCAGTTCGAGTTCGGAGAAGGAACCGCGGTTTGCGCCGGTGATTCTTGCAGGTGGAAGTGGTACGCGCTTCTGGCCAAGGAGCCGCAAGTCGCGAGCGAAGCAGGTGCTGGCTCTCGATGGCGAGCGAACGATGATTCAGCAGACGGTGGATCGCCTGCTGCGCGTGGGCAAGACCGAAGATATCTGGGTGATCACGAACGACCTGCTGTGCGAGGAGATTGCGCGGCAGCTCCCCGAGCTTGATGCGAAGAAGATTCTGAGCGAGCCGGCGGCGAGGAATACGGCCCCGGCGTGCGCGCTGGCTGCGTTTCTGCTGGAGAAGAGCGATCCCGACGCGGTGATTGGGATATTCCCCTCGGACCATGTGATCGAGGATGCCGAGAGATTCGCCGCCGTGGTGCGCGCTGGCGTGAAGCTGGCTGCGAGCGAGGAGAGGATCGTTGTGCTGGGTGTTCCGGCGACGAAGGCCGAGACGGGTTATGGGTACATCGAGCGCGGCGAAGCGTCGGAGGCGGCGGCTGCGATTGCAGGCGGGATTGAGGTTCGCCGCGTGAAGCGATTCACGGAGAAGCCGCACAAGGCACTGGCGGAGGCATTTGTTGCTTCGGGCAACTATGCGTGGAACAGCGGCATGTTTCTGTGGAGCGCGAGGACGCTGGCGGGTGCGATCAGGGAGCATAGTCCGGCGATGGCTCCTCTGATGGAGAAGATTGCGAAGGCCTATGGGACGCCCGCGTTTACGGCGGTGTTTCAGGAGGTGTATCCGCAGTGCGAAAACATCTCGATCGACTATGCGGTGCTGGAGCCGCGGTCGGCAAAGGGCGAAGAGGTGTCGGAGATCTATTGCCTGCCGGGTGATTTTTGCTGGAACGACCTGGGGTGCTGGTCGGCGCTGCACGAGCATGTGGCGCACTGCGGACCGGACGATCTGGCGAAGAGGAATATCTTCGACAAGACGAACCAGCCGTGTGTGAATATCGATTCGTTGGGCAACTACGTGTATGCGCCGGGCAAGGCGGTTGCGCTGGTTGGCGTGAGCGATCTTGTGGTGGTGGAGACGGATGATGCGCTGCTGATTACGACGCGTGAACGCTCGCAGGATGTGGGCAAGGTTGTGGCTGAGTTGAAGCGGGCCGGGCGGGAAGATCTGGTGTAGCGGGTTTAGAGAGATAAAAGCAGATTCCTCCGCTTCGCTGCGGAATGACAAAGAAGCTGCGGAATGACAAAGAAGCTGCGGAATGACAAAACGAAGGGCGTATGGCAGATACGAAGAGTGTAGTTAAGTTTGGTACGGACGGTTGGCGCGGCGTGATTGCCGACGATTTTACTTATGCGAATGTTCGCGTGGCGGTTTCGGCGATTGCGAACTATGTCTTGGCGCATGAGGATGCGAAAGCCGGTGTGTGTATCGGGTGGGACACGCGGTTCGGGTCGCGCTCGTTTGCGCGTGTCGCGGCCGAGGTGCTGGCAGGCGCAGGAATTCCGGTGCAGCTAGCGAGCGTGATTACTCCTACGCCTGCACTGTCGTATGCGGTGCGTGAGCGTAAGGCGGCGGGGGGCGTGATGATTACGTCGAGCCACAACCCTGCGGAGTGGAACGGCGTGAAGTACAAGGCGAGCTATGGCGGCTCGGGAAAGCCTTCGATCATGACCGCGATTGAGAGCTACCTGGATAAGCCGCTGGCGAAGGCGGCGGCTGCTGCGCCGATCGTTGAGCTGGACTTCAACCCGGAGTATGTTGCGGCGATTGCGAAGTTCGTGGACCTGGAGGCGATCAAGGCCTCGGGTTTCAAGTTTCTGCTGGACGTAATGTATGGCGCGGGGCGTGGCGTGGTGGCGGGGATCTTTGCCAAGCACGAGATTCCGTTTACGGAGATTCGCAACGAGGTGAACCCGGCGTTCCCGGGAATCAATCCTGAGCCGATACTTCCCCACATTGCGGAGACGCAGGTTGCAGTTGTGGGTGAGCGTTGCGATGCGGGATTAATTACGGACGGCGATGCTGACCGCATCGGCGCTGTGGATGAGTACGGCAATGTGGTGGACGCGCACAAGATTCTGAGCCTGCTGGCGTGGTGGCTGTTGGAACGGAAGAAGTGGCCGGGCGAGCTGACGCGCGCGTTCAACACGACGAAGATGATGGACCGCATCGCGGCAAAGTATGGGCGCAAGCTGAACGAGCACGGGATCGGCTTCAAATATGTTGCGGACCTGATGCTGGAGAAGGAGATTCTGATCGGCGGCGAGGAGTCGGGCGGCATGGGTATCAGCAAGCACCTGCCGGAGCGCGATGGGCTGCTGAACAGCCTGCTGATTGCCAACGTGATGGCCGATGAGAAGAAGACGCTGGGCGAGTTGGTGCAGGCGTTGCAGGATGAGTTTGGCGAGCACCAGTATGGGCGCATCGACATGCACATCGCCGAGGATTTGAAGCAATCTGCGATTGCGCGCGCGAAGGCTGGCGTTGCCGAGTTCGCGGGGATGAAGGTGTTGCGGGTGGAGACGATGGACGGGATCAAGTTCTTCCTCGACAATCCGGAGTGTGTTGGAAAGAAGAATGCCGCGGAGACGTGGCTGCTGCTGCGGGCCTCGGGTACGGAGCCCCTGCTGCGGGTGTACTCGGAGAGCTGCTCGAAGGAGTCGGTGGAGAAGGTGCTGAAGGCCGCAACGGATTTTGTGATGAAGGGGAATGCTTGAGTAAGCCGATGGTGGTGGAGGCGAAGGGCCTGCTGTTTGACATGGATGGAGTGCTGATCAGCTCGATCGGGTCGGTAAGTCGAAGCTGGAGGAAGTGGGCGAAGATGTACGACGTCCCCGACCCTGACAACTATGAAGTGCCGCATGGAATGCGGGCGATCGAGATTGTGAAGAGCCTTCGGCCGGACATGGACCCGTATGAAGGCCTGCGGGTGATCGAGGATATTGAGGTCGACGACACCGAAGACCTGAAGGTGCTGCCGGGAGTGAAGGCGCTGCTGGAGAGTCTTCCTCCAGACCGGTGGGCGATTGTGACCTCGGCAACGAAGCGTTTGACTGTGGAGCGACTGAAGGTGGCAGGATTGCCTTTGCCGGAGCGTTTGATTACTGCGGACATGGTGGAGCGGGGGAAGCCCGATCCTGAGCCTTACATGCGTGGGGCGGCACTGCTGGGGTTTTCGAGTGCCGAGTGCGTTGTGGTGGAGGATGCTCCGTCGGGCGTTGGCGCGGGGAAGGCTGCGGGGTCGCGCGTGCTGGGAGTGATTGGGACGCACACGTTGGAGGAGCTCGATCAGGCGGACTGGGTAGTGGGTTCGATGGAGGGGCTTACGGTGGTGAGATCGGGAGCCGGGTTGGAGCTGAGATTTTCGGCGGTGCGGTAGGGTTCGAGCTTCGCTCGAATGGTCCCACATCTGGCGATGGAGACCGCCAGATATGGGGCACCCGGCACCCGGCGATGAATGTCCCACCCATGCCTGCGGCATGAATGGGGCACCCGCGCCTTGGGCCAGGAACCGAGTGTGGAGTAAGAAAAGCAGATCCTCTGCTACGCTGCGGGATGACAACAAGAATCAGTGTGCTGACTGCAGCAGGATCGATTCGACGAGCTTGAGGTCTTCCTCGGTGTCGACGCCGATGGTGTCGAACTCAGTGGCTTCGACGTAGAGGGTGATGCCGTTCTCGAGGAAGCGTAGCTGTTCGAGTCTTTCGGTGTGTTCGAGGGTGCGGTTGGGCAGGGTGGGGAAGCGTTCAAGCGCGGATTTGCGGTAGCCGTAGAGGCCGATGTGCTTCCAATACTGCGCGGGGCCGCCGTCGCGGTTGTAGGGGATGGTGGCGCGGGAGAAGTAGAGCGCACGGCCATCGGCGGCGGTGACGACTTTGACTGCGTTTGGGTTGTGGATGTTGACCGGCGTGCAGGGCACCTTGAGGGTGGAGACTTCGACGGCGGGATTGGTGAAGGGGCGAAGGAGCGCGGTGAGGTGCTCGGGTTTGAGGAGCGGCTCGTCTCCCTGGATGTTGACGTAGATATCGGCGTCGATGAGCTGCGCGACGGCGTGAACGCGGTCGGAGCCGCTGGTCAGTTCAGGCGACGTGAGCTGGACGGGCCAGTTGTTCGCATGGCAGAGGTCGACGATCTCGTTGGAGTCGGTGGCGATGACGACCTGCTCAAGCTGCGGGCAGGCGCGCGCGGCCTCGTAGACCCAGGCGAGCATGGGGCGTCCTGCGATGCTGCGCAATACCTTACGCGGCAGGCGGGTGGAGGCGAGGCGGGCAGGAATGACGCCGAGAGTGGTTGGCCGTTGAGTCGGAATGGTTTGCTGCTCCTAGCTGGTTATCAAGTAGTTGTCGTTCAGCGGACTTTGCCGGCTGGTTGGAATCAAGTATGATTGGAGATGGCTGTGCCGAGGTGGTTCTCCTTCTGTTGAACCGCGATGGTTTCATGCTGGCTCAGTCTCACCACATCGGCGGCGTAGCTCAGATGGTTAGAGCGACGGACTCATAACCCGTAGGTCGGCAGTTCGATTCTGCCCGCCGCCACCAAAATGCCCACTATAGTGTTAGTGCCGCCGTACCGTTGAATCCCGGTACGAGAGTATCATTTTGACAGCGGTATTCGTCTAACCGCTGTCAGGCAGGCCCCAGGGTGTGCCGGGAGAGTTCCGTTTTTATGCCGAAGATTACGAAGATCCTGCTTCTTGCTGTGTCCGTTGTTCTGGTACTGGCTGTATTTCTGGGCGTCAACTCGAGCGGCGTGAGCGCTGCGACGGACGCGCAGGATGGCGCCTACCGGCAGATCAACGTGTACAGCGAGGTGCTGCGGCATATTCAGACGGACTACGTGGAAGAGCCGAATATGAGCGCGGTGACCAATGGCGCGCTGCGCGGCTTGCTGGAGTCGTTGGACGCGGATTCGAGCTACCTGTCTCCTGAGGATTACAAGGCGTTCAAGGCCGACAAGGGTGGCAAGGCTCAGGTTGGGCTGAACGTGTCGAAGCGGTATGGCTATGCCACGGTGGTTTCGGTCGTTCCGGGAAGCCCTGCCGACAAGGCAAACCTGAACGACGGCGACATTATCGAGGCGATCGGAACGCAGGATACGCGCGACCTTTCGCTGGCGATGATCCGCATGATGCTGGAGGGCGCTCCCGGGAGCGAACTGACAGTCGCGGTGGTGCGTCCGCGTAAGGCAGCCCCTGAAAAGATTACGATGACTCGCGTGCTCCCGTCGCTGCCTCCCGTGGGAGAGACGATGTATGAGAACTCGTCGATTCTGTATTTGAAACCGGGCATTCTGGATCACGACCACGTGCAGCAGGTCGAAGCCAAGCTCAAAGGGATGTCGAAGGCCGGCAATAAGAAGGTCCTGCTGGACCTTCGGGATGTGGCTGCGGGCGACATGTCGGAGGCGATGCGTCTGGCGAACATGTTCCTGAAGACGGGCACGATTGCGGAGCTGGAAGGTCAGAAGGTTGCAAAGCAGACGTTCGCGGCGGAGCCGTCGAAGGCGATCAATGCAACCTCGCCTGTGGTGGTGCTGGTGAATCGCGGAACGGCCGGGCCCGGAGAGATTGTTGCGGCAGCTCTGCTGGACAACAAGCGGGCAGACCTGGTGGGTGAGAAGACCTTTGGTCAAGGCTCACAGCAGAAGACGTTCGAGCTGCCGGATGGCGCGGCGCTGATTCTTTCGGTTGCGAAGTACGAGTCTCCGTCGGGTAAGAAGCTGGAGGATGAGGGCGTTACGCCGGGTGTCCTGGTTGCGTCGAACTTCGATGACGGCAGCGGGGACGGAGACGATACAGGCGATGATGTGGCTGCGGCGAAGGAACACGAGCCGTCGGCTCCCAGGAAGTCTGTCACGGTGGACGATCAGTTGACGAAGGCACTGGATCTTTTGAAGAGCAAGGCGGCCTGAAGAGGATTCCTGGCGTTCAAGGGGCGGGGACGCGAAATACCGAGATTCTTCACTGCGTTCAGAATGACGATTGCTGCGCCCACAAGAGATGTACTGACCTAAGCAGACCGCAGGTCCTTCGACTCGCTGCGCTCGCTCAGGATGACACATCCGGGCACGAATTCAGATTCATCCATAAGGAATTGTCCACTCCGCGAGTTGCCGCTGGCTTCGTTCCAGGTGCGATGAACGATCTTTTCCGGCGTGAAGATCATGCTATGGTGAAGGGCAGTGCCGAGTCTTTTCAGACACGAAGACCTCCCCCCGGTCGCTGAACCCGAACCAAAATGGCAGCGTCTTGTGCGCCGCATCATCGAGGGGCCGGAGTACCCCAGCCGCAGAATTGCGCGCAAGTTTACCTTCTACAGCTTGTTGGGACTGTCCGCCGTCTTTGGCGCGATGTGCGGGTTGATGCTGGTCTATTCGATCGACCTGCCGCAGATGGACGACCTGACGCGCTACCGGCCGAGCACGACAACCGAACTGCTGGATGTGCATGGCAAGGTCTTTGGATCGTTTGCGCTGGAGCGCCGCGTGGTGGTGCCGTACACGGATTTTCCTCCGGTGTTGAAGCAGGCGATCATCTCGATCGAAGACAAGAGCTTTGAAAGCAACTGGGGTGTGAACCTGTTTCGCGCAATCGGGGCGGCGTATCGCGACCTTCACGATCAGCGGCGCTCGCAGGGATCGTCGACGATCACGATGCAGTTGGCAAGGAACCTGTTTTTGTCGAACGAGAAGACCTTCGGACGAAAGTTTCAGGAGGTCATCCTCTCGATGCAGATCGAGAGGCGGTTCACGAAGAACCAGATCTTCGAGCTGTATGCGAACCAGATTTATCTGGGGCGCGGGACGTATGGCTTTGAGGCGGGCGCGCAGTACTACTTCAGCAAACATGTGAAAGACCTGACGCTGCCTGAGGCGGCGCTGCTGGCGGGGTTGCCGAAGGGGCCGGAGTATTACTCGCCGGTGCGTCATCCGGACAGGGCGTTGCGGCGGCGGAATCTTGTGTTGAGCGAGATGCTGGAGGACCGCAAGATCACTCGCGCGCAGGCGGAGGCGGCGAAGGCGGCCCCGTTGGGGTTGCATATTGAGCCTCCGGCGAACAGTGAAGCTCCGTACTTCGTCGAAGAGGTTCGCAGGCAACTGGAGAAACAGTACGGCGTGGAAGAGGTGCATGGAGCGGGGCTGCGGGTGTATACGACGCTCGACCTCGACCTGCAGCGTGTGGCGAACAAGGCTGTGTTGAATGGAGCGGCGGCCTATGAGCGCAGGCACGGGTGGAAGGCGCGGGTGGAAAACGTTGTTCTCGAAGGGCAGGATATCGAGAGCTATGTTCACCCGGACTGGTCGCAGCCTCTTGGCAAGGATGCTTATGTTCATGGTGTCGTAACCGCGGTTGAGCCGAAGAAGGTTGTGGTGAAGCTGGGATCGCAGCGCGCGGTTCTTACTCCCGAGGACTGGAAATGGACGCAGAATACGGATGCGGACAGCTTTTTGAAGTCGGGCGATGTTGTCTATGTGAAGATCGCCGGGCAGGCGGCGGATGGGACGTGGAAGGCCTCGCTGGAGCAGGACTCGGGGGCGCAGGCATCGTTGATGGCGGTGGACAATGCGAGCGGCGAGGTGCTGGCGATGGTGGGGGGGCGCGACTTTGCGCTGTCGCAGTTCAATCGCGCGACGCAGGCGCAGCGGCAGGTGGGGTCCTCGTTCAAACCGTACGTCTATACGACGGCGGTGGAAGATGGGGCCAAGCCGACGGACATCATCGTGGACGGGCCGACGACGTTTCCAACTCCCAATGGGCCGTACACACCGCACAACTATGAAGGCAACTACAAGGGGCCGATGACGCTGCTGTATGCGTTTGCGGACTCGCGGAACATTCCGGCGCTGAAGCTGGCTGCGCGGGAGGGAATCCGCAAGGTGATTGAGACGGCGCACCGGTTTGGGATTACGAGCAATATCCCGCCGTTTCTGCCGGTGGCGATTGGCTCGGCCGACATTACGCTTTACGAGCAGGTGGGGGCGTACAGCGTGTTTCCGAACGATGGGATTCGCATTGAGCCTCACTACATTCGCAAGGTGGAGCAGGCGGACGGGCTGCCACTGGATGAGACACCGCCCGATGTTCGCGAGGTGATCTCGGTCGACACGGCGCGGACGATGATGGAGATGTTACAGGCTGTGGTGCGGATGGGCACTGCGGCGAGAGCGTCGGAGCTGAAGCATCCGCTGGGCGGCAAGACGGGAACGACGAACGACTACACAGATGCGTGGTTCATCGGGTTCTCTCCGTCGGTGACGTGCGGGACGTGGATTGGGTATGACGATCGCGAGTCGCTGGGTGAGAAAGAGACGGGAGCGCGAGCGGCGTTACCGATCTGGATGGACTTCATGCGCGAGGCGATCGCGGGTAAGCCGGACGAGACGTTCCCGGCGGCCGGGGCTCCGAAGAAGCAGCTCGATGTGCCGGTGACGAAGCCGGATGCCGAGCCGCCGAAGCAGTTGCCGAGAGACGACGATGAGGATGAGCCTGAGACGCCGAAGCAGGCTGCTCCGACGACTACCGCGCAGCCTGAAAAGACAACTCCTTAAGGGCGATGTCCCTTCAGGTGTAGCGCTGCATGATGTGTCGCGCCTTCAGCGCTATACGTTTAGGAACTGTTTACCTGGGGCTTCGCCCCAGGCTGGTATGTAGCGGGCCTTTGGCCCTGAAAACGAGCTACACCGTTTGGGAAATAGGTGTAGACGGGCTGGTTGCCGGTTCTGCTCAGTAAAGATGTGGGTAGAGAAGCAGATCCCTCCACTCCGCTGCGCTTCGCTCGGGATGACAGCGGCGGTGAGAGGAGTGTTGCTGAGGTTTGCTGGGAAGAATGCAGGTCCTTCGACTTCGCGCTGTGCGCTTCGCTCAGGATAACACCTTACAAGAATCTGTGGTCTCGCTCAGGATGACAGGGCCTTATGGTTTTGGGCGGAGGTCAGTGACCTGCACAGGCTGAAGTAGCGTTGGGCGCGGCGGACGTCGCGGCTTATCTGCTCGCGCAGGGCTTCGGGTGAGGGCCAGCGAACCTCGTCACGAAGGCGGTGCAGGAAAGCGAGGGTGAGCGGGGTGTCCGGGTGAAGGGCTATGGGGTGAAAGTTGAGAAGGTGCGACTCGATGGTGAAGGAGTCGGCTCCGAAGGTGGGTCGATTGCCTACGTTTGTGACTGAGTCGAAGGTCTCTCCATTGACGGTGAGCGTGGTGATGTAGACGCCGATGGCCGGGATGAGTTCGCTGTAAGGTGCAAGGTTGATGGTGGGGACGGTGTACTTGGTGCCGTAGCCGCGGCCTGAGTCGGGTGTACTGTGGATGGCGAAGGGACGCCCGAGGAGGGCGCGTGCGCGGCTGACGTTGCCTTGGGCGATGAGCTGGCGGATCTGGCTGGAGGAGACGGCCAGGCCGTGGGTGGAGCGCGGGGTATAGACCACGACGCCGAAGCCAAGCTCGCGGCCGAGGGCTTCAAGCGAATCGACTCCGGCTTCGGCGTTGTGGCCAAAGCGGAAGTTTTCGCCTTCGTGAAGCTCGACGATTCCCAGCTTGTCGTGGAGGACGTGTGCGGCGAAGTCGCGCGCGGTCATCTGCGAGAGTGCCGGGGTGAAGGGAAGTACGAGCGTTGCATCGACTCCGGTTGCCTTGAGAAGAGTGAGCTTCGTTTCGAGAGGGGAGATCAGGGGAAGAGGGGTCTGCGGGCGCAGCACACGAGCCGGGTGCGGGTCGAAGGTGATGGCGAGCGACCGGGCTTTGAGCTTGCGCGCGCGACGAATCACCTCGCCGAGGACCCACTGGTGGCCTCGATGTACTCCGTCGAAGTTGCCGATGGTGGCGACGGTGGGGCCGAAGCTGGCGGGGAGGTCGGCGAGTGAGTGGTAGATCTTCATGTTCAAGCGATATGGAAGGTGAGCTGGAGGCCATCGTAGGCAAGGCGTACGTTGGGCGGCAGCTCGGCTTCTGTTGTCTCGTGGTCGAGGTCGTGGCTGATGTGGGTGAAGTAGGCGCGTTTGGGTTTCAGTTTTTCGACGTAGGCCAGCGAACGTTCGATGTGCGAGTGGCTAGGGTGAGGCTGGCGTCGCAGGGCGTCGAGGATGAGGATGTCGAGGTCCTGGAGCAGCGGGATGCTCTCAGGCGGAATATCGCTCATGTCGGTGAGGTAAGCGGCGGAACCGAAGCGGAAGCCGGTGATGGTCTGGCGTCCGTGGGTGACGGGGATGCGCTGGAAACGCGCGCCGAAGAGATCGATACCTGCGCCGGGTGTGGTCTCGTCGAGAGGGTGTATCTCAACGCGGGCGCTGGTGGGGTAGCGATTGTCAGTGCGAAAGGTGTAGTCGAAGACGCGGCGGATGGTGTCGGCGGTCTCCTTATCGGCGTAGAGAGGCAGGCTGTGCTTGAGCTGAAAGCTCAGGGGGCGAAGATCGTCGAAGCCGAGGATGTGGTCGGCGTGTCCGTGGGTGTAGAGGACGGCATCGATGTGGCGGACGTTCTCGCGGATGGCCTGGGCATGGAAGTCAGGCCCGGTGTCGACGATGACGGTGTGGCCGTTGTAGGCAACGCGAAGCGATGGGCGCGTGCGGCGGTTGCGCGGGTCGCCGGTGGGGCTGACGGAGGAGGCGCAGACGGCGCAGTCGCAGCCCAGCGTGGGCACTCCCATGGAGGTGCCGGTGCCGAGGAATGTGAGGGTCGCCTCCATCCGTTAGCAGTCTCTCCTCGGTGTCATCAGCGAACGATGCTCGGCTTGCCTGGGGTTGGGGTTCCGGGAGCTTTGGGCGCGGCGGAGCGAGCGAGCGCCTGGGTGATATCGAGGAAGGCCATGCGCAGCTCGAAGAGAGCGCTATCGAGCAGGCGCTGCTCGGTGGGGTCGAGGTTGCCTTTGGTCTTGCTGGCGAGTACGGCGAGCATGTCGATGCTCTGGCGCGCACCGATGATGTCGATCTGGGGTTGTTGACCTTCAGGAGTGGCTCCGCCAAGCTGCACGATGGCCGACATGTAGACGGACTGCACGAGAGCGGAGAAGCTCATGGCCGGAGGGTGGTCCATGCCGGGGTTGGCGGCGCGGATGGCGGTGTCTAGCCGGTCGGCGGTTGCCTCGTAGGCGGCGCGGGCGCGTTCGAGCTGCTCCTCGGTGAGAGCGGGCATCCCGGCTTCGGTGAGCTCTTCTTCGGCGGTCTCGACTGGGGCTGGAGGTGGAACCTCGATAGGAGCGGAGGCTTGGACGGCTTCGCGTTCGTCGCGCTCCGGGGATGGGTCGGCGTCGGGGCGTGCTTCTCCGTCGAGAGTGAACTTACGGCGGTCGGTGACGACGAAGGGCTTGTTTTGTTCGGACATGGTTGAAAGCTCTTTCTTAGGAATATCGGATGCTCAGCGCGAGAGCTTGATCTCCGCTGCGGCAGGAATGGAGACGGGATGTGCGATACCGCCGGAGTAGCTTAACGGTTCGTTGCGATCAAGCGCCTCGCGGCGGGCGTACCCGAGAGCAAGGGTGACCGGCTGATTTTGGTCGTCAGTGAGAGAGACGATGCTGGTGAGTTCGCCTGCTGCTTTGCCCGCCGATTCAAGCGCGGTGCCGGATGCGGGTACGGAACCTTCGAGGCGGAAGGCGGTAAAGGTACGGTGCACGTTGCCGCGCGAACGGATGCGCTCGACGATCTCCTGACCGAGATAGCAGCCCTTGGCGAAGTGCAGGGCGCGGGTCTGGTTGGTCTCCTGCGGCAGGTCGCGGTCGCGAACGTCGGTGCCGTAGAGAGGCGTGCCTTCGATGATGCGCAGCGCTTCAAGCGAAGCCGCGCCGGTGAGAACGGCGCCGGAGTTCTTTACAGCATCGAGCAGGGCTTCGGCATCGGCAGAGGTGTCAACCCAGAGCTCGAAGCGGGGGACGAGCGCACTGAACGCGTGGATGACGGTGACGGTTGTCGAGTTCCACGGGAGCGAGGCGCTTTCGAGTTCGGCGAGTTGGGAGGTATCGAGGCCGAGCTTTGTAAGAAGAGCAGTGGCCTCAGGGCCGATGAGGCTGATGCCGTGGCGGATGTCGGAGGCGTCGGCCAGCTCAACGTCGTCCATGATGATGTAGTGGTCGAGGTAGGGGATGAGCGTGGCGACCTGTTGACATGCGGTTTCGATGAGTAGCGCGTCGGGCGAGGCGAAGATGTAACCGTCGCCCTGGATGCGTCCCTGCGCGTTGAGGAAGAAGTTGTACGCGCCTTGGCCGGGGGCGAGATCCTGCACGGAGTTGGTGACCATGCCATTGAGCCAGCGCACGCGGTCGGAGCCGGTGACGCGGAGCCAGCCTGTCTGGTCAAGCGTTGCAACGGCTGCACCGTGGAGCAGGGCCGCAAGCTGGGGCTGGGATGTTGAGATGGCTTCCTGTGGCGGATTGGAGGTTGCGGCCGTGGTCATAGGACGACGCAGAGAACTCTGCGTACACTTGATTATAGCGGGTTGATTGCGAGGCGGAGTGCGGCGACGGATGGGTGAAGGCAGGGTGGGAAGATTCGAGCGGTGGGTTGTAACCGGGGCTTTGTTTGCAGGCTGTGCGCTTGCCGGTACGGGCGTTTGCGCAGGCCAGGCAGCGTCAGCAGAGAAAGCTCCTTCCAAGTCGCAGGCTCCCATGACGAAGGAGCAGGCGAAGGAGTTGTTCCGCTCGGTCGATGAGATCCTTGGCTTTGTCAGCGCGGACACGAAGCTGCCCATTGAGCACAGCGTAAAGCGCAAGCTGATCTCGCGCGATGAGGTGACGAAGTATCTGACGAAGAAGTTCGACGAAGACGAGAGCGTGAAGCGGATGCAGCGCGCCGAGCTGGTGCTGAAGAAGTTCGGTCTGCTGGACAGGGATTTTCATCTGCGGCCGTTTATGCTCTCGCTGCTGACGGAGCAGATTGCGGGCTTTTACGACAACAAGACGAAGACGGTGAATCTGCTGGACTGGATCGAGCCGGACGAGCAGAAGTCGGTGCTGGCGCACGAACTGACGCATGCGTTGCAGGACCAAAAGGTGGACCTGACGAAGTGGTCGGATGTGAGCCTGAACGATACGTCGCGCAATGTGAAGGACGACAACAAACACCTGCTGGTGGATGAGGCGGAGACGGCGCGCGAGGCTGTTGCCGAAGGTCAGGCGATGGCGGTGTTCGTCGATTACACGCTGAAGCCCACGGGCAGGACGATTGCGGATGTCGCTCCAGAGCAGATGGCCAAGTTGAAAGATGCAACCGCGGACAACGGCAATTCGCCTGTGATGGCGCGTGCTCCGTTGCTGTTGCAGGAGTCGCTGCTGTTTCCTTACAGCGATGGTCTGGCGTTTGAGCATGCCGTGCTGACGAAGGGTGGCAAAGAGGCGGCGTTTGGCGGTGTGCTGGCCAACCCGCCGTCGTCGAGCTTCGAGATTCTGCACCCAGAGGCGTATATCGCCCATGCGCCAGTTCCGGTGCTGCGGTTGCCGGACATCCATCCGCTGATCGAGGCTGATTATGAACCGTATGACCTGGGAGTGATGGGCGAGCTGGATGTGCGCATTCTTGCGGAGCTTTTTGGTGGACGCGAGATGGCGAGCGGTCTGGCTCCCGACTGGGATGGCGGCATCTACTATGCCGCTCAGCGCAAGGCAGCGACTGCGGCGGAGAAGGAGACGACGGCTTCGCTGGGGCTGCTGTATGAGTCGCGATGGAAGAACCCCGATTCGGCGAAGACGTTCATGCGCATCTATGCGGCGCAGATTCCGCGCAAGTACTCGAAGGTGATGCGTCGCGAGAAGGATGAGGCTGATGAGAATGAGCAGGTTTTTTCGACGAACGAGGGCGATGTGCTGATCTCGATCGCGGGGTCGAGCGTGTTTGTAAGCGAGGGGTTCGAGCTTTCGCAGGCCCGGAAGCTGAGAGACAGCATTGCGAGTGTGCAGAGCGAAGGCCCGCTGCGTCTGGCAGGTGCGAGGCACGAGCCTGCGATGTCGCTGGCAGGAATGATGCGGTCGTTCGGAATGATGAGGTTCGCTGTACCCGGACGGTATACTTCTGAAGGACGTTCTACGAGATAGCTTCGGCCTCGGGCCGTTGCAGGAGATAGCACTTTGAAGGCAGAGATTGGAATTATCGGCGGCAGCGGGCTTTATGCGATGCCCGGACTGACCAACGTGACTGAAGAGAAGATATCGACGCCGTTCGGCGACCCTTCGGATGCGCTGGTGTTTGGCGAGCTTGAAGGCCGCAAGGTCGCTTTTCTGGCGCGGCACGGACGCGGGCATCGGCTGTTGCCGACGGAACTGAACTTTCGCGCGAACATCTACGCGATGAAGATGCTTGGGGTGGAGCGGATTCTCTCCGTTTCGGCGGTCGGGTCGTTGAAGGAAGAGCACAAGCCGACGGATTTTGTGATGCCTGACCAGTTCATCGACCGTACGTTTGCGCGCGTGTCGACCTTCTTCGGTGATGGCATTGTTGCCCATGTGGCGTTTGGAGACCCGGTGTGCGCGACGGTTTCGGCTACGTTTCAGAAGGCGTGCGATGCGACCGGCGTTGTGGGCAAGAGCGGTGGGACGTACGTGTGCATGGAGGGCCCGCAGTTTTCAACACGCGCGGAGTCCAACCTTTACCGAAGCTGGGGAGCCGATGTGATCGGCATGACGAATCTGCAGGAGGCAAAGCTGGCCCGCGAGGCGGAGATCTGCTATGCCACGATGGCGATGGTGACGGACTACGACTGCTGGCGCGAGGGGCACGACGATGTGACGGTCGACCAGATTGTCGCGGTGATGCACCAGAACTCGGAGAATGCGGCAAAGGTTGTTCGCGCGGCTGTCGCGGCGATGCCGAAAGAGAAGACCTGCGCCTGCGGCGATGCCCTGAAGTATGCGATCCTGACCGACCGTAAGGCGATTCCAGCGGCTACAAAACAGAAGCTGGGCCTGTTGTTGGACAAGTATCTGTAGCCTGTCACGCTTTGACGCAAAAAGTTATTTGAAAGAGGTTTCATGTCCATTCTTGTTGTTGGTTCAGTGGCGTTCGACAGCATTCAGACGCCGAGCGGTTCGGTCGACCATTGCCTGGGCGGCGCGGCGACACACTTTTCGCTTGCTGCAAGCTACTTTACCGATGTGCGCGTGATCGCCGTTGTCGGCAAGGACTTTACTGCTGAGCACGAGGCTGTCTTTACAAAGCGTGGAATCGATACGACGGGCATCGAGCACGCCGATGGGTTGAGCTTTCACTGGACCGGGTCGTACGTCAACAACCTGAACGAGGCGCAGACGCTGGGGACCGACCTCAATGTGTTTCAGACCTTCGAGCCGAAGATTCCGGAGAAGTACAAGGACAGCGACTATCTTTTTCTTGCGAACATCGACCCGGTGCTGCAGGGGCG
>JAFDVV010000032.1:0-31012 GCA_018268775.1 Acidobacteriota bacterium | reverse complement strand
CTGGACGTGCTGCTGATCAACGACGGCGAGGCGCGAATGCTGGCGAAGGAGAACAACCTGGTGCTGGCGGCGAACAAGGTGTTGTCGATGGGGCCGAAGACACTGATTGTGAAGCATGGTGAATATGGCGCGACGGCCTTTTTCGGCGACCACTCGTTTGCGGGCGATGTGTGTGCGTTGCATCCCTTCCGCGCCCCGGCCCTCCCGCTGGCTGAGGTCGTCGATCCGACGGGCGCGGGCGATTCATTTGCCGGCGGGTTCTACGGGTATTTGGCTTCGCAGCCCAAGCTAACGCCGACGGTGTTTCGCAAGGCAATGTTCTACGGCGGCGTGATGGGGTCGTTTGCGGTGGAGCGTTTTGGTACGGAGCGTTTGCAGAACGTGACGCGCGAGGAGATCGAGGAACGCTTCTGCCTGTTCCAGGAGATATCGCACCTTGAATACGCGGGCAAGTAGGCGACGCGGCCGCACCGGTGCCGTCGGCGAGCGCAGGCCGGAAGGACTTTCGCCGATCGATACTGTCGTGCGCCCTGCGCGACGCGAAGAGTTGATGCCGGTTGCGCTGGCGGCGGTTGCCTTCGCACTGGTTGCGCTGCTTGTATGTATCTCGCGAGGGTATCTGCTTCTGTACGGCGATGCGGTTGCGCATCTGGGGATTGCGCGGCGCATCCTGGATACGCGCAATCCCGGCCTGATCCAGCTTGGCGGCGTGTGGCTTCCACTGCCGCACCTGTTGATGGTGCCGTTTGTGCAGAAGATGCAGTGGTGGCAGAACGGACTGGCCGGAGCGTGGCCGTCGCTGATTTGTTATGTGCTGAGCGTTGCCGGTTTCTACCGGCTTTCGCGACGCATGATGGCCCCGCAGTGGGCGTTGGCGGCGACTGCGTTTTACGGATTGAACCCCAACCTGCTCTATCTGTCGACAACAGCGATGACGGAACCGTTGTTTCTCGCGATCCTGATTTGGGCCACCGGGCTGACGATGGATTGCGTCGATGACATTCGCGCGACGCGGACAAAACGGCTCAACCGCAGGTTGATTGTGCTGGGCCTGCTTATCGTTGCGGCGGTCTTTACGCGCTACGATGGCTGGATCTTCGGCGCGGCGATATGGTGCGTTGTTGCATGGCACGTTCTTCGTTCGCAGGCTTTGCGGCACCAGGCGCTGCCGGGGTTCGCGGCGTTTACCGTTCTGGCTTTGGCTGGGCCGATTGCGTGGCTTGTCTACAACCAGCACTTCTTTCACGATCCATTGGACTTTATGCGCGGGCCGTATTCGGCGTCGGCGATCGAGAGACGTACGTCGCCTCCTGGGTCGCACCACTATCCGGGCTGGCACGATCCGGTGGGGGCAGCCGTGCTGTACCTAAGGGCATCGCAGCTTGATGCAGCGGCGTGGGAGTCCGGATTTGTTGTTGCAGTGTTGGCGATTACGGGGTTAGTGTTTGCGATTCGCCGCAAATTTGAGCTCGCATCTGCGCTGCTCTGGGTACCGCTGCCGTTCTATATCTACTCGATTGCGTTCGGTTCGGTCCCGATCTTCATTCCGCCGCTGCCTCCGCACTCGTACTACAACTCGCGCTATGGAATGGAGATGCTTCCCGCGTTTGCGGTCTTTGGATTTGTCGCTTTGGCCTGGCTTCAGCAGTGGTGGATGAGGTCACGGCCTCTTGCCGCGAGACTGGTGGCACCCATTGCGGTGTTGCTGGTCGCTGGCAATGCGATTGCGATGATGTATCGTGTGCCGCTGGTGTTGAAAGAGGCGATGGTGAACTCGACGACGAGGGTGGCGTTTGAAGCGGCGCTTGCGCGGGAGTTGCGGTCGTTCCCCCAAGGTGTGCCGATTCTGATGTACAACTCGGACCATGTGGGGGCGTTGCAGCAGGCTGGGATACCTCTGCGTCAGACGTTGAGCGAGAGCGACTACGACAGTTGGAAGGCCGCGCTGGCCGCGCCGGCGGTGCACGCTGCGTATGTGGTCGCCATTGACGGCGACCCGGTGACGTCGGCTGTGAAAGAGCATCCTCAAGGGCTGACGGAGTTGACGGTGCTTTGCACAACGGGGCAGGCCTGTGCCCGGGTTTACAGGTCGGATCGATTCTGATTCCTCCCCGTAGATGGGGCAGAGACTGTGGTGCGATGGGTGCTACCATCTGGCGAGACCCATGCTCGTACCGCAGTTTCATTTCAGCCAGATCGACCAGGAACTGCTCTCGACGGGCACAGTGGCCCGCCTGTTTACAGCCTGCTTGCTGGGCGGCGCGATCGGGTTGGAGCGCGAGCTGCGGCACAAGGCGTCCGGATTGCGGACGAATATGCTGCTGTGCGTTGGCTGCGCTTTTTTTACCTTGCTTTCGGCCGTGCTTGCTGGCGATAGCAATCCCGACAAGGGACGAGTGGCCGCAAATATAGTCCAGGGGATCGGCTTTCTTGGGGCCGGAATCATACTGCACACCCGCGCGCGGGTAGTAGGACTGACGAGCGCGGCGACCGTATTTGTGATCGCGTCGATTGGCATGGCGTGCGGCGCCGGCCTCTATCTTGAAGCAGTGCTGGCGACGATCATTACGCTGATTGCACTGGCGGTTGTTGGCTATCTCGAATCGATCTCGGGCTGGAAGCACTACGCCATGCTGTATGAGATTCGCGGACAGGATGCGGGTAAGATGTATGTCGCGGCGCTGAGTGTGCTCGACCGAATGGGAATTCGCCTCAACGTGATCGAGCGCGACGGCATCTCGGGCCTGGAGCGCATGACGTTTTCGGTTTCGACAAGCGCCAAGAGGCACCTCCGCCTGCTGCAAGAGCTTCGCGAAAGCGAAGCGGCCGGCGAAGTTGTTGCCTTTCGCGATTCTGAGGAAGAATAGAAGGATGACTCCGTTCGTAAAAGCGCATGCCTGCGGCAACGATTTTTTGGTGATTGAAGAGACAGCAGCGAAGCGTCAGCATGCAGCGCTGGCGCGAAGACTTTGCAGCCGCAACACCAGTGTTGGAGCGGATGGAATCGAATTCCTGGAGCGCAAGCCAAATGGCGAGCTGTTTCTCCGTCTGTTCAATGCGGATGGCAGCGAGGCCGAGCTTTCGGGAAACGGAACGCGATGTGTGGCGGCGTGGCTGGCGAGTTCCGAGGGCCTGGACAGCGTTATCTTCGGCACGCATGGAGGTCCTCGCATCTGCCGCGTCGTCGAAGACGCAGACCCGGTGTACATGATTGAGAGCGAGATGGGGGTCCCCCGGGTGATGCCGCGCACGATCGAGTTGCCTGGCGTGGGGAATGTCGTGGGCGCGATGGTCAATGTCGGCAATCCTCACTTTGTGATCTTTACGGAGGCGGACGACTTCAGCGCCCATGGTTTGAGCTGGCAGTCGTTGGGGTCGCAGATAAGCACCAGCCCGCTGTTTACGCATGGAACGAACGTCGAGTTCGTAAAGATCGTCTCGAACGATGAGATTGCTTTTCGTATCTATGAACGTGGCTGCGGCCCGACAACCTCTTCGGGCACGGGCACGTGCGCGTCGTCGGCGGCAGCGATGGCGTTGCGGGGCGTGGGGCGTGAGTTGAGAGCGGTGGCTGAGGGCGGCGCTCAGAGGACGGTATGGCCGGCAAATGAAGCTGCGATGAAGCTGACGGGCCCTGCGGAGATCATCTGCCGCGGTGAGGCTGTGGGGGCATGACAAAGAGCACCCGCGGGTTCATCAAGCCAGCAGCTCTGCGTCGCGGTGCGACCCTGGCCGTGATCTCGCCGGCCAGCGCCGCGAAGCGCGAGTTTGTTGAGCGAGGGCTGGCAGAGTTGGAGGCCCTTGGATGTCGCGTGAAGCTTGGAAGGCATGCGCTGGCCCGTGGCCCGCTGTACTATGCGGGTTCACTGAAGGACAGGCTTGAGGACCTGCACAACGCCTTTGCAGATCCAGATGTGGACGGGATCATCTGTACGCGCGGCGGCTGGGGTTCCGCAGAACTTTTGCCTCACCTGAACGCGGATCTGATTCGTACGAACGCCAAGGCATTCATCGGATATAGCGACCACACTTCAATTCATAGCTGGTTACAGAATGAAATAGGTTTGGTCAGCTTCTATGCCCCAATGGTGGCAGCGGACTTTGCGCGAGAGCGCGGAGTCGATCTGCCTAGCTGGCAACATACCTTTCATGGCGACGATAGCTGGGCGCTCGGGCCTGCCGATGGATTGCGTGTCGTCCAGCCTGGGTTGGCGACAGGGGAGATGATGGGAGGCTGCATCTCCATCCTGGCGGAAGCCTTGGGAACCCCTTATGCTCCGCGGTTGGAGGGGAGCATCCTCTTTCTCGAAGACATCGGCACCAAACCGTACCAGTGGGACAGGCTGTTGCTTCATCTGCGTTACTCGGGCCGGTTGGACGGCGTGCGTGGAATTGTCTTCGGCGATATGGCGCAATGTGTGGGCGACGAGGAGCGGGATTTGCTTGAACGCGCGCTACAGCACGGGCTGCGTGGATTTGAGGGGCCAGTGGCGATCGGATTGCGATCCGGGCATGTCGGCGGGGCGAATGTGTCGCTGCCGCTTGGAGTTTCGGTGGCGCTTGATCTTCGCGAGGCGGAGAATCCGCAGATTCGCTTTATGGAGTCTGCCGTTTCGGGTTAGTCTTTCTTTGGCACGATGCAAAAACACATCTATCTGATAGGAATATGCGGCACGGCGATGGCATCGCTCGCCGGAATGTTGAAGCAGCAGGGCCATGAGGTGACTGGCTCGGACGCGGCGGCATATCCGCCGATGAGCGACCTTCTACGCGAGATTGGCATTACGGTCCACGAACCGTATGCGGAGAAGAACCTCGACCGCCGCCCCGACCTGGTCGTTGTTGGCAATGCGATCTCTCGCGGCAACGTTGAGCTGGAACGCGTGCTGGATGAGCGGATTCCTTTTTGCTCGATGGCGCAGATATTGCACGACGAATTTCTAAGCGGCAGGGAACCCCTTGTCGTGGCGGGAACGCACGGCAAGACGACGACGACGAGCATGCTGGCGTGGATATACGAAGTTGCCTCGGAGCGAGAGTCCAGCCTGGCTCCTTCATTCTTGATCGGCGGCGTAGCGGAGAACTTTGGCACCAGCTTTATGGTGCGCCCGACATCGCCTTTCGTTCTTGAGGGCGATGAGTACGATACCGCTTTCTTCGACAAGGGTCCGAAGTTCCTCCACTATTTTCCAGTTGCCGCCATTCTGACTCACGTGGAGTTCGACCACGCGGATATTTACTCCGACCTGGATGCGGTAAAGACCGCGTTCAAGCGGTTTGTGAACCTGATTCCACGGCGCGGCAGGTTAATCGCTTTCGACGGAAGTGAAAATGTCGATGAGTGCATCAAGAAGGCGTTCTGCGAGGTGGAGCGCTATGGATTCAGAGAAGGATCATATTGGAGGATCACAGACCTTCGCCACGATGGGCCGCTGGCACAATGGACACTTCGGCGCGGAGAAAATCGTTTCGCCGAGCTGAGTTTACCTATGGCGGGCGAGCACAATGCGCTGAATGCCACGGCGGCCGCGGCATTGGCTGCGGGACGCGGCATCCCCGCAGAGACGATTGCGGAAGCGCTGCGAACGTTCCGGAGCGTCAAACGCAGGCTTGAAGTCAAGGCCGTGGCGGAAGGCGTGACGATCATCGATGACTTCGCTCACCATCCGACGGCGATCCGCGAGACGCTTCGCGCACTGCGTGAGAGTTATCCCGAACAACGGCTGGTTGCTGTGCTTGAGCCTCGATCGAATACATTGCGAAGAAATATTTTTGAGGAAGCGCTTGTCGATAGTCTGGCCCTGGCCGACGAGGTGGTGATGGCCAGCGTCTTCAAATCGGAGAGCATTCCTGCGGCCGAGAGGCTGGTGCCGGAGCATGTGGTGCGCGCCTTGAAGGAACGTGGAATTCCCGCGGCGGTCTATCCGGATGCGGATTCGATCGTTGCGGCGCTTGCGCCAGAGGTGCGGAGCGGCGATGTGGTTGCGATTCTGTCGAACGGAGGATTCGGCGGAATCTACCAGAAGCTGCCGCGAGCAATAACAGAGGCGGCCATAGCCGCGCGTCTCTCCCCCCGGTTTTCCTGAGATCATGTTTTCGACTTTAAAGATGTTGTTTGTGTACACGGCGCTGGGCCCGATTGCAGGAATCGTCGGGATCCCCTATACGCTGCTGATCGGCGATATCAACCCCCTCTACAGAGTGGCGATGTGGATTGCGAATGCAGGAGCTCGCGCGGCGGGGATCAAGATGGAGATCGCCGGGTTTGAGAATGTTCCTGTTGGACGTCCGTGCATCTTCATGTGCAATCATGTCTCGAATCTCGATCCTCCGGTCGTACTGCCGCTTCTCCCTGGCAGGTGTTCGGTTTTGCTGAAGAAAGAGCTGATGCGCATCCCGATTCTTGGCCGCGCGATGCGAATGGGGCAGTTTGTTCCGGTGGAGCGCGGCGGCAAACGCGAAGCCGCGCAGGCCAGCGTCATCGCTGCGGGAGAGGCCCTTGCGAGCGGTCTCAATATCCTCGTCTTTCCGGAGGGAACGCGCTCGCGCGATGGACGTCTTGCGGCGTTCAAAAAAGGGCCGTTCTTTCTTGCGATGGAGACGAAGGCCCCAGTGGTTCCAGTTACAGTCTCAGGAACGCAGGAGATGATGCGCAAAGGAAGCTGGGCAATCAAGCCAGGAATGGCCGAGATAAGGCTGCTTCCCGCGATCGAACCTTCTGAGTTTCAGACTCGGGAAGAACTTCTGAGAGCTGTGCGAGGGGCCATTGCGGAAGCCTTGCCTGAAGAGATGAAGCCACTGGGGTGACTATCTCGTCAGGACCATTCGCTGCTTATTTGACGATGGCGTTATAGCCGTCCGCGAGCAGCCTCTGACGCATGGCGTCGGCATCTTTACGCGAAGGCAGAGGGCCAATTTGCACATGCAGAAGTTTGTCCTGCGGTTCGTGGCGTATTGCCACGCTGTAGCCGCGACGCTTGAGCGCGTTCAGAAGAAGGTCCGCATCTTCCTGATGCGAGACTGCCGCGACCTGAACAAGTGAGGGAACTCCGGCTTGTGCAGGCGGTGCAGGGACATGTACAGGCGCTGGCGGAGGCGGCGTGACCTTCGCCACAACCGGTGCCGGTGCCTTCTTTGAAGGCGACGATTTCGCCGTTACCGGCTTTGCAGATGGAGCGGGGTCCGGTGCCGGGGCCTCGATCTGATCGGGCTGAGGAAGCTGCGGGGCGTTGGTAGCAGCGGAGTCTGCGTCTGCATCCGCAGCGGGTGCTTCAGGCGCCAGACCGGGGGCAGGCTTTGCCGCGCCCGAGGTCTTTATGGTCGAGGCCTCGACCGTGCTGGTCGCCGGGCCGACTGCGACGGACGATTTGCGCCCGATGCCGTAGCCAAAGCCGAAGAAGACGGCGCAGACCAGCGCTATGAGGAAAAACATGCCAAGGATGGTGGGAGCGCCGAGAGAAATCTCGCGGTCTCGTGGGACTTCATCGAACTCGTCTTCGTCGTAGCGGGTGTTCACGGAGTAGGTTTCGTCTCTGCCGCCGATTGCGGGCTAAGACTCTTGTTTAGCAAGCCCATCAGCTCCATGGGAAGCGGAAAAACGATGGTCGTATTCTTCTCGATACCTATCTCGGTCAAGGTTTGCAGGTAGCGGAGTTGCATGGTCATGGGTTGAGTGGCCAGAAGAGCGGCGGCATCGACGAGCTTTTGAGCAGCGTTGTACTCGCCTTCCGCGTGAATGATCTTGGAGCGGCGCTCCCGTTCTGCCTCGGCCTGTTTTGCCATCGCACGCAGCATGGACTCAGGCAGGTCGACCTGTTTGACCTCGACGGAGATGACCTTTACGCCAAAGGGTGCTGTGTGGCCGTCGATGATACTTTGAATGCGCTGATTGAGACGGTCGCGATGGGCAAGAACCTCGTCGAGTTCGACCTCGCCGAGGACGGAGCGGAGGGTCGTTTGTGAAAACTGCGATGTCTGATAGATGTAATTGGCAACCTCGATAACGGCCTTCGTCGGGTCGACGACACGAAGCGTGATGACAGCGTTGACCTTCAAGGTAACGTTGTCGCGGGTGATGATGTCTTGCGGAGGAACCTCCATCGCTTCCTGGCGAAGCGAGACGCGGACCATCTGGTCGAGGGGACGGAAGACAAGGATAATACCGGGACCCTTTGCCGGAGACGTGCGGCCCAGCCGGAAGATGACGCCTCGCTCATACTCCTTAAGTATCTTGATTGAGCTGATGAGGTAGAGAAGAACGACGACGACAAGTATGGCGACGGGATTGGCAGTCACTGAGGAAGACCTCGCTGCGCGGGTTGACCGCGCTCTCGAATGAGATTGTAGACCCTTCGAGGGGTGGGGACTTGATTGGTTTGCAGTGAGGCAAGATTGACTTGCTGGGGTGTGAGTCCTACTGTCTGTAGGTGCCATAGCATTTCAGGTGCCGGCTGGCCATCTTTGGCAGGCATCGGCGGGCCCGTTTCGGAGGTACAGTATGCGTGGGCCTCTCAAAAGCCGGACGATGGCGGGTTTCGGAGTTGTAGCGGTCATGATCGCCATGCTGGCGGTACCCGCCGCGCTGACATTGAATACGGTAAACATCTCATCGGTCGCGGATATTGCAACGAAGAATCCTTCGCCGTTTGGCTATACGGTGAGCCTTCTTCTGTTTGCCGTTCCAATCGCCGGCATCGCATTCTGGCTTGTGTCGGAGGAGGGAATCCGTATCTCGAAGAAGTCGTTCTTGTGGACGATCGGGTTACTCTTCCCCATCGGAGCCGCGCTCGATTTTTTCTTCGCTCACCTGTTCTTTACGTTTCCCAATCATCAGGCAACTCTTGGTTGGAGCGCGCCAGCGCTCCACGGCGGGGTGCCGATCGAAGAGTACCTCTTCTACTTTCTGGGATTCGTCGCTGTCCTCCTGATCTACATCTGGCTGGATAGATATTGGTTGAAGGCGTATCACATCGCCGACGATGCGCCGGAGCGGGTGGAGTTTGACCGGCTGTTCAAATTTCACCCCGGCTCTGCCGTACTCGGTATTGTATTGATCGCAGCCGCGCTGGTGTACAAGTATCGGTTCTCGGACGAGAGGGAAGGCTTCCCCGGCTACTGGACATTTCTTGTGCTGGGAGCGCTGGTCCCATCGTCGGTCCTCTATATCTCGGCGAAGGCCGTTGTGAACTGGAGGGCATTCAGTCTGGCGGCTTATATGATCCTGCTGACCAGCCTGATGTGGGAGGTGACGCTCGCATTGCCCTATGGCTGGTGGGGCTTCCAGGGACGTCAGATGATCGGACTAAGAGTGACCGCGTGGGCGGGCCTTCCGATCGAAGAGACGGTTCTGTGGGTGACAGTAACCTTCACGACGGTCCTGGTCTATGAAACTGTGAAACGCTGGCAGGCTTCGGGCCGCTCAATAAAGCGCGCGCTGCTGGGATAGCCTCAGTCGTTACTCGGAGTCAGTGTCGAGGTGCCGCAAGCGGGCGAGAGTGACAGAAGAAGCCGAAGACCATGAGAGCGCGGAGTGGCATGACTCCGCTCATGACGTAAGAGGCGCGACGCAAATGAGAGCAGGGTTCACTGGCCATGCTTCTGTATCTGAACACGTTAGCATAAGGGTTCAGTTGCGCCGCCAACGTCTGTAGAATGAGAGCGAGTAGCGTATTTCCTCAATAAAAATCAGACCATTGGCGCCGATATGCAATGGTTTCCGTATCAATTTAGCTCTAAAACGCTTGGAGAACGGGATGGCATCTGCGGGTTTCGATGGGCTAAGGGTCTTGTCGCTCGAGTCAAGGCGAGCGAATGAGATGGCGAAATTGATCCGCACCTATGGCGGAGAGCCAACGGTGGTACCGGCAATGCGAGAGGTGCCGCTTGAATCGAACAAACAGGCACTTAAATTTGCCGACGATCTGATCGCGGGCAATTTCGACCTGTTCGTCTGCATGACTGGCGTGGGTGTCCGCGCTTTGGTGGAGATTGCCGGGAAGACAGGCAAGAGCGAAGGGTTCATTGCCGCGTTACGAAAGGTGAAGATTGCGGCGCGCGGTTCGAAGACCGTTTCCGCGTTGAAGGATCTCGATGTCCCGATCGCGGTGACCGCTCCTGAGCCAAACACCTGGCACGAGATGGTCGCTGCATTGGAGGAGAAGCTGGGAGAGTCGCTGTCGTCTTTGCGCGTCGCTGTGCAGGAATATGGGGTGCCAAACCCTGAGTTGCTCGAAGCGTTGACCAGGCGCTGTCTTGAGGTCGTGAGGGTGCCTGTCTATCAATGGGCGCTTCCTGAGGATACTCAGCCGTTGCGTGAAACGGTTCTCGGGTTGATGAATGGAAGCGTGGATGTCGCACTGTTTACAACGGCAGCCCAGGTTGTTCACCTGTTCAAGATTGCATCGGAGATGAATTCGGTTGAAGAACTGCGCGCCGCTCTGCGGTCCCTGGTCGTTGCTTCCATAGGGCCGACGACGACTGAGGAGTTGTCCCAGCACGGCATCGTTCCCGATATCCAGCCATCTCATCCCAAGATGGGCTTTCTGGTAAATGAGGCGGCGCAGCAATCGCGGGCATTGATTGAAAAGAAGAACGCCCCCGCACGAAGTATGAGTGCACGGCAGGCAGGCTTACGTGAGATCAAGTTGAAGCCGAAGCAGGATTTCCCGGTTGCTGCGGCCCCAACGGTTGCTCCACCTATTGCACCGATCGATTTTCTCCACGAGATCACGAGCCGCATCGCCTCGGCCGACTCTTTCCATGCGGTGCTGGGACGCATCGTCGACTTTGTGACGACCGTCGTTCCTTGCGATTCGTGCTTCATCTATGTACTCGAAGGGGAAAAACTCGTTCTCAGAGCGTCGAAGAACCCGCACGCCGACGTTATCGACCATCTCGGGATCAAGCTGGGGCAGGGAGTCACTGGCTGGGTGGCCGAGCACCGCGAGCCGGTTGCGCTGGCGGCCAATGCCTCCGAGGACTCCCGCTTCAAGCTCTTCAAGAACCTGCCTGAGGACCGTTTTGAAGCGTTGCTCTCGACGCCGATCCTATGCGCGGGAAGGGTCGTGGGTGTCATCAATCTGCAGCATCGTGATTCCTATCAGCACACTTTGAATGAAGTGCGCTTGCTCTCGACCATTGGATACCTTGTCGGAGCGGAGGTAGAGCGCGCTCGCCTTGAGAACGAAAACGCACAGCTCGCGGGAAGGCTCGAGGCGCGCAAGGCCGTCGAGCGGGCAAAGGGTATTCTGCAACGCGACATGCAGATCGGCGAGGAAGAGGCGTATCGCATGATGCAGCGCGAGAGCCGCCAGCGGCGCAAATCGATGCTCGAAATCGCCGAGGCAATTCTGTTGGGTGAGGAGATACGCAAGGGCCAGGCCTCACCGGAACAGAAGGACCGAAGCGTACCTTCAGCTTGAGAGAGAAATTCGCCTACCAGGTGCAATATCCTCGATATTGTGTTTAATGTTTGCGTGTCTATTTATCCTGAAGCTCTGTGCGTAAAGAAGGTCGCGGCGATTGGCAAGGCTATATTCCTGATCTTTGTTGCGACGGCCTTTGGGGCGTTTCCTTGCCGAGCGCAGCAGGAGCATCAGCCTGATCTGGTTCTTCGCGGCACGATCACCGAGGCCAACCGCGAGTCGTATGTCGAGGTCCCGTTCAGAGTGCCCGCTGGTGTCGTGCGTGTCAGTGTCGAGTTTGCGTACACCGGACATGAACGCCAGACCACAATCGACCTCGGGCTTCTTGACAATGAGAGGTTCCGCGGCTGGAGCGGGGGCAACAAGAATGCGTTCACCGTATCGGAGAGCGATGCGACGCCGTCGTATCTTCCGGGGCCGGTGCGGCCCGGGGTGTGGAAGCTGCTCCTCGGTGTGCCGAGCGTAGGCAAGGGAGTGCGCTCGGAGTATGTCGCGAAGATCTACTTTGGCCGTGCCGGTGAGACTGCCGCAACCTCAACCTTTGAAGCTGCGCCAGTGCGTCAAGGGCCGGCATGGTTCCGCGGCGACCTTCACATGCACGACGCTCACAGCGACGGCTCGTGCGATAGTCAGTCCGGGAAAAAGGTCCCATGTCCGCTCTATAAGACTGTCGAAGCCGCGGCTGCGCGTGGCCTCGATTTTATTGCGATCACCGATCACAACACCATCTCGCACTTCGACGCCGAGCGCGAACTTGCACCTTACTTCGATCGCATGCTCTTCATCCCCGGACGCGAGATTACAACGTTCCAGGGACATGCAAATGTCTTCGGTACGACGGAGTTTATCGACTTTCGCCTGACTAGCAAGTCTGTCCCAACGTTTTCCAAACTGCTGGACGAGGTCGACAGCAAACACGCTCTTCTTTCCATCAACCACCCCGGGCTTCCTACGGGAAGCGCGTGCATGGGGTGCGGCTGGTCGGTGAAAGACACCGACTTCAAGCGCGTTCACGTCATCGAGGCGATCAACGGCGACAATGCGGACGGTCCACTGTCAGGCGTCCCTTTCTGGCAGCAGAGGCTGAACGACGGCCTGCGTGTGACCGCAATCGGTGGAAGCGACAATCACAACGCGTCGTATCCGCCTGACCACGAAGCTGCCATTGGCAGGCCGGCGACGGTTGTCTACGCGGCAAACCTATCAGAGCGCGCGATCCTCGACGGCATTCGTGCAGGGCATGTCTTCGTAGACGTGGAAGGAACACGGGACCGCGCGATTGCGTTGATGGCAACGGCGGGCGCGCAGACGGTGGCAATGGGGGATTCCATGAATGTCTCCACGGGTACCAGGATCGACCTGTCGCTGTCGCTGGACAATCTCGCTGGGGCACACGTGGAACTGATTCGCGATGGAGAAGTAGTTCCGTTTGGCGATCACAAGTCTGTTGCGATGCAGCATGAGCAATGGCGCGCGGAACAGGTTTCCGATGGGAAAAGACACTGGCTGCGCGTCAACGTTCGTGCTCAGGACGGAAGGCTGCTCGTCCTCGGGAATCCCATCTATCTTAACTTTTAAGATTTTCAGCGGAAGTAACCGCTCAGCACCGGTGCCGTGGGGACGCAGGTCCAGACGAACTACCACTACAACGCGGCGGGAGAGCTGACCTCGCTCGACGACACGCGGACGGGCACTCTGGCGACGAACTTTCAGAACACGCCGTTCGGGCCGGCGAACTGGTCGCTGGGCAATGGAGTGACGGGGATTCGCGGCTACGACGCGATAGGACGGTACAGGGACATTGCCTATTGCAACAACGGGGCCACGGTAGCGAGCTGCAACAATGCGCCGGGTGCCACGGTCCTTCACGCATGGACGAGCTTCCACGGCAACGAGGCGCAGGTGCGGTGCGACTCCGTGCTGAGCATGTGTTCCGGCATCTCTTACGATGAGTTTGGCCGGATGAGCGCCATGGCCGACAACTGGTCGGGGACGCTTCAATACACGTACGACTACGACCGTTATGGCAATCGCTGGCACCAGACCGTCAAATCCGGATCGGGGCCTTCGCCGTCCTTCAGCTTCAACCCGGCCACCAATCAGGTCACCACTTCTGGCTTCGGCTACGACGCGGCGGGCAACATGACGAACAGCAGCTCTCACAGCTACACTTACGACGCCGAAGGAAGAGTGCTGAAGGTGGACGGCGGAACGACAGCGACCTACGTGTACGACGCTCTTGACCGTCGGGTGCAGACCGTCGAGAACGGAACGACGACCTTGTACGCCTTCAACATCGACGGGCAGCGCGTGGCCAGCTTCAGCGGCTCGGGCAGCCCGCTGAGCANNNTTCTACCAGGGAGGCTCGATCCACTACCAGCACCAGGACTGGCTGGGCACCGAACGCGCGCGCACCAACGCATCGGGAGCGGTCGAGGGCACCTACCAGTCGCTGCCCTTCGGCGATGGCTTCTCGTCGTCAGGCTCCGACAACGACGCCTACCACTTCGCGCTACTGGATCGCGACACCGACGACACCCACCATGCCCAGTTCCGGCAATACTCCTCGACGCAGGGGCGATGGATGAGCCCCGACCCCTACGACGGTAGTTATGACGGCACCGATCCGCAGAGCTTCAATCGGTATGCGTATGTGGGGAACATGCCGCTGGGCCTGGTCGATCCGCTGGGGTTGGGAGGATGCGATAACAAAGGCTATTCCAACGGTAGCGCGGACTACTGTGGAGGAGATGCCGGTCTCGGGAGTCGGTGTACGTTGGATGGGCTTCCTACGCCTTGCGGGGACGCATTGGGGGCTGTCAATAATGGCTTTGCTTGTCTCGGTAGCTGCTCCACTTCGGTGGAGGTCGGCGGACGGAAATACACTATCGTGCAAACCGCGAATGCACCAGACGTGTCTGCCCCAAACGGTGAGCTACTAAGTAGCAGTAGCATAAAGGAGTTGGGATTGCAGGGGTACGTCAACGGCCTTTCCCGTTTGTATTTCCCATCCTTTGCCAGCGCAGCGTCCGGGGGCACCCCAAGTAACACCGTGTCGGCTACAGGCCGAGGTACTAAGTCGCCAGCACGTCAGGCATGTGAGCAAAAAGCGCAACAGAAGCTTCAGTCGGCAACGAGCAGCTTTAATTCAGGATTCTGGGGTGGACTAAAGACTGGAGTCCAGGAGGGATCAGTTGGAGGCGCAATGACTGGAGCGATTGGAGGTTGTGTCGTTACATCAGAAATTGGCTGCGTGGAAGGAACTGTGGGAGGAGCCGTTATAGGTGGCCTTAGTGGAGGCGTAGTCGGCGGTTATCATTTTCTAATGAATAATGCTGCTGCGTATAGAGCCGCCCAACAGCAATTCTCGAATGACATGGCTGCTTGCTCTTATATCCCTTAGCTGAACTCCCAACCCGAAAGGAATCTAGACGAATGTCTGGCACAACTCAAAACAAGCCTAACTTTATTGTCAAGAAAGGGATATTAGGATTCGGTCTCATAATGTTCGTCGGAACAATTACATTTGATTTTGTAGTACGAGGAGATCGCTCCGTTCTTTATCCCCCATTTTTGATAGGAGCTGCCATCATTTGGTCAATTGCTGGGTATTTTTTTGGGCTTTGGCTTTGGCGTAGGGCACAGCTCAAGTAGTTGGACTGGGTGGCCCACATCTGACCTAACCAGACCACACGCTTACGAACGAACCGACAACCCCGTCATCGCAGCCGTCTGTGTCGCCGTCAAATCCAGCGCAAAACAGCGCAATAAATGACGGAACTTCGCCTCGGAAATCTTCGCAAAATGAAAATAACGATTTCGCCGCGCCATTGCTGGACATTAGCGCCACCCAGGGTCGCTTTGCTTCCTAAGCCCCTTCGACAATTCATTGTTCCCTCCAAATGGAAAGAGGCCCAGGTTGTGAAGACCCTGGGCCTGGTGGCTGTCTAGTTACTGCTTATTTACCTTTGATCGCAATCGCCGCAACGAATCCTGCTGCCACCTTGCACTGCGCATACGTGCTGCCCGCCGTTGTCTGCACTCTGTAGCCTGAGGCGAAGTCGCTGCCCAGGTTGGTTGTGTCGATGGCGGTGTAATCGTTGGCAGGTAACGTCCCCATGGACTGGGTGGCTGTAGAAGGTCAAGAGGTTGTTGTCACCGGGAGCCTGCTGCAAGGCGAGTTGTGATTGAGGCTAGGACTGGGTGGCCCACATCTGATCTGAACCGCAGAATCGGGTGCCCCACATCTGGCAGTTTCATCGCCAGATGTGGGATCATTCGAGCGAAGCTCGAACCGCTTCAACCCGGCCACCAATCAGGTCACCACTTCGGGCTTCGGCTACGACGCGGCGGGCAACATGACGAACAGCGGCTCCCACAGCTACACTTACGATGCCGAAGGAAGGGTGCTGAAGGTGGACGGAGGCACGACAGCGACCTACGTGTACGACGCTCTTGACCGGCGGGTGCAGGCCATCGAGAACGGAACGAACACCGTGTACGCCTTCAATATCGCCGGGTAGCGCGTGGCCAGCTTCAGCGGGTCGGGTACCCCGCTGAGCAACCAGGTGTATGTCGGCGGCGCTCCGGTGGCGTTCTACCAGGGAGGCTCGATCCACTACCAGCACCAGGACTGGCTGGGCACTGAACGTATGCGCACCAACGCGTCGGGAGCGGTCGAGGGCACCTACCAGTCGCTGCCCTTCGGCGATGGCTTCTCGTCGTCAGGCACCGACAACGATGCCTACCACTTCGCGCTGCTCGACCGCGACGCCGACGACACCCACCATGCTACGTTCCGGCAGTACTCCTCGACGCAGGGACGATGGATGAGCCCCGATCCCTACGACGGAAGCTATAGCCTCGGCGATCCCCAGAGCTTCAATCGGTACAGCTATGTGGGGAACTTGCCGTTGAGTGCAGTCGATCCGCTGGGGCAGTGCAGCGAACCTCGACCAGGCGGCATCGGACGGGAGAGCTACTACTGTGACGATTTTGGCATACATGATTTATCGGGAATAGATGTATCTACTACTGAACCCGGATTCGTTCCAGTCATCCCTTCCTCTGGAGAGGGCTATCTTGGATCACCCGATCAAGGAACGAGCCATGGAGGCCGCGGTGGTACGGCCCCAAGTAAACCTGTAGTTTTGCAGAACCCCTGTTCGGTGCAAGGTCGCGCGCTTCCACCTAGCGCTTACGTCATGCAAGGAAAACAATCTGGGGCTAGTGCAATTGACTTTTCTTTGGATGCGGCGATGGGTTGGCCTAAGAATCATTACCTCGATGCCCAGCCGCTCGCGTCTGGAAACGTGTTTCAAAAGCAGGCCTACGGGAACTATGTATTTGGTGCTTATATGGCAGCCGCAGGGGTGCCTCTAAAGGTCGCTTTGTCCGGAGCGAGCGGGCTAGCTTTAGTCTCAGGGGCCTACTTCACATATACCCGGAATGGCTTTCAGATGGACCAGAATTATCCGCTCCTACCAGCGGCAAATGTAGGGAACATCACAAATGGATACAACGCGGTGGCAAATGGCACCGTATGCCACAACTAAAGAAAAAGCATGAATGCGACGAGGTACAAGTGAGCTGTATTCGACGTTTTTCCTCCATCCCCCATAAGCATTGTCTCTTTCTAATATTTGCGATCTGCGGTCTCATGTCCGGCTGCACGGGAGGCCGCGCAATTTGGAGCACTCAAGCGCTGTCTCCGGATGGTAAGGTACTAGCGAAAGCGAGCGCGACTGCCACAGATGGCGGCTTGTCAGTTTTGGCAAGCACAGATACCAAGGTCTTATTAAAATGGGCATCCGGTTCGCGGAAAGAGATTTCAGTGCTTGAGTTAGCCGACGCATCAGACACGCCAATTGATACCCATGTGGATATCAATTGGCTAACTCCAACCCACTTGGAACTGACGTATAAGGGGAATCAAACCGTTGTTTTCCAAGCCGTCAAATGGGTAGACATCAACATCACCGTTCGCGATCTTTCTAATAGTTCGACGAGGACTGGGTGGCCCACATCTGACCTGACGCCACAGAATTGGGTGCCCCATATCTGGCAGTTTCATCGCCAGATGTGGGTTTGCAGCTACACTTACGATGGACTGGGTGGCCCGCATCTGTCCTAACCCCACATAGGGTGCCCCATATCTGGCAGTTTCATCGCCAGATGTGGGTTTGCAGCTACACTTACGATGCCGAAGGAAGGGTACTGAAGGTGGACGGAGGCACGACAGCCAGCTACGTCTACGACGCTCTGGACCACCGGGTGCAGACCGTCGAGCTTGTGCCGGGGACTACAGCCTTAGCGACCACGCTGTACGCCTTTAATATCTCCGGGCAGCGAGTGGCCAGCTTCAGCGGCTCGGGCAGCCCGGTGAGCAACCAGGTCTATGCGGGCGGCGCTCCGGTGGCGTTCTACCAGGGAGGCTCGATCCACTACCAGCACCAGGACTGGCTGGGCACGGAGCGAGCCCGCACCAACGCGTCGGGAGCGGTCGAGGGCACCTACCAGTCGCTGCCCTTCGGCGATGGCTTCGCGTCGTCAGGCACCGACAACGACGCCTATCACTTCGCGCTGCTCGACCGCGACGCCGACGATTGACGGTCTGAACAATGCCGAAATCAGCGACCGCGCCTTGGACGCTCAAAGGATTTTCGAACTCGCAAATAGGGTCTATTTCCTGTATGAATCGCAGGATTCCACCGAAAGGCCAAATTGCTCAGAATGCCATTTTCGAACGGCGCAGTAGACGTCGTAAGTGTAACGCCTGCATACAGAAAGCCATTCGACATGATCTTCGAAAGGGCCAAATCTGAAGAATGGTCGGGGCGATTGGATTCGAACCAACGACCCCCTGCTCCCGAAGCAGGTGCGCTACCAGGCTGCGCTACGCCCCGACTCTGTGCGAAGAATGGCGGCAATCCATAACGTCCACATCCTTAGCGAGTTTCGGGACTCGCTGAGGCTTTTCGCGGGGCGCTGGTTTCCGACTGAGTTAGTTTAGCAGATATTGTTGCTCCGCTGCGATGTCGGTTCTATACTCAAAGAGATGGTTGTTTTCGTAAGTTGCGCGTGTTGTTGTTGCCGGATGCTCCCGTGTCCGTGTCCGCGCTGTTGCCGTTAGTTCGCGGTCGCCATCACCCTACCCACCACAACTTATTTCTTGCTTGAAATTTCACAGAGTTCCTTTCTGTGGAGCTTCAGAGGTCCAACTTCATGACTTCCGCCGTCGCTCTTGAACCGGAGACCCTTCTTCAGCCTGAGAAGCTGAACCACCTGCAGGCGCTCGAGTCCGAAAGCATCGCCATCCTGCGCGAGGCTGTTGCGGAGTTTGCGCGTCCTGTGATGCTCTACTCGATCGGCAAGGATTCCAGCGTCATGCTGCGTCTTGCGCAGAAGGCGTTCTATCCCGGAAAGATTCCGTTCCCGTTGCTGCATATCGATACCAGCTACAAGTTTCCTGAGATGATTGCGTTCCGCGATGCCTATACCAAGGAGATTGGCGCGGAGCTGATCGTACATCGCAACGAAGAAGCCATCGCCGCGGGGGCAAATCCGTACACGCTTGGAACGCAGAACTGCTGCGGCTTGCTGAAGACGCGCAGCCTGCTGGATGGGCTGGCGGAAGGCGGTTTCGATGCGGCATTTGGCGGCGCGCGCCGCGACGAGGAAAAGAGCCGCGCCAAGGAGCGCGTCTACAGCTTCCGCGATGGCGCGGGGCAGTGGGACCCGAAGAACCAGCGGCCAGAGCTGTGGAGCCTGTACAACTCACGCCTGCGCAAGGGCGAGAGCATTCGCGTCTTTCCGCTCTCGAACTGGACGGAATTGGACATCTGGCTTTACCTCTATGCGGAGAAGATTCCTATTGTGCCGTTGTACTTCGCACAGGAGCGCCCGCTGATTGTTCGCGGCGGTCAGATGACGCTGGTCCATGAAGGCATGAAGCTGTTGCCGGGTGAGCAGGTGAGAACGGAAAAGGTGCGCATGCGCTCCCTGGGATGCCTGCCCTGCACAGGGGCAATGCGCAGCGAGGCGGACACGCTGCCGAAGATCATCGAGGAGCTGCTGACGTTCCGGCGCAGCGAGCGCGAGAACCGCGCCATCGACCATGACGAAGAAGGGTCGATGGAAGTGAAGAAGCGGGAGGGCTACTTCTAATGGCGACCGAAGTTTTGACAGCGGACAGTGGATTTGAACAGTTTCTCGAAGCGCATCTCGGCCAGGATCTGCTTCGTTTTACCACGGCGGGAAGTGTCGACGACGGAAAGAGCACGCTGATTGGCCGTCTTTTGCATGACACCAAGAGTGTGTACGAAGACCAGCTTGCCGCAGTGAAGAAGAGCCGCGTGAATCGCGCCGCCAACGGTCACGTCGATTTCTCGCTGCTGACGGATGGGTTGAAGGCCGAACGCGAACAGGGAATCACGATCGATGTGGCGTACCGCTACTTCTCGACGTCGCGGCGCAAGTTCATTATTGCCGACACTCCTGGGCACGAGCAGTACACACGCAACATGGCCACGGGGGCTTCGACCGCGAACGTCGCGATTGTGTTGATCGATGCCAAGGCATATCTGCGCGAGGGCAAGCTGCTGCCTCAGTCGCGCAGGCACACGTATATTGCGTCGCTGCTGGGAATTCCACATGTCGTTGCCGCCGTAAACAAGATGGACCTCGTCGGCTACTCGGAGGAGACCTTCGCGGCGATCCGCTCTGAGTTTGTCGAGTTTGCGGAGCGCCTGGGGCTGAAGAGCGTAACGGCGATTCCGGTTAGCGCGTTGGAAGGAGACAATGTTGTCACTCCCAGCTCGGCGATGACGTGGTACGACGGCCCCACGCTGCTTGAGTTTCTGGAGACGGTGCCGCTGAGCACAGAAGAGCAGCAAGGTCCCTTGCGTTTCCCGGTGCAGTTGGTCCTGCGCCCCGATGCAAACTTTCGCGGCTTCGCTGGACAGGTAGCGCGTGGAGTGTTGCGTGCCGGCGAAAAGGTGATGGCGTTGCCTTCGCGCCGCGAGACCACTGTGAAGCGTATCGTCACCTGGGATGGCGACCTTCAGGCTGCATCGTACCCGCAGAGTGTAACGGTTGAGTTGGCGGATGAGATCGACCTCAGCCGTGGAGAGGTGCTTGTAGCACCTTCGCAGGATCAACTGCCCGCCGTGTCGCGCCATCTGCACGCCATGGTTGTATGGATGCACGAGAATCCGTTGCATGTTGGGCGCACCTATATTGCCAAACACACAACGCGCACGGTGCGGGCGACTGTAAGAGCGATACGGTACAGGGTGGATGTCGGATCGCTCGACCAGGTGGAAGCATCGCAGTTGGCGATGAATGAGATAGCGGAAGTTGAGCTTGAAACCAACCTGCCGCTATTCTTCGACGCCTATGCCGACAGCCGCACAACAGGCTCGTTGATCCTGATCGACGCTGTAACCAACGCAACCGTTGGCGCTGCGATGATCACAGGAAAAGCGGAAACGTCCGCTCAGGACGGGGAGCGTGCAGCGCTGATACTTTTGCCTGGACGGGCAGAACTGGCTGAGCGCCTGCGCGAAGACCTCGAAGCCCTTGGCCGGCGCGCCGTGATCGTCGATGACCCCTTGATTCCCCAAGGTTCGTTGATTGCTGCGGTCCGCGCGCTGCACCTGGCGGGAGTTACTGCAATCTCTGCGCGCACCGTTCCGGCAGCGATTTCATCTGAAATAGCGCAGGCTGTCGAAACCTTCGCGGACGGTGGCGTTTTAGCCGGAGACGGCGTGAGCGACGACGAGGTACTGCGATTGGCGGGGATAAAGGAGTGAGCGTGCTCGATACAACGATCGACTATGAAACGCTGAGTGCGGAGGATTTGGCGAGTGCAATTGTTCGCGAAGCCAATGGAGGGCCAGTCTGCCTGACATCAAGTTTTCAGACTGAAGACATGGTTGTGCTCCACATGCTACGCCGCCATCTCCCCGATGTGCCGGTGATCTTTCTTGAGACGGGATACCACTTTGCTGAACTCATCGCGTATCGCGACCGTATGACCGTGGAATGGGGGCTGAATCTCATCAATGCTCTGCCAACGACAACGGTGAAGGAGTTCGAAGGCCAGTTCGGTAAGCTGCACATCGTTCAGCCGACGGCTTGCTGCCAGGCGCGCAAGGTTGAGCCCCTCATGCGCTCACTCCAGCCGTACGACTGGTGGTTTACTGGTTTGCGCAGAGAGCAATCGCCGACCCGCGCGAGTCTGAAGAAGGTGGAAGATCACAAGACGCCATCGGGCAAGCACCTGAAAAAGGTAAGCGTTCTGGCGGACTGGGACTGGGCGCGCGTGAATGAATACGCCGAGCGCGAAGGTATTCCGCAGCTTGATCTCTACGCACGTGGATACACGAGCATTGGCTGCGAGCCTTGCACGGCCATACCTGAGGCAGGTGCCGATGCGCGCAGCGGACGATGGGGCGGTAAAAAGCTGGAGTGCGGCATTCACACGTTTTCTGAGAAGAGCTGAAACTCTTGGCTCTCCGGCAGGATTGGGTCTAAGCTCATTTCATGGTGGAACAGCGGCGTATCGTCGAGCAGTGGCGTCGCCACTCGGCGCGCGTGCTTGTCACGATCGTGCATGTCGAGGGATCGAGCTACCGGCGGCCTGGCGCGCGGCTGTTGGTCGGTCAGGGAGGCGAATATGCCGGGACGATCAGCGGCGGCTGCCTCGAAGCAGAGATCATGCGTCAGGCTGCTTGGAAGGTCGCTTCGGGAGCAGTCGTTGAGCGCTACTCCACCCTTTTCGACGACACTGCGGATGTACCCTATGGGCTTGGCTGCGGCGGCGTTGTCGATCTTCTGCTGGAGCCCGCGGACACACCGGAATGTTCGGCACTGTTGCACGCGATGGAGAGAGCTCTGGCTGGCGAACGATCGATCGTTGTCACCTGGCTGCCTGGCGAGGCCAAAACACTTCGCCGCGCGATTTTAGATACCGACGGGAAGCTTCTGTTCGCAAGCGAGGGTCTGAACGAAAAAAAACTGGCGTGCGCGCACGGTCTCGAACCGGGGCATGAATACAAGGGCCGCTTTGTCGAGGAACTGCGCGCTCCGCAGCACCTCTTCGTCTTTGGTGCCGGTGACGACGCGAAGCCCTTGGTTGACATGGCCACTATGATGGGTTGGAACGCGATCGTAGCCGATGGACGCCCGCATCTGGCGAAGGCGGAACGCTTTCCGCACGCAACCCACGTACTCGCCATTGCGGAGAGTGACATTGAAGCGTTGGGCATACGCTCTGAAGATGTTGTGGTCTTGATGACCCACAGCTATGAACAAGACCGCGCGCTGTTGCCAGTGCTGCTTCAGATTTCGCCGCGTTACCTTGGTCTGCTTGGTGCGAAGCATAGAAGCTCGTTGCTCGTGAGCGAAGCGGCAACACTTGCGGGGCTGTCGATCGAGGAGTGCTGCAAACGCATCTGGGCCCCTGTTGGACTCGATCTGGGAGGCGATGGACCCGAGGCCATCGCGTTGTCGATCATGGCCGAGGTGCAGGCTGTCTGCATGGGGAAGGCGGGGGCGACGCATCGTCTCTCGGCAGATGACGTGGCTTCGCATCTGAGCAGCGCTGACGCCTCGCGTTACCTGCAAGCGCATTGCGCAGCGGACGCGATCCGATCATGAGTGTTGCCGCAATCGTTCTAGCAGCAGGCGCATCGCGCCGCCTGGGAGAACCGAAGCAGTTGGTGCGATTGGGCGATGAAACGCTGCTTGAACGCGCCGTGCGCGCCTGCCGCGATGCTGCGTGTACGCCGATTGTTGTAGTGCTCGGGGCCTTGTCCGAAAGCATCCAGAACCAATGCAATCTGCAAGACACGGTGATCGTCGACAACCGTGAGTGGTGTGAGGGAATGGGGTCTTCGTTGCGCGCGGGTGTGAAGGCACTCGACCCCAGCGTCGAGGGTTGCGTAATCGTCACTTGCGACATGCCCGCGGCTTCGGCAGAACATCTGCGCAGACTCATGAAGAGCGGCGATGTCACGGCGTCAGAATACGCTGGGCGGCGCGGCGTGCCCGCATTCTTCCCGCAATCGAGCTTCGTTGCATTGATGCAGGTTCAAGGCGACACTGGTGCCCGTGACCTCCTCAAAGAAGCAAACGCGATCCCATTGCCAGCCGGTGAACTTGATGTAGACACTGCGCAGGATCTACAGCGTGCTCGCGAGCTGTTCGGTTGAGTCTTACGCGCACGGCGTGGCAAGAAGCATGAAGCCCGCAACGATCGCTATTTCTTGCGCCGCTTCAGCGTAGGGGCGTGTGGCTTACGCTTGGCGGGAAGCTTCTTCGCCGACACTGCGCGCGAAATCTTTCTGACATCTCGCTTCTTCAGCTTTGTATTCTTACTGGGAGCCTTTGCAGGCTTTACGGCGGAGATCAATTGCGGCGCGATAGGAGATCCCAGCCCTGTGCAGGCATCCCAACCGGGACCTGCACTGAATGCTCCATTGTTTGTCGTGAGGATATCTCGAAAGGCACTTTTCGCCTTCGATAGGTAGATGGCTGGATTGATGAAGCCTGCTGAGATGCCGTTCTGTTGATTGGCAAGCGCAATCAGTCCGGCCCACAGCGGAGCAACGGCGCTTGTGCCACCGATCACCAGGGTCTTGCCATCGACGCGAACGATGTAGCCCGTGGACGGGTCGGCATCTCCTGCAACATCAGGTACACCACGTCCTCCCGCAGGGTTGTCTGGCGCTGGGACCTTGGAACTGGACTGCCATGCAGGAAGTGGAAATACATTGGAGACGCCTCCGCCTGTTGCTCCTCCCGTTGGCTGTTCATTCCACACTGTCTCGGATGTAATGGTGGAGCCTGAGCCTTTAAGGTTCGTTCCTCCACAAGCGAGAACGTGCGGGCTTGAGGCCGGGAAGTCCACATGGTTCTTGCCGTCCGTCACTCCATCCGACGACCCGTTGTCACCGGAAGCGACAGTGATCGTAATGCCCAAAGCAGCGGCGGACTGACACGCGGCATCGAGCGCCGCCATCGCCTGTGCGGTCCAGTTGATCTCCGCCGCTCCCCAGGAGATCGAAATCACGCTTGGCTTATAGGTGGTGTCGTGGATCGCGTGGGCGACGGCATCGAGAAAGCCTTGGTCGGTATTGGGCGCAAAGTAGACGACGATGCGCGCACCTGGCGCAACCGCCGCTGCGACCTCGATGTCCAGCATCACTTCGCCGTCGGGGCTGTTGACGTTTGAAGGCGCATTCTTTCCGCCGGAGACGGATACGGCAACCACCTTCGGCGTCTTCTGTTTGAGTGTCTTGAAATAGGCTGTCAGATCGGTCTGACGAAAACCTCCGCCAAGCTCGATGATTCCAATTGTCTGGCCGGATGCGGCTGCCCCGGAAGGAAATCCATAAAGCTGTCCTACCTGAACCGGGGTGTAAGGGCCACTCCCAGTGGCATGTGGGCGAGCAAAACCTGATGCCTGCGCAGCGTTTGCCGCTGCCGCCGAATTGTCGCCGGCAACGCGAAAGTGAGAGGTCGCCTGCGGACGGTTGTCGAGACCGAGGACTGCGACGACGTAGTCCTCGAGCTGGCCCGGCAGATCGATGCTGCCTTCGCGCACGCGATAGGTGGTGCCGTTCAAAGTCTTGTGTAGCAGTGAGACTCCGAAGGCGCGCTGCATGTTCGCCACTGTCCCCGACAGCTTGATGGTGCGGCGTCCAGGCGCCGGAGTTCCAGGCTGCACCGTCAAACCGAAGTCCTTTGCGAAGGCGCGAACAAGTTTTACGGCAACTGGATCGGCAGCATGATTGGCGCGGAAATGCGCTCGGGTCATACGTTGCTTTCCGCTTGAATGTGCCACCGGTAGCGGTGTTTTGCGACGGACAACGACTGAAACGGTGACTCGGCCGGATGGGGGCGCAGGTTTCTCGCTGGCTGTTCTCGGGAGTGGCGCCTTTTCAGAGCCACGCAACACGATGCGCGGCATTGCGCTCAAAGGCATTCTGGACTTCGCGGTTGTCTTTTGTTTCGGCATACTGAACCTCTTTCGGAGAAGATCGGGAAAAAGGGCCGGGCGGGAGTGTCCGCAGTCCACATAGTATTCCTGTGTAGGCCGCAGAAGAAGGGTAAGCGAAAAAATATGATTGCCGGGAGCGGCCAGTTTTGCCAGCGTTGTCGTATTCTTGATTTTCGGAATTTGAAATCAATTTTCGAATGGAAAATAGTAAAGGCGATAGTGTGAAGATCGACTCACATCATCATCTATGGCAATACTCCGCCGAAGAGTATGGCTGGATCGACGATGCGATGGGTCTGCTCAAGCGGGACTTCCTTCCCCGCGACTTGAACGCTGTTATGCAGGCGGCCGGGATCGATGGCTCGGTAGCGGTACAGGCCCGTCAGACTGTCGAAGAAACGGACTGGCTGCTGAGTCTGGCCGGCGAATGCGCTGCGATCCGCGGCGTGGTTGGCTGGGCACCGATCCCCGGGGGCGACCTTCCCGCTATTCTCGACAAGCTCTGCGAAAGAAAGAAGCTGAAGGGACTGCGTCATGTTCTGCAGGCGGAACCGGACGAACACTACATGCTCCGTCCGGATTTCAACGCGGGTATTCGGACACTTCGGCAATATGGGCTTGCATACGACATCCTGATCTACGAGCGCCAACTGTCCCAGGCGATCCAATTTGTGGATCGTCACCCCGAGCAGATATTTGTGTTGGACCATATTGCGAAGCCTCGGATCCGCGACGGAGTCGTCGAACCCTGGGCAAGCATGATGCGAGAGATGGGCAGGCGCGAGAACGTCTGGTGCAAGGTCTCCGGTCTGGTAACGGAGGCCAATTGGGTGTCATGGACTGCCGATTCGCTAAAGCCATATATGGATACAGTCGTCGAGGCATTTGGGCCGCAACGGCTCCTGGCAGGTTCGGACTGGCCGGTATGCCTCGTGGCATGTAGCTATGCCCGTTGGTTTGAGATATTGAACGAGTACTTTGCCAGTTTCAGCGTGGCAGAACGTGAAGCGATATTCGGCGGAACCGCGGTGCAGGTCTACAAGCTGGGTTAGGAGAAAGATGAAGGCATTCCAGATCGGCGGCCCCGGGCAGGCAGGAGTGATCGATGTACCGGAGATCGCTCCAAGCGCGAATGAAGTTCTGCTGCGCGTAAAAATGGTGGGCCTGTGCGGGACAGACCTGAACACGTTTCGCGGCAGGAACGCGATGGTTGAGTTTCCGCGCATTCCTGGACACGAGGTTGCCGCGGAGGTTGTTGAAGGCGGCGGCGATCTTGAAAGAGGAACATTGGTGACGGTGCTGCCCTACACCAGTTGCGGTCGCTGCGCTTCGTGTATGCGAGGGCGTGGCAATGCGTGCCAGCACAACCGGACGATGGGTGTTCAGCGCGACGGGGCCATGACGGAATACATCGGCATGCCCAGAGAAAAACTATTCACAGCGGATCTTTCTCCAACGGAATTCGCTCTGGTTGAGCCATTGACTGTCGGCTTTCACGCAGCCGCTCGCGGTCGAGTAGCCGGGCACGACGTTGCCGCCGTCTTTGGCTGCGGCGGTGTTGGTCTTGGGGCCATCGCCTCGTGCGCGTTTCGAGGTGCGACGACGATTGCGATCGATATGGACGATGCCAAGCTCGAAATCGCGAAGAAGGCAGGAGCGCAATACCTGATCAATACGGCTCGTGAGAATTTGCATCAGAGATTGAGCGAAATTACGGGAGGCCACGGCCCCGATGTGATCGTCGAGGCGATCGGCCTGCCGCAGACATTCCGGGCAGCGGTTGAAGAGGTCGCCTTCACCGGTCGAGTCGTCTACATCGGTTACGCCAAAGAGCCCGTCTCCTATGACACGCGTCTATTCGTGCAAAAAGAGCTCGACATTATGGGATCGAGAAATGCTCTGCCGGAAGACTTTCTGGAGGTGATCCGGGTGCTCGAAGCTCGCAGATTTCCGGTGAAGGATGCGATCAGCGCGGTGGCGCCTCTCGAAGACGCTGGCAGGTTGCTTGCGGAATGGAGCGCCGCTCCCGGACGCTTTACGAAGATCATGATTCAGATGTAGTGCCGGGCGGTTCGTTTGGCATGTAAGATTCTTACCGACACAATCGCCGAACAATTCAGGGAGAGCAGATGCAGATTTCAGCACCGATCGGAACAAAGAGTACGGCAGAGGCCAAGGGTGGCAAGCATCCGGTGTTTCCAGTGGGACACATACTGCCGTTTGTACTGGTCACGGTGCTCTTCTTCCTGTGGGGGATGTCGAACAACCTGACCGACATCCTCGTTCAGCAGTTTAAAAAGTCCCTTGAGCTGTCGCAATTCAGCGCACAACTGGTGCAGACTGCGAACTTCCTGGGCTACTTCTGCATGGCGATTCCCGCTGGACTGCTCATGCGACGCTGGGGCTACAAGGCGGGCATGGTAACGGGACTTCTTCTCTTCGGCTCCGGGATGCTCCTGTTTCTGCCTGCTGCCGTGCGCGGCGAGTATGCGATGTTCCTTATTGCGCTCTTCACCGTCGGCTGCGGCGCATCCATCCTGGAGACGGCCGCGAACCCGTTTATTGCGCAGTTTGGCGACCCCGTGACATCGGAGCAGCGGCTGAATTTTTCACAGGCATTCAATCCTCCGGGCACAGTTGCCGGAGTCCTGATCGGCACGTACTTCATCTTCTCCGGCGTTGAACCAAATGCCGCACAGATCGACCAGATGAAGCAAGCGGGGACCTACCAGAGCTACTTGCACGGCGAGATCATGCGCGTCGTGCCGACATACATGGCGTTCGGCGCCGTCGTGCTCTTGTTCGCTTTTCTTCTAATGCGCACGAAGTTCCCTGTAATACAGGTGGAACACGAAGGCGCCGGTGAGGACCATGGCAGTTTCGCCTCACTGCTGCGAATACCTGCAATCTGGATTGCGGTCGCGGCGAATTTCTGCAACGTGGGAGCGCAAATATCCTCCTGGAGCAGCCTGATTCCTTACATGAAGCAGTACACCCCGGCGAGCGAGCGAACAGCCGCGCATTACCTGACAGCCGTGCTCATCATGATGCTCTTGGGGCGTTTCATCTCCACTCCACTGATGCGATATATCAGGCCAAGTCTGATGCTGGGATTTTATGGGGTGTGCAACGCGGTTCTGATGCTGGTTGTAGTAACGAGGCCAGGAATGGTTGGAGCATACGCGGTTGTTGCCAGTGGGTTCTTTATCTCAATTATGTTTCCAACTATCTTTGCGCTCGGACTGAAAGGTCTGGGAAGAAACACGAAGCTCGGCGGATCGCTACTAGTGATGGCAATCGTCGGCGGAGCAATCTTCCCACCGATTCAGGGATTGATTGCAAGACAAACCGGAAGCGTCGCGTTGGGGTATATTGTTCCGGCAATCGGTTTTGCGGGAGTCGCGCTGTATGGGTTCTATCAATCGACCCAGAGAACGCTGCTCTCGGGGGCGGCCTACTAGGTGTCCTCAGCGCTCTTCTGCGTTCAGTGACTGGTCACGGGACAAAGCGCACGTATATCAGGTAGCAGGCGACACTGGCCGCCGCGGCGAGGACAAGTCCCGACGTGCGGCGCTTGTAGACGAAGAAGAGAAGTAGCAGTCCGGTGAGAGATACCAGCGTAAGGAGAATAGCCGAGGCATCGATAAGCCCCGACCAGACCTTGCCGGAGTCTCGCCCCTTGTGCAGGTCGTTGATGACCGCAACGAAGCCGTTACGTACCTCAATGACGTCGTAGCGATTCGTGTCGCGATCGATAACAACATCCGCGGTATAACCGGGAGCTTTGAAGGAAACGGATATCTGGGTGCCTTCAACCCGAAAGTCGGAGACAGCCCCGTGGAGTTTGTTGAAGGAGCGAAGGTGCTCGACGATCTCCAGCTTCGCGGGGTCGGTGCCGTTGGTTGTGCGAAGCCACTCATGCGGCATCTGCCCCGTGGAGCGAATCGTCCTCTCGGCGTTTGCAAACCAGTCCGCATGATTGAGCGTAAGGCCGGTCACTGCAAAGAAGAGGACGATGGCAAAGGAGACCATCGAGAGATAGATATGCAGCCACCGCGAGACAATGGCAGTCTTCCGCCGCAGGTGGGCACGAAAGTCCGATTGCGGCTTCGCTTTCGTTGCGGGCCTCTCCGCCCGCGCGGGGCTAGTTGTGCTTACCGTAGTCAAGCGATGCGCTCGCAATCTCTTTATTGCCTGCGGGAGTGAATTGGGCGGGTGTCTTTCCGTCCCAGTTGATCTCCTGCTTGATCAGGCCGTATGTTCCGTGCTCTCGCGCGGCTTCAATGATGACCGTGTACTTGCCTGGCTTCACTGGCTTTCCGGCGTTGTCCTTTCCGTCCCATCGCAGCGTGTACTTTCCAGGCGAACGCGTGGCTGACGAGACCGTCGTGGAGAGGTCGGTCCCTTCCGCTAGATTGCGGACCTGGTCGGCGCGATACCAGCTCTTGAGTTCTGGAAGCCAACGCGGCTTCTGGAACCAGAGCGCAAGCGTGCGAACGGGGAAGTGGTCGCCGTCTTCAACCCAAACGGCCACATAAGGCCGGCGATAACGCGGGTCGTCGAGTCGCGCCAGTTCAAGCGTGATTAGCAGGTCCAATGAAGCAGCGGACTTTCTGGTTTGCGCATAGGCTGCCGGCAACAGACGGGGAAGCTCGCGTGAAGACCAGTTGCGGCTTGTGATGGTGCGGCCGTCGCTGAGGACCAGCATATAGTCGACTTGAGGAAGAGAGGCTGCGAGACGCGTGCTCTCACCCGGTGTCATGACCGAGAAAGCCGTTGCCAGCGCTCCGGCAGTGGAGGGATCGGCGGCGATGACTGTTGAAGAAAGAACAGACTCAGCAGGCTGCGCAGTCCTGGGATCGATGATGTGTGAATAGTGCGTGCCGTGAATGTCGAAGCCGCGACGATAGTCTCCGCTGGTAGCGATGGTGCGGTTCGACAGGCGGATGAGATCAATGGGCTCGTCGTTTTCCGCTGCCGCACGCGGATCGGTGACAGCAACGTGTTCCGTCATCGCTCCACCAAGCACGATGTCTCCGCCGATGTTGAGCAGAACGCCCGTGGCTCCAGCGGCAAGCGCAGCACTAGCGGCGTGGCCGGCGATATAGCTCTTGGCGAAGGAGTTCAGCGCGATGGGCGCGTCATCCAGGTGTGTTGCCGTGCTGTGGGCCAGGTCGAGTTTCCAGTGCGGACGCTGCATGGTCTCGACCGCCTTTTGCAACTCGGCGTCGGTCGGCGTCCGGTCTTCGACGGATGCGAGCTTCCATGCGCGCGTAGCAGTCTCGGCAGAGGCGTCCAGCGCGCCTCCGGTCTGCTCGCGCCAATGATCGAAGAGCGAGAGGACTTCAAGCAACTCAGGCGAGACGCGAACGGCAGTGCCGCGCGTCCGCGCCCAGCGCGAGAACTCGCTGCTTGAAGACCATGCGCTCAGGATGCGGTTCTCGCGGTCGATCTCGTGGAGAACGGCTGCTTCGGCCTTGGAAGCCTGGGCGTTGCTTGTGGTCTTGACCTTCAGTTCGAGCGATGTGCCCAGTACATTTTCGTGGTGGAAGACATGGATCTTCGCGGGTGGTTGCTGTGCGAG
>JAFDVV010000031.1:1186-18200 GCA_018268775.1 Acidobacteriota bacterium | reverse complement strand
TGCGCAAGGACGAGTTCGCCAAGGTGCAGAAGACGATGCGCGAGGGCCTTGGCCTGAACGTCGTCGCCGTCGATGCAGGTGAAAGATTCCTGACGAAGCTCGCCGGAGTCACCGATCCTGAGCGCAAGCGCAAGGTCATCGGCAACGAGTTCATCGCCGTCTTCGACGACGAAGCCGCAAAGATATTCGAGGCGGAAAAGAGCGCTGGCGAAGAGGTCGCATGGCTGGTGCAGGGAACGCTCTATCCGGACGTGATCGAGTCGTCGAGCGTGCATGGCCCTTCGCACACGATCAAGAGCCATCACAATGTAGGCGGCCTTCCCGACGACATGAAGCTGAAGCTGATCGAGCCGCTGCGCGATCTCTTCAAGGACGAGGTGCGCCGCATTGGCCGCGACCTTGGCATGCCGGAAGACATTCTTGAGCGGCAGCCCTTCCCCGGACCGGGACTCGCGGTTCGCATTCTTGGCGAGGTCACGGCAGACCGCGTGGCGTTGCTGCAGGAGGCCGACGAGATTGTCGTCACCGAGATCAAAGCTGCGGGACTCTACCGCAAGGTCTGGCAGAGCTTCGCCGTGCTGCTGCCGGTAAAGAGCGTGGGCGTGATGGGCGACCAGCGCACGTATGCTTACACCTGCGCCATTCGCGCGGTGGAGAGCGAGGACGGCATGACCGCCGACTGGGCTCCGCTGCCGTACGAGGTACTGCGGACGATCTCCAGCCGCATCGTGAGCGAGGTGCGTGGAATCAATCGTGTGGTGTACGACATCACATCGAAGCCACCGGGCACGATCGAGTGGGAGTAAAACGTCAGCGAGAGGCAGGTTTCAGTACAGCAGACCTTCGTGCCGTCGTCTGAAGAACAAGGCGCGTGTCGCGAGGGAAGCTGACCTGATGGCCGCTCGCAATCCAGCGACGATACAGGGAGACGGCCGTGCCATAGGCCCCAATGCCCGTGGCGACGTACTTTGAGCCACCGGCAAGGCCAACGATGTTTCCAACCAGCCCGAAGCCATTTGCCCCAACAAAGTTTCGGCCTCCCTGAAACTCACGGTCTTCATCCAAAGGGCGAGTGGCGAGAAGCGCAAGAATAAGCGGAACGACGATCCTGTCCTGCGGCTTCGGCTGCACCTTGCCCTCCGAGTTCATCTGCAATTCGACGGTGGAGCTGGAGTCGACGCCTTTCAATTCCGACTGAACGTTCTGCGCGTGGCCGTCAGGCAGAATCAACTGGTTGAAGTCGAAGCCCAGCGTTCCCGCGCGTCCAAAGGAACGGGCCGGCTTCGCCTTGGTGACTGCGCCGACAAGCGTCGCTCCCTGTGGCACGGCGATGGTGTGGTCGGCGTTGTAGATCGGCTCGGCGACGGTTGCTTTGATCGGCTCGCCAACCTTCGCGTTTGAGGAACTTAATTCTTCGCCAAGATAGGCTTGGACGAGCCAGCCTTGCTGCGGGTCGCTCGCAGCCGGAGGCTTCGCCTTGTCGAGTGCCGTTGCGGCAGCAGGGAAGGCGGACTGCGCGGGGACCTCGACGGGGGCTGCTGTCTCTACGGTCCATGCGGTCCCGCTCTCAATGCGCTCAGGGTGATAGGGAAGCTGACGATAGAAGAGCTGCAAGAGGCGATCGCCTTTGTGCGGTGCCGTGATGACCTCAAGCTGGCCGCGAAGAATCTGCATGCCTGTGTCGTACTGCCTGCGGATGAATCCGCCCTTGCGCGGCGGAGGAGCGACAAGCCGGTAAACCGGCGCGCCGTCCCTGGCCGTGCCTGTTTTCACCTGAAGCGCCGTACCATCCGGAAGAGTGATTCCGGTGAAGCCGACAACCGGCGTATGAAAAGGCGTGAAATCTCCATTGAGTCTCGCGTTGTTGCGCCGGACGCGATTGGCACGTAGCTCTATGACCGTTCCGGTAACGATGGTCTTCTCGGGAAGTATCAGTGTGTTGCCGGCGTAGACGGGATACAGCAGATGTGCGCGAATGGGTTCGCCGGCGCGCATGGGAATGTGGCCGTCGATGCCGACTGGGAGCGGTGTCCCGGCTGAGAGCGTGATGGCCGGTGTCTGACATGCTGCAAAGCTCACTGAAAAAAATGTAGCGGCAAGAAGGATTTGTCGAAACTGTACGCACCTTGCAAACATGGGTTCCATCATAGGCGGCGAAGATGAAGATTCGCTGAAGGTTTCAGTTCCATCCGCAGCGAAGACAGATTCTTTCTCATAAACTTTTGTGGTCTTTGTGATAACGCTCGATTGACTTTTGCGTCTCTCAGGTTAGACTACGAACTACGATTGCCGTGACTCGACAGAAAACCATCTCGAACAAATTGTTGCTCGGTGTGTTATTTGCCGGACTCAATCTGCTCTGCTTTCTGGGAATCACACATGGCGAACATTTAGTTCGCCATACTCGTGTTAACTACTCACATATCTCCGTTCACGCCACCCGCCGGGGCGGATCGCGTAACAGCCGCTACAATCTGATCTCGTCGATCGACGCCGTCTTCGACCACTCGGTCGTGGACCACCTTCCCAACGCCGCCCTCTCGATGGGCAGGACTGCGGGAACGATTGACACACAGGCTGCAATCGTCGCTCAGGCATTCGTACTCCCCCAGCCTGAAGAACGGCAGGAGCTGCTGGCCCGCGAAAATGTTGTGGCCCTCGGCTCCGCTCCTCGCGCACCCGGGCTCGGACGCGCTCCTCCCATCGCTGCTTAGAACTCTCCTGTCGCAAAACTTCATTCTGCGAAGGCACAGGTGTCTCTCTACCTCTGCCCGGTAGCTTCATTTCGAAGTTCTCGCGTGAATGTCCCTTCTTCTGCGAACGCAACGGCACTGCCCATTCAGGCATGTGCAGGTGGAGATGACGATGCAGCAACTGATCGATGGCTATGGAAGATTCCGTTCCAAGGTCTTTCCGCAACATGCGAAGCTTTTTGAGAAGCTCGCCAATACACAGCATCCCGGAACTCTTTTTATCTGCTGCTCCGACTCGCGCGTAATGCCCGAGATGATGATGCAGTGCGACCCTGGCGTTCTCTTCTCCTGCCGCAACGCAGGCAACCTGATCCCTCCTCCAACTGAGACCGGCAGCGGCGTTCCGGCGACGATCGAATATGCCGTCCGCGTTCTGAAAGTCCAGGACATCGTGGTCTGCGGGCACTCGGACTGCGGGGCGATGAAGGCAATCCTGAAGCCCGAGGCGCTTGAGTCGCTGCCTGTCGTGCGCGGCTGGCTGGAGCACGCCGGGCCCTCGGCGCGATGGCTGACGCGGATGCTCAAGACCTCGGCGTCGATGTCGTTCGAGGAGACGCTGAAGGCAGTTACCGAGGCCAACGTCATCGTCCAGATGCAGAACCTCTCGATGCACCCCTCAGTCGATGAGGCGTTGAAGCAGGGCAAGGTCAGCCTTCACGGATGGGTGTACGACATCGCAAGCGGCGGCATCCGCAGCTTCGACCCTCGGCAGGGAGCATTCTTCCCGCTGCTTCCCGAGACCCGCGCCGCAGTGGAACCGCGGGCCAAGCAGGAACGAAAGATCGCATAGAGGAGATCGTATGAGTCAATCGAGTGAAATTTTTCCAGAGAAGAATTCAGGCCAACTCCCGGTTGGAGTTCCACCGGGTGCAACGGTATCCGCGCCAACAGCGTGGTTGAGAGATTTCTCCGCATCGCTGGTCGTATTTTTTGTGGCCCTTCCCCTCTGCATGGGCATTGCCCTTGCTTCAGGTATGCCGCCGGCTTCGGGGCTGGTCACTGGAATCATCGGCGGCCTTGTCGTCGGGTTCCTCGCCGGACAGCCGCTTCAGGTGTCCGGGCCTGCGGCCGGCCTTGCCGTCATCGTCTTTCAACTGGTCAAGGAGCATGGCGCGGGAGCGCTCGGCCCGATGCTGATGATCGCGGGCGCGGCCCAGCTTATCGCCGGACTTCTGAAGACCGGCCGCTGGTTTCGAGCGATATCGCCAGAGGTGATCCACGGCATGCTCGCAGGCATCGGCGTGCTGATTGTGGTTCAGCAGTTTCAGGTCGTTCTCGACCGCTCTCCCGAACACAGCGGCCCCGCAAATATCGTTGCGATATGGAGCGCGATCTTCGGCGGCCTGTTCCCGTTGAACGGAAGCAAGGAAGAAGCGGCCGGACTGGTTGGATTCACGACGATCGCCGTCATTCTTCTGTGGGAGAAGTTCCGTCCTGCAAAGCTGAAGCTCGTTCCCGGTGCGCTGCTGGGGATTGCGGCCGCCACTGCTCTGGCGGAGGCTCTTTCGCTCGGTGTGCATCGCGTATCGGTTCCGGCAAACCTCAGCCAGATGATCTCTCTGCCGTCGCTGGCCTCGCTGCATGGCATGAAGCTCGCCACGATTGTCGGCACCTCACTCGCACTTGCATTTATTGCCAGCGCGGAGACGCTGCTCTCCGCCGCCGCGGTCGAGCAGATGCAGACACGCTCGAAGACAAACTACGACCGCGAACTGGCCGCTCAGGGCGTCGGCAATCTGCTCTGCGGCCTGGTAGGCGCGCTCCCCATGACCGGCGTCATTGTGCGCAGCTCGGCCAATGTGCAGGCAGGTGCTGAGACGAGGCGCTCGGCGATTTTGCACGGCGCCTGGATGCTGCTGGCCGTCGTGTTCTTCGGATCCATTCTGCGCATGATTCCTACAGCCAGCCTAGCGGCCGTGCTTGTCCTGGTTGGCATCAAGCTGGTGAAGCCCGCTGAAATAAGGAAGCTGGGGCGCTTCGGCAAGGTGCCGGTGCTGATCTACTTCGCGTCGATGATCACCATTGTGGCGACCGATCTCTTGACGGGCGTCCTGGTCGGAGTGGGCCTCTCCCTGTTCCGCCTGCTGTACAAGGTCACGCATCTTGAAGCGAAGGTGACAGAGGAGAACGGCAGCACGCATGTGCACCTGAGCGGCGTCGGCACCTTCCTCGCCATTCCGCGGATATCGCAGGCGCTGGACCAGGTGAAGCCCGGCTGTAAGGTCCACATCCACTCAGTGAACCTGCGCTACATCGACCACGCCTGCATCGAGGTGATCGAAGGCTGGACGGAGCGGCGCGAACAGAACGGCCAGTGTGTCCACGTAGAGATGGAGAAATTGCACATCCGGTATCGCACGCGAGTGAGCGAGACCGTGAGCTAGAGAGACCGATTTTTCGCAGGAGCGGGGCTGCAATCCCGTCGGCCCCGCTCTTTTTTTTCAAGCTTGTTGGACGTTGTTCGATGGCAGTACAGACGATTTGAAGCTGAGGTGGAGAAATTGCACATCCGGTATCGCACGCGAGTGAGCGAGACCGTGAGTTAGAGAGATCGATTTTTCGCAGGAGCGGGGCTGCAATCCCGTCGGCCCCGCTCTTTTTTTTCAAGTTTGCAGGATGTTGTTCGAGAGCAGTACAGACGATGTAAATGCAGTGCAAAGTACAAAAGGAGGGGCGGGCCATTAACGCCCGCCCCTCCTATTTCTTTATGGTGCTTGATATCAGCCCAACTCCGCCAGACTCTTGGCACCGAACTTCAGGTACCACGGGCTGGCCGCCTTCAGGGCATTGTTGACGTTGTTGATGTTCTCCACGCCTGTACTCTCGAGCCACTGGCGGAAGGCCGCTGCGCCTTGCTTGGCGAAGACAGCGATGCCGTCCTTCCAGGTGGCGCGGCCGCAGAGGACGCCGTTGAACTTGGTCCCCGACTCGGCAGCGAGTTCCAGCGTCTCGATGAAGACCGGGTTCGAAACACCGGCCGAGAGATAGATAAACGGCTTGTGCGTCATCGCTTCGGCGTCGCGGAAGTGTTGCAGCGCCTCAGCGCGGGTATAGGCGCGCTCGCCCTTGAATGCCTTCGTCCCTTCGACGAACGACATCTCGATGGGAACCTCGACCTTGAGCACGTCGACGTTGTAGCGGTCCTTGCCGAACTCGGCCATGGAGCCGGAGACGACCTCGGGCTTCTTCTTCGCGTAAGCCAGCGACTTTTCGTCGCCGCCCTCGGCGTCATAGCCGACGGTCTCGAGGAAGAACGGGATGTCGTGGGCGAGGCACTCGTCGCCGATACGCTCGACCCAGGCGTGCTTGTGGTCGTTGATGATGCTCTTCTCATACGGCGTGTAGTAGAGCAGGATCTTGATGCAGTCGGCCCCCGCTTCCTTCAGACGGCGAACGCTCCATACGTCGAGCAGGTCGGGCAGGCGGCCAGGAGTGGCGGCGTCGTATCCGGTCTTCTCGTAAGCCAGCAGAAGCCCAGCCTTGTTGCGCTGCTTGGAGGCGGGCAGGCCAAACTCGGGATCGAGCAGAATGGCGGAGGCGTGCCGAGTAAGGACGTCGGTGACGTGGATCTTGAACTCCTCGAGGTCCTGAGCGTTGGCGGCCGCGCCGCGCTCCTTCGCGAGAGACTTCTGAAGGGAGCCGCGCTGGTCCATGGCGGCGGCGGCGATGACGCCGCGCGAATCGGATACGGCCTTGAGGCCTGCAAGTTTCCCTGGGGTCAGCTTCGACATTACACTTCTTCTCCTGAAAATAAGGTTGGTTGCCATTTTACACAGTTGGGCGGCATGGTTCAGTTGACATGGGGGCCGGTCACGAATTCGCATAGGCGTGGTGCGACCCATTGGATATCCATCCAACGACGGAGGAGCGATGATCAGGTTGGCAATTCTATTGTTTGCATTGCCAGTGGCGGCATTGGCGCAGAGCACTTCGTTGACGGTGAGCGGCCATACTGGACAGGCGCCGGTGATTACCCGCAACGGGCGCTCCTACGTCGAGGTCGAGGCCCTGGCCCGGATCACCAGCTCTACGCTTGGATTTCATGGCAGCCACATTGAGTTGACGCTACTCGCGCCTCCGGCCGCCGCTCCGGCTGCGAAATCAGCGCCGGTTCCCGTGCCTCCCAGGGAGGACAAGGGCTACTCCCGTGAGTTTCTGCGCGCAGGCGTGGAGCAGATGACGGTGGTCCGCGAGTGGCGCAGCGCACTGGAGAACGCGATCAGGACGAACAATCCCGTGGAGGAGAACTGGGTCTCGTACTATCGCCGCACAGCGCAGGACAAGATGACAATGGCCACCGCCTCGGCGACGACCGATGCTGACCGGCAGGCCCTGCCTGCATTGCAGAGCGCCATGGGCATGGTGGGTCAACTGACCGACCGCTTCCTCACGCTGCGGACAACGCTGACCTACGTCTCGCCGGACGCGTTGGACAACGATCCTCTGGACAAGAAGATTCTGGCGTGTGCGCAGGGGATGGCCGCGCAGGCGATCCCCGGCGGGCAGTTTGAGGATGTCTCAGCCTGTCACTAATTCGGTGCCTGACGATTTCTTTCGCGTAGCAGAAGGAGGCCTACCATCCAGCCGAAGGCGCTCATAGCGAGGAGAAGAACCTTATTCGATGCGATGGAGTGTGCGGCTCCATCGTGTTTCGTCGAAGAAATGCAGCGCGGTATGCAGGGTTGCGCTAGCCCTTTCTTTGAGAGACGTTTTATACATTTCGTCTTCAGACATTTCAAAGGACCAATAGACAAAGAGGGGACGGCCAATGAGATTGGCTCGTGGAACAAGACCCCAGTAACGGCTGTCGAAGCTGTTGGTTCGGTTGTCTCCCATCATGAAGTAGTAGCCGGGAGGAACGACGAGGTCTTCACCCTGAATGTGAGTGGGAAGGTCGATAGACCATGTTGCGAGTACGCCGCGTCCCTGGTCGGCAGGGAGAGCGGGGAAGTCATCGTTATAGGGATCGTAGTTGGTTGAGTTAGGCATGGCGGCGTATGGCTCATGTAAAGCAACGCCGTTGCGATAGACCACACCATGGCGAAGGTGGATGCGATCGCCGGGAAGGCCGATGACCCGCTTGACGAGAATGTCGTGGTCGCCCTGGGCGTTTGGTGCGGGACGAAAGAAGACGATAGGCTCGTCGCGCTTAAGATCGCCGTAAGGCATGAAGTGCGCCAGAGGAGAGGAGGGCGCGAGGGAGACACGCTCCACAAGGACATGGTCGCCCACCAGCAGGGTGTTGGCCATGGAGGCGGAGGGAATGACGAAGTTCTGAAAGAGAAAGCTCATGACAAAGAGCCAAACTGCGAGCGTGGAGCAGAGGGAAGCCAGTTCCTGAAAGCTGGTGGCGCGCTTGTCTTTGACGTGCTTTGTCATAGTGCCTTCCGGTGGGGTTAGGTGGAGGCGACAATAGCCGCCTGCTGCGCAGCGAACAACTCGCGGATGCCCTTCTCGGCGTAGTCGAGCATGGCGGTAAGCTCCTGACGCGAGTAGGAGTCCTTCTCGGCGGTGGCCTGTGTCTCAACCAGGCCACCGTTGGCGAGCATGACCACGTTCATGTCCACAGCGGCGCGGGAGTCCTCTTCATAGCAGAGGTCGAGCAGGACGTTGCCATCGACGATGCCGACCGAGGTGGCAGCGACCATCTGCTTCAGCGGCGACGCCTTCAGCGTGCCGGCGGCCACGAGCTTCTGGAGCGCAATAGCCAGGGCGACGGCGGCCCCGGTGATGGCGGCGGTGCGGGTGCCGCCGTCGGCCTGCAGAACGTCGCAGTCGAGGATGACGGTGCGCTCGCCGAGAGCTTTCATGTCCACGACGGAGCGGAGGCTGCGGCCAATGAGCCGCTGAATCTCGTGCGTCCGCCCACCGATCTTGCCGCGCTCGGCCTCGCGTGGGGTGCGGGTGAGGGTGGCGCGGGGGAGCATGCCGTACTCCGCCGTGACCCAGCCGCGGCCGGAGTTGCGCAGCCAGGCCGGGACCCCCTGCTCGATGGAGGCGTTGCAGAGGACGCGGGTGTTGCCGGTCTCGATGAGCACGGAGCCTTCGGCCATGGCGACGAAGCCGGGAGTGATGCGGACGGTGCGGAGGGAGTCGGCGGTGCGGGAGTCGGGACGGAAGACGGGCGCTGCTGCGTCGGGCATTCGGAGATTATAGAGGGGCCGTCAGCGATTTAGTACACTTCGCCTATGAACTTCAACCTTCAGGAGATGCCGCTGCCGCTCCGCTTCCGTCCCGAGACGCCGATGACGGACGAGGAGTTGATGCGCTTCTGCGCGGCAAACGATGCTCTGCGAGTGGAGAGGGATGCGAACGGAGAGATTCTGGTGATGACACCGGCGGGCAGCAAGACAAGCAAGATGAATATGCGCATTGGCCGGTTTCTGGATGAGTGGGCCGAACAGGATGGGCGAGGCGTAGCGTTTGACTCAAACGGCGGTTTTACCCTGCCAGATGGGTCGATGCGCGCAGCGGATGCGGCATGGGTGCTGGCAAAGCGTTGGGAGTCCTTGACCTCGGAACAGCAGGACGGATATGCGCCGCTTTGCCCGGACTTTGTGATTGAGCTGCGGTCGCCAAGCGACAGTCTGCCCGAACTGAAGGCGAAGATGGAGCATTGGATCGCGAATGGCGCACAGATTGGTTGGCTGGTCGACCATGAGGCGAGGTCAGTGTGGGTGTACCGGCCCAGGGAGCAACCGGAGGCTCATCACGAGCCGAGTTCGGTGCAGGGGAGCGGCGTTGTGGCTGGGTTTGAGCTGGTGATGGGGAGAGTTTGGGAGTGAAACTGGTCAGCTAAGTTAGCTGAACCGGTCGTCCGGATTTTCAGAGCTTGGGACGGTCTGGAGGTGGATTGTTTCGCTGCTAAGCTCAGATGCCAGCGTCGCTTCCACTAACCTTGGCTAGACCGAAGGGCAGATGCAGATATCGAGAGGGTAATTTTCAGGATGAGTACGGATGACAAACCACTCCAAGCCGGGATCAGTGCCGCGAGGGAGCGGAGGAAGGTCTACGAGCAAGAGGTTCTCCGTGTTGTAGCCTCTTTGCATCAAGGCGACAAAAGTTCGATATTGATTTCTGCCAGACGCCAAGTGTTAGCGTGGGCACAGAACAAGACATCTGGAACCCTTCCGAAGGAGGCTTGGGAGTACAAGAGTTTTGAACACCTAGCCGGTGGTCGTAGTTGTGCTGCCGTTTACTTGGAAGACGCTGATCGGGACACCTGGGCGTTACGAGTTGAGGACCCAGATAAGACTGTGGCCGGGAGGATTTGGACTACAGAGACCGTCATTTCATCGTTTGCGCCTGATGATACTTGCCAGTTCACCCTCAGGCTATCTGCGAGCACAACAGAGCAAAGATTGGACATAGAGCCTCATGTTCCTGGCGTTATACGGCAGATAGCTAATACTCCCGGATTATGGTCTGGGCACTACAAGCTAGTAGATCATCCCTACCGGATCGGGGACAACCATAGGGCGGAAATTCTCATTCGTGCCCTGCTTGACCCATCGCGTAAGGTTCCGATCATTGCGCTATCGGTCCCAGAAGGTTCGGACAACGAAGCGACACCTTTACTGGACGCGGGAGTACTTGCACGGGCCTGTACCGGTCTGGCGATCGTTGTTATTTTGACGCCTGAAAATAGCTGGGAGCTGACAGAACAGTTCGGCAAACAACTGTCCGTGTATAACGGTGCGGCCCGCGTGTACTTGCCAGGGTTCACGGAAGATGCCAATCCATTCGGCGGTCACGAATTGATATTGCCGCATGGCTTTGAGAATCCTGACACCGCGAAGCGCGCGTTGACGAGATTGAGGTGGATCGCTGCTGCTGGCAGTGTCCGCCGAACTCAACTTGGAGTAGATCTCTTTGCATTCTCTGCCGTCAAAGCTCAAGAGTTACAGCGGCGGCAGATCGCTCTCCAGAATAGTGGCGCAACGACTCAAGAGCGACTTGAAGCGGCAAATGCAAGAAGCGTTTTTTTGGAAAGTCAACTGAAAGAATCTGAAAAATATGTGGAGCAGTTCTCGGATCTCCATCAGGAGGCCGAGGATAGGGCAGAAACTGCGGAAGCGCAGGTGCGGGCGTATGCATTTCGGATTCAACAACTCCAGGATGAACTGAAAAGCTCAGGTGTAGAGCCAGATGCCCAAATTGCGTTGCCTGATAGATGGGAGGATTTTGCAAATTGGTGTGACGTCAATCTCGCGGGACGTGTTGCCCTGTCTCCTCAAGCAAGGCGAACTATCAAGGACGCTAGATTCGACGATGTCGGTTTGGCCGCAAGGAGTCTTATATGGCTAGCAAATAATTATCGAGAAGCGAAAGTTAGCGGCGGAGACGGTGCCATGCGAGATGTGATCATCGAAAAGGGAGTGTTGAATGCGCACTGCGGTAACGATTGCTACCAAATGGACTGGCAGGGGAAGAGGCGTGCCGTTGAGTGGCATATCAAAAACGGCGGAAACACAAGGGATCCCGCCCGTTGCTTGCGTATTTATTACTTTTGGGATGAATTCTCTATGCAGGTAGTGGTTTCATATATGCCTACTCACCGTAGGACAGACGCATCGTAACGAGAGTTCAGGTGTTGCATAGTAAGGTACTTTCTGGCATACTAAAAAGAGCGTCTCAACTCCCCTGTTGAGACCATCGATAACCACGCCCCGGAGGAACAGTCCGAGAGGGGTGGGAGATGAGGGAAGATGGCAAGGAAGATCTCCAAGAATCTGGCGAAGGCGCGTGCGCTCGTTGAGCCCCGTCCTTACGTCCTGGCGGACGCGGTTCCACTGCTCCAGAAGGCAAAGTACGCAAAGTTTGATGAGACGGTCGACCTGACGCTGCGTCTCGGCGTCGACCCCAAGCACGCCGACCAGATGGTTCGCGGCACCGTCGTTCTGCCGCACGGTCTGGGTAAGACCAAGATTGTTGCCGTGATCGCTTCGGGTGACAAGGTGAAGGACGCGCAGGCAGCCGGTGCTGAGTTCTTTGGCGGCGAAGAGTTGGTCGAAAAGATTCAGAAGGAGAACTGGACGGCGTTCGATGCGCTGATTGCGACTCCCGACATGATGAAGTCGGTCGGACGTCTCGGCAAGGTTCTCGGTCCCAAGGGCCTGATGCCCAACCCGAAGACGGGCACCGTGACCACGAACGTGGCAGACGCGGTGAAGGAGATCAAGGCTGGTAAGGTCGAGTTCCGCACGGACAAGACGGCGCTGGTCCACGTTCCCGTGGGCAAGCTCTCGTTCGATCCCCAGAAGCTGATCGACAATGCGACGACCGTCATCACCAGCGTAGTGAAGGCGAAGCCTTCGGCGGCGAAGGGAAAATACATTAAGGGCGTGACGTTGAGCTCGACGATGGGCCCTGGGATTCAGCTCGACTACTCGGCAGCCGAGGCTGCGGGCAAGGCGTAAAGCGCCAGTTCATGTTTTGGTCGTACCTGCTTGTTGACAGGCAGCTTACAAATTTCAGCTAGCGCGTAAGGCTAGCAGTGAAGGCTAGGATTTTATGGCACTGTCCAGATCACAGAAGTCGGATAAGGTAAAGAAGCTCGCAGGGGAGCTGGAGACCTCGACCTCGGCCATTATCGGTACGTTTACCGGGCTGACGGCGTCGAAGGACTTCGACCTGCGCAAGACGGTTCGCAATGCCGGTGGTCACTACCACGTGGTGAAGAACAAGCTGGCGGAGAAGTCGGCTGAAGGGACGAAGATCGAGGCGGCGCTGAAGGGCCTGAAGGGTGTCAATTCGGTGGCCTATACCTCGGGTGACCCGGTGGCCCTGGCCAAGGCGCTCTCGACCTGGGTGAAGGACAACTCGGAGTTCACCTTCAAACTGGGTATCGTCGACGGCAAGGTGATCTCGGTTGACGAGATCGGCGACCTGGCGAAGATGCCGGGCAAGGAAGAGCTCTTTGCCAAGCTGTTGTTCCTGATCAATGCTCCGGCGCAGCGGTTGGCGACAGTGATCAACGCGACCGGACGCGATCTGGCAGTGGTGATCAACCAGGGCGTCGAGAAGGGCAAGTTCGGCGGCTCGGCAGCCCCTGTGTCGGCTGAGGCTCCCGCGGCAACGGAAGCTCCTGCGGAAGCAGAGGTTCCGGCGGTTGAGGCGGCTCCCGAGGCGTAAAAGTTTCGTCTGGTCTACTTTGGGTGCGCTGGTCTGGGCGCAACGGAAACCCGAAGCGGGACAGGCAACCGGAAGCGGATGAAGGCGACCGGAAAGCAATCGGCAGTACAAAGTTCAGTAACTATTGGAGATAAAAAATGGCGGACATTCAGCAGTTGGAAGATCAGATCGTTAGCCTGAGCCTGCTCGAGGCTTCGGCTCTGGTAAAGAAGCTTGAGGAGCGCCTTGGCGTTTCGGCTGCGGCTGCGGCCGTGGCGGCTGCTCCTGCGGCAGGCGGCGGCGCGGCTGCTCCTGCGGCAGAGGAGAAGACCGAGTTCACCGTGATCCTTAAGGATGCGGGCGCGAACAAGATCAACACCATCAAGGCTGTACGCGAAGTCACCGCCCTTGGCCTGAAGGAAGCCAAGGACCTGGTCGACGGAGCCCCCAAGCCTCTCAAGGAGAACGTCTCGAAGGACGACGCGGCTGCAATCGCGAAGAAGTTCGAAGGCGTTGCTACCGTCGAGATCAAGTAGTTTCCTGGCAGTTGCACTTCCGGGCGGAACGAGCTATTCTATATCACTAGATAAGAATCGTTCCGCCTCGTTGTGCTACCTGGCGGTCGATAGCGTCTAAAAATCTAAGAGATACGGTTGTACTCCGGTCCATCCTCTAAATGCGAAAGAGGCTATGGGGCCGGCCATTATGCGTTTCTTGCGGCGGATGCGCATAGTGCCACTGGTTTCAGGCATACAGCAGCGAATTTGGGGCAAGGCGAGCCTCAAAATGGCGGCGGACATTCATATCATCACGATCGAAATAGTGCACAAGTCGACCTTTGCGCTCGCGGGAGAAGCTGTCCCTCCGAGCGCTTTGCCGCGTTTACAGGAGCTTCCGCGCCGCAACGGCGCGTCGCAATCGGGCAGTACGCGTTTCTTATAGCAGATTCCGTCGGCAGCAGGCGAATAGGTGCTGTGAAAAGTTTTTTGAAGTATCCAGAAGTGGGGCGTCGGCCGGTTGGGCGGCGAGAGATTTTGCGCACAGGGTTGCCGTGATCGAGGGCGGCAGGCCTGAAGTGGTTCAGAGGCGCAGAGAAATAACCAGGAGGGGCCAGACCGGGGCCCTCCCCTTCGCCAAGAAGGTCCTCGAAGGTCAGTATTCAGGGAGAGAGCATGTCTGGTCAGTCCAACAACAGCGAAATGCGCGCGATCCGCAGCCGTCTCGATTTTTCGAAGATTCCAACCGCAATTGAAATCCCCAACCTCATCGAGGTGCAGCGCCGCAGCTATGAGCGCTTCCTGCAGATGGACAAGCTGCCGCAGGAGCGCGAGGACAATGGCCTGCAGTCGGTCTTTACCTCGGTCTTCCCGATCACCGACTTCCGCAACGTGAGCGAGCTTGAGTTCGTCGACTACTCGATCGGCAATTGGGAGTGCAAGTGCGGCTACCTCAAGGGGCTGAATCACCTGCGCACGGCCTGCACCCATTGCGGCCACATGGTCATCACCGACCCGTTCCACCCCGGGGACGTGCTTTGCAACTTCTGCGGAACCTACAATAAGAACACCCCCGACTTCTGCACCAAGTGCGGCGACCCCGTGGGGCTGCAGTTGAAGTACGACCAGGCGGAGTGCGAAGAGCGCGGCATGACCTACTCGGCCCCGCTGAAGGTCACGATCCGGCTGAAGATCTACGACAAGGACCCGGAGACCGGCGTCAAGACCCTGCGTGACATGAAGGAGCAGGAGGTCTTCTTTGGCGACATACCTCTTATGTCGGCAAATGGCACGTTTATCGTGAATGGCACCGAGCGTGTCATCGTCTCGCAGTTGCACCGCTCGCCCGGTGTCTTCTTTGAGACGGCGAACAACCGTACCTACTTCCTCGGCAAGATCATTCCGTACCGCGGCTCGTGGGTCGAGTTCGAGTACGACCAGAAGAACACGCTGTACGTCCGCATCGACCGCAAGCGCAAGTTTCTGGGCACGATCTTCCTGCGCGCCCTCGGTCTGCGCACGGACGAAGAGATTCTGAAGACCTTCTACACGGTCGACACCATCAACGTGAAGGACGGCAAGCTGGGCTGGAAGGTCGCCCCTGAGGGCGCGGCGACGAACCTGCAGGGTACGCGTCCCGCCGGCGCAATCGCTGTCAAGGGTGAGGAGATCGCTCCTGCCACCCGCAAGATCTCGGCGCACTCGCTGAAGGGGCTGCGCTCGCACAAGATCGAGCAGGTCGAGGTTGAGACCTCGGAGTTCGACGGCGCGATGTCTGCCGCCGACGTCGTCGACCTGACGACCGGCGAACTGCTGTACGAAGCCAATCAGGAGCTCACCGCCGACAAGCTGCACAAGATCCTCCAGTCGGGCGTGACCAGCTTCGAGGTCTTCTTCCCGGAGCGCGATGATGTGGGCAACATCATCACCAACACGCTGCGCCGCGACTCAGTGCGCAAGCCGGAAGAGGCGCTGATCGAGATCTACCGCAAGCTGCGTCCGGGCGACCCGCCGACGCTCGATACCGCCACGGCCCTGTTCGAGGGCATGTTCTTCGACCCGCGCAAGTACGACTTCTCGCGCGTGGGACGTCTGAAGTTCAACATCAAGCTGTACGAGAACCAGGATTCGACCGGCCTCGACCGCCGCACGCTGACGCCCGAGGACTTCTACGGCACGATCAAGTATCTGCTGAAGCTGCGCAAGAACATCGGCGTGGTCGACGATATCGACCACCTTGGCAACCGCCGCGTTCGCGCAGTGGGCGAGCTGATGGAGAACCAGTTCCGCATCGGCCTGGTCCGCATGGAGCGCGCGATCAAGGAGAAGATGAGCGTGTATCAGGAGATGTCTACGGCGATGCCGCACGACCTGATCAACGCGAAGCCCGTCATGGCGGCGATCCGCGAGTTCTTCGGAAGCTCGCAGCTCTCGCAGTTTATGGACCAGACGAACCCGCTCTCCGAGATCACGCACAAGCGCCGTCTGTCGGCCCTTGGGCCCGGCGGTCTGTCGCGTGAGCGCGCTGGCTTCGAGGTCCGCGACGTGCACCCAACGCACTACGGCCGCATCTGCCCGATCGAGACGCCGGAAGGCCCGAACATCGGTCTGATCTCGTCGCTGAGCTGCTTTGCGCGCATCAACGAGTACGGCTTCATCGAGTCGCCGTACCGCCGCGTGAAAGACGGCAAGGCGTTGGACTACGTTGCTGTCTCGAACGCCGGTGAGAGCGGTCTGCGCCAGGGCGACTACCTCGAGATCAACGAGGCGAAGAAGCTCAACGACCAGTTGAAGAAGGACAAGAAGCGCACGATGGACCTGGTTCCGTTCAGCTTCTACCTCTCGGCGTGGGAAGAGGACCGTCACACGATCGCGCAGGCGAACATCGAGCTGGACGAGAAGCAGAACATCGTTCAGGACATCGTCGATGCCCGCCGTCAGGGCAACTTCATCCTGGTTAACAAGGCTGAGGTCGACTACGTTGACGTATCGCCGAAGCAACTTGTGTCGGTTGCGGCCTCGTTGGTTCCGTTCCTCGAACACGACGACGCGAACCGCGCTCTGATGGGCGCGAACATGCAGCGTCAGTCGGTTCCACTGCTGGTCTCCGAAGCTCCGTTCGTCGGTACCGGCATGGAAGGCGTCACCGCACGCGACTCCGGCGCCGTCATCCTTGCCAAGCGCAACGGCATCGTGGACTCGGTCGATTCCGAGCGCATCATCGTCCGCGTAGAGGGTGAGCACCACCCGACGCAGCTTTCGCGCGAGGTCGGCTCGGACATCTACCAGCTCACGAAGTTCAAGCGCTCGAACCAGAACACCTGCATCAACCAGAAACCGGTGGTGCGCAAGGGCGACCGCGTTCTGAAGGGGCAGGTCATCGCCGACGGTCCGTGCACGGAGCAGGGCGAGCTTGGCCTTGGCCGCAACGTGCTGGTCGCCTTCATGCCGTGGCGCGGTTACAACTTCGAGGACGCGATCCTGATCTCCGAAAAGCTGGTCCGCGAGGACTACTACACCTCGATCCACATCGAGGAGTTCGAGATCGAGGCCCGCGACACGAAGCTGGGGCCGGAAGAGATTACGCGCGACATCCCGAACGTCTCCGAGCACGCTCTGCGTGACCTTGACGAGTCGGGCATCATCCGCATC
>JAFDVV010000031.1:0-1162 GCA_018268775.1 Acidobacteriota bacterium | reverse complement strand
GAAGAGAAGCTGCTGCGCGCCATCTTCGGCGAGAAGGCCGGCGACGTTCGCGACGCCTCGCTGACGTGCCCTCCCGGTATCGAGGGAACGGTCGTCGACGTCCGCATCTTCTCCCGCAAGGGACAGGAGAAGGACGAGCGCGCCAAGCAGATCGAGCAGGAGCAGATTGAGAAGCTGGAGCGCAACCTCGCCGACGAGATCCGCATTCTGACCGACGAGCGTCTGAAGCGCCTTGAAGCCATCCTCGGCGGCAAGGAGGTCCAGGCCGACCTGCACGACGAGCGCACCAACAAGAAGCTGCTCTCGAAGGGCGACGTTCTCGACCGCGACACCATCGAGCTGATCTCGACGCGCAATCTGAAGCGAATTCGCTACGCCGACAAGGATCCGCGCGTGAACGAGCAGATCGACGAGATCGAAGAGATGACCTCGCGTCAGATCGACGTTCTGCGCAAGATCACGAACGAGAAGATCGGCAAGATGTCGAAGGGCGACGAACTCGCCCCCGGCGTCATCAAGATGGTCAAGGTCTACGTCGCCATGAAGCGCAAGCTCTCGGTTGGCGACAAGATGGCTGGACGCCACGGTAACAAGGGTGTTATCGCCCGCATCCTTCCGGAAGAGGACATGCCGTACCTCCCCGACGGAACGCCGGTCGAGATCGTCCTGAACCCGCTGGGCGTGCCTTCGCGTATGAACGTCGGTCAGATCCTCGAGACGCACCTGGGCTGGGCCGCGCATGAGCTTGGCAAGCAGGTGGCCGAGGCTGCCGCGACGATGCAGTCCGCCAATGAGGTCCGCGAGCTGTTCAAGGCGCGCTTCGCAGGCACTGCTGCTTTGAACCAGCTTCTTCGGCTCGACGACGAGCAGACGCTGCGCGTTGCCGCAGGCATGAAGCGCGGCATCTGGTTCGGCACGGCTGTCTTCGACGGCGCGCGCGAGAACGAGATCAAGGCGCTGCTTCAGGCAGCCGGGCTTCCCAGCTCGGGCAAGAGCCTTCTGCATGACGGCATGACGGGCGACGAGTTCGAACAGCCCGCCACGGTCGGTTACATCTACATGCTGAAGCTCTCGCACCTTGTCGACGACAAGATCCACGCCCGCTCGATCGGACCGTACTCGCTCATCACGCAGCAGCCGCTGGGCGGCAAGGCGCAGTTCG
>JAFDVV010000030.1:81971-88415 GCA_018268775.1 Acidobacteriota bacterium | reverse complement strand
CTATGACGGCCGGCAGCACCTGCGCGGTGCAGATGTTGGAGGTTGCCTTCTCGCGGCGGATGTGCTGCTCGCGCGTGGAGAGCGTGAGCACGAAGCCGCGCTTGCCGTCCATGTCCTTGGTCTCGCCGACGATGCGGCCAGGCATCTGGCGCAGGAACTTCTCCTTGCAGGCGATGACGCCGCAGAACGGGCCGCCGTAGCTTGGCGCAACGCCGAAGCTCTGCGCTTCGAGCGAGACGATGTCCGCCTCGGCCGGTGGCTTCACGATGCCCAGCGAGATGGCCTCGGCGATGGAGACGATGAGCAGCGCGCCCTTCTTGTGCGCAATGTCGGCGATGGCGGCGACGTCTTCGATGGTGCCGAAGAAGTTGGGCGACTGGATCAGCACGCACGCCGTGTTGCCGGTGATCGCCGCATCCAGCGCGGCAAGATCGACGCGCCCGCTCTCGGTGTAGCCGACCTCGGCGAGTGGAATCTCCTGGTGCTGCGCGTAGGTCGCGACGACTTCGCGATACTCGGGATGCACTGTGCGTGCGATGACGGCACCATCGCGGCCCGTCACACGTACAGCCATCATGATGGCCTCTGCCGCGCCAGTCGAGCCGTCGTACATGGAGGCGTTCGCGATCTCCATGCCGGTCAGTTCGCAGATCATCGTCTGGAACTCGAACATGGCCTGAAGGGTGCCCTGCGCGATCTCCGGCTGATAGGGCGTGTAGCTGGTAAGGAACTCGCCGCGCGAGACGATGGTATCGATCATAACCGGGCGGTAGTGGCGATAGACGCCAGCGCCAAGAAAGCTCGCGTAACCGCGGGCGTTCCGGTCGGCGAAGGCGCGAAAGCGTTCGATGATCTCCGACTCGCCGTGCTGACGCGGAACGGCGAGGTCGCGCTTGAACTGGTACTCCTCGGGAATGGTCGCAAACAGGTCGTCGATCGATGCCACGCCAATCTCGGCGAGCATCGCCTCGCGGTCCGCGGGGGACTTGGGCAGATAACGCATGGTTTAGTGTCCGGTCTCTTCAGCGATGAATTTTTCGTAGTCGGCGGCGGAGAGCAGGCCGTCCAGCTCCGACACATCGGCGACATCGACCTTGATCAGCCAGGTCGCGTTGGCATCGGCGTTGATCTTCTCCGGAGCATCCTTCAGCGCCTCGTTGATCTCCGTCACCGTGCCGGTCACGGGTGAGTAGAGGTCCGAGACGGCCTTGACGGATTCGACCGACCCGAAGATCTCACCGGCTTTGACCGCCGCGCCTACCTTGGGCAGGTCGACGAAGACGATATCGCCCAGCGAGCTCTGCGCGTAATCCGTGATGCCGACCGTGCCCTTTGCGCCGTCGACGCCGATCCACTCGTGTTCCTTGGTGTACTTGAAATTCGCAGGATAGGACATAGATTTTTTGAGAGGTCTCCTCCTCCATTGTATTGCGCTGGAGGTGGAAAACTGGGCGGTAAATGCTCGTTTATCGCGGTCCGAAGGCGGGGTAGGGCTCGAGCTCCGTGACCACGGGGAAGGAGATCATCCCCAGCTTTGCCAGGGGCAGGCTCTCGACGGCCTCGCGGGCCGCGGCCTCGCTGGCCACCTCAAGCAGAAGCGCCGCGCCGGGGCGGTCTTTGCGCCGCCAGATGCTGCGGACGACACCTGCGGCATAAAGCTCGCGGACGCGCTGGCCTTCGGCGGCGAGGCGCTCGGGGGTCCACTCGGCGGCGGGGAACTGGTCGGTCTTACGTTCGGTCAAAACAAGAAACTGCATGGTTCCTCCAGTGTGTGCGGTATTTTGTGTCGCGCTTTCAGCGCTCGGACTGTTTTGGATGGCTGACCTGGGCCTTTGGCCCAGGCTAATATATTGCGGGCCGTTGGCCCTTGGTGCCGCTGCTCTACCTTCATCTTTCTGGAAACAGCGATAGAAGCCGGTTTACTTTGGCCTCTTGTAGAACGGCGTAGGTACGACCTTCGCCTTCACCATCTGCCCGCGAATCTCAACGGCAACCTCTGTGTCCAGAGCCGTGAACTCGACAGGCACGTAGGCCAGGGCGATGTTCTTCTTCAAGAATGGCGCGGGCGAGCCGCTGGTGATCTCGCCGATCTTTTTGCCGTCGAGGGAGAAGACCGGATAGCCATCGCGCCCGATGCCGCGCTCGACCATCTCCAGGCCGACGAGCTTGCGTTTTGGGCCGCCCTCTTCCTGAATCTTCACCAGGGCGTCGCGGCCGACGAAGTCGCCCTTGTCGAGCTTTGCGTAGCGGCCAAGTCCGGCCTCGAAGACGTTGATGCTGTCGGAGATCTCGTGCCCGTAGAGGGCCATGGCCGCCTCAAGCCGCAGTGTGTTTCGCGCTCCGAGGCCGCAGGGCAGAATGCCGAACTCCTTGCCGGCTTCGAGCACCTCGTTCCACACGCGCGCGCTCGTCGCCTCGTCGGAGGGGATGTAGATCTCGAAGCCGTCTTCGCCCGTGTATCCTGTGCGGGCGATGAGCACGTTGTACAGCCCGCAGACCTGTCCCCAGGTAAACCAGTAGTTCTTGATCGGGGCGAGGTCGGTAGGGGTGAGCTTCTGCAAGGTCGCCTGCGCCTTCGGCCCCTGGATGGCGATCTGCGTGTAGTAGTCGCTGAAGTCGTTGATGTGTACACCTGGCATGGAGCCGATCTGCGAGCGCACCCACTGCACGTCCTTCTCGCGCGTTCCTGCGTTGATCACAATCAGGTAGTCGTTGTCCGAGAGCTTGTGCACCACCACGTCGTCCACGAACGTGCCGTTGGGATACAGCATGGCCGAGTAGTGCGCCTGGCCCACCTGGAGCTTCGAGGCGTCGTTCATGCAGAGCTTCTGCACGGCGGCCAGCGATCCCGGCCCGCGCAGTTGAATGTCGCCCATGTGCGACACGTCGAAGACGCCGACGCCGGTGCGCACGGCCATGTGCTCGGCCGTCAGGCCGCAGCAGTCCACCGGCATCTCCCAGCCGCCGAAGTCCACCATCTTGGCCTTTGCGGCGCGGTGGACGGAGTTCAATGCAGTTTTACGCAGGGGAGTCGCAAGTTCTGACAAGATCGTAGACCTCTCGTTTCATCGTAGTTTGCTGGCACGGCACGGTCAACGAATGGGCCTTTGACGGTAGTGGATCAGTTTTGGTTGTTGAGCCGTCATTCTGAGCGTAGCGAAGAATCTCGGCATTTTCCTTATGTGGCCGGATTCTAACTACAGGGATTCTTCGCCGATGGCTCAGAATGACAGCCTGACTTCGTAGCTGGAAATATTCAAACTGGTCCACTGCGGCATTGACGTTAATCCAAGCGGTTTCGCTCGAAATCAAACGACCACCGACTCCCGATACTCCCCGAATACGCCGCGCATTACGTCGGCGATCTCGCCAACGGTTGCGTAGCTTTCCACTGCGGCGACGATCTTCGGCATCAGGTTGTCTCCGTTTCGGGCTGCATCGGCCACAGTGCGCAGAGCAGCGTAGTGCACGGTGGCATCGCGCTTTGTTCGGAGCGAGCGCAGGCGTTCGACCTGCCGCTGCTCCAGCGCTTCGTCGATTCTCTGTATCGGCACGGCGGTCGTCGCTTCGCTCACAAAGTCGTTCACGCCCACAACCACGGCGGCTTTCTCGTCGACGGCGGTCTGATAGGCGTAGGCGGCGTTCTGAATCTCGCGTTGCACGTAGCCTTGCTCGATGGCGCGGAGCATGCCGTAGTGCCCGCCCAGGTCGAAGCGCGAGATCGCGGCGATGTACTCGTCGGCGCGCTGCTCGATCTCGTTGGTCAGCGACTCGACGTAGTACGAGCCCGCGAGCGGATCGACCGTGTCGGCGATGCCGCTCTCGTGCGCGAGAATCTGCTGTGTCCGCAGGGCGATGCGGGCGGCCTGCTCGGTGGGCAGGGCCAGCGCTTCGTCGAAGCCGTTGGTGTGCAGCGACTGCGTGCCTCCCATGACGGCGGCGAGCGCCTGCAAGGTGGTGCGGACGATGTTGTTCTCCGGCTGCTGCGCCGTCAGCGTGGAGCCCGCCGTCTGCGTGTGAAAGCGCAGCATCCAGCTACGCGGGTTCTTCGCGCCGAAGTGCTCGCGCATGATTCGCGCCCACATTCTGCGCGCTGCGCGAAACTTTGCGACCTCTTCCAACAGATTGTTATGCGCGTTGAAGAAGAAGCTCAGCCGTGGAGCGAAGGCGTCGACGTCGAGGCCCGCGTCGATCGCGGCCTGCACGTACGTCATGCCGTCGGCGAGGGTGAACGCAACCTCCTGCACAGCGGTGCAGCCTGCTTCGCGCATGTGGTAGCCCGAGATGGAGATCGTGTTCCACTCGGGCACCTCGTCCGCCGCCCACGCGAAGATGTCCGTCACCAGCCGCATCGCGTGCTTTACGGGGTAGATGTAGGTCCCGCGCGCGATGTACTCCTTCAGGATGTCGTTCTGCACGGTACCGCTGAGCTTGCGAACATCCGCGCCCTGGCGCTTCGCCACGGCGACATATAGCGCAAGCAAAATCGAAGCGGTGGCGTTGATCGTCATCGAGGTTGAGATCTGGTCGAGGCGTATGCCGTCGAAGAGGCGCTCCATGTCCTCGATGGAGTCGATGGCCACGCCCACCTTGCCGACCTCGCCCAGCGCCAGCGGCGAGTCCGAGTCGTAGCCGATCTGCGTGGGCAGGTCGAAGGCGACGGAGAGGCCCTTCGTCCCCTGCGCGAGAAGAAACTTGTAGCGCCGGTTGGACTCCTCGGCGTCGCCCATGCCGGCGTATTGACGCATCGTCCACAGGCGGCCGCGATACATGGTTGGCTGAATGCCGCGCGTGAAAGGGAACTCGCCCGGACGGCCAAGCTGGGTCTGCGGATCGAATGCGTTCGGGCTGCCGGGACCGTACACCAGCTCGACGGGAATGCCCGAGCTTGTCTTCACAGTCTTCAGCGGCGTCTTTTCAGGCGTCTTCGCCATAGAGGCACAAGTGTACCTGCAAGCGATTCCGCTCCGAAATGGTCTCGCAGGTTATGGAAGAATGAAGGGATGAGCAGCGAGTTGCGCAGCGGGTTTGCCTGCACGGAATGTGGAGAGTGGCACGACGAGCTGCCATTGCAGTACAGCTTCAAGGCCCCAAGGGCCATTGTGAACGTTCCGCTCGACCAGCGCGAGCAGAGGGTTGTGATTACGCCCGACCAGTGCGTGATCGACAACCGCGACTTCTACCTGCGCGGGCGCATTCTGCTCCCAATTATTGGCAGGCAAGACCCCTTCGTGTGGGGAGTATGGGCCGAGGTCAGCCCTGCGAGCTTTATTCGCGCCAACCAGCTATGGCACGCGGCAGGCCGCGAGAATGAGCCGCCGTTCTCCGGCTGGCTCAACTCCGAGATATTTATCTTCGGCGACACGATCAACCTTGAGCTCGACGTGCACACGCAGCCTGTAGGGCACCGTCCGCAGTTCACGGTCTCAAACCCCAGGCACCCGCTGGGCGTCGAGCAGCGCAGCGGTATTTCGCTTGAACGCGCACAAGAGATCGCGGAGATGATTCTGCACCGCTCGCAGACGAAATAGCGTCTGCCGTCAATCCAGTCAGCGCAGCGACCTGCTTTTTGCGTCTGCGGCACAGCCGAATCTCACGGAAGAAAGCGGGTTTCTCCACTCCGCATCTCACGATAAAGCTGTGAGATGCTCCGGTCGAAATGACACTTTCAAGGGTGATCGGATTTGTGGTCGTGCTCCGGTCGAAATGACACATCTTTTCATGACCCACAATCCTCATGAGTAAGGAGCGTCTGGCGCTATCGCCCCTTACGCTCGCGTCGCTTCGCGCGTAAAAAGCTGCTCACGCAGAAGTAGGTAAAGACAACGGCCATGGCAATATCTGTCACGAAGCGCGTGTGGCCGTCGTGGTTGAGCGCGGTTTGATGGAGGTGTTCGCGCAGCTTCCAGGCGCCGTTGGCCGCGAAGAGCGCGAAGATGCCGAAGAACACGCCGGTGAACTCGAGCCAGAGCACGCCGGAGAGCCGTACAAAGGGTCCCCACACGGACCGGCCAAACTGTTTGCCGCCGCGGTTGAGGTTCTCGGAGGTCTGCTTCACCTGCGAGGCCGCACGCGCCACCTGCTCGGCCACGTTGACTCTTGCCGTCTGCACGGGCCGCGAGGCCGGCTGCGGGGCTGCCGCCGGTTTGGTCGAGGGGTTTGGCGAGGTCGCCGCATCCACGGCGGTCGCCAGGGTCTTGGCCGCCGCCCTTGCCCCGAATCCCAAAGCCCGTCCAAAGCGCACCGAATCCATACCCAAGTGTAGCCGACGGCGCTTTTTCGCGATGAAACATCCCACGGCCAACCTGCATCTGACGAAGATAGAGGGGATGCCACCTCTCGAAGACGCGGAGGAGGGCGAATGAAAAGATTCTGCTGGATGATCGCCGGTTTCTGCGGCGCGGCGACGTGCTTTATCGTCTGGGGGCCAAAGCGAATAAAGCC
>JAFDVV010000030.1:75478-81911 GCA_018268775.1 Acidobacteriota bacterium | reverse complement strand
GCCGTTCAAGAATCCGCGCTGGTTCAATTTCGTTGCAGCGGCGGCGGCCCTCGGCGTATTCTGTCTCCAGAATTGGTTCGTGGTCCACGCAATGCCGTTCCCTCCGGCCATTCAGTTGGGAATACCCGATGCGCGGTGAATCGCATATTCAGGCAGCCGGAGGTTGGCATTGAATCAGAAGGTCAAAAACCTTATCCAGAAGCTAGGCGAGGCGATCCACGAGACCGTCTCCGAGTCCGAAGATATCGCCGGTGTGGTTAAAAACATCCGCGAACAGGGGTTCGACGTCCTGCTCATGCTTGAAGCCACCATTGGCCTGAACCCCGCCGACGAGACCGAAGAGGCGGAAGAAGAGGTTGCGGAAGAGGCGGAAGGTCCCTTCAGCTCCAGCGACCTCAGCTTTCTGAAATCGCTTCGCATCAGTGTCAGCGAAGAAGGCGATACCTCTGAGACGCCTGAGGCCTGAGAGGGCACATTTTCCGGCAGCACAGGCAGCAATAAATAAGAAACACGCCGTCATTCTGAGCCGCAGGCGAAGAATCGCAGTAGTCTGTCGTTGTCGCCACGGAAGAAAACTACAGGGATTCTTCGCCTTCCTGCCCCAGCCAGCAAGCTGGCCGGGGACCCCGTTCGGCTCAGGATGACGGCATGGCTGGGTTCAGAACGACGGTGCGGTTGTTTGAAGATTGCGTCCATCCGCGAAATAGTTTTTCGCTAAAAAATCTCGCCGTGTTAGACTCGCGTTTCCTGCGGGGGACGCTTTTGCACGTTTGTGCATCCCACAAAGAGCGTCCTGCGAAGGACATTTGCCGAGGTTGTTGAGAGATGAGAGATACGCTTGGGGTCCTTCTCGCCGGGGGTGCCGGTGAACGCCTTTTCCCGCTAACACGCGATCGCGCAAAGCCCGCCGTGCCGTTCGCGGGCCAGTACCGCATCATCGATATCACGCTGTCGAACTGCATCAACTCCGACCTGCGCCACGTCTACATCCTGACGCAGTACAAGGCGCTCTCGCTCAACCGGCACATTCGCGAGGGCTGGGGGCCGGTCGTGGCCAACGAGCTGGGCGAGTTTATCGAGATACTGCCACCCATGCAGCGGGTCTCAAAGTCCTGGTATCAGGGCACGGCGGACGCGGTCTACCAGAACATCTACTCGATCGGTTCGGAGCAGCCGCGTCACGTCCTCATCCTCTCAGGCGACCACATCTACAAGATGAACTACTCGCTGATGCTGGAGCAGCACCGCGACTCCGGCGCCGACGTTACGCTCGCCACCTTGCCTGTCGCGCCCACCGAGGTCTCTTCCTTCGGCGTGGTCGAGGTCTCGCGCTCGGGCGAGGTCATCGGCTTTATCGAAAAGCCCAAGGAGACGAGTGTGCGCTCGCCGTTTACGCCCGACATGGTCGACGTCTCGATGGGCATCTACATCTTCAACACCGATGTTCTGTTGCCGGAATTGGTGAAGGACGCCGAAGACCCGCACTCGAAGCACGACTTCGGCCACAACATTCTGCCCAACCTGCTTGGCCGGTTCAAGATCAACGCCTACAACTTTATCGACGAGAACAAGCAAAAGGCGCTCTACTGGCGCGATGTCGGCACGCTCGAGGCCTACTACGAGGCCAACATGGACGTCGCCGGCGTCAGCCCGATCTTCAACCTCTACGACAAGTCGTGGCCCATGCGGACGCGTCCCTACCAGTACCCGCCGGCGAAGTTCGTCTTTGGCGAGCCCGGGCGCACGGGCATGGCCATCAACTCGATCGTCTCGGCGGGATCGATCGTCTCGGGCGCGGTGGTGCGGAATTCCGTCGTCTCGCACGATGTTCGCGTGAACTCGTACGCCGACGTCGACTCGTCGATCGTGATGTCGCATGTCAACATCGGCAGGCACTGCCGCATACGCCATGCGATCATCGACCGCGATGTACATATCCCGGACGGCACGGTGATCGGCTACGACCCGAACGAGGACAAGAAAAACTACTTCGTCTCGTCGTCGGGGCTCACGGTCGTCACGCGCGACTACTCGCTCTACGAGAACCCGGTCTCGCCGGAGTTTCTGCAACAGGGGAACGGGCAGTAGGGCAGGGAATAGAGGGCGAGAGCGGGCACCTGATGGGTGCCCGCTTTTGTTGTCCCGCACTTCGTAGAGGGAGAACCTGGGTTTTATGTCGCGCCTTCAGCGCTCTGTATGTTCGGGATAGCTTACCTGGGCCTTTGGCCCAGGCTATGATATTGCGGGCCGTTGGCCCTTGGTGCTTCTGCGGTGCGCGCTTTCAGACGAACAGCGGTGCGTTTCGCCGCAACACCCCTAAGCCCTCGCCCCTGTCTCTCTACCTCTTGCCGATGCGATAGACCACGCCGCCCGAGATGGCGAAGAAGTAGCGCGTCTCCGTGCCGAAGTGTTCGAGCATGAGGTCGGGCGAGAGGCGTATGGCCCAGTTCTTCGACTTGTTGATGTCCACGCTGCCGCCAAGGGCCGAGACAAAGGCCGTGCGGTTGGAGTACAGGCCGACCTGCGGCAGATAGACGTCAGGGATGTTGGCGGACTTGATCGTGTGGTCGAAGTTGCCGGAAGCCATACCGGCGTATGCGTGGTAGTTCAGCGCGGCGTACTGGTTCTTCGGCCCGCGCCACTGCACGCCGCCCATTCCCATCTGCATCGACACGAGAGCGCGCCCGTTGAAGTAGGGGTTCGGCTTGACGGGCGTCGTACCCCACTCGCCGCGCCACTCGCCGCCGAGGCCGAGCCGCGGAGTCATCCACCACGTTCCCAGCAGCTCGCCGCCGCCCAGGTTCATGCGCTTGGGCAGGTCTTGTCCGGCCTGGAAGGTCATCAGGTTGATGCCGCCGTAGATCTCGTACTTGTTGTCGTAGGTGACTGGCACGATTGCGCCGAAGCGGCCCTTCTTTACCGCCGGTTGGGCCGGCGCCTCGGTCTGCGTCTGCGAGCTCGACTGCTGTGGCGGCGGGGTCATCGTCTGAGCGGAGGCGCTTACGCCCAGCACTGCAACGGCTAGCACTCCCAGCCATCCCCATCGTCCAGCCCCGTATGTCCTCGTTGTCCGTTGCGGCAACACAAACTCCTGCGTCTTCTTCTCCAACATCAACTCCTGCTTTTCGCTTACCCTTCCAAGATATAACGTTCAGGCGGTTTGCGCTCCCCGCCGCCCCGGCTGAGATCGGCATTTCAGCCGGGAACGATTCAATCTCCTGTCCCGGCCAGCCATGCCAATCCTGTGCGACAATATGCTTGCCGCGGTCTGTACGCGCCGGCCCGGCAAAATGCAAGGGAGAAACTCGTATGGGCGACCTATTTCAACCAACTCATCTCATCGTTCTCGCAGTCATCGTGCTTGTGCTCTTCGGTGGCAAAAAACTGCCGGAGCTTGGCAAAGGACTCGGCGAAGGCCTGCGCGGCTTCAAGGATGGCATGAAGGGCGTCACCGACGAGGTCAACAAGCCTGCGGACACCGCGACGAAACACGAAGAGGCGACCAAGTAATCTCGCGAGGCGGGGGCGCCTGCGGCTGACCGCGCCCCTGTCTTGTGCCACTCGTTCCTGACTGTAAATCCCGTCCGAAGTCTTACCTGGTCACGCCGTGTGCGAAGGTCAACAGGGGCGACTCCCTGACCGGGCTCTGAAATCTACGAAGAACGGATCAAAGATGAAGCTGGTCGTGCGTCATTTTATGTCGCGCTTTCAGCGCTCTGTTCCATCCGGCGTGCTTACCTGGGCCTTTGGCCCAGGCTATGATATTGCGGGCCGTTGGCCCTTGGTTCTCTGCTCTCGTGTCTTCGCGGAATAGTCCCCCACGAGGATGCCGGAGATGCTTCAAGGAGAGAATTCATGCCTCAAGAGACAGAGGGTCAGAGCGTAATCATGACGACGGCGGCTGCGGCCACCAGCATTCCAAGGCCCTGCCGTCGCGTTGGGCGTTCGTGCAGCGCCCAGGCCGCAAGCAGGATGGTTGAGGCTGGATAGAGCGAGGCCAGTACGGAGGCCACATCGAGTCTCCCCGCCCGTGTGGCGGCCATAAACAGAAGGTTGCCGGAGGTATCGCCCATCGCCGTCGCCAAGGCCCAGAAGACAGCCCTGCGCGGCAGCCAGATACGCCGGCCGCCGATACGCCGGGTGCCCGGCATCTCGATTCTGAGATGTGGGTTTGCCGCCACGGCCGTTGCCAGCAGAACCACCGAGCATGTGGTCAGGCTGCCGATTCTGGCGGTAGCCATCGGCCAGATCAGCCCTCCGGCGGCGGCGTATTTGAGCGCAACAAAGTAGACGCCGAACCCAGCCCCCGACCCAACGGCCAACCACATCGTTCCTGTGGAGGCAGGCACGGCCTCGGGGTTCTCGCCTGCTGCGATCATCCAGATGGCGCAGCCCGCGATAACGAAGCCTGCCATCCGCATCCATCCGGGGGAGCCGTCGTGCGCGATCGACACAACCGAAGGAATCGCCGCCGCCAGCAGGCCGCTGATTGCGGCCGAAGCTCCCATCGCACCGCGTGAGAGCGCGATGTAGAAGGCAGTGAGCGACAGCCCGCCCATCACCCCTGCGAAAAGGCCGCAGGCCAGCGGAAGGCCGTGGGGGAACGCGTCGCCGCGCAGCAGGGCGATGATTGTGAGCACGGCGAAGCTGCCAAAGTGGCTGGTGAGGACGACGCGCAGCGCGCCGTCCATGGGATTGCGCGCTGTCGTGGCGGCGTGCTTGGCTCCCATGCCGCCGGAGAAGTCGCCGCCGCCCCACAGAACGGCTGCTGCCAGTGCCAGCAGTACGTTTGCCTGAAGCATCGATCGTTCTACTTACGTTGAATCTGGTTGATCGGGCCTATGTCGCTGGCTGTCGGGTAGTAGCCCTTCTTGGAGATGACGGTCAGGTTGGGCCGCATCACGCGCAGTTCGAGCGTGCGGTACTTGCCGTCGATGAACGGCTCGTGGGTGTAGTAGCCCAGGGTGTACTGCGTGCGCACCTCTTCGAAGATCTTCTGGAAGCTCTCTTCGATGCCGCGCTGACGAAGCTCGGCCTCAAGGTTGCCGCCGGTCGCCGACGTGTAGGAGACGAGGGCGTTGTCGCGCATGGTCAGCGGGATGTGGATCTTGTCGAGGAAGCCGATGACCGGAAGCGAGGAGTCGCCGACGAGCGTGCCGTAGACGGCAACCTTGTTGGTCTGAAGGTACTGGATGACATCCTTCATCTTGGCCTGCGAACCGTACTCCTTGCCGTCGCTGATGACGTAGACGACGCGGCGGCGGCCCTTGCCTGCCTTGGCCGTCGCCTTGGCGGCCTCAAGAATGGCGTCGTTGAGCGTGTGGACTTCCTTCGGCACCTTGAGTTCGATGGCCTGGCTGTTGCGGACGGGGGCGGTGTTGGGGTCGAAGACGCGGCCGTTGATCACGTTGGTCTGCGCCATGGGGCCGCCCATGTTCATGTAAACCTCGCGGCCCGGGGCCTTGGCCTGTTCGAGCGCGAAGTTCAGGCGCGCGCTCTGGCCGGCGGTGAAGTCTGTCCACTTGCGGGGGCCGTTGTTGTAACTGAAGACGGCGACCTCGTCGTACGGCGCAAACGCTCCCTGCAACGCTGCAAGGGAGTTGTTGACCTTCGTCATGTTGTCGGGCGTCAGGCTCTGGTCGATGACGATGGCCACAGACAGCGGGAAGGGATCGACGGTGAAGTTGGTGATGCGCTGGGGCAGGTTGTTCTCGAAGACCCTGACCTCGCGCCATGTGATGCCGGGTACGGGCTTGCCTTTGTTATCCTTGACGGTGAAAGGCACTTCGACGAAGTTGGTCTGCACACGCAGGGTGAAGGAGTCGGCGCTCGATTCAGGCGCAGGCCCCTCATCGGGGTTTGGTGCTGAGGTTGCAGCAGGGTGCGCGGGCTGAGGCACCTGTTCCTTGCCGGGGGCAGGCGGAGTCGCCTGGTCGCCGCTCGCGGCGGGCGCAGTGCCCATGCCGGGCCTGACCGTATTCAGCGTGGGCAGGCCAACCTGCGGCCGGGGCGCGTCGGGAATCTGCTGCGCCGAGGCCTCTTCGGTCTTCTGACCCTGCTGCCCCAGCGTCATGAACGCCAGCGCTCCAACCAATATGCTTTCCCTTACCACGCAAACCCCCGTACACATGCCGTCCGGCTCGATTGCCGTCCAAGCCCACAACTAACAGAGTACCAGCGCCGGCAGGCCGCCGCTATCCTCTTCGCTACCTGTACTGTAGGACGCACCGGCCACCCCGGACGTTGTGCTCAGAGGCGGCAGGCGATGCCAAATTGTGCAGGCTGCAAGCCCTTGCCCTGCCCGTAACGACTTTTCCGCTGACCAGCAGGCGGATAAGCTCGTCTATAAGACTATGCGTTCGCCTGTCCGCCTCTCTGCTGCCCTCTTCGCGCTCTCTCTCGCCGCGCCTGCGTTGCTTGCGCAGGAGGCCCC
>JAFDVV010000030.1:63849-75442 GCA_018268775.1 Acidobacteriota bacterium | reverse complement strand
GATACGGAGACGCTGAAGGTCAACGTCAACCTGGTGAACCTCTACTTCTCCGTTCGCGACAAGAACGGCTACATCACCAACCTGCACAAGGACGACTGCGAAATCTACGAAGACAAGGTCCTGCAGAAGACCAAAAACTTCACGCAGGAGAAGAACCTTCCGCTGACGATCGGCATCCTGCTGGATACGAGCGGCAGTCAGCAGAATGTTCTTCCTTTGGAGCAGGAGGCTGGCGCGCAGTTTCTGAAAGACGTGCTGACGCCGAAGGACGAGGCGTTTCTGATCTCGTTCGACATCAACGTGGACCTGCTGGCCGACTACACGAACTCGCCGCGCGAGCTGAAGCGCGCGCTGGATAAGGCGAGTATCAACACCGGAGCCGGAACAGGCTCGGTGACGGGCAATGGGACTCCGCGCGGAACGCTGCTGTTCGACGCGGTCTACCTTGCGTCGCACGACAAGCTGCGGCAGGAGGCGGGCCGCAAGATTCTGGTGCTGTTGACCGATGGCGGCGACCAGGGTTCGCAGGAGACGCTGAAGAGCTCGATCGAGGCCGCGCAGAAGGCGAACGCCATCGTCTACGTCATTATGATTGCGGACCGCGGCTTCTACGGGTACGGCGGCTTCTACACCGGCGGTGCCGACATGGATCGCATGGCCAAGGAGACGGGCGGCCGCGTGATCAACGTAGGCAACAACGGCAAGAAGCTCGAGGACGCCTTCAACCAGATTCAGGACGAGCTGCGCACGCAGTATCTCGCCAGCTATACGCCGTCGAACCTGAAGACCGATGGAACATTCCGCACGCTGAACGTCACCTGCGGCAAAGACACCAAGGTGCAGGCGCGCAAGGGCTACTACGCGCTGGCGGACAACGGCGGCAGCGAGTAACGCCGCGTCAGGCCTCCATTGCGCCTGAGTAGACGGCCATGCCTGCGACGGCATCGACGCCCATCTGGTCGAGCGCATCGACCTCGGCGCGTTCCTTGATGCCTCCCGCGACGATGAGTTGCTTTGCGGTGGTGGCGCGCAGGATGGCGGCGACGTCGATGGGAAATCCGGTCATAGTGCCTTCGGTGTCGACATGGGTGTAGAGGAAGGCGGCGCAGAAGTCCTCGAGCCACGTGACGGCCTCTTCAGGCGTCAGCGCGACGTTCTCCTTCCAGCCGCGCACGGCGACCTGTCCGCCCTTGGTGTCGACGGAGAAGACAAGCTGCTCCTCGCCGAGGGCGTCGCGCAGCTTCTGGGCGAAGTCGAGGTTGATGAGCGGGTGGCGCTTGCGGTCGGCCTCGTTGTCTCCCCCAAACAATGACGAACCGTAGATAACGCGCTTCGCGCCGAGGCCGATCATGCGCTTGCCGTCATCGGCGGTGCGCAGGCCGCCGCCGACCTGGCAGGGCAGCTTCGAGGTGAACTGCGAGATCAAGTCGGCGTTCGAGCCCTGCCGCATGGCGGCGTCGAGGTCGATGAGTTGGACGAGCGGATATTTTGAAAAGCGCTCGATCCAGTAGTCGAAGTCGTCGAAGGCCAGCTTGAGCTTTTCGCCCTGCACGAGCTGGACGATGCGGCCGCCCATGAGGTCAATCGAAGGTATCAACATTATTCTCTCCCAACTAAAGCGGATTTCTTTCGGGTGTATTGCGGCATATTTGTGTCGCGCTTTCAGCGCTTTGATTCATTCGGGTTGCATACCTGGGCCTGCGGCCCAGGCTGGTATATTGCGGGCCGTTGGCCCTGAGTGCTTTCGCTCTACGCCTCACGGAAACAGCCATGAAGTGTCATCCTGAGCGAGCGCGAAGCGCGAGTCGAAGAGCCTGCCCTGAGCGAAGTCGAATGGGACCTGCGGTTGCGCTTGCCGTTGTTTGTTTCAAAATCAGCAGGGCAACCGCACACTCACACCAGCGCGGTGCAATTCAGCTTTCAACTCGCGTGAGTCCGTCACGCCGAAATGAAAGATGCTGGCGGCAAGTGCGGCATCCGCTTTGCCCCCTTTGGGGCCATGCCCAAAGACGTCGGCAAAGTGCGCTGCGGAGCCTGCGCCGCCCGAGGCGATGACGGGAATCTGCACGGCCTCGGAGACGCGCGCCGTCAGCTCGCAGTCGAAGCCGGAGCGCATGCCGTCGGTGTTCATGCTGGTGAGCAGGATCTCGCCTGCGCCGCGCTGCTCGGCCTCGCGCGCCCACTCGATCACCTTGCGGCCTGTCGGCTTGCGGCCACCTGCGACGAAGACCTCGGCGTCGCCTACGGGGTCGGCGGAGTGGGCGGCGCGTCGCGCGTCGATGGCGACGATGACGGCCTGCGCGCCGAAGCTGGAGCCGATCTCGCCGATCAGCTCGGGTCGCGCAATGGCCGAGGAGTTGATGCTCACCTTGTCTGCTCCTGCGTCGAAGACCGCTGCGGCGTCTTCGGCGGAGCGAATGCCTCCGCCGACGGTGAAGGGAACGAAGAGTGTTGCGGCGGTGCGCTTGACGGTGTCGAGCAGCGTGCCGCGGCCCTCGTGCGTAGCGGTGATGTCGAGTAGCACGATCTCGTCGGCGCCTGCGGCGGCGTGACGATGGGCGAGCTCTGCGGGGTCGCCCGCGTCGATGATGTCAACGAACTGAATACCCTTCACGACGCGTCCGTCGCGCACGTCGAGGCAGGCGATGATGCGCTTGGTCAGCATGGTTGCGACCTCACAGGCGTTACTGCGCTGACGGCGCACTCGGCCCCTTCGGCGACGATGCGGACGATGGGCTCGTCGGGCGAGAGCGCATCGCCGCTCGATGCGAGCCACTCGGCGATGAGGCCCTGCAACGGTGCGCGCAGGTGGAACTCGTTTTTGCCGTCGGTGAGTACGGCGATGTTTTGCCCGGTGCCGACGAGAGTTCCTTGAGATACGAGTTGCTGCGCGAGCGTGTAGCTGGGCTGCGGCGACTCTTCGGCGAGCGTGAGTTCGTAGATGAAAGGCATTCGCTATAGCTCCACGAAGTTCTTGAGGATCTGGAGGCCGACGGCGCTCGACTTTTCGGGATGGAACTGCACGCCCATCACGTTGTCGCGCTCGACCACGGCGGTGAAGTCGCCACCGTAACTGGTAGTGGCGGCGGTGTCGGCGCTTACCGGCGCACGCCAGGAGTGCGTGTAGTAGACAAAGCCGCCGGGAGTGACGCCGCGCAACAGGCGCGAGTCTTCGCGGATGTTGTCGAGCGAGTTCCAGCCGACGTGTGGCGACTTCAGCTCTGCTCCATTGAAGGTGGCAGGGAAGCGCTCGCACTTCGCGGCGAAGTGACAGAGGCCGGCAGTATCGGGCGCTTCGGTTGAACCCTCGTAGAGCCACTGCAAGCCCACGCAGATGCCGAGGAAGGGCGTGCCCTTGGCCACGGCCTCGCGTACTGCGCCGGTGAGCGAGAGGTCTTCGAGAAGATGCGTCGCTTGAAAGTGCCCTACGCCGGGGAGGACGATCTTGGTCGCGCTGCGCACGTCGTCTGGCGATTGCGTGACGTGCGTTTCCGCGCCGAGGTAGTTCAGCGCCTTGAGCACGCTGGTGAGATTACCCGCTTTGTAGTCGATGACCTGAATCACAGCAGTCCCTTGGTGCTCGGCAGGATCTCCGCCATCCTCTCATCGCGGGAGCAGGCCCCGCGCAGAGCGCGAGCGAAGGCCTTGAAGATCGCCTCGATCTTGTGGTGGTTGGAGCGGCCGTACATCGTCTTGACGTGGACGTTGGCCTTGGCTCCGCGGGCGAAGCCGTCGAAGAAGTCGGCGAGCAGCTCGGACTGGAAGTCGCCTACGAGGCGGACCTTTACCTTGTCGTCGACGACGTAGGCGACGCGGCCTGAGAGGTCGACGGCGGCTACGGCCAGCGTCTCGTCCATGGCCATGACGAAGTAGCCTGCGCGGAGGATTCCCTTCTTGTCGCCGAGGGCCTTGTTGAAGGCTTCGCCCAGCGCGATGCCAACGTCCTCGACGGTGTGGTGCTGGTCGACGTCGAGGTCGCCGTTGCAGGTGAGCGTGAGGTCGAAGCCGCCGTGGCGGGTGAAGAGCTCCAGCATGTGGTCGAAGAAGCGGATGCCGGTGGAGACCTTGTAGACGCCGGTGCCGTCGATGTTCAGCTTGAGGGCGATCCTGGTTTCGGTGGTGTCGCGCTTAATCGTTGCGGTACGTGCTTTCTTGCTGACTGCCATTACTCAAACTCCCGTGGGGTTTTGGATTCTGTTGTGGAGAAGCCGCGCTGTGGCTTCCAGCCGATCTCTTCGAACGAGGCCTTCAGAGCTTCGAGGCCCTGCGATACCTGGTCGCCGACGCCGATGGTGATGCGCACGTAGCCGTCGCAGCCAGGGTCGGCGGAGCGGTCGCGTAGCAGCACGTCGCGGCGGCGCATTGCGGCGACGAGCTCCTTGTGCAGCGGGCCGATCTTCATCAGCACGAAGTTTGCGGCGCTGGGGAAGTAGCCGACGCCAAGCTCGGAGAGGCCGGCCATCATGCGCTCGCGGCCAACGCGAATCTGTTCGGCGTACCAGGCGATGTAGGCGTCGTCTTCGATGGCGACGGAGAGGCAGTCGAGCGCGACTCCGTTGACGTTGTAGGGCGAGCTGGTCTTGCGCAGATAGCTCATGACCTCAGCGTTGCCCACCAGCATGCCGAGGCGCAGGTTGGCGAGGCCGTAGGCCTTGGAGAAGGTGCGCGCGACGACGAGGTTCGGCGTCGAGGCGAGATCGTCGAGCACGGTCTCGCCATGGAAGTGGAAGTAAGCCTCGTCGGCCATGAGCACGGAGTTGGGCGCGGCGTTGGCGATGGCGAGCATCTGCGCGCGCGTGACCGTGGCGCCGGTGGGGTTGTTGGGCGAGGCGACGATGATTAATTTCGTGCGTTCGTTGATGGCGGCCAGGAAGCGCTCGAAGGGAAACTCCAGCGTCTCGTCGGCCTGGATGCGGACGAGGCCGCGCGTCATCATGGAGACGCTGACGTCGTACATGAAGAACGACGGCGTGCAGACGATCGCTTCGTCGCCCTCTTCGAGGAAGGTGCAGCAGATGAGGTGGATGGCCTCGTCGACGCCGTTGGTCAAAAGCACCTGCGCGGGGTCGAGGCCCAGGTGCGCAGCGACCTTGCGTTCGACAGGCTCGCGCTCGGGGTACTTCGTCAGGTCTTCGGCTGTGACCTGGCGCAGCCGGTCGAGGACGCGCGGCGAGGGGGCAAGGGTGTTCTCGTTGAAGTCGAGGCGCAATGCATTGCGGCCCGCGAGCGGAGGGTGATATTCCGGCATGTCGAGGACGAGACGGCGCGGTTTGATGGCAGTGGTGGCGTTCGGTGTGCTCATCGGGCTGACCTCATTCTTACGCGAACGCTCTCGGCGTGGCCGGCGAGGCCCTCGGCGGTTGCGAGCGCGATGGCGTGCGGGCCGATCTTGCGAAGACCCTTGGCGGTGTACTCCTGCACGGTGATGATCTTGACGAAGTCGAGCACGCTGAGGCCACCGCGCACACGGCCAACGCGGCCCGTGGGGAGGACGTGGTTGGGGCCGGAGACGTAGTCACCCATCGACTGCGGGGCGTAGTCGCCGACGAAGACCGAACCTGCATTCTGCACCCACTTGAGATCGGCGGCGGAGTCGACGGTGAGGTGCTCTGGCGCGAGGCGGTTGGTCAGCGCGCGCGCTTCTGCAACTGTTTCAGTTACAAATACCGCGCCTTGTTTTGCGAGCGAGATCTTTGCGAGCTTGTTGTCTTTGGCCTGAATCTTTACTTCGGCGGCGACGGCTGCACCGAGCTTTTCGTTGCCGGTGATGAATACCGCAAGCGTCTCGGGGTCGTGCTCAGCCTGCGCGACGAGGTCGGCGGCGATACCTGCGGCGTTGCCGCGTTCGCTGGTGACGACGATCTCGGTTGGTCCGGCGGGCATGTCGATGCCGCACTCGGTCGAGACGAGCGACTTTGCGGCGGTGACGAACAAATTGCCGGGACCGACGATTTTGTTGACGGCCGCAATCGTCTCCGTACCGTAAGCGAGCGCGGCGATGGCCTGAGCTCCGCCGATGCGGTAGAACTCGGTGACGCCTGCGAGGTAGGCGGCGGCCAGCGTCTCGCGTACTGGCTTGGGTGAGCAGACGACGATGCGTTCGACGCCTGCGACCTGCGCGGGCGTCGCCGTCATCAGCAAGGTTGAGGGAAGCGGATAGCGGCCGCCGGGAACGTAGCAGCCGACCGAGCCGAGCGGGCGGACGATCTGGCCGGTGTTGACGCCATCGCTGGGAGAGAAGCTCCACTCCTTCGGCATCTGCGCCTCGGCGAAGGCGAGTATGTTGCCGCGCGCGACCATCATCGCTGCCTGCAGCTCAGGCGCGGTGGCCTGCCATGCGGCCTCCATCTCCTCGCGCGAGACGCGGAGCGAGGCGTCCCGCTTCAGGCCGTCGAACTTTGTTGCGTACTTACGCAGCGCGCGGTCGCCGTTTTTGCGGACGTCTGCGAGGATGCGGCGGACGGTGGGTTCGACGCGCGCCGTGGAGACGGCACCGCGCTGTTCGATCGCTTCGATCAGTGCGGCGGCGGTCTTTGCGGTGCGGCCGTAGGTCTTGACGAGCTTCATCTTCAGTGAACTCCCGAAAACGTGAAAACCTTAACACCGATTGACACCGATGAACACGGATGAAAGTGACCGGATCAGAATCGGTGTTTCATCGGTGTCTATCGGTGTTAAGTCTTTGCCTCTACAGAACGACCTTGCTGAGCGGGTATTCGACGATGCCTGTGGCCCCGGCGGCTTTGAGCCTGGGGATGACATCGCGCACGACGGGCTCTTCGAGGATGGTGTTCAGCGCGACCCACTGCTCGTCGCTCAACTGCGACACGGTGGGAGAGTTGAGAGCGGGCAGTACGGCGAGGATCTCGCGCAGGTCGGCCTTGCGGGCATTGAGCATCAGGCCCACGCGGCCCTGCGCGGCGATGGCGGCGTTGAGCATCAGCGAGAGGTTGTTGATCTTTGCCTGCTTCCACTCGTCCTTGAACGCGGTCTGGTTGGCGATGAGTTGCGTCTCGCTCTCCATCAGCGTCTCGATGATGCGCAGGCGGTTGGCGCGCAGCGAGCTCCCGGTCTCGGTGACTTCGACGATGGCGTCGGCGAGCGTGGGAGGCTTGACCTCGGTGGCGCCCCAACTGAACTCGACCTTGACGGGGATGTTTTTGGAGGCGAAGTAGCGCTTGGTGAACTCGACCAGTTCGGTGGCGATGATGCATCCGGCGAGGTCTTCGGCCTTCTGGTAGGGCGAGTCTTCGGGGACGGCGAGCACCCACTTCACCTTCTGGCGGCTCTGCTTGGAGTAGGTGAGGCTGGTGACGTACTCGACTTTGTGCTCGTTCTCAAGGACCCAGTCGTTGCCGGTGAGGCCGGCATCGAGCGCGCCGTACTCGACGTAGCGGGCCATCTCCTGCGCGCGGACGAGCATGCACTCGATCTCCGGATCGTCGATGGTGGGGAAGTAGCTGCGTCCGCTGGCGTAGATGTTCCAGCCCGCGCGCTGGAACAGCGCGATGGTTGCGTCCTGCAAACTGCCCTTGGGGATACCGAGTTTCAGCTTCTTCACGTCGCTCATGATTATTTCTTCTCCGTTTCGATCTTCTTGGTGAAGCAGCTTACGGTGCCCTCGTGGCAGACCAGGCCGTCGCCCTCGACCTCGACGCGGAAGAGCAGGGCGTCGTTGTCGCAGTCGGTGGAGGCCTCGACAACGCGCAGGCGGTTGCCGCTGGTCTCGCCCTTCATCCAGAGCTTGCTACGGGTGCGGCTCCAGAAGGTGACGAAGCCGCTTTCGAGCGTCTTCTGGTAGCTGATCTCGTTGAGGAAGCCGAGCATCAGCATCTCGCCGGTCTTGTAGTCCTGGACGATGCCGGGAACGAGGCCGTCCATCTTCGCGAAGTCGATCTTTGGTGCCTGGGTCTGGGGTGCGTCAGCCATTTCAATCTCCGTTTCGTTCGTTACACGTAAAAAGGCCCGCTCGCGGTATGCGCGTTGAGCGGGCCTTTCAGAATCCTTATGGTATGTGCCTTACTGCTTCGCCACACCGGACACGGCCGCCAACACGCTCTGCGCATGGTGATGGTGATGATGCCCGTGATGAATGTTCAGCGAACGCATTGCATGATTAGAGTAGCCGCGTGGCGCGGGGAAGTCAACTTTACCGGATTGACGGGAGGTCTTTGTCTCCCGTAACCTCCGTGGAACGAAGTGATTTTGTAGTACGGGAGAGATCGGACCATGCGCATTCTTCGCTCGAAGTTCCTGGCACTTGCCCTGCTTTTCGCCATGCCGTTGACCGTTGCCGTGGCGCAGAAGCCCGCAAAGAAGGCCGCAGCTCCGGCCGCCGCCGCAGCGACACCGGACAACAAGCTCGACATCAACACGGCCACGGTGGACCAACTGAAGGCCTTCCCCGGCATCGGCGACGCCTACTCCAAGCGCATCGTCGACGGACGCCCGTATACGGCGAAGAACCAGCTTGTGACGCGCGGCGTGCTGCCGGAGAGCGTCTACAACAAGATCAAGGACTCGATCATCGCCAGCAAGCCGAAGAAGTAAGCGGGTATCTCCGCAAGAGTGAAGGGCCGGCGCTCCCGGGCGGCCGGCCCTGCTTTTTGTTTGGTGAGGTTCTACTTGAGGTTCATGACGACGATGCGTCCGTCGGAGTGAAAGCTGCCTCCGGTGGCCGTATGCGCTTCGAGCATGGGGTTCGACGGCGTGACGTAGGCGGCGCTGGCGTAAGCGCCTGCCGCGTCGAAGCTCTGAAGCAGGTAGTCGCGCTCCTTGTCGATCTCGGGGTCGATCTTGTGGGTCACGCCTCCGGTGCGCTGGTCCTTCTCAAAGCCGATATCGTGCGTCGACGAGCCGACCCAGAGGGGCCGTCCGTCGACGGTCTTGTTGGTCTGCCATACGCGCAAGTGGTGTCTTTCGGCGGCGACCATCAGGGGATCGGCCCGTGCAAAGGACATGTCCTGCGGGCGTCCGAAGAGGTAGAGCGTGCTCATGGGCATCTCGGTGTAGGCCTCTTTGCCGAGGGTCTTGAGCAGGCCGTTGACGATGGCGTCCTGTACGGACTTGTCGACGGCGACCCATGCGGCGGCCTTGAAGGCAGCTTCAACCTGCTCCCTGGTGCCGATCAACGCGAAGTTGACCATGTCGCCCGGATTGCCGGTGTCGCTGGCGCTATCGCTGACGCGACGGGGAATGTCGGCGAAGATGGCGGGAGTAAGCATTGAGTCGATTGGCGTTGCCGGTACAGCCAGAACGTTGGTCTTGAAGGTCTCTGGCTTCGAGAACCTGACCTTCACCTTGTACTCGCCGGTAAACGTCAGGTCGCTGCTTACATTTACGGCCAGATACAACTTTCCTGTAGTTGGCATGGATACCTGCCCCGAGGCTCCAATAGAGAAGGGAACGGAGGCACCTGTATCGGAGATACGCCCAATCACGGCGCCGACCTTTGCCTGGTTCAGGGGGAACTGGCGGAGCAGGTCCTTCCATCCGCGGTCGAGTCCGCCGGGTGTGACCTGGCGGTTGTCGGCCAGGGTGAGGTTGCCGGTCACGGTGAAGTCGGCGAGCTCGCCTGCGGCAAGAAAGACGCCGGTGTCGAGCCAACTGCCGTCCTTGAGCGTGAACTCGTAGTTCTGCTTATGAGCGGGAACCTCGGCCGCGCTTGTCACCTTCTGGTTGCGCATGCCGATGATCGGCTCGATGCGCGGGGCGATGGAGGGTACGGAGGAGGGAAGGGCCGGTATGGCGCGGGACGGCTCGCCCGACTGCGTCTGGGCAGGGGAGAAGGTGGGGCCAGCGGCTGCAAGCCCCAGTATCGACAACAGTACGGCCCCGGATGGCAGGCAACTCTGCCGTCGCGTAGAGCTTTGAAATCGTTTAGAGTGAATCATGTTACTTCCCATATGATGCAAAACACAGGCCAGCCGCGAATGTCGCTTCTCGACCTTGTAAGGAAGGGTGCTGCCCTTGCCGCAACCGGCGCATTGGCCGTTGCGCTTGCCGGCTGCCAGGGCATTGTGGCGAGCCAGACGGGTTCGCAGGTGCGCATCATCGACGCCTCCCCCGACGCCCCGGGACTGGACGTCTACCAGAACAACGCAGCCATCGCCTACAACCTCGGCTTCGGGACGGTCACGTCGTATGTCTCGATCGATCCGGGGACTTACACCACGACGGCGACGCAGGCTGGCACCAAGCAGGTGCTCACGACTTCGAAGGCCACCTTCGTTACGGGCGCGCAGTACACGGTGCTGATCGGCAACGCCGCCGCCAACCTGCAACAACTGATCCTGAAGGACCAGAGCCAGGCTGCTCCCTCGGGCCAGATCGGCCTGCGCTTCATCGACCAGGCGACCAGGATCTCTGCGCAGGACATCTATCTTGTTCCGGCAGGCCAGAAGCTCACCGCCGTCACGCCGATTTACACGAACATCACCTTCGGGATAAACACGGGCTACCTGAACATTCCTACGGGAACCTACACATTAGTCATGGTCCCCACGGGCACCGTACCCGCCAGCGATACGATCGCCACCTATACCGGCGCGCAGGTGACGTACACCGGTGGCTCTGTGACGACGATCATCATGATCGACCAGCAGATTGTGACGACGCCGGGCCTTCAGGTGATTACTGCGCCCGACTACGTATCGCCGACTGCAACCAGCTAGAGCGCGGCAACCCAGCGGACCGTGAAAAGTCGTGCCGGTTCGCGCAAATATAGTTTTGCGACGCAGCGCAACACGCGCTGAGCACCTGTGTCTACTCCAACCGTAGGACGAAGGGCGTCACGCTAGAGACTCCTTCTGAAGACAAATTGACCCAGGAACGCACAGGAGAATTCATCATGCAGATCACTCGCCTCGCACTCGCTCTCACGTTTGCTTTCGCGCCCGCCGCACTTCTCGCGCAGGCCCCGGCCACAACGACCACCACGACCCCTGCGGCAGCAACTACAACGACCACCCCTCACCGTACGATCAACCAGCGCAAGGAGAACCAGCAGGACCGCATCGCCGCAGGCATCAAGGATGGGCAGCTTTCAGCCGGTCAGGCCTCTCATCTTGAGCACCAGGAAGCCGCGATCAACCATGAAGAGCGTTCGATGCGCGCGCAGGACAACGGGCACCTGACGAAGGCCGACCGCAGCCTGATCAACAAGCAGCAGAACCAGGAGTCGGGGCGCATCTATCGCGACAGGCACCACCACAAGAAGCAGTAGATATAGTCAAGCGCTGCTGAAGCGAACAGAGCGATGGATGCTTCAAGTAAAAAGGCCGCCGAGCGATACTCGGCGGCCATGCTTTTGTTTGACAGCGATCAGTAGCGGTACTGCTCCGACTTGTACGGGCCTTCGACCGCAACGCCGAGGTACTCGGCCTGCCTGGGCGAGAGCGTCGTCAGCTTGACGCCGATCTTCTCAAGGTGCAGACGGGCGACCTCTTCGTCGAGCTTCTTCGGCAGAATGTAGACGCCGGGCTTGTAGGTGTCCTTGTTCTTCCAGAGGTCGAGCGCGGCGAGCGTCTGGTTCGAGAAGCTGTTCGACATGACGAAGCTCGGGTGGCCTGTGGCGCAGCCGAGGTTCACGAGG
>JAFDVV010000030.1:63446-63712 GCA_018268775.1 Acidobacteriota bacterium | reverse complement strand
ATCTCGTTGTCGAAGTGGCCGATGTTGCAGACGATGGCCTGGTCCTTCATCTGCTGCATATGCTCATAGGTGATGACGTCGACGTTGCCCGTGGTGGTGACGTAGATGTCGCCGAGACCGAGCGTCTCTTCGAGGGTCGTGACCTCGTAGCCCTCCATCGCGGCCTGTAGGGCGTTGATGGGGTCGATCTCCGTGACGATGACGCGAGCGCCCATGCCGCGCAGCGAGCGGGCCGAGCCCTTGCCGACGTCGCCGTAGCCGCAGAC
>JAFDVV010000030.1:0-63368 GCA_018268775.1 Acidobacteriota bacterium | reverse complement strand
GAGTCGTTGACGTTGATCGCGGGGACGAGCAGCTTGCCCTGCTCCATCATCTTGTACAGGCGATGGACGCCGGTGGTCGTCTCTTCGGCAACGCCCTTCCACTCCCTGGCCAGCTTCTGGAAGTAAGAGGAGTCTTCGGCGTTGATCTTCTTCAGCAGGTTCTTGATGACCTGCTCTTCCTGGTTGCCTGAGGGAGTGTTGACCCAGCCGTCGCCCTTCTCAAGGTCGACGCCCTTGTGGATCAGCAGCGTGACGTCGCCGCCGTCGTCGATGACGATCTGCGGGCCGAGGCCGCCCTTGTGGCGCAGCGCCTGGTCGGTGCACCACCAGTACTCTTCGAGCGTCTCGCCCTTCCAGGCGAAGACGGGCACGCCCGCTGCGGCGATGGCGGCGGCGGCGTGGTCCTGCGTGGAGAAGATGTTGCAGCTTGCCCAGCGCACATCGGCGCCGAGCGCAACCATGGTCTCGATCAGCACGGCGGTCTGGATCGTCATGTGCAGCGATCCGGTGACGCGCACTCCCGCCAGCGGCTTCGACGGAGCGTACTTGTTGCGGATCGACATCAGACCGGGCATCTCCTGCTCGGCGATATCGATCTCCTTGCGTCCGAACTCTGCCAGCGAGATATCCGCGACCTTGTAGTCAGTCGCGCCTGCTGCTTTATCGATGGTTGCTGTGGCCATTACGGCACCTCATTTTTTCTGAAATTGGGGAGACTTTGGAACCCTTTGTCTGCCTATCAGAATATCACTCCATAGGTGGTCTACAGCCACTGCACGCTGCATGAATGCCGTTGAAGAACTGACTGGTTAACTCAACAGGACAAAGATGTTACGTGGCCGCACGTGCCTCCGCCTCCAGCAATCTGCGTTTGCGATCGGTGCCCCAGCGGTAGCCTGTGAGAGAGCCGTCTTTGCCGACGACGCGGTGGCAGGGAACGACGATCGCCACAGGGTTTGCCGCGCAGGCCCCGGCCACGGCGCGCGTTGCCGAGGGTGCTCCCATCTCCGCGGCGAGGCCGGAGTAGGTGCGCGTCTCGCCGCGCGGGATCAGTTGCAGGGCCTTCCATACTCGTTGTTGGAAGGCTGTGGCGCGAACGTCGAGCGGGAAGGTTGCCGCCAGCGGGTGCTCGCTTGTCTGGCTGGCGATAAATTCGACCGCGCCGGCGAGCCATCCATTCGAGTCGTTTTCTTCAACAAGGTTCGCGTTTGGAAATCTGTTGCGCAGCACTCCTTCATTCTCGCGGTCGCTCTCGCCGAAGGAGATGGTGCAGATGCCCTTCTCCGTCGTGGCAACCAGCATCCGGCCCAGCGGGCTGTCTGTCATGGTGTAGCGGACAGTGAGGTTGGATGCGCCATTTCTCATCTCGCGGGGAGTCATCCCCAGGCGTGCATTGCTGTTCTCGTACAGCCTGCTGCTCGATCCGAAACCCGCATCGTAGATTGCGCCGGTCACAGTCATCTCAGATATCCTCATCGTTTGCTGAAAGCGTTCCATGCGTTGTGCCCGCGCATACTGCGCTGGGCTCACCCCAAGCACGCGACGAAAGGCCCGCAAGAGTGCGAGTCGATCGACCCCGGCCGCGTTTGCGATATCGCCCATGGTCTGGCGCTCACCAACGTGTTCGCGCAGATGCTTTGCCACGCGAGCCACGAGCTTCGCCTGCGGATCCGGGCGCGGAGATGTCCTCTCGGGCTCGCACCGGCGGCAGGTGCGGTAGCCTGCGTTCAGCGCATCGGCCAGTGTGGGGAAGAACTGCACATGCTCGCGCGCAGGCCGCCTGCTGGGACAACTTGGTTTGCAGACGACCCCGGTCGATCGAACGGCATAGTAGAACGTGCCGTCGGCTGTTTGGTCGCGCTCAAGCACCTGCGTCCACTGGTCTGTTCCCGAATTGTTCGCCGGGTTGCTCTGGATTCTTCTCGCCATCGTCGCCATGCCAGTATCTTCCTACGACATGTGGGTAAGCCACACTCCGTTTTGTTCGCGGGAACCAGGGAGTGTCATCAAATAGGCCTCTCTGAACAAGAAGCCGTATCTATTGTCATTCCGACCGGAGGCCCGCAGGGCCGCAGTGGAGGAACCTGCTGTTTGCCTGCGACGCCAGGAAGTGTCGCGGTAAAAGAAGCAGGGTTCTTCCACCCCAGCGAGCAAGCTCGCCGGGGACCCCGGTTCTCCACTCCGCATCTCACGAAAAGCTGTAAGATGCTGCGGTCGAAATGACACGTCTTTTGCCGATAGCAAATTTAGTGAAACTTCCCGTTTCTCTTAAAGGAAAAGGAGGCGAGCCCAAAGGCCCGCCTCCTGTGTGATTCGATGATTCGCTCTTACTTGGCTGCAACCGCGGCTGCCTGCTCCTTGAGAGCGGCTGCCTTGTCGGTCGCCTCCCAGGTGAAGTTCTCGCCACTGCGGCCAAAGTGGCCGTAAGCTGCGGTTGCCTTGAAGATGGGGCGACGAAGTTGCAGCGTCTCGATGATCCCCTTCGGGGTCAGGGAGAAGTTCTTGCGCACCAGCTCGACGAGCTTCGCCTCGTCCACTTTGCCTGTGCCGAAGGTGTCGACACGCACGCTGACCGGCTCAGCCACGCCGATGGCGTAAGCAAGCTGAACCTCGCAGCGGTCGGCAAGACCAGCAGCAACGACGTTCTTCGCTACGTAGCGTGCCATGTAGGCCGCCGAGCGGTCGACCTTGGTCGCGTCCTTGCCGCTGAAGGCACCGCCGCCGTGACGGCCCATGCCGCCGTAGGTGTCCACGATGATCTTGCGGCCGGTCAGTCCTGTGTCGCCCATCGGTCCGCCGACGACGAAGCGGCCGGTCGGGTTGATGTGGTACTTGGTGTTCTCGTCCAGCAGGTTCGCGGGGATGACGGCCTGGATGACGTTCTTCAGGATGTCGGCGCGAAGCTCCTCGTTGCCGACGGTCTCCGCATGCTGCGTGGAGATGACGACGGCGTCAACGCGCACGGGCTTGTGGTTGGCGTCGTACTCCACCGTCACCTGGCTCTTGCCGTCGGGACGGAGGTACGACATGGAGCCGTTCTTGCGGACCTCGCTGAGCTTGTGCGCGAGGCGGTGGGCCAGCGAGATCGGCGTCGGCATCAGCTCGGGGGTCTCGTTGGTGGCATAGCCGAACATCATGCCCTGGTCGCCCGCGCCACCCGTGTCAACGCCCATGGCGATGTCGCCGGACTGCTTGTTGATCGTCGAGATGACGGCGCAGGTGTTCGAGTCGAAGCCGTAGAGGGCGTTGTCGTAACCGATGGCGGCGACGGTTCCGCGCACCAGGCCCTGGAAGTCGACATAGGCCTTGGTCGTGATCTCGCCGGCGACGACCACCAGTCCGGTGCAGGTCAGGGTCTCGCAGGCCACGCGGCTGTAGGGGTCCTGTGCGAGACAGGCGTCCAGAATGGCGTCGGAGATCTGGTCGGCAATCTTGTCGGGGTGTCCTTCAGTGACCGACTCGCTGGTGAAGAGAAAACGCTCTTGTGTAGACAATACAAACTCCTTGAAGGGTCACGGAGAGAGACTCCGCGCCGTACATTTAGGTAACTCTCCCATTTTACCTGTCGAAATACCGGCGCAACAAAGCGCAACAGGCATCTGCGGCAATCAACCGTTGAATTGCGAGATGGCGCATTGAATTGCAAAAAGAAAAAGGGCGCCCGCCGATCGGCAAGCGCCCTTTGAGGGTGAAACCGCGGTTAGAAGTTGAACTTCAGGCCAAGCTGCATGATGCGCGGGTCGCGCGTCGCCGTGACCTGGCCGTAGACACCCGACGTCGTCGAGGTGGAGACGGCATCGAAGTTGGTGTGGTTGAAGGTGTTGAAGGTCTCGGCGCGGAACTGGAACGACGAGTTCTCCCAGACCTTGAAGTTCTTGAACAGCGAGAGGTCCCAACGCTGGAACCCAGGGCCATTGACGGTACCGCGATGCGCGTTGCCTGGACGGACGACGCCCGAAGGCACCGGAGCGAACGCAGCCGTGTTGAACCAGTGCAGCAAGGTGTGACGGCCAGGGCCGGAGTTGGGGTCTGCGATCTGGTCGGGACGCGGGCCTGCGGCGCTTGAGCCGAGGATTCCGAGTCCGCCCGGATCGATGCCATTGCCGATGGTCGCCGTCAGAGGAAGGCCGGAGTTCATCGAGACGATGCCCGAGACCTCCCATCCGCCAACGACGCGGCCCACCAGGCCAGGCTGGTGGAGAAGGAACGGCAGTTCGTAGATGAAGTCCGCCGTCAGGATCTGGTTGCGATCCAGCGCGGCACGGCCATACTCCGCAGCGATGTCGTAGGTGTTCTGCGGAGCGCTGCTGCGGTCGGACTGGTTGTTGGTCAGTGCACGCGACCAGGTGTAGTTCACGTCCACCTGCGATTTGCCGGAGAATCGCTTCTGCACCGCAACCTGCAAGGAGTTGTAGTTCGAGTTGAACCACGGCTCGAGCGTGTTCAGTGCGTTGTAGCCCTTGTAGGGCCTGATCTGGTTCAGCGTCGGTGAGTTGCCGGTATTGATGCGGAGGACACTGTCTCCCGCAACCGGGCTGCCCAGCCCTGCCGCCAGATACGCACCGACGGGGACTTCGTTGAGGTCGACGATGCCGAGCAGGTGCCTGCCGAGGACACCGAAGTAGCCGATGTCCAGCACAAGGGTCGGGTTGAGCTGCTGTTGCAGGTCGAGGCTGAACTGCTGCGTGTACGGCGTCGAGAACTTCGTCGCAGTGTTATGCAGCACGATGGGGTTCGTGTTCAGCTTCGCCGTTCCGGCCGCCGGGTTGTCGAAGCTGGTGTTGGGGATGTTCGGCGACTGCACATACGGCGGGTTGGCAAAGATGTTCTGTTCGTAGATGCCGTAGAGCGCGGTGTCGTAAGCGATGCCGTAGCCGCCGCGAAGCGCAGCCTTGCCGTTGCCGAAGACATCGTATGCGAAGCCGATGCGCGGGGCGAAGTTCAGCGTGTCCGCCTTACCTACCTTGTCGCCATACGGAGAGGTCTTGCCGTTGATGCTGATACCGTTCAGAGGGTCGTACGACGGGTTCGGAACGACCCCGCCCGTGCATGGCGCGCCGGGAATACAGAGATTACCCTTCTTGTCGATCGTAGGTGCGTTCGCCGCCTTGAAGAGCGTGGGGTCGAAGGTGGTCAGCATGTGGTTCTTGTCCACGGGTTGAGGGAAGTAGGAGTAACGAACTCCGAGGTTCAGCATCAGCCGCGAGGTGGCCTTCCAGTCGTCCTGCCCGTACACCTCCAGGGAGTTGTTCTGGATGTTGGGCGTCAGATCGAGCGATGCCTGGTTGAAGTTGTTGACGTAGCCGGTCAGGAAGTTGGCCCAGGCCTGCTGATAGTTGAGCGCAGTGCTTCCGGCAACAGCTCCATTGTTGGAGAAGGCGAACGTGCCCTGGTTGCCGCCGCCTGCGTTCTCCGTCTTCTGGTAGTGGTTGTAGGTCGCGCCGATGCGCAGGGAGTGCTGACCGATCGTCTTCGTGATGTTGCCGTAGATGTTGTGATTGCGGTTGTAGTCGCGGTACGGGCCGAACCCGCCAACACCCTGGCCGCCGCTGAACGTCAGGGCCGGGATGCGCCCAAGGGTGACGGGGAAGGGCAGGTTTGCCTTGATGTCGGGGGAGTTCTTCGCCAGCACCTGGCCGGTGGGATCGCTGAGAATCGCTCCCGACGAGAAGGCGTAGCCGGCATCGACCAGCAGCGTGGGGTTGATGACATACGTGGCGTGGCCGAGGTAAGTGCGTCCGGGCGAATTCGTGGACGTGGTCTGTACGCCCGGATAGCCAGTTCCGCTGAAAAGGCCGCCGGGCTCAACCGTCGGCAGCGCATCGTTGATAAAGCGGAAGAAGGCCGTCACCTTGCTCCCGAAGTTCTGGTCGATGCGGACGATCTGCTGGTTCTGGTTGTAGACATTGCGCTGGTTGGTGACCAGCGTGTGGCCGTCAGTCCCGCCAGGGGCAGGAATGTTGGCGTAGACGTCCTTCAGATACGCCTGTGCCAGCGGGGAGAAGCTCGACGGATTGATCTGCGTCGTGCCCGCGTTGTTGCAATTGCCGGTCGTTGCATCGACCGAGGCGCAGACGACCGCGGAGCCGAAGTTGCCCTGACGTTCCGCCACGGTGGGAACGCCAAAGTTCGTAAATACTCCGTAGGTGATTACGCGACGGAGTTCTTGCGAGAAGAAGAAGAAGGTCTTGTTGCGTCCGTCGTAGACCTTGGGAATCCATACCGGCCCGCCGAAGGTATATCCGAAGTCGTTGTAGCGGAGCACCGGGCGCGAGACGCCGTTGCGTCCGTTGAAATACGTGTTGGCGTTGAAGACGTTGTTGCGGAAGAACTCATACGCCGTGCCGTGGAAAGCGTTGGTGCCAGACCTCGTCACGACGTTGATCTGTCCGCTGGCGCTACGCCCGTATTCGGCGGAATAAGCGCCGCGCTGCGTCTTGAACTCGCCGATTGCATCGATGCTCGGATAGGCCAGCAGAGTCAGGTTCGACCCGCGGTCGACGTTGTCGGCGCCATCGAGCGTCCAGTTGTTGGAGCTGTTCCGGTTGCCATTGATCGAGAAGCTGACGGCGTTGGACTGGCCAGAGGGATTCGACAGGCCAATGTAAAGCTGGTCGCCGCCGCCGTAGGAGACGCCCGGCTGCAATGCGACGAGCTGCTCATAGTTGCGGTTGTTCAGCGCAAGCTCGCGCACCTGGGTACCGTTGATCAGCGTCGCCGAGGTCGCATCCTGGAAGTTGAGTTGTACCGAATCCGCCTTGACGGATATCTCCTGCGATGAACTGCCGACCGAGAGTTGACGGTTCACCGTCAGCTTGTCGTTGACGTGGAGCACCAACTGCGTGACTGTCGCGGTCTGGAACCCCTGGGCTTCAATCTTCACCGTGTAGGTTCCAAGGGGAAGCGAAGCCGCGGTGTAGAAGCCGTCTCCGTTGGTTGTGAGCGTTCGCAGGTCCTGTCCACGGTCCGTGTTCGTCAACGTTACCGTGGCGCCCTTGATATTGGCTCCGGTTGAATCGGTAATTGTTCCGCTAATGGTGCCTGTGATGGTCTGAGCTACAGCTTGGTGGCCAAAAAGCAATGCAGCGGCCATCGCAAGCCCCGCAAGGCTGTGCGTGATCCTCCAAATCGTCTTCATTTCCCGTTTCTCCTAGGTCGTATTTCATCTGCCGGACTTTCGCCGGCTTTTGTTCGTTTTCGGTAATCGCTAACGAGGGCAATGCCGAACATTGGCATCGCGCTACATTCAGCGGCGCATCTTCGTAGATTCTGGGCGTGCGAGGAGTAAATGCCCTTCTAGGACATTTGTCAATGAAAAGTTGTAAGCATGTATAGACATATCGCCAGTTAGTCGACTGCTCACTTGCGATATGGAAGGAGGGCGGGTGACGCTACTGAAGCAGTCCTGAATGCAGGACGATCTTCCAAACGCCCCATCCAAGGACGACCAGCGCAGTGACCATCGCCGCGACGCCGATCCACTTTGAGTGGCCCACGCTTTGGGTGGCGCCTCGATTCCTGCGGACATTTTCGGCGAACTCGACCCAGTCGTGGTCCGAGGTGGAGACGGCACCCATCTCCCGCAGCGTGCTTTCGAAGCGCTCCAGCCAGGGTGTCTCTTCGAGGCCCACCGCCTTGATATAGCTGCGAACGATTCCTTTGCGGAAGACCCCGCCGGGCAGTTCGGTCAGGCGCCCGGCTTCGAGCAACTCCAGATGACGAACGGAGACCTTCGTCATCGAACAGATAGTGTCGAGCGTAACCTTCCTTTGCTCGCGCTCCATCCGCAATTTCTCGCCGAATCGTTCCATCCTGCTCAGTCCCAGGTACGTTGGAAAAACCCTCCATGCGCGATTTCTGCATGGTTTCCGGCAGGATAGTCCGGGTTTCGGCCTAAGTCAAAGCCCCGAATGGGGGAGAACGCCGGAGTATCCGGTTAGTTAGTTACATTCCCGTAACTGATGGAACCGGAAGCTCTTGCGGGAGAATGTCGAGCGTCTTGGGGGCCTGGCCCGTCCAGGCGGTGGGGTATTGTTAAAGCGAGACCCGGGTGCGAATTCCTTTTCCAGTCCGCTTCCCCATGTGGGGTGCATGTCTGTTCGCAACGGCCCTGCTTGCGGTTCAGTTACTGGAGGGGACGTCGCCGTACTTTGCGCTGTGCAGTTTTGCCTTCATCCTTGTCTCGACGGCGACCTTCAACCTTGCCGGGGGGTTTTCGAGGTCTACCGGCGCCTATGTCTTCTTTTTCGCGACGCTCACGCTGATCGTCGGCCTGTGTACCAAAGCGGCTGTGGGCGAGGCCGGAGACTCCAATCTGCTGGTCCCGCAGAAGACGATCTCGCTGTATCTCGGCAGCATTTTCGCGATGTATTGCGCGGTCTTTGCCGCGCGTAAGCTCACGCCCCGCAAGGCAATTCTGCAGGACCTGATCGTCGAGAAAAACATGCAGAATGCGACCGTCGGCTGTCTTGCCGCGGGCGTTGTGGTGCAGTTGGTCCTGACGGTTACGCCGACGACCTCGGGGACGTTTCTCAGCGCGCTCGCCCAGGTGAATCGTTTCTTCCCGATGGCGATCATTCTTGGGGTCATACATCAAATACGCAAGAGCGGCGGAAGAAGCAGCGTCAATCTGCCTGTCGTCATTGCGGCCGGTTATATTTTTTTCGTCGGCGTCCTGGGTTTCTCGAAGGAAGGGATGTTTACGCCCATAGCCTGCTGGATGGCCGTTGCGAGCTGCCAAGGCTATAAAATTTCGCGGGCACAGTTGGTTGGAATCGTTGCGGTATTCGTCGGCATGTTCGTTTTTATGGTTCCTTACGCGCAGTACGGAAGATCGGTAGGGAACCCCGAAGACGGTTTCCTCAAGCGCGTGGAAACCTCCGCCGGGCTGTTGTCCAATCTTTCAACGGTCCGCACGGAATATAGAGCGACGCGCGACCCTGAATCGGAGCAAAAGCACGTCTACTTCAACGTCGATGTGGGATTTTTCGAGCGTCTGCAGATGGTTTCGATCGACGACAGCCTGATCGAACTTACCGACCGCGCTGGATCGCATGGATTGTCTCCCGTCTGGGACGGCTTCCAGAACCTCATTCCGCACTTTCTGTGGGCGAAGAAGCCTCGTCCCGATGGCGGCAACACCTATGCGCATGAGGTGGGCGGCATTATCGGCGAGGAGGACGAGACGACGGGGATATCGTTCAGTGCAGTCGGCGAGGCCTATCATCTCGCCAAATGGCGGGGGATCTTCCTTGTAGCGCCCATGCTGTGGACGATGCTTTTTACGCTCTTCGACACTCTTTGCGGGGACATCCGGTTGTCGCCGTGGGGCCTGCTGATGATCGTGTATTACGCCCACATGGCCCCGGAGGGAATGCTCGGCGGCATCATCTACGCCATGGGCTATGTCTCTTTCGGGCTGGTCGTAGCCGCTCTGTCCGCGGCGTACGTGATGCCTGCATTCGGCACGTTGTTCAAAGGGCCGGAGCGGACCACGTTGCAGGAAGGGGGCGCGGTACGCTCCTTTCCGCGCCGTAACGCCACCCTGCCGTTTTCCAGCCTGGGTCAATAGGCGCGCGCTGCCATACACTGAATATCAGCATGAATAAGCTTGTCGTCGGCAATCTCGTCCACCGCCCCCTCCGTTCGCTGATCAGCGCCCTGGCCATTGCGATCGAGGTCATCATGATCCTCTCGATCTCCGCCATCCTGATGGGCAAGCTCAACGGCTTCAAGGACCGCCAGAACGGCATCGGCATGGACATGTTCGTGCGCCCCAGCACAACGAACAACTTCATCGGCATGAGCGCTGCCGGAGCTTCGATCAAGGTCGCCGACGTGCTTGCAAAGATCCCTCACGTTGTCGTGTCGGCCCCAGTCAACATTCAGATCACGAACTCGTTCGACAACATCTACGGCATCGATTTCAAGACATATAACGACCTGCTGCCGTTTCAGTTCATATCAGGCGGGCCGTTCCAGGGGCCAGACGACATCATTCTCGACGACTACGCCGGCGAGGGTAAAAAGCCGGGCGACTCAATCAAGCTGCTCGACCATACCTTCCGCATCTCGGGCATCGTGGTGCACGGCAAAGGCGGCCGCAAGTTCATTCCTATTGAAACGATGGGTGCACTTACGGGGACCGAGGGCAAGGCCAGCGCCTTTTACCTCAAGACCGAGGACTATCCGAAGTACGTCGACGATGTGAAGAAGGCCATTCTCGCCACGCCTGGCATGGGCCAGTACAGTGTCGTTACCACGGACGAGTATCTCTCGTCGATGACCCCCGCGCGCCTGCCGGCGTTCAATATCGCGCTTCGCGTGGTGGTTGGCATTGCGCTTGTGATCGGTTTCCTGGTGATCTTCCAGTCGATGTATACGGCCGTTATGGAACGCACGCGCGAGATCGGCATTCTGAAGTCGATGGGGGCCTCGCGCAGTTATATCGTCGCCCTCGTTCTGCGCGAGACCGGCTTGATCGCGGCGGTGGGCATCGCTCTTGGAATCGCATCGAGCTACGCTCTCAGCGCGGCGCTTGAGGCAAAGTTCCCCACGCTCGACTTCGTCATCAATCTGCCGTGGGTCTGGCGGGCGATAGCGATTGCGTTTGTGGGCGCGCTGCTCGGGGCGCTCTACCCGGCGTTCAAAGCGGCCAGCAAAGATCCCATCGACGCCCTCGCCTACGAGTAGAAAAAGGTTGCCCCGCGAGCTTGCGGTCTGGAGTAGTGGTGAGTTCAGGTCATTCCCAGCGGCAGCGAGGGACCTCTGTAGTTTCATTCCAACGCGTTAGAAAACTGCCGAGATTCTTCGCCTGCGGCCCAGAATGACGGCTCAGCGAATCAAAACTGACACACTACCCGGTCTGTTCGCCCGGTGAACCCTGCGCTCGAAATTTTCGTATCATAGGGAGATTAGGACTCATTGCGAGAGACAGGATTCATTGCCGCAGCGCAGCGCTTGTACTCCTCTTTGCCGGAAAGGACCTGCCCGCTCGAAGCACTCATGACCGACTCTTCTACAAGCGGCCTTAGCACGGCACGCCCGTTCTTCGCCCGTGTTCGATGGATTGAGGTGGGCCTGCTCGCCGTTGCGGCATGTTTCCTGCTGTTGCATGGCGTCCACCTCCGGGCCGACTTCCCCAATCACTCCCCCTGGATGGACTGGTCGAAGTACACCGACGAAGGCTGGTATGGCGATGCGGCGATCCGTCACTTTCAACGCGGACACTGGTACGTCCCCGGCGACTTCAATCCCGCCGCCGCGCTTCCGGTTTGGCCGCTGGCGGAGTCCGCCGTCTTCCGCTTTACCGGCGTCAACATCGTGGCTGCGCGGGCGCTGTCCGTAGCGACGTTCGCTCTCATCGTGCTTGGAGCGTATCTGCTTGTGCGGCGTTCTTCGCGGCTCTCGCCGCTACAGGAGGAGCGCAGCTCTTCTCTTGCGCCGGCGATCGGCGCGCTTCTGCTTGCCGTGAGTCCGTTCTGCTACGCCTTCAGCCGGTTGGCCATCCTTGAGCCGATGCTGATTCTGCTGACGGTGCTGGCGCTGCTGGCTGCATCGTATCTTGTGCCACGCAGCGAAACCACGGCGCTCCGCTATTGGGTACCCGCGGTGGCGCTGGGCGCGCTGCTGCCGCTGATGGTCCTGACGAAGACCACGGCGCTGTTTCTGTTTCCCTGTGTCGCGTGGATGGCCTTTGCGCGCTCAGGGTACAGGCCGCGGCAGTTCGTGCGCATGATGGCCCCGGCGCTGGCGATCGGTGCGGGCATCTGGCTTGCCTATTTCGGCTTCATCGTGCGGCCGCGCTTCCTTGAGGACTATCGCTATCTCTTCAGCGCGAACTCCTACACAGGCATCACGCCGGACAATGCCGTCTCGGTTATCCAGGACACGATCCTCGACGGAGAGTGGCTGGGCAAGCTGCTCTATCCGCTGGCGCTCGTCGCTATTGCCATCGTGTTGTTTGTGCGGCAGCGGCTGCTGCGAAACCCGCTGGTGCCTTCGCTGACGCTCTGGGCCGCTGGATATGCGTCGTTTCTCGCTTACCACAACAACCTTCAGCCGCGCTATTACCTCGTCGTTGCCGTGCCTCTTACTTTGCTGGTGGCGGTTGTCTTTGAGGGCCTGTGGAACCGCCGCAACGTGATCGCCCCGCTACACCACTTTGCCGGGGCGGCCGCGGCCTGCGCTCTGCTTGCGGTCGTCGCCTCCGACGCCCGCCAGACCATTCACTTCATCCGCCATCCCGAGTACACCTTCGCGGACGCGGCGCAGCGCATTCACCAGATCGTCGCCTCCGATCGCACGCACAACCCGCTGGTGCTCTCCATCAGCGGCTCCGACCTCTCGTTGATGACCGGCCTGCCCAGCATCTGCGACGACTTCGGCACGATGGAGCTCGAAGACCGCGTCCGCGCCTATCAGCCCGGCTGGTACATCGCCTGGAACCAGGTCGACGACGACAAGATGGACGCGCTCACGCCGATCTATCACCTCAAGCGGGTCGCGGCGTTTCCGGCGATGGACGACCCGGAGCGCAACCTGCTGATCCTCTACCGGCTCGATCCGCCGGTGCCGTCGACGCCGCGCCGCCGCCGTGCGAGATCTCCACGTCTGCTTGAGACCAACTTCGACCGGCAGCCTTCGCTACCGCAGTTGCAGCATTAGACGCTTCGGTTCTGTATCGTAGAGCCAAGCCGTTAATCTCTCCCGGGAGCCGTGGTGCGTCCGTCGGTCATCATCCTCGCCTTCAACTCCAGCGACTCGCTTCAGGCAACGCTTGCCAGCGTCAGGGCAATCACCGACGACATCCACGTCGTCGACTCGGGCTCGACCGACCAGACCATCGCCATCGCACAGGCCGCCGGGGCCTCCGTCTCGCACCACCCGTTTGAGAACTACGGCGCGCAGCGCAACTGGGCGATCGACAATCTCGCCACACGCTACCGCTGGCAGCTCCATCTCGACGCGGACGAGCGCCTGACGCCGGAGCTGCAACATGAGATTGCGATGCTGCCCGAGGACTCGACCCTCGCCGGCTACTTCCTTCCTCGCCTGCTTCAGTTCATGGGACGCATCCTGCACCACGGCGGCATGAACCCCACCTGGCATATGCGGCTCTTCGTCAAAGGCCAGGGCCGCTGCGAGGCGCGCGAGTACGACCAGCACTTTCTCTGTAACGGCGCGACCGCGCGGCTCAGACACCCGATGATCGACGACATCCGCATGTCGCTCTCGGAGTGGACCTACCGCCACAATCGCTGGTCCGACGCCGAGGTGCGCGAGATGCTTCTGCAGGAGAGCGCCGGGGGCAACGTCGAAGGCCGTATCGGCGGACGGCTCACCGGAAATCCGATCGAGCGCAAGCGGTTCCTGCGCAGCTTCTATACCAACGCGCCGGCCTTTACCCGCCCGTTCGCGCTCTTCTTCTATCGATACTTCCTGCGCCTCGGCTTCCTCGACGGCAAGGAGGGGTTCATCTTCTATGTGCTCCAGACCTTCTGGTTCCGGTTTCTGGTCGATGCGAAGATCTATGAGGCAAAGCAGCGCTGAGTTGGATCGAAACTTCAATCTATAGAAAAGATGTGTCATTTCGACCGGAGCATCTCACGGCTTTATCGTGAGATGCGGAGTGGAGAAACCCGCTTTTCTCCCGCAGGTTCGGTTGGGCCGCGAATGCAAAAAGCAGGTCCCTCCACTTCGCTTCGCTACGGTCGGGATGACGGGGTTGGCGGGGTTTCGTTTGGTATTCCAGTTAAGCCGAGTCGGCGAAGCAAGATCGCGCAGTTTTAGATCAGGCAAAAGATGTGTCATTTCGACCGGAGCATCTCACGGCTTTATCGTGAGATGCGGAGTGGAGAAACCCGCTTTTCTCCCGCAGGTTCGGTTGGGCCGCGAATGCAAAAAAGCAGGTCCCTCCACTTCGCTTCGCTACGGTCGGGATGACGAATGGGGTTGGCGGGGTTTCGTTTGGTATTCCAGTTAAGCCGAGTCGGCGAAGCAAGATCGCGCAGTTTAGATCAGGCAAAAGATGTGTCATTTCGACCGGAGCATCTCACGGCTTATCGTGAGATGCGGAGTGGAGAAACCCGCTTTTCTCCCGCAGGTTCGGTTGGGCCGCGAATGCAAAAACAGGTTCCTCCACTTCGCTGCGCTACGGTCGGGATGACACGGGTTGGCGGGTTTGTCCCGAGTCCGGCGGCGATCTTGTTGCTGCAAGGTGCGTTAGGTCAATTAGATAGCTAAGCATCTTCGCGGATCGAGCGGTCCGGCGATCATGAAAGTGCCTGCGATCTTCCTAAGCTCCTTTTCATCAGCGATTTCAGGGTTTTTTCCGGCAGGAATCTTCGTTGACTCTCCGCAAGACCTCGGCTATTCTTAAATCTCGCGCAGTCTCGCGTCTGCACGACAGTGGGGCGGTACGCCCACAATGGTTGCGAGACATCGTGGTGGATCCACCCGGGGCATTGCATTGGCGTTCGCCCCCAAAGCACCCACACCTCAGGCCCAGAACCAGGCTCTGTGCGCAATCCAGGCGGCTGGCTTGCTCGCGTCTTTCGTGAGTTCCAGCGCCGAGGCAGCTTTTCGGTTCGAAACCGGTATGACGCAGGACGCAGTAAAAATCTGATCCACCATTCTTCCGCTCCACGCCGAACAAGGAAGACGGCAGAACCAGGGAGTAATGAAAACGATGTCCACCAGGATTCCTAGCGCGAATGAGATTCAGCGCAAGTGGTTTGTCCTCGACGCCAGCGGCAAGACGCTTGGCCGCCTCGCGACGCAGGCAGCGAATGTGCTGTCCGGCAAGCTCAACCCGATCTACACGCCATACATCGACACCGGCGATCACGTTGTGATCATCAACGCCGAGAAGATCGTCCTCACGGGCCTCAAGTCCGACCAGAAGCTCTATCGCCGGTACACCGGTTTCCCCGGCGGTCTTCGCGAAGAGTCCTTCGTCGACCTGTTGAAGCGCCGTCCCGAGGCCATCGTCGAGCAGGCCGTCAAGGGCATGCTGCCGAAGTCGAAGCTGGGCCGCCAGATGGCCACCAAGCTGAAGGTCTACAAGGGCGACAAGCATCCGCACCTGGCCCAGAAGCCGCAGCCGCTCGAGGCGACCGCCTAGTTGCGGATTGCGTGACAAGTTTTGTGGGCTACGGCCCATATGAAGAGGATTTAGAGGATATATGGCAGATCTCGTCCAGTACTATGGCACCGGCCGTCGCAAGAGCTCGATCGCGCGCGTCTTCCTGCGCCCGGGCAGCGGCAAATTTTCCGTCAACAAGAAGGACGTTGACGTTTACTTCGTCACGGCACAGCAGCGCGCCGCGGCCAAGCGCTCGCTCGGCATCAACGACATCGGCGAGACTTTCGACGTCATCACCACCGTTCGCGGTGGCGGCGTGATGGGTCAGGCCGACGCCGTGAAGCTCGGTATCGCTCGCGCGCTGATGCAGTTCAACCCCGAGCTCCGCAAGGCGCTCAAGAGCGAAGGCCTCGTGACCCGCGACTCACGCGCCAAGGAGCGCAAGAAGTACGGTCAGAAGGGCGCTCGCGCTCGCTTCCAGTTCTCGAAGCGCTAGTCTTCGGGGCCTGTTGGCCACTACGCTTTGGCGGCTGGTCCTTCGCATGAGGGGCCGGCCGCTCGCATCACCCTCTGGCAGCGCCATCGCCTGGGGCAAGGAGTTAAATCTCCCCTGCGGGGGATCAATACAGGTCGCGGATGAGCACACTCCGACGCCCTCAACCTAGGAGACTGAATGGCTACTATCACGATGAAAGAACTGCTCGAGGCTGGCGTACACTTCGGGCATCAGACCAAGCGCTGGAACCCCAAGATGAAGGAGTACATCTTCGGCGAGCGCAACGGAATTTACATCATCGACCTTCAGAAGACGCTCAAGATGTTCAAGGACGCGTCGAAGTTCGTCACCGACCTGACCGCGACCGGCAAGCTGATCCTCTTCGTCGGCACCAAGCGCCAGGCACAGGACGCCGTCGCCGAAGAGGCGACCCGCGCCGGAATGCCGTATATCAACTCGCGCTGGCTCGGCGGTCTGCTGACCAACTGGGTCACGGTGCAGAAGTCGGTCAAGCGCCTGCAGGAACTCGACGACATGTCGACCGACGGCCGCTACGAGCTGCTCACCAAGAAGGAAGTCATCAAGCTCGAGCGCGAGCGCAAGCACCTGTCGACGAACCTCGCCGGCATCAAGAACATGAAGCGCCTGCCAGATGCGATCTTCGTGATCGACTCGAACAACGAGGCCATCGCCGTCTCCGAAGCACGCAAGCTCGGCATCCCGGTCGTCGCCGTTGTCGACACCAACTGCGACCCCACTGTGGTCGACTACGTGATCCCCGGCAACGACGATGCTCTCCGCGCCATCCGCCTCTTCACCACGAAGATCGCCGACTCGGCCTACGAGGGCACGCAGATGGTCTCCGAGCGCGCGTTCGCCGACGAGGTCTCCGACGTGCAGCAGACCGAGATCTCGCCTGAGCACATCGGCGAGGATGGCGAGCTGAATGAGGTCCAGGCCTCCATCTCCGCCGCAGACGCCGATGAGGACGACAACGTCGACCTCGCCGCCGTTCTCGGTGGCAACATTCGCAAGGCTCCAGCCGCAGCCTCAGTCGATGAGCCCGACACGGCCATCGCCGAGACCGGAGCCTAAGCCCCCGCACCTTTGCTTCGGTGAGCCTGTCCTGAGCGAAGTCGAAGGATAACCGCCATCTGGCAACATCAGGGGGCGCGGGTTGAATCCCGCGCCCCTTTTGTCTGAATCACGCTCTACACCAGGAAGGGAACTACCAATGTCTGAGACTGCCGTAAAGATCGACGCGAAACTCGTCAAAGAACTCCGCGAAAAGTCCTCCGCCCCGATGGGCGACTGCCTCAAGGCTCTGCAGGAGGCCAAGGGCGACATGGAGGAGGCGTTTGTTGTCCTCCGCAAGCGCGGCATGGCATCGGCCGCCAAGAAGGCCTCGCGCACCACGAACGAAGGTTCGGTGGGAACGTACATCCACGCCGGCGGAAAGATTGGCGTCCTCGTCGAGCTCAACTGCGAGTCCGACTTCGTCGCCCGCACGCCTGAGTTCCAGGAGCTGCTCCGCGACATCGCGATGCACATCGCCGCCGCCGATCCGCGCTACGTTCGTCGCGAAGACGTCACCGCCGAGGACATCGAGCGCGAGAAGGAGATCTATCGCGCCCAGGCTGCCTCCTCGGGCAAGCCGGCCAACATTATCGAGAAGATGCTCGAGGGCAAGATGAGCAAGTTCTACGAAGAGGTCTGCCTGCTCGACCAGCCCTTCATCAAGGACCAGGCGCAGTCGATCTCGCAGATCGTCGCAACCCGCGTCGGCAAGCTCGGCGAGAACATCTCGGTCCGCCGCTTTGCACGCTTCAAGGTAGGCGACCCAAACTGGACCGTCGCCACCACCGCCCAGACCTCCTCGGAGGAGGCATCAGCATAGGCTGACCTCTGACTCCGCAGGATCATCGAGCCCCGGGCGCCTGCCCGGGCTCGTGTATTTGCTTAACGCTCCTCTCCAGAGACTACTGAGGAAAATGTAATGACTAGGATGCTCGAGCGGTCACGGTCTTTTCTCCAAGCGCACCTCACAAGGTATCTAACTTATCCAAATTCATAGCTTCCCAAACTGACATTGAATGTAACGCGAGCGGAGCATAGGTATGCAAATGCAGCCGTTCAAATCCTAGCTTCGCCGCATCTCGAAGAGCGGATGCATCGGAAACCCCGATGATTTCAGCAAGTCTCAAGAAATAGCGATGTTGGGTCGTGCGAATAAAAAATGGAAAATCTGCATTAGCCCGATAGAAGAATGTCTGTGGAAACCAGTGAACGTCAGGCCTGATTAGGGCTGAGAGCAGCACCACTAACTCGGCTTCAATGATTGCCCGGAACGGGAGATCGGCGCGATCAGCTTGTCGTTGCATCAATTCTGCAGCAGGACTATAGAGTTGTTGGCGTTCTGGAGCCAAAATCTGCAATAGCTCCGAGTACCCATAAAAGGCTCCAAAATCATCAAATTTCTCATTCCCATATCTCTGCGAAGGGGGCTTTAGATAATGTGATTTGAAAACCTCGTGAAGGATAGAAAAAGAGTTCGTTTTCAAAAGTGCCGCGACAATGTATAAAAAAGTCTCATAAACGAATACCGAATGAGCTTCAAACCACTGGTCTCTATACCCACCGTTTAGTTCCTCCGGACGACCTTTCAGCTCAAGGAGCTTTTCCAGAAATTGCAGTAGGGATTCCTGAAAATCTTCACTTTGTCCAGCACTACTTTCGAGTAAAACCCAATCCACGATCCTGTTCCGCACGTCTTTCAAAAGACCACAGTCTGCAAGGACTTTTTGCGCAAGTCCATTTTGATCAAGTTGGGGATTTTGCCTAACACGAAGTGCATCCGCGTCGTTCCAACTGGACGACAAGAAGTCTTCTCGATAATGTTTCAAATGCCTTGCGTTGGAAGTAATCGCAGTTTTTAGCGACTCCAATTTACCGTTCGCAGGACTTGCGGTTTTGCCCGTAGCGGTGAGATATGCAGGAGGAAGTCCTAGCGCAGGCTTTTGAAATAGAGGTTTATGAAATAAGACTCGCACAAGCTGCTCCCAATTCTTATTCGTTGCTTCAGGCGACGAGAAATCTACGAATATCCTTGATTTCATGAACGCAGGGACAAACGGTTCCCTCTCATCAGAGAATTCACAGGCAATTGGAATGAACTTCGACTGCGCTACTTTTCCGTAGACCTCGCTTGAGATGATTTGAGATTCGGTGCCCACACCCGCTTTTCTTGCATTAGCCTTTTCCGCGTAGACCTTGTCACACATCACTAGCACATGCGTGATCGTTTGATCGGTAACCATTTTCTCCATGAAATGATTTTTGTCGTGTCCTTCTTTGAGATCGAAGATATCGATGACCACATCGACTCCATCACCCAGTAAGCGTTCTGCCCACATTCGTATTTGCTCCTGATGGCCTGGAGAAGACCAGCTGTAAGAGATGAATACTTTGGGTTTTGGAAGAGTCTCCGAGGAAGCTGTGACGTTCGATTCGTGCGGCATAACTTGAAGTATATGAGTGAAAGTCGCTTCATCTCACTGTGAATTCCATTGCCTGAATGTGAGTAATCGCGCACTTGGCGGACTAGCAGCTCTCCCCTGGAAGCGTGTACTTGAGGTATCGGTATTGACTGCCACGCTTACTGTACTTTCACAGCCGAAGAATGTTGGGTCTCAACATTTCAGTGTTATGTCTAATCGCGTATTCACCTTTAAGTCAAATGGTTTGAATGACTTGCATGGCGGCAATGTGTAGAGTATCCAATCTCTACCTTTGTAACTCGTCCGCATGGATACGATAAACGCGCGCAAGCCGGATAGCAGGAAACGCCTCCGGCAAGTTCCATTCTCACCGTGCGATACTAAGACCTGACATGTACAAAAGAGTCCTCCTCAAGCTCTCGGGAGAGGCCCTGGCCGCAGGCCGTGGCTTCGGTATCGACGCCGTATTCATTCACAAAGTAGCCGAAGAATTGGCCGCCGTTCACGCTCTCGGCTGTCAAATCGGCATCGTCGTCGGGGGAGGGAACTTCTTCCGCGGAGTCGCCCAGCAGGCCATCGACATGGACCGCGTCGCCGCCGACCATATGGGCATGCTCTCGACCGTGATCAATGCGATCGCCTTGCAGGACGCGATCGAAAAGCGCGGCATCTTCGCCCGCGTGATGAGCGCCATCGAGATGCACCAGGTCTCCGAACCCTACATTCGACGCCGCGCCATGCGTCATCTCGAGAAGGGGCGCATCGTCATCTTCGCGGCGGGAACGGGAAACCCGTTCTTCTCGACAGATACCGCCGCCGCGCTGCGTGCGATGGAGATCAAGGCCGACATTCTGTTGAAGGCCACCTCGGTGGACGGTATCTACTCGGCCGACCCGAAGAAGGTCGCAGACGCCGAGCGGTTTGAGCAGATTACGTACAACGACATTCTGCGCATGAACCTGGGCGTGATGGACACGACGGCGGTCTCGCTGTGCCGCGACAACAACATGCCGATGATGGTCTTCAGCATGAGGGAGCAGGGCAACATCGCGCGCGTCGTCTCCGGCGAGAAGATCGGCTCGTTGGTTACGGCCTGAAACCCGCCTACGCGCAGATTATTTCCCGCATCAAAGACGTGGGAACCGCGTTCAATTGAAACAGGACACCACGATTTTGGCGACAACAGCTACCACCCCGCCGGCTAAAACAGCGCGCAAGCCTCAGCTTCCCGCGCTTACGGGAATTCGCACTCTGCTTGCGTTCAACATTGTCCTGTTCCACTTCACGCCGCCGTACCTTGGCCCGTTGCGTCCGTTCGTTGAGCATGGATTCGTCTTCGTCAACGTCTTCTTCCTGATCTCGGGCTTCATCCTCTCTTACAACTACTTCGATCGCGGGGCCTCGCTGATCAAGCGCGACTTCTGGATGGCGCGGTTCGCGCGCCTGTACCCGGTCTATCTGCTGGTGCTGCTGATCTCGCTCAAGATGCTTGAGATCGAGTGGACGGCGCGCTCGCATACGGAGTTCTGGCAGGGACTGGTTCTGACGCCGCTGCTGTTGCAGGGGTTCAGTCCGTCGCTTGCGACGTTCTGGAATACCGTCGCCTGGACGCTCTCCTGCGAGGTGGCATTCTATGCGGCGTTCCCGTGGATCATTCGTGCTCCGTGGCCGAAGAAGCCGTCGCGTCTGCTGCTGCTGATCGTTGTCTTCTGGATCGTCGATCTCATACCGGCAATTCTCTACCTGCTGATGAACCCGGACCATCTCACAGGGCCGGTCGATCGCTATACATCGACGACGCTGGTCCGCTTTCTGAAGTACACGCCACTGCCCTATGCGGCGACCTTCCTTTCGGGCGTGGCCCTTTCGCGGCTGCAACTGACGGTGATGGTCACGCGCCGGCAGCGGTTCGTCATCGCCGCAGCAGCGCTGGCTGCGCTGGGAGTGTTCTTCTTCTTCGCCGCCGACCATGTGCCCTATCTTTTGCTGCATGGAGGGTTATTGTTGCCGCTGTTTTCGGCGCTGGTCTTCGGTTTGTGCGGGCCGCACATCATCTCGAGCGTCTTCTCGTGGGGCCCTCTGCTGCTGATTGGCGAGAGCAGCTACTGCCTGTATCTGCTGCACTTCAACGTCTTCATCCTTATCCACATGTACAAGCTGCCGGAGCGGCTGCATGTCGCGGCACTCGATCCCTGGATCTCTTATGCCGCACTGATTGCGCTCTCCATCTTCGTATACCGCTTTATTGAGAACCCGGTGCGCAGGGCGCTGCTCAACCGGTTTCCTCCAGCCTCGCGCAGGCCGGCGGCCTGAAGCGGTTTTCGCCAGCTATGTAGCGGGCCTTCAGCCCTTTATCTCTTTGAGAGATTGCGTACCTGGGCCTTCGGCCCAGGCTAAATATATTACGGGCCGTTGGCCCTCAAGTCCTTCGCTCGATACCTCTATGAAATCGGCTCTAAATATATCCCGGGTCCTTGGCCCTGAATTCTTCTGCTCTACAGCTTCACAAAAGCAGTTATAGAGACTGGAAATAAAAAGCCTCGCATTGAGCGAGGCTTTTTTACTCGTTGTGGCATTTTAGTTAGGGCTGGACGACCTGCGTCGCGTGGGCCCCGTTGGCAACGGCCACAATGCAGGTCGGGGTCCCGCCTGCGGGGTAGGGCGAGTTCTGTGTCGACTTCAGGGTGCCGTTATGCGGGTCGAGCTGCATGCCTGTCGTGGTGTTGTCCAAGTTGTTCGACGAGTACATGTAGATGCCCAGCGCAGGCTCGATGGCAAGGCAGGTAGGGCCGGTGCCGACGCTGGTGGCATTCGATCCCACCGCTCCGGTTGCGGCACCGGTCGACTGGTCGATCACATAGGCCCCAACCGTGTTGGAGTTGAAGTTGGAGACATAGAGGTACTTGCCGCGCGGATCGACCGTTACGGCGACCGGAAGCAGGCCAGTGGCGAAAGGCGAGTTTTGCATGGGCTGAAGCAGGCCGCCCGCGATCACCAGATTGCCGTAGAGCTGGTTGGTTGCGCGGTCGGTCACGTAGACGAAGCGCGACCGCGGGTCGACGGCGATGGCGCTGGGAACCGTGCCCGCGCCGTAGCCCGTGGCGACCGACCTGCCGCTGTTGTCGACGGTGATCTTCGTGGAGCCGACCGGGGTCAACGCTCCCGAGCTCGCGTTCTGCGAGAAGGCCAGAAGCACGCCGAACGGCGACCCGGAGCCGAGCGCGGGCTCGGCATCGATCGCGTACACGTAGTTGTTGAAGTTCGTGGTCGCGATTCCAACCGGGTTGTTGCCAACGTTGACATTGGTCGGAGCTCCGAGCGAGTTGTCGGAGCTGACCGGGAAGATGTTGATGCCGCCAGGGCCGGGGTTCGTCGCCGAGTAGCCCGGCTGGTAGGTGTAAGTAACGTAGAGGAACTTGCCGGCGGCGTCCAGCGCCTGAGAGGTGGGATGCGTTCCCGTCTTATAGGTGTTCTTCGAGGTCAGCTTGCCGTCGGTGCCGACCGCGAACTCCTGCACCGTCGAGTCGCCCTGGTTCAGCACGTAGAGAAACAGGCCATTGGAGGTCGCGACGATCGAGACCGGGTTTGTGCCTGCGGTGACCGGTGTTCCGTTGATAGGAACCAGCGCTCCCGACTGATAGGCGATGCCGTACTCGTTGATGACGCCGGGCGCGTTGTTGGCACCGGAGGCCGTGGCATAGAGATAGGCGACCGTGTAGTCGCGAGAGCAGGCGGTCAGGCCCAGCATTCCGCTCAGCAGCACTGCGGAGGCAGCGCGCACGGCCCTGGTTGTGGGCTTCCGGGTTTGCTTCTTCGCCATCGATCCAAAGATCTTTTCAGTCAAACTCATCTGTTTCCTTCATCCCCGGCGGCAATTTCCCGCCTTGATTGTCTATCTTCGCACCTAATCGGTTCAGCGTCCCGATACTGCCGGAACCGTCACAAGGCAGGTGGGAAGCGAATTCGCTCCAAACGGAGTGTTTTGAATCTGTCTCAGGCTGCCGTCGGTGACGGACATCTGCGTGCCTGTCACGTTGTTGCTCAACTGGTTGGAGCTGTAGAGGTAAACCGCGTGGGTCGGCGTACCGGTCTGAGGAGCGCCGATGGTCGCCAGGCACGTGGGGCCGTTGCCCGCCTGCACGCTTCCGGCGACGGTCGACTGGACGGGCCCGCCGTTCGCGTCGAAGGTGTATCCGTTGATCGTGCCGTCGTTGTAGCTGGCCACGTAGAGATACTTTCCGCTGGAATCGATCGTCATGCCCGAGGGCAGTGCGCCGGTCCTGGCGGAGGCGAAGAGCGATGGGACTCCGGAGGCGGCAAGGTTGTACGCCAGCACGGCATTCGCGGTCTGGTCCGTGACGTAGAGGTGGTTTCCGGCAGCGTCGGCGATGATTCCGCCCGGTGCCACGCCTGACGGGAAGCCGGTGGAGACGATATTGCCCGGGTTGATGATCACGCCGGGCAGGGGAGTCAAGGCCCCTGTCGTCGCGTTTGCCGAGAAGCCGAAGAGATTGGCCGTTGTCGCCGGGTCCTGCGCGATGACATAGACGAAGTGGTTCTTGTTCGCGGCAGTGATCTTAACCGGGGCGCGGCCCAGGTTGAAGTTCTTCGCACCGCCAAGCGAGCCGTCGGAGTTGATCGGGAAGATGGTCACGCCGCCGGGGCCGGGGTTCGCTGGCGTATAAAGCTGGCTCTGCGAAGCGACGGTGCCGTCGGAGTTCAACGTGAGTGTGTTCTGGTACGTGTAGGTCACGTACAGAAACTTGCCGGATGCGTCGATCGAGGCATCGGTGGCGAAGCTGCCGCTGATGTTATAGGTCTTCTGCGGGTAGATCTTGCCGTCGGTGCCAATGAGGAAGTGGACGACGTTGGAGTCGTCGCGGTGGACGACGTAGATGCTCAGATGGTCGGGCGAGGCGACGACCGTGACCGGGTTCTTTCCGCCCGAAGGAGTCGGAGAGTTGGCAAGCTGGACGAGGTAGCCCTGCTGATAGTCGATCTTGTAGCCGTTGATCAGGCCGGCAGTTGCCTCCGCCGTAGTGGCGTAGACATAGCCGACGGTGTAGTCGCGGCCGCACGCCGTAAGGCCAAGCCCCATGGCCACGGACAGAATCGAAGCCATTGCGCTGTGCGCGGTTCTACGGCCCTTCGTCTTCAACGTCATGCGTTCCCTTGCTCCGATACCGATTCAGTTGCCGGCCGGTTATCTCACCCGGCCGGCCATGCTTGATGCCGTCCCGGGCCGGCTAGTTGACGTTTCCGCTGAGCGCCATGCAGGTTGGCTGCCCGACCGTGGGGAAGGTGTTCCCGCGATTCAGGTCACGCAACTCGCCAGAGTTCGAGTCGATCCTCTGTCCTGTCAGCGTCGAGTCGATGTTGTTGGAGGTGTAGACGTACTGGTTCGTCGGGTCCTCCACCATGCAGACAGGGCCGGAGCCGGTCTTATATGGGTTGCCCGCCGCGGGGCTGCCGCCCGTTCCAAGGAAGGCGAGCTTGCCGGTCGTCGGGTCGATCGTAAAGGCCGAGATGGAGCTGGTCTTGTTGTTCGGATCGAGCGAGGAGCGGTTCAGCACATACAGCGTCTTGCCCTTGTTGTCGGTCATCGAGTACACGGGGTTCGACGTCAGCGGGAGGTTGTTCACCGGGCCGCCGGTAAGGGTGTTCAGCGAGCATGCGGAAGAGCCTGTGCCAACCGTGTAGGCCAGGATGCGGCCGCCGGGGCTGTCCGTCGTGGGGGCCGCATCGGTCAGGTAGACATAGTTTCCGCTGTTGCTGATCGAGGTCAGGTTGCCCGCACCGGTTGTGATCGTCGAATTGGCCGTGAGCGTAAGCTGTCCGCTGGCGCCAGCCGAGTAGGGGAAGACCGTCTGGTCGCCGGAGTTGACCGTAAAGAGGCAGCCGTTCGCGACCCGCATCATGATGGGCTTCGGGCCGACCGGGAAGAAGGTCAACTGCGTCTGGTTGCTGTCCTTGATCTGCTGGTTAGGAACGAGCTGCAGGCGGCCGGTGTCGTTGGCGATGGCAAACACGGTGATATCGCCCAGCCCGTTCGGGTTTGGGTACGACGGCGTGTCCGGGTAAAGCGTGTCGAGAACGTAGAGGTAGTTACCCGACGCGTCGACCGTTGCCCATACCGGCGAGGAGCCGCGGCTGTTGTACTGCTGCTGGAAGGTGAGCACGCCGTCGCCGCCTACGCTGAACAGCGAGATGTTGCCGGCAGTCTTGGAGTCGCCCTTGTTGATGACGTACACATAGCGTCCGCCGGGCTTGACGACGATCGAGACCGGGTTGGTTCCATTGGAGCTGTAAGGCGAGCGGACAACCTGGGTGAGGTTGCCGGTGTAGTTGTCGACCTTGAAGCCGGCAACCTGGTTGTACTGCGTGCCAAGAACCCAGATATAAGCGACCGTGCCGCCGCCGCACGCTGTCATGCCCAGACCCAATGCAACGGACACTGCCAAGGCCAGGGAGAACCGGCCAATCCTGCTCAACCTCATGCGTTTCCTTAATCCTCGCCAGCACCGTTTGCCGGATGCCGTCTATTTGCGAGCAAATCTTAGGGATAAATTCCTCTGCATATTGTAGAAGGTGAGACGAGTTTGTGCCACCTTCGAGGGATGGAATGTCGTGCAAATCGAGGACGGCGGCTGGACCGCCATCTTCCAGCCGCTTCAGCAGATAAGCCCGGACCGAGGTCCGGGCTTATCTGTGTAGCGATCCAGTGCAGCAATCCTACGCGGATTACCAGACACGGCAGGCGTTGACCGGCATCATCGGCTGTCCGGCCTTGCAGGAGAATGCCTTGCCGAACTCGTCGAAGTTCTGCACGCTGCCGTTGATGCGCCAGCGGCCCGACGAGTGGGGATCGGTCTTTGCGCGGAGACGCGCGGCCTCTTCGCGCGTGTTCTCGCACCAGACCTGCCCGAAGGCGATGAAGTAACGCTGCGCCGGGGTGTAGTTGTCGGTCTTCGCGGTGGCCGAGGCGTTCTGTTCGGCGAGTGTGTCCATCAGCGCCTTGTAGGCGATGCGGAGCCCGCCGTTGTCGGCGGTGTTCTCGCCGAGCGTCAGCTTGCCGTTCAGGTTTTGTCCCGGTGCGACCTCAAAGCCCGAATACTCCTTGACCTCGCAGTCGGTGCGCTCATTGAACTTCTTGAGGTCTTCGGGCGTCCACCACGAGCGCACGTTGCCCTGAGGGTCGTACTGGCTGCCCTCGTCGTCGAAGCCGTGCGTCATCTCGTGGCCGATGACGACGCCGATGCCGCCGAAGTTCACCGCGGGGTCGACCTTGAAGTCGTAGAACGGCGGCTGAAGAATGCCCGCGGGGAAGTTGATGTCGTTCATCGCCGGGTTGTAATACGCGTTGACGGTGGGCGGCGTCATCGACCACTCCTTCTCGTCGACTGGCTTGCCGATCTTTGCGAGGTCGCGGCGGTCGTTGAATGCGGCGATCTGTTGAGAGTTGAAGACCGCGTCGTCGCGCCTGATCTTTACCGAGGAGTAGTCGCGCCATTTTTCGGGGTAGCCGATCTTGTCGCGAAAGGCCTCGAGCTTCTTCTGCGCCTCGACCTTGGTGGCATCGCTCATCCAGTCGAGGTGCTTGATGTCGTCGCTGAGCGCGACCTCAAGGGCCTTGACCATCTTCTCCATGTTGTCCTTCGCCGCGGGCGGAAAGTTCCTCGCGACCCAGTCCTGCCCAACGGCCTCGCCCAGCGCGCGGTCGGTCGACTGCGTGCAGCGCTTCCAGCGCGGAGTAAGCTCTTTTTGGCCGGTCAGTGTTGCGCCGTAGAAATGGAAGTTCTCCTGGACGAACGGCCCGCTCAGGTTGGCGGCGTAGCGATGGACGACGTGCCAGCGCAGGTAGCTCTTGAGCGCGCCCACGTCCGCCGTGGCGATCTGCTGGTTCATCGCCTTGAAGAAATCGGGTGCAACGACATTGACGGTCGTCAGCGCGCTCTGCTTCTTCGCGGCGAAGTAGACCTTCCAGTCGAACTCCGGCGTCAGCGACTGAAGCTGGTCGATGGTCATGATGTGGTAGACATTGGCGGGGGAGCGGCGATCGATGCGCGACATGGATCCCTGCGCCAGCGCGGTCTCGATGTCGAGGACGCTCTGGGCCTCCTTTGCCGCCTGCTCAGGGGTGTCGCCGAGCAGGGTAAACATCTTCGCGACGTGCTCCCGGTATTCGTCTCGCAGCTTCTTCGAGCGGTCGTCCTGCGACAGATAGTAGTCGCGGTCGGGAAGACCAAGGCCGGCCTGGTCGATCTCGCCGATCTGTTTGGAGGCGTCCTTCTGGTCCTGGTCGGAGCTGAACCCGAAGAGGAAGCCAAGGGCGTACTTGTCCTCGGTCTCACCCATCAGCGTCGCAAGCTTCTTGCGGTCGCTCCAGCCGTCGATCGTCTCCAGCACTGGCTGGATCGGCTTCGCGCCCAGCTTGTCCGCGAGATCGACGTTCATGCAGGCCGCGAAGTAGTCGCCATACTTTTTCTGCAGCGGGGTCTTCGGAGCGTCTGCCGCCGCCTTGAGATCGGTGTAGAGCAGATAGTTGTTGTACTCGGCCAGTTCGTTGAAGCGGCCCCAGCGGGTCTGGTCGGCGGGGATGGGGTTGTTCTTCTTCCAGTTGCCGCAGGCGTACTGGTAGAAGTCGACGCATGGGTCGGCTGTGGTATCGATCGCGGTCAGGTCGAAGATGGCGGGTTTCCTGGGGATGGACTTCGGCCCGGAGGCGTCTTCCGCGCAGGCGGCGGGAACGATGGCTGCGCCCAATGCGAGGGCGATCAGGGATTTTGACAAGGTAAGGTTCATGGCTCTCCTGGAGGGCTGCAAATGCTCCATGGTTCTATTGGTTGACAGAGTCAACATGCTCTCTGATCCTTGAGCGGATCAAAGGATGGTTTGTACTATTAAACAGCATTGTCCCAATCGGCTTCGCGGGCGACGCATTTGGTCACAAAAACGCTGCCAATCGGCCGTGCCGATGAAATATCCATTGCTTATTGCCTTGACCGTGTCCTGCTGAGCGAGCGCAGGGGGACACTCTTAATTCTTCCGCTTCTTGCAGAGAGGCAGAAGAATCAGAAGATCTTCAGATGGATGGTGAGGTATTTTTTCGGATTTTGCCGGATGGCCGTGACCAGGTCGGTGCTGTTGGTCAACAGATTGTTCATGTTGGTGTGCAGCGTGTCATCGGTCGCGAGCTTGCCCAGCGTACCGCGGCCTTGATTGATTCCAGTCACCAGTTGATTGATCTGCGTGAAGGTGTCATCCAACTGCTTGCGGAATTTGGGGTCTTTGGCGACCAGGCCGAGGCCGCCCTTGCCCGCGTCCGCGTCGGCCATCAGCGAGTTGGCATGCTTCAGGGTCGAGTTCAGGTTGTCGAACAGCGAGGGGTCCTTCAGCAGCTTTCCGGCGGTACCGTTTCCTTTGTCGAGATCGGTGGCGATGTTGTCCAGCTTCGACACGGTATCGTTCAGGTGGTTGTAGAGCGTGTCGTCGCTCATCAGCTTGCCCATGGAGCCTTTGCCGTTATTCAGGTTCACCGTGAGCTTGTGCAGTTCGTCGACCGTTGCGTTGACCTTGTTGTAGAGGTCGGGGTTGTTGATCAACTGTCCAAGCGAACCCTTGCCCGACTGCATTCCGTCGACAATTGCGTTCATCTTGGCCAGGATTGCGTTGAGGCTCTCGATGGTTCCCTGGCTCGCTTTGACGACATCGGTCAGACTGGGGGTCTCCATGGTCTTCAGTTCGTCGCCGTCGCGTAGAGGCGGGCCGACGGCAAACTGACTGTTGATACTGACGACGGTATCGCCCAGAACGCCGACCGTTGAGAGCGACGCCTTGGAGTCCTTCCTGAGATATTCGGCAAACTTCTGGTTGAGCTTCATCACGACCTGCACGGGAGTCAGCTTTCGCTCGGGCGAAGAGACGACGGTCACGGTCTTCACCGTTCCGATGGTGACGCCTTGCAGATTGACGGCGGCACCAGGTTTCAGGCCGGCGGAGTTTTCAAAGTACGTCGTGACGGTGAGCTTGTGCGAAAAGATGCCGAGGCCCGCGGAGCTTGTCATCAGGAACAGCAGAGCTACCAGGATGATTGCAGCTACGACGACGATGACGCCGACCTTCAGTTGCGACCATCGTACCTCCTGCTGGCTGGGCATGGCTCTCCTTGTACCTGTTTGAGGATACATGACGGCCTGCGGGTTCCGTCCGGTTGTTTTCCGTAAAACGGCGTCAGGCCATCGTGTCTCAAGTGCTTTGCTTCTGTATGGATGCGCGAGACTGCGTCGAGGTTTCAGCGAGCGCGGCGATGCGCGGACAGGGAGGGATCAATCCTCTGCGATGACGACTGCCAGGGCGACGTCACGGCTATGCGAGAGGCTGAGCGAGAGCCGCTGCACGCCCATGGCCCGGGCCCGCTCGGCGGCGCGGCCGCTGAGATGCAGCGTCGGCCTCTCACCTGGCTCACGGCGGACCTCAAGCTCTTTCCAGCTCACGCCGCGGCTGATGCCGGTGCCGAGTGCTTTTGCTCCGGCCTCTTTTGCGGCGAAGCGCGCGGCAAAGCTCTCTGCGGATTTTTTTGTCTTCATCCGGCAGTAGGCGATCTCGCCCGGGGTGAAGACGCGCGCGAGGAAATGCTCTCCGAACCGGGCGATGCTCTCTTCGATCCGGCCAATCTCGATCAGGTCCGTTCCCACGCCAAGCACCATCTGCCTACCTCTTCCCAACGCCGGTCACATGACCACCGTACCGCGCCGTCTGTCACGCTTCAAGCCCGGCGCTCCGATGAAGAAGCTGTCAGGGAAAAATCAGTATGAACGGAGCGGAACGAAACTCGATGCAAGCGCTCGAAATCCAGAGCTTCAGTTACGACGGCCGCGCGGAGATTCTGGCGGCACTGCTTTCGGGCCTCGCCGATGGTGGAGGCTGGGTGCTTGACCGGCGCACGCTCTCGCCCAGCATGGTGGAGCTGCGGGTCGAGGCCCAGCTTCGTGCGATCGTCGACCTGTATGGGGCCATCGTTGCCGCCGGACTTGAGCTTACGCGGTCGTCTCATCTCGCGCTCACCGGCCTCTGCACCTGCCGAAGAAACGCCTTGAGGTCTGCCGACCTGAATCAACTTCTGACGCTGCGGATCGAGATCAGTTTTCTCGAAGACATTACGCTGCACTCGCTGCTGGCGACGGCGGCGGCCCCGGCCTGAAAGAAAAATGGCGATGGAGATGTCGCCCATTGCACACTCCATCGCCGAAGCAGATGCAGGGCCGGTTCATTGGACCTGCTTGCACTGGAGACAACCGTACGCCCGGCGGCGCTGCGGTTTGTCATGGAGTTGTCGTTCGGTTGTGATTCTTCAATGGACGTCCACTCGCGGCTTCCACAGCGTGCGGCGGAAGGGGAAGGACACCGAGAACTGGAGGTTCGGCGTGTCGGGGGTCAGGCCGACGCCGAAGCTGAGGTCGACGGTCCTGCCCGCGGCGTACATGTACGACGCGCCAAGGCGAAGCGAGCCCTCGACGAGATATGACGCCGGAATGCTCTGCCCGTTCAGAAGGGTCGCGCGCGTAAAGCGCTGGTCCCAGCCGATGGTCATCGAGGTCTCGGGATTGAGCGCAAGGATCGAACCTAACTGAAAGCCGATCGCCGCGCCCGGATCGAAGCGCCCGGGAACCATCTGCCCGGCGTTGTTCGGGTCGGGAACGGAGTGTGTACCGCTCAGATTTGCCGTATAAGACAGGTTGCCGAAGAAGACGACGGGGTCGTTCGATTTGGCGGCGGTCAGGTTGCCTTGCAGGGCATAGAAGCCGGTGCCGAGCGCGGTCTGGTTGCTGTTGAGATTGAAGCTGTCGATTCCGGTCGTCGTCTTGAAGCGTACGTTGGCCAGAAGGTCGGGCATGCGGCCGTGCTCGAAGGTCAACTGCCGCGAGAGGCCGAAGGCGATGTCGCCAAGTCCGAAGGTGCTCTGCGATGTCTCCACGTTATTGGTGTCGACGGTGCGGTTCAGCTCGTAGCCGTAGGGGACATAGGACTCGAACTGCAACCTGTACGGAAGGCCGAGCCGCGCGGTGAGGGTTGGCAGCACAAGGTCTTTGCGAACCCTCTGCGAGGTGATGTCGCCGACGACCAGCACCGGCAGCAGCGCGAATCCATTGACGCTGAGGTGATCGTACGACGAACTGAAGTAGGAGACGGAGTTGTCGACCTCGACCGTTCCCGGAGGAAGAAGCAGACCTCCGCGAACCAGCAGCGCCTGGTCCAGTGCCTGGCTTGCCTGACGCTCTTCGGCATCGTAGCCGGAGTTTGTGACCACGGAGTTGATGGAGGCCGTCGCCCCCACGCGCGTCGCAGCCGGCTTCGCTGCGATGTCCTTGGGCGCGGTGGTGAACCCGCCGTTCACTCGCCACTCCAGCTCCTGCACGCGCTCGAGCAGATTGCGGATGATGGCGTCGCGCTCGCGCAGGGCGTCGTTCAGGCGCTGCGTGATGGCGGCGTTCATCGGGTCCTGCAACAAAGGAGGGACCTGTTGAGCGGCTTCAGCCTCTCGCGATTGAAGCTGTGGTTGGTGTTGTCCGTTCGGGTCTTCCGCGCCCGAGGCCGCGGCGATGCCGCAACCGGCGATCAAAAGCGCGATGCACGCGATGCGCGCCGCGACCGGCCCTATGCTTTGTTTCGATATCGTCCGCCGCATTCCGTGGGTCATTGCAGGGCACCTGTCGCTAGTAAAGAGGGTTGGACGGCGTTATGGAGTCGATGCGGCGCTGGATGATCGTCTCGTCGGGGACGAGCCGCGAAGCCATTGCAGGTCTCTTCTCCGTCAGCATCAGCTCCGTCGGCGGATGGACGATGAAGACGATGCCGTCCTTCCACAGCGCTTTGAATCGATCGACCTTCATGGTGAGATTGCCGAAGCCGGGGTCGGCGACGATGACGCGGCCCGCGACGATCTGCCGGACGACGATGAAGTGGTCGTAGCCCTTCACGCGTATCGGCACAATCACGGATGTCTTCTGCGTCGCCAGCTCTTCGATCGTCATGCCGCTGAAACCTTCGGCGGTGTATCCGCGCGCCTGCGCGAAGCGCTTGAGATCGAGCAGCGAAAATCCTCCACGCGCCCTGACGCGTACCGGGTCGACGCGATGAAGTATCCAGACGACGATGGCGGTCTCGGGAGTGTTGTCCTTGAAGTCGTAGGTGAGCAGCGTGCTCAGGGCGGCGGCGCCGCAGCTCATGTCCCACTTCTGGCGCACGACGCCTTCTCCGCGAATCTCCTTCAGACTGCGGATGGCTTTGCTCGCGCCTTGCACACCTTCGTCTTCCCAGGTTTGAGAACGTGCCGGCAGAGACGCGAAGAGCGAGACGCCCGCGAGTATAAGCGCGAGCGCCCCGCTTTTATTCGGCCAATGGAAGTGCATCAGTGTTTCCCGTTGAGGTTGGACTGTGTCAGCGTGCCCACAGTCGAATTGATGTTGACGTTCAGGTTCAGCAGAACGTTGATCTTCGAGTTCACGGCGTTGATGTTTATCAGTGAACTCAGGTTCTGCTGCGCGTTGCCGTTGATGGTGAGCGTACCCATGGTGTTGGCCAGGGGCACATTCTCAACGGCAAGCGTTCCCGAGCTCGTAACCAGACCGTTGGCAGTAGGCGTCTGTCCCTGGAACTTGACCACACCGTCGGAGAGTGCAGCCGTTACCTTGCCGGCTGTGACTCGATCGAGTGCGGCGTCGTTCAGGGGCCGGGCGTGTCTTTGAACGCCAGTCTGGCAGAGGCCAGCCGTGCTTAGCAGCAGAATGCCCGCTATCACTGGAATTCGTCGCATAATCGCTCCTTGAATTCACGATTCGGCGAACGCGGGCGCGGGAAGCGGCCAAGCATGGCCACTCCCTGCGCCGCGCCCGTCGTTAGCGGACCTGGCTGATGCTGTTGGACTGCGAGAGGCTCGGGGTCGAGTTCATGTTCGACGTCCGCGCCACGTTGACTCCGTTGGCAACCATGCCGCCGGCCGCGTTGACGATGTTCATCGCCGTTGCGTTCTGCATCGCGGTTCCAGCCAGAGTTACGGAGTAGTTGTTGGTCGCCGTCACGGTCGATCCGTCCACCGCCACATTCTGCGCGGAGGCTGAGTCGAAGCTGACTGCACCCTCTACGTTGTAGACCTTGTGATACGACTTGACCGAGTGCTCAGCGGAGGCCTTCGCATCCTTTGTCGAGCGTGTGGCCGTGCTGCTCTTCGCCGTGGTCTCGGTCTCCGAGGTGGCATAGGTGGAAGCGTCGGTCTTCGACGCCGTCGTTGCATTGGTGCTTGCGTTGGTTTCGGACGCAGCGGCTTGTGCAGCGTCCTTCGTGCTCTTCGACGAGGCGTTCTGCGCGGCGTTGTTGGCTGCGGATGCATCGGCATCGGTGCTGGAGCTTCCGCTGGTCGCGTTGGTGGCCGACCCGATACCCGAGGTCGTCAGAGCGTTGGTCTGGTTGCCCGCGGTCGACGAAGTGGCTCCGCCGCCCGAAGCGCTATTGGTGTGGGTTGAATTGCCACCCGACGAGGAGCTGCCGCCGCTTCCGCTTGATGCGGTTGCGCTGGTGGCGTTGGCCGACGAGGTGTCGTTCGAAGAGCTGGTCTTGCTCGCGCTGTCGGAGGCCGACGCTGTCGTGTCGAGCGACGAGGACTTGCTGGCGCTCTCCGTCACCGCGGAGTTCTTGGTAGCGTTCGCGGTATCGGACGACGTGCTGTTGCTCGTCCTGTTGAGGGTCTCGGTCTCGGTGTGGTTCCAGGTGTTTGTGTTCGAGGTGTCAAGACTATCGGAGCTGCTGCTGCTCTTCGTCACGTCCGACGAGCTCGTTACGCTCAACTGAGAGTTTGCGCCGCGCTTGTAGCCCTTCAGCGTCGCTTCGCGCGCGCTCGATTGGGAGATATCGTTGGATTGGTCGACATCGGCGCCGCCGTTGTTAGCTTGCGTCGTCAGGCTGCCGTTGTAGACGTTGACGCCATTGGCGACCAGAGCATCGGCCGAGTTCACCATGTTGATGCCCTTGGCTCCGTTCAGCACGCTGCCGGAGACATTGACGCTGCCGGTGTTGTTTTCCGTAACGGTTGAATTGTTCGCCGCAAGCGCGGAGTCTTCCTCACCCGCCGCGGTGACGCGGTCCATCTGGTTGTCGACAAGGGCCTTCTTGCTCTGCTTCTTGTCGTTCGAAGTGTTGGTCTTACTCTGACCGTATGCGGCGCCAGAGACGACTAAGGCTGTGATAAGGGTAATAACAATTTTTCTCACGTGATGCCTCCAGGGCATTGGGTTGGCGAAGCTCCACCGTCTACGCGGCAGGGGCCGCATAGGGGCCAATTCGATGCCGATGCGAGCTTCCACGGGAGAAGCAGCCATGCAAAGGACATCACCGGTCGTTATCGGTTTTCAGGGCTTCAATACCTGGGCAATGGGAAAGGAAGTAGCTACAGACGAACTCGTCACTGACAGTCGTCCCGGACAAATCCCAGGCAGTACACGGAGCCCAGCTGAAAATTCCCGTTCACTATCATCTCCACTTCGCAGTTCGCCCGATGCTTAGTGGATCAAAGGCCCTCAATATGGGCACGTATAGCAGCAATTGCCGTGCCAATTAATTAACCTTTGTAATCTATGCCGTTTACGACCAGCGGCATGTTTCCCTTGCAAGGGTTTGCAAGGGAAACGGTAATCTCAGGGCTTTTTTGGATGTTGAACTCGATTAGGTGACAGAAAAGCAAAGGGGTTTCATCTGGCCAATCGCGCAATGGTTGGCTGGTGAAAGAGGCTGTCGGGATCGCCGATGACTAGTACGCCTGGTTGCCACTTTCCGTGCGTGAGGGTCAGACCGTAGGGAAGTGCGCCGTTGTCGACTTTGAAGACTGGCTCACTCATGGAGGATTCTCCTGCGGAGAGCCGGGACGTAAGCCGCACGCCGGCCAGTCCGGGCACCTCGCTCCAGCTTCGGCCTTGCGTGTCGAGCAGATAGGCGCGAATCAACGACTCGCTCTCAGGTTTGTGTCCCCGGTTTTCGATGCCGACCTTTACGCGAACTAACCTGCCGCCATGCAACAGATATCCCGGCACCTCGTCGAAGCCAAGCACGGTGAAGCACATCTCGTCGTAGCACTGCGGTGTGCCCACGGCGACAACCTTCTGCGGTTGCAGGCGCGAAACCCCGATGAGGACAGCGAGATAGATGGCCCATACGCCCACGATCCAGCCCACATGGCGCACCGCCTTCCGGCGTTGCCGTTGCGCGAAAGAGATGCCGATGCCGAGCGCTCCGACGGCCGTCCACCCCACCAATACCAGCAGCAAAAACTCCGTCGCGCGCACTCGATCCCCCTAATCACGATAAACTTAAAGCAGCTCATGGCGATCAACGCATCCTCATCCTCTCCGGCCACTTCCGCGCAAGGCAACGCTGCCAGACCCATTATCGTTGCCGAAAAGCTGGGCAAGACCTATCGCTCGGGCAAGCTGGAGGTCCCGGCGCTGCGAAGCGTCAGCTTCTCGGTTGAACCCGGCGAGTTCGTCGCCATCGTGGGGCCGTCGGGATCGGGCAAGTCGACGCTCTTCTATGTGCTGGGCGGTCTGACCTCGCCCACAAGCGGTTCGCTGACGATCGATGGTGCAGACTTCTCGCGCCTGTCCGACATCGAGCGCACGCGCCTGCGCCGCGCCAAGATCGGCTTCATCTTCCAGAAGTTCAACCTGCTGCCGACGCTTTCGGCCATGGGCAACGTCGAGATTGCGCACGACATCGCGAACCTTGGAGCTGAGGAGAAGAAGCCGCTCGACCGCGCGCTGCTCGAACATCTCAGCGACCTTCTCGGTATCGGCGGGCGGCTGGAACATCGCCCGAACGAGCTTTCCGGAGGCGAGCAGCAGCGTGTCGCCATTGCGCGCGCGCTGATCTCAAGGCCGTCAATTGTGCTGGCCGACGAACCCACCGGCAACCTGGACACGAAGAACTCCGACGCCGTGCTCGATATGCTTCACAAGTCGAGCCGTGAGATGAACCAGACGGTGCTGATGATTACGCACAACCCCGAGGCTGCTCAGATCGCCGACCGTATTCTGTATATGCGTGACGGAGAGATCGTCAACGTGGAGAGAGGCTCCAGACGCGTGGCGCACGAGGCGTAGTTACTTCATCCAGCAGAAAAAATGCTCATCGTCATTCTGAGGCGTAGCCGAAGAGTCCCTGTAGTTTCATGTTGCGATGCGGCTCAGGAAAAATGCTGAGATTCTTCGGCTACGCCTCAGAATGACGGCTTAAGGAGTCCCCGGTTCAGGGCAGCGGATACACCTCCCGCCGCCCTGTTGATCTTCCTACCAGAGCACGTTGTTGACCGGCACAACCGGCGGTGGCAACTCCGTCTCGCCGAGCATCTGGCGCAGGTTGATCTCGATCGTTCGCGCGATCGAGGTCAGTGGAATATCGTGCACGGTGTTGTCGAAGGGGTCTTCGAGGTCGCGGCCGATCTTGTCGAGAGCAAGGAAGACGAAGCCCACCAGCGCCGAGCCGAGCGGAGTGAACCATCCCATGCTCGCTCCCATCGCCAGGGGCAGCACGACGCAGAATATCTGCACGCATAGCTGTGGGATGTAGTCGTACTGCCGCGGCATGGGCGTGTTCTTGATGCGTTCTGCGCCGCCCTGCGCGTCGACGAGATCGTTGAGGCTTTCGTCCATGGCCCGCCACTTCGTCATGTCGATCCAGCCCTTGTCGAGCATGTCGCTCAGGAGCCTGCTCTGCCACTGTTGAATGGCCACCGGGATGTTCTTCTGGCCGCGCAGGTCGGCGATCTCCGACGGCGACAGAAACGGTGCAATCTCGTCCCAGGGGTCCTGCCGGCGCAGATGCAGTCGAAGCGCGTGCGCCCAGGCGATCTGGTAGTAGATCATTCGCCGCTGCATCTCGTGAAGCTCACTGGCTGAAGCGCCGGGAGCGGATCTCATCGCCGTCGTCACCTGGCGTGCCAGGCTGCGCGAGTTGTTGACGATGGCGCCCCACAGCGTCCGCGCCTCCCACCATCGCGCATACGAGGTCGTGTTGCGAAACGCGACGAGGATGCCGATGACGGAGCCAAGCAGCGAAATTGGGATCAGGTTCAACGCCGCCCAGTGGAGATAGCCCTGCTTGTAGAGCACCACGACGGTGATGTCGTAGACCAGCAGTGCCAGCAGAGGCCAGCCGACGTACCGCAGTGTTGCCAGCACCAGCCTGCGCTGGCCTGGAGCGATCATGCCTTCGCGCCCTTCGCGACCACTGGATGAAAGGTCCGCTCGCCGTTCTCGGAGATTCGCACCTGACCCGCGCCGATGTCGTAGACCCAGCCGGAGAGCGTAAGCTCTTCGCGCGCCACAGCTCCGGCGACCGACGGGTGCGTTCTCAGGTGCTGTAGCTGGAGCAGAACGTTTTCCTCGGTGAGGCGCCTCAGCCGGTCCTGGTGCGTCTCGCCTTTGGGGGCCAAGGAATCGGCCACGCTGAGCGCGGCGTCCGCGTTGCGCATCCAGTTCTTCACTGCCGGCATGGAATCCATGCTGCCGGGGCCGAGCATCGCCTTCATGGCCCCGCAGTCGCTATGGCCGCAGATGGCGATGTGCCGCACCTTCAAGGCGCTTACGGCGTATTCGATTACGGCGCTGACGCCGCCCATCATCTCTCCGTAGGCAGGCACAAGGTTCCCGATGTTACGCGTGACGAAGATCTCGCCGGGGCCGGACTGTGTAATCAACTCCGGGTCGATGCGCGAGTCGGCGCAGGTGACGATCAGCGACGAGGGCTGTTGCGGCTCCGCGACAGCCCTGCGATAGGTCTCGGCCTGCGCGGGGTAGACCTCTGTCTGGAAACGCAAGATTCCTGCCTTCAGTTTGTTAAGCATGTCGTCTGTCCCTTCTTCGTTATTCTTTCCACTTGATGCTGCATCCGACGGCGAACTTCTGGTCCGGGCCGGGGCGTTTGCCAGCGAGTACGGCCTCGATCGCCGCCCGCAGGTCTCTGCCATCCACAGGCAGGTCGTTTCCAATGTCCTTGCGCTTCGGCCTGCTGTCGTCGATCTGCCCGCGGTAGGCCAACTTCATCTCCGCGTCGAATAAAAATATGTCGGGGGTGCAGGCTGCATCGTACTCGCGTGCAACCTCCTGCGTCTCGTCGTAGAGATAGGGGAAGCGGAACATGAGCCGTTCGGCCTGCTTCTTCATCTCGGCGGGAGCGTCCTCGGGATACGCCACGACGTCGTTCGAGGAGATGGCGACGATGCCGAGTCTGTCTTCATAGTCGCGTCCGATGCGGGCAAGCTCTTCTTCCACATGCTTCACGTAAGGGCAGTGCACGCAGAGAAACATGACCAGCAGGCCCTTACGACCGGCGGCCACGTCGTCACGTCCTACGGCCTTTCCCGTTACAACATCCGGCAGCTCAAACGGAGGGGCCACCGTACCCAACTGCACCATCGCCGACTGTGTTCTCGACATGCGTCCTCACTTGTTTCGTCTCACCGTTCGATGCAGCTTCAACGGCAGAGGGTTTACGTTGCGTCGATGTCTTTTCCGAAGTAGAAGCGTTCAACGGCCATGCAGAAGATGTGCTCCAGCGCGAGATGGCACTCCTGGATGTTCATGGTGACGTCCGATGGGATGATGACGTTGTGATCGCAGAGAGCCTTCATTGCGCCGCCGCCGTTGCCGCTGAAGCCGATGGTCGTGATCTTCATCTCGCGGGCCTGCTGCAGGGCCTGCATGATGTTCTTCGAGTTTCCCGACGTGGAGATGCCCAGGAAGATGTCCCCCGGTTGTCCCAGCGCCTCGATCTGCCGCGCGAAGATGCAGTCGAACCCGAAGTCGTTGCCGCCCGCGGTGATGATGGAGCTATCGGTCGTCAGCGCGATGGCGCGCAGCGCGGGGCGGTTGGCCTTAAGGCGTACGACGAACTCGGCTACCAGGTGTTGTGCGTCGGCGGCCGATCCGCCATTGCCTGCGACCATCAGCTTCCGCCCAGCCAGCATGGAGTTTGCCGTGACCTCCGCCGCAAGCGAGACCGTGTCGGCGATGTGGAGATCGGCTAGCGTTGCCTGCATGGCAGAGATCGACTGCGCGAGCTGCTTTTGAACCAGATGCTTCATCGAAACTCCAGAAAGGCATTTGCTGACGTCGCTGACAAGGTTAAGGGATTGCGGACGATAAATCCACACAGCCATCGCATGGAACGTGACCCTCGAGCCGTCATTCTGAGCGTAGCGAAGAATCTCAGTATCATTTGCGCCAGATGAAAACTACAGGGATTCTTCGCCTCCCTGCCCCAGCCAGCAAGCTGGCCGGGGATCCCGTTCGGCTCAGAACGACGACAACCACAAGGACAGAGTCATTTCCAACCTGCCCCATTACCGCTACCCCCGCGTGATGGCTTGCCCGCACCTTGCGCGTTGGTACAGTGGATGTGATCGAAGCAAGGAGTGCGCATGAAGTTTGTGGCAAAGAGTTTTCTTGCAGTGGCGTTGTTGCCCATATTCAGTGTTGCTCAACAACCTGCGGCCCCGGCTGCCGATGTGCCCGCGCCAGTGCTGCTGTGGCCTGCGGGCGCGCCGGGCGCTACGGGAGACACCGACGCCGACAAACCCTCGATCACGGTCTTTCTGCCAACGGTGCCCAATGCGACAAAGACGGGCGTCGTCGTCGCTCCAGGAGGCGGCTACACCCATCTCGCAACGGAGAAGGAGGGCTACGCCTACGCGCGATGGCTGAACCGGCACGGAGTCGCGGCCTTCGTCCTGCGTTACCGGCTGGGGCCGCAGTATCACCACCCCATCGAGATCGGAGACGCTCAGCGCGCCATCCGCTTTGTCCGCGCTCACGCCGCCGAGTACGGCATTGAGAAAGACCGCGTCGGCATGTGGGGCTCGTCGGCGGGAGGACACCTGACCGCCACCGCCGGAACACAGTTCGACGCGGGCAACCCTGAGGCCGCCGATCCCATCGATCGCGAGAGCAGCAGGCCGCTGTTCCTCATCCTCTCCTACCCGGTGATTACGTTCATGGAGCCGACGGGGCACAGGGGTTCGGCCAAGTTCCTCCTCGGCGACAACCCCGACCCTGCGCTCGTGAGGTCTCTCTCGGCGGAGACGCGCGTCACTCCAGAGACGCCTCCGGCCTTCCTCTTTACAACCACCGACGACCAGACAGTGCCCGTGATGAACAGCGTCATGTTCTACGAGGCCTTAGTCAAAGCCGGAGTTCCGGCCGAGATGCACATCTTCCAGCACGGTGCGCACGGTGCTGGTCTCGCCGCAGCCAACCCCGATCTCAGCATCTGGCCCGATCTTCTGCTTAAGTGGATGCGCGAGCGCGGATACGCCGCACCAACGCCGTAGAGGACGCAGTGACACCTTGCCGCCCCGTTGACTTTGTCATTCCGTAACGAAGTGAAGGAATCTGCTTTCGCTTGGATCGCGCGGCGCAAACAGCAGATTCCTCCCCATTCGACTTCGCTCAGGGCAGGCTGTTTCACTACGGAATGACAAACAAGAGAGTGCCCAATAAAGACACAGTCTGACGCAGTGAGGACCTTGTCGCTCCCTGACTTTGTCATTCCGTAACGGAGTAAGACCTTGTCGCTCCCGGACTTTGTCATTCCGTAACGAAGTGAAGGAACCTGCTTTCGCTTGGATTGCGCGGCGGAACAGCCATCATGACATAGCATCATCGCGGCATGTGTGGGACATTCGCGCCCGCATCTTGCCCCCGGCTGCATCGCGAATGAATCGCGATTCAGGGCGAAAAAGCTCGTATCTCGGCGTGAAGCCGCAATTCGTGCTTTGTGATGCGCGTTTCGTTGTGTAGATTTATAGCTACACGACCAGCTTTTCAACTTCGCTCCCAAGCCGCAGCGAAGTGATTTCGCTCCCACGCCGCAGCGAAGCGCTACTGATGCCCCCACATTCGATTGCTCCACGATTGAGCTTCATGCGATAGGCACGGCATCGTCTCAGCATTTCTGACGTAAGAAATCCAATCGGACAGGTGATGGAATCCATGCGTGGTGCCGTAGTGAAGGTGTTTTCAGGGCTTTTGCTCACATTTCTTGCAGGCATGCCGATCGTGGCCGGGCAAAACGCCATGGCCCAGATTGCGACCCAGACCGCAACCCCGGCCGCGGCAACCCAGACCGCCGCCAGCCCGGCCGCGGCAACCCAGACCGCCGCCAGCCCGGCGCCTGCAAGCCAGACCGACCGTCTCGCCGCGCTTGAGAAGCAGGCCACGGCCAACGCCACGGCAATCTCGGCCGCGCAGACCTCGGGCGACAACGCCTGGATGCTGGTCTCCGCCGCGCTTGTGCTGATGATGAGCGGCCCTGGACTCGCCCTGTTCTACGGCGGCCTGGTTCGCAAGAAGAACGTGCTTGGCACCATGATGCAGACCTTTGCCATGATGGCCGTGATCACGGTGCTCTGGGCGGTAGTCATCTACTCGTTGGCCTTTGGCGACGGCAACGCCTTCATCGGCGGCTTCCACAATATGTTTCTGCATGGCGTGGGCCTCGCGCCCGACGTCTATGCGCCGACCATCCCGTCGCAGACCTTCATGGTCTACCAGTTGATGTTTGCCATCATCACTCCGGCGCTGATCTCCGGCGCGTTCGCCGAGCGCATGAAGTTTTCGGCCATGCTGGTCTTCATGGTGCTCTGGGCACTGTTTATCTACAGCCCGATGGCGCACATGGTCTGGGGTAAGGGTGGCTTCCTCAACGCAGCGATGGGTGGCCGCATTCCTTGCCTCGACTTCGCCGGCGGAACGGTCGTTCACGTGACATCGGGGGTCTCGGCGCTGGTGACGGCCATCTTCCTGGGCAAGCGACTCGGCTTCCCCAGGGAACCGATGCCGCCGCACTCGGTCGTCCTCAGCTTTATCGGCGCCTGTCTTCTGTGGGTGGGCTGGTTCGGTTTCAACGCCGGTTCCGCGCTGTCCGCTGGAACGCTTGCCACCTCGGCCTTTGTGGCGACGCACTTCGGCGCGGCCGCCGCTGCTGTGGGTTGGAGCGCGGCCGAGTGGATCCGTCAGGGCAAGGCCTCGGCGCTGGGCGCGATTTCGGGCGCAGTCGCGGGCCTGGTTGCGATCACCCCGGCGGCGGGATTCGTCACGCCGATGTCGGCGCTCTGGATTGGCCTGATTGCCGGTGTCTTCTGCTACATGATGGTGGTCAAGGTCAAGGCATGGTTCGGCTACGACGACTCGCTGGACGCCTTCGGCGTTCATGGCGCGGGCGGAACGCTGGGAGCGATCCTTACCGGTATCTTCGCCAACAGCACGATCAACCCTATCTTCGGCGCGGGCAAGGCAACCGGTCTGCTTGAAGGCAACTGGCACCAGCTCTTCAACCAGTTCCTGGGTGTGGCCATTGCCTGGAGCATTTCGATTGTGGGTACGCTCATCATTTTGTTCCTCGTCGACAAGACGATCGGGCTTAGGGTGAGTGAGGACGACGAGCGCACCGGCCTGGACCTGTCGCAGCATGGCGAAGAAGGCTACGATTGGGCACACTAGACTGATCTGACAAGACGCCGAGAGGAAACGATACGGATATGCAGAAGATTGAAGCAGTCATCCAGCCGTCGAAGCTGGATTCGGTTAAGGACGCGCTGGTCGAGATCGGCATCAACGGCATGACGATCCTCGAGGCGCGCGGGCATGGACGGCAAAAGGGGCACACCGAGGTCTATCGCGGACGCGAGTACTCGGTGGACCTGCTGCCCAAGGTCAAGATCGAGATGGTCGTCCCGGACGAGATGGTCGACCAGGCCGTGCAGGCGATTCTCACCGCGGCACGGACCGGGACCATCGGCGACGGAAAGATCTTCATCTCGAAGATCGACGAGGCGATCCGCATCCGCAACGACGAGCGCGGCGAGACCGCGCTGTAAGCGTTCGGGCCTTTTGTCCGGACGAACAAGCATCGGCCCTCGCCGCAGCCGGCACGATATTCTGAAGTCTTAGAGGGAGACAGGATGCAGGCGGCGACAGGCAGCGATCTCGACAGCCAACAGCAATATCAGAGAAAGATGCTGGAGATTCGCGGCGCATTCGAGGCCGGAGCATCCGGCTCCGCCACCATTGCGGCCCGCACCGCCGCAATGGACGATCTCGTCACCGGCCTCTGGCAGCGCGCCGTGGCGAGCGATCCCCGCATCGCCAGCGGGGTCGCGCTGCTCGCCATCGGCGGCTATGGGCGCAGGGAACTCTTTCCCTGCTCCGATGTCGACCTCCTCTTCCTGCTCGACGCCCGCGTTCAGGAAAAAGACGTCAAAGAGAGCATCCGGCGCATCGGACAGCACCTCTGGGACTGCGGCATCCGGGTCTCGCCCGCGACGCGCATGCTTGCCGAATGCCAGCGCTTCTCCGAGGACAACGCCGAGTTCACGCTGTCGCTGATGGACCACCGGTTCCTCGCGGGAGACCACGGTCTCTACCAGAAGCTCGCCTCGCAGGCGGTCCCAAAGCTGATCGACCGCGACAGGAAGGCAATCCTCGCGAGCCTGCTCGAGCTCACGCGCGAACGCCACAAGAAATACGGCGATACGCTCTTTCACCTGGAACCCAACATTAAGGACTGCCCCGGCGGCCTGCGCGACGTGCACGTCTGCGGCTGGCTGGCGCAGCTTGAGACTGTCGGCGAAGCAGCCAGCACGCACGTTGAAGATGTGGAGTTTCGCCATGCCATCGAGTTTCTCCGTCTCGTCCGCTGCTATCTGCACTACCGCCGCGACCGAGACGACAACACGCTCGACTGGCAGGCGCAGGCCGCTGCGGCTGAGGCTGGCATCGGATTGAACGGCCGCGACACGCTGACCATCGACGCGGCTTATTGGATGGGCTTCTATTTCCGCCACGCGCGCAGCGTCGAACGCTGCCTGAAGCGAAGGGTGGAGGACCTGCCGGAGCCAAAGAACACCAGGCGTCTGCTGCTTCGCCGCGAGCGCGGTGTCGAGCCACAGAGCGGCTTTCGCATCGACCACGGACGCATCGTTCTGGATCCCGCGCCAAAGGGCTACGCCCTGGGCGCGCGCGACGCCGCGCACGACCCGGAGATCGTGCTCGATGCCTTCGCCGCCATCGCGCGCGCCGGCTGCCGCCTTGGACGCGAGGCGGAAGAGCGCATCTCGCAGGCGCTCCCGCTGCTCTCCGCAAATCTGGAAGAAGGCCCGGCGCTGTGGCGTCATCTGCAGGCCATTCTCGTTGGCCGATACGCCGGTCAGGCCCTGCGCTCCATGCACGCGCTCGGCGTGCTTGAGCTGCTGCTCCCGGAGTTTCACGGTATCGATGCGCTGGTCATACGCGACGCCTACCACCGCTACACGGTCGACGAGCACACCTTCGTTCTGATCGACACGCTGCATGGGTTGGAAGCGTCGCAGCCCGCGAAGCCCGGCGACTGGGGCGCGCGCGTGGGGACGCTGTTGCGCGAGCTGCCTCACGCTTCCACGCTCTACCTGGGAGCGCTTCTGCACGACACAGGCAAGGGGCGCAGCACGGGAGACCACGCGCAGGAGAGCACGCGTCTGGCGCAGAGCGTGGTCGACCGCCTGGAGCTCGACCCCTACGAGAGCGAGTTGGTGCTCAACGTAATCGGGCTGCACCTGGAGATGTCCTCCGCGCTTCGCCGCGACATCTTCGATATGGAGACGGTGCGCGCCTTCGCGGGCAAGGTGCAGACGCCGGAGATGCTGCGCATGCTCACGCTCTTCACCTACGCGGACATCAACGCGGTGCATCCCGATGCGCTTACGCCGTGGAAGGCCGAGAACCTGTGGAGGCTCTATATTGCGACCGCAAACTATCTCGACCGCAGCGTGGACGACGAGCGTGTCGGCGGTCAGGAGGCGCGCGAGCTTGTCGATCGTGTCGCCGCGCTGCTGCCGGATCGCAGGGCCGCCGTCGCCGGCTTCCTCGAAGGCTTCCCCGAGCGCTACGTCCTCACGCGCTCGCCCGAGCAGATACGCACGCACTTTCGCATGGCCGAGCAGCTCGCTGCCGACGGGGTGCAGTTGGATTTCCGCTATACGCCGTCTGTCAGCGAACTGACCGTCGTTACGCCGGACCGCGCACAGCTCTTCGCAAACATGACCGGAACCCTTGCCGCATGGGGCATGAATATCGTGACGGCCGATGCGTTCTCCAACCGGAACGGCATCGTCGTCGACAGCTTCCGCTTTACCGATAGCTTTCGCACCCTCGAGATGAACGCCTCCGAGCACGAGCGCTTCGTGAAGAGCGTGCACGACGTTGTCTCCGGCACGACTTCGATCGAGAAGTTTCTCAACAGCCGCCGCCGTGGCCGCCGCAAGACGCCGAAGGTGGTCGTCACTCCTCGGCTGGAGTTCGACGACGAGGCGTCCTCGCACAGTACGCTGCTCGAAGCGATCGCGCAGGACGTCCCCGGCCTGCTGCGGGCACTCTCGCTCACGATTGCAGTGCACGGACACAATATCGAGGTGGCGCTGATCGACACCGAAGGCGAGACCGCCATCGACGTCTTCTACCTGACGCACGATGGGGCGAAGCTGGAAAAGAAACAGCAGCGCGCGCTGAAGGCCGCTCTGCTGGAGGCAATGGAGCAGAATGCGTCTTAGACTTCTGGCAGTAGTGCTGGCGATGCTCGCTTCGGTTGCAGGGTTCTCTCAGCAGCCGGCAAAAGCTGCGCGATGCAACGTTGGCGTACTCGAAGGACAGGTCCGTGCAGGTGAGTCCTTCGTCCGCCCGATCGGCGGCGGTCTTGTGCTGATGCTGGAGCCCCTGGCCTCCGGCTGGATCCTCCGCGTCCTGCCTGAAGGCAGGCCACGGCCCGCCCACGACTACGCTGAACTGGCGACGCCGCCGTATCACTCCGTAAGCCCGCTGCTGATAAGCACCGACTTCAGCTTTCGCGCACAGGACGCCATCGGCTGGAACCCGCGCCGCTTTCGCTTCGCGGCCGACGAGGGGAGCTTCGCCAGACTCCTGAAGGCATACAGCGCATACGAAGCGAGCCCGGCACAGTCATCGGCCGCGCAGCAGGGTCTCGCCGTGCTTGTGGGCCAGGCACCGGAGGCGGTGCTGACGATCCTCGATGCGCACCTCGTCCCCGGCACCGCCGATCAGGCGCGTATCGCGTCTACCGTGGCGACGCATTTTTTGACGACGCCGCATACGGTCGAGAACCCGTCCGGCGGCAGGCCGACCGCGCTGGGCAAACTTACGTGGATACGCTTCCGTATCGTCTTCGACCTCCCACAGGGATTCAAGGCCGGTCGCGGGCTCGAAATAAAGCGGCAACCATGTAACCGATGAGCCGGGTATCGGCACGAGGGTTGTTTAATTCGTCCAAAAGCTGCTGTCCGTCTATCATTGACGTATGAGCACATCCGACAACACCAGCAGTGGGCGGCCCACGGAAACTCCGCAAAAGGGAGACCGGTATCTCTTTGGCAGTCTTGAGAGCTTTGCCAAGAACCAGGAGAAGCTGAAGGAGGTCAACTGGGGTTACGACCAGCCCGAAGGCATCGTTCTGGCGTCGCTCGACGCGGCGATCAACTGGGTAAGGAAGAACTCGGTCTGGCCGATGACCTTCGGCCTGGCCTGCTGCGCCATCGAGATGATGTCCATGGGCGGCTCACGCTACGATATCGCGCGCTTCGGCGCTGAGGTCTTTCGTCCCTCGCCACGACAGAGCGACCTGATGATCATTGCAGGACGCGTCTCGCAAAAGATGGCGCCCGTCATCCGCAGACTGTACGAGCAGATGCCCGAGCCGAAGTGGGTGATTTCGATGGGTGCGTGTGCTACCTCGGGCGGGGTCTTCAACAACTATGCGTTGCTCCAGGGTGTTAACCAAGTGATACCGGTCGACATCTATGTGCCTGGTTGCCCGCCGCGGCCCGAGCAACTGCTTTACGCCATTACTTTGTTGCAGGAAAAGATACAAAGTGAGCGCGGGACGCTGAAAAAGACGCTGAATCTCGCATGACCGCGCGAGCAATCTTTGGTAACTGCGAAGATTCTCCTGGGTTGAAGTTCGGGAATCGCAGGGTAAGCTATTGAAAATAGTGTTTTCGCAGAGTAAATTTTACCGGTATCATTAGCAACTAAGGTAAGCTTTACAGAATCGAAGCAATTGATTGGATTCAATTTGAGCCTTAACCGGTTCATTTCACTATGGAAGAATTGAGCGGAGGAAGTGTAATGGTTTATAGCCCTAAACGTATTTTTGGCCGGTTCGTACTGGCTGCTTGCGCAGTCAGTCTTGGAGTCGCGAGCCTGGGTGCGCAGACTCCCAGCACAGCCGCCCCTGCGGGCGCAAACCCATCGCGCTTTGATCTGTTCACCGGATACTCCTACTTCGGCGCGCATGGACAGTTGAAGCCCGCGGGCATCAACTACTCGTCGGTCGACCTCGGAGCGATCGGCAGTGGCGCGTACTACTTCAACAAGTACTTCGGCGGCGAAGTCAACCTGGTTGCTCACCCCGACGGCAAGAACGACGGCCTGTACAGCGCTTCGGCCGGACCGATCTTCCGCGCGCCCATGCAGAACTTCACGCTCTTCGCTCACGGTCTGGCCGGTGGCGCGAAGCTGGTTGGACCCAACCTGTCCAATCCCTTCATCTATCACAACCCCTGGACCTGGGGTCCGGCCCTGACGGCTGGCGGCGGTATGGACTATGACCTGCCGTTCTTCAACAACCGCTTCTCGTTCCGTCTCTTCGAGGCCGACTACCGTTACATTCATGCCAACTTCGGTCCCTATACGCCCCCACCGACTGGAAACCAGATGGGTGGACGCGCCAATCTCAGCGGCGTGGACCTCAGCACGGGTATCGTGACGCACTTCGGCCACATCGTTCCTCCGGCTCCTGTCACCTATAGCTGCTCGGCATCGCCCTCGTCCGTTTACCCTGGCGACCCGATCACTGTGACCGGCACTGCGGCGAACCTGAACCCCAAGAAGACGGCGACCTACAACTGGACCTCCGACGGTGGCACTGTCTCCGGAACCAGCAACACGGCGAACGTTGCGACTACGAACCTGAACCCCGGCAGCTATACAGTCAAGGGCCACGTCTCCGAGGGCAACAAGGCCGGCGAGATGGCGGACTGCTCGGCTCCGTTCACGGTTCAGCAGTTCCAGCCGCCCACGCTCACCTGCTCGGCCAATCCTTCGACCGTTGCTCCTGGAGACTCCTCCACGATCACTGCGAACGGAACCAGCCCGCAGAACCGTCCTCTGACCTACAGCTACAGCTCGACGGCGGGTTCGGTCACTGGCAACACCTCCACGGCAACCCTCAACACCACTGGCGCGGCCCCGGGAACGATTACGGTGACAGCGAACGTGGTTGACGACAAGGGCCAGTCGGCCTCCTGCACGACGAGCGTGACGGTCAATGCGCCGCCTGCTCCGCCGCAGCCGAAGACCTCGGCGCTCTGCTCGATCACCTTCGATCGCGACAAGAAGCGTCCGACCCGCGTCGACAACGAAGCCAAGGCCTGCCTCGATGACATCGCCCTGAACATGCAGCGCTCCTCCGATGCGAAGCTTGCCCTCGTCGGCAATGCCAGCGCCAAGGAGAAGGCCGGCAGCAAGGCAGCGGCATCCCGCGCAGCCAACACCAAGGACTATCTGGTGAAGGAGAAGGGCGTCGACTCCAGCCGCATCTCGCTCTACACGGGATCGCAGGATGGCAAGACCGTCACCTCCACCCTCATCCCGACCGGAGCAACACTCGACCAGGCTGGACTCACCTCAGTCGACGAGAGTGCTGTAAAGGTTGCGCCGCGCAAGGCTGCTGCACACAAGCACGCGGCGAAGAAGAAGTAGTCCTCTAAAAGCAATCCAACCGAAAAGGCTGACTGGGAACCAACCCAGTCAGCCTTTTTCCTGTCTTGTTGCTGACCTGTGCACTGGTGTTGGCTAAACTGATAACAGGTCATCATGCGAAATTGTAGAAACCTCCTCGCCCTCGTCGTCGCCCTGGTCTTCTTCTCCCCGTATGTCAACGCCGCCGCTCCAGGATGGCTTCCGTTCGGGCCGAACGGTGGAGATGCCCGTTCCTTTGCCTCCGATCCTCACGACAAGAACCATCTGTATCTCGGCACCGCCAACGGCTGGATCTATGAGTCGCACAACAACGGCAGCGACTGGAAGCGCCTTGCACGCGTTGGCAGGCGTGACGACCTGGTGCTGGACTCCATCGTTCTCGACCCGCTCAAGCCGAACCACATCTTCGTCGGAGCATGGGTACTAGGCGGACAGGTTGGCGACCTCTTCGTCAGCGAAGATGCGGGTGCAACGTGGAAGGAAGTTCCGGAGCTGAAGGGACAATCGGTGCTGGCGCTGGCGAACTCAGCCTCTGATCCGAAGATGTTCGTTGCCGGAACGCTGAAGGGTGTCTACCGCACCAACGACAGCGGAGCGCATTGGACCCTAATCAGCCCTCCCGGCAGCACCGAGATCCACGAGGTCGAGTCCGTCGCGATCGATCCGAAGAACCCGAACGTGATCTTCGCCGGGACCTGGCACCTTCCCTGGAAGACCACCGACGGCGGCGCAAACTGGACCAATATCACTTCGAAGAACGGCGTGATCGACGACTCGGACGTCTTCTCGATCATCATCGACCCTGTAAATCCGGGCGTCGTGTATGCTAGCGCCTGCTCGGGCATCTATAAGAGCGAGGATGCCGGCTCGATGTTTCGCAAGATCCAGGGCATTCCTTCCACGGCGCGCAGAACGCGCGTGCTGATGCAGGACCCCCAGCACCAGAACATCGTCTTCGCGGGAACCACCGAGGGGCTCTATCGGACAGTGGACTCGGGTAAGACCTGGGTTCGGACCTCGGGGCCGGAGCTGATCGTCAATGACGTGTACATCAATCCCTCCGACACCAACCGCATGCTGCTGGCGACCGACCGCGGGGGCGTTCTCGTCTCGAACGACGGCGGCAACAGCTTCCAGCCAACGAACAATGGCTTTTCCGCCCGCCAGATCACCTCATACGTAGAGGACAGCCGTCAGCCCAACACGATCTATGTCGGCATCGTCAACGACAAGGCATGGGGAGGCGTCTTCGTCAGTAACAATGGCGGCCTCACCTGGACGCAGAAGAACGCCGGACTCGAAGCCCACGATGTCTTCAGCCTGGGGCAGGGCCCCGATGGGAGCATCGTTGCCGGAACGCGCCACGGAATCTATCGCCTTGATGGGGAGACATGGAGCAAGGTCGCCAAGGTCTCGCTCGAACTTCCGGTCGTTGAAGAGCCTGCCGTTGCCAAGCCGGTTGTAGCAAGAAAAGGTGCGCGCAGAGCGCCGGTGAAGGCCCCCGTCAAAAAGACGGTCAAGCCCCCGGCCAAGCCGTTTGACGGAACCGTATTCGCTTTCACCCGCGATGGAGATGCCTTGTTTGCGGCGACCTCCGACGGCGTACTTAAGAGCACCGACTCCGGCCAGAGCTGGCAGCTTGCCGCCAATCCCGAGGGCCACGTCTGGTACACCGTCGCGGCTGCCAAATCGACGGTTCTTGCCTCCTCACTTACCACTGCGGTCCTCACAACAGATGCCGGCAAGACATGGACGCCTGTGTCGCGGCCCTCTGATCTCACCCAGATCACCGCGGTCGCCGTCGACGGCTTCGGCGGTCTCTGGATCGGTGGCCGCGAAGGGGTCTACCTCTCCCAGGACAAGGGCGCGAGCTGGCATGTTGTGCACAACCTCTATGTCCGCGACGTCAACAGCATCTTCTGGGACGAGCGCGGGCAGCGCGTGTTGATTACGGCCAACAGCCCAACCACCTTCGCCTTCGCCGCGCATCTGCCGGACAAGAAGGTCAGCTACTGGAACACGGGCTGGAACCTTCGCCTGGTGCGTCCGGTGGGCGACCACCTTGTTGGCGCGACGCTCTTCGACGGCATTGTGATTCAGCCGGAGATGGTCAACTCAGCAGAGGTCAAGCACTAATCCCGAAGGGGCCGCAGGGGGCGCGCGAAGGCGATAGAATCATCCTATGAGCTTCGAAGCGACGACCCAGCGGCCCCGGCACTCCTTCCAGACCGACGATCCAGCCCTGGGGCCTGTCGCCGAAAAGGTGCTTGCCGGTGAGCGGCTCAGCTTCGATGACGGCGTGGCCCTCTATCGCAGCGGAGATATCCTTGCGGTGGGCTGGCTGGCCAATTACGTCCGCGAAAAGCTCCACGGCGACGTTGCCTACTTCAACGTCAATCGCCATATCAACCCGACCAATGTCTGCGTCGCCTCCTGCCGCCTTTGCGCCTTTGGCAAGAAGAAGGGCGAGGCCGGCACCTACACGATGGCCCTTGAAGAGGCGTGGGAGTCCGCAGGGGCGGGTTATACCGAGGCGGTCACGGAGTTCCACATCGTCGGTGGGCTTCATCCCGACCTGCCTTTTGAGTACTTTATGGACCTGGTGCGAGGGCTGAAGGAGCGTTTTCCCAGGGTCCATATCAAGGCATTCACCATGGTTGAGGTCGCCTTTCTCGCCAAGCGCGGCAAGATGACCATCCCCGAAACGCTTCAGCGGATGAAGGAGGCGGGCGTCGACTCGATGCCAGGTGGAGGGGCGGAGATCTTCGCCGACCACGTCCGCCACATCATCTGCGACCACAAGATCGACGGCTCCGAGTGGCTGGAGACCGCCAGGACGGCCCACAAGATCGGGCTTCGTTCCAACGCCACCATGCTCTACGGGCATGTGGAGAACGATGAAGACCGCGTCGACCACATGATCCGGTTGCGCGAGGTGCAGGACGATACCGGCGGGTTCCAGACCTTTATTCCGCTTTCGTTCCACCCTGACAATACAGCGCTGGCGCATATCCCCAAGACGACCGGGATGCTCGATATCAAGCAGATTGCAATCGGCCGCTTGATGCTGGATAACTTCTCGCATATCAAGAGTTACTGGCAGATGGTCTCGCCCAAGATGGCCCAGATCTCGTTGCGCTTCGGAGCCGACGACATCGACGGAACGGTTGTGGAGGAGAAGATCTACCACAATGCCGGCGCGACGACCCCCCAGGGACTTCGCCGGCAGGATCTGGTTCGGTTGATTACCGAGGCTGGCCGTGTGCCCTTCGAGCGGGACACGATGTACCGTGCCGTTACCCGGACGGAAGACACCTTCACCATCGCGGTCTAGTTCCCCCCTAACTCAGGTTCTGTGAGCACATCCGCTGCCCGCGCATTTATCTTGATGTCGAGATAAATGTGTGAGGCAACCTTTTGCCGAGGCCAGGGCGATCCTTTTGGGTAAATGTGAAAACTTTTGCCACACAGAGTGGCAAAGTTTTGGAACTCATCTTCCCTCTATTCCTCCGATTTGCCCTTCGTGTGCCTCTCGCAGGGGGGAAACGGCCGTTTTGGGGTGGTTAAAGGGGTTTTACAGAATGGCCGCCCGTTTGCAATAAGCCAGAGTGCAGCAACAAGGTTTCTGAAACACCTGAACTCTACTTATCTGCCTGAGGAGGCCATATGTACATCTTCTTTATGCCGTCGCTACTCGCTCTCGTTGTTATCGGTTCCATCTGCCTTCGCGACCAGTTCCGCTTCTCGACCACGACCCGCTAACCAGCGGGCAGTGGGCGGAGGGCGATGAGCAGGCCTTCCGCTTGTGCGGGCCAGTACTGTCGCGGGTGGGTGTCTCGGAAGGGGCGGGGCGACAGGAGCCGGTTCGCGGGATACGCAACCGCAGGACTCGATATTTGATCTGTAAATTGAAGGGTGGAGAGCCGGGCCGGTGGCCTGGCTTTTTCGTTTGTGCAACTCTCTCAAAGATGCAGGGTGGCGACGGTTTACAGGAAAATGACATCGGCCAGAAGAGGCCATGACATATCTGGCGAAACATATTGTGCGGCGACGAAGTGCTGGGCGATTCGCGGTCGAATGACGGCCACCCCTAGGATGGACTTCGTTGACACGAAAGAGATTCCGTGAAAGTTTACTTGCAGTTGGTCTTCCACTGAGCTTTGATTCCTTGGCGACGACGGCGTTTTAGGGCCGTTTGACGAAGCTGGAGTCGATGGCATGAACCATGAGCAGGTGGCGCATTTTTCGCACGCCGCGTGGGACAGAAGCGACGATACCGATTCGAAAAAAGAGATGGCGCGTAACGGCACGCGGGATTTGTGCTTCTTTGAGGAGGCTGTCCGTGAAAAGTGCAACGATATTTCTTCGGTTATGGATTGCGGTTGCAGTGGGGCTGGCGTTTGTGGGCGTTGCCGGTGCGCAGTCGACGGCGACGCTTTCCGGCACGGTGACGGACCAGACGGGCGCGCTCGTGGCGGGCGCGGCGGTAAAGGTCCATTCGCTGGACACGAACGCGGAGCGGGAGGTGGCAACCGATGGTTCGGGTGGCTACGTGGTGCCCTCGCTGCTGCCGGGTAACTACACCGTGCAGGTGACGGCAACGGGGTTCGGCACGTTTACATTGCAGAAGATCGAGCTCGCGGTTGATCAGCGGGCGACGGTGAATGTAAAGCTCAGTGTGGCCTCGACCGGCGAGACGGTGGAGGTGACGGGCGCGGCGCCCGTGATCGATGCGAGCACGATCACCGTGGGGCAGGTGATCGATCGGACGACCGTGCAGGAGATTCCGCTGAATGGAAGACATTTCCTGGACCTGACGACGCTGACGCCTGGGGGCGTGACGGCGCCGGCGAACGGCAACCTGACTACGCCGAGCCGCGGGCTGGGAGCGAATTCGTTCATCACGGCGGGGAACCGCGAGGACTCTGTGAACTTCCAGATCAACGGCGTGAACCTGAATGACATGGTGCAGAACCAGATCACGTTCCAGCCTTCGATCAATACAACGTCGGAGTTCAAGATCAACAACTCGACCTATAGCGCTGAGTATGGGCGAAGTTCGGGGTCGATCGTGAATGTGAGCACACGTTCGGGGACGAATGCGTTTCACGGCGAAGCGTTCGATTACTTCCGCAACAACGGACTGGACGCAAGGAACTACTTCAATCGGACAGGTACCGCTCAGGCGACGCTGAAGCGGAACAACTTTGGCGGCGCGTTCGGCGGGCCGATCTGGAGGAACAAGACGTTCTTCTTCCTGAGCTATGAGGGGTTGATTCAGCATCAAGACCTGACGCTGAATAGCGGTGTGTTGACTGCGGCCCAACGTGCGCAGGTGGTGGCGGCGGGAAATCCTGCGCCTGTTGCGTTGCTGCCGCTGATTCCAATCGCGAACGATCCGACGGGGTCGCGATACATCGCCTCGGCCGCCGGGCCGGTGACGGTGCACCAGGGGACGGCGGATGGCTTGCAGCAGTTCAGCGCGAAGGACACGTTGCATGGCTTCTATGCGTTCCAGTCGGACAACCGGACGGAGCCGAACCTGCAGTTGAATACGGTGCCGGGGTTTGGAGACCACCGCAACGCGCATCGTCAGGTGCTGACCTTGAACGAGACCCACGTCTTTGGCCCGAGACTGGTGAATGAGGCGCGACTTGGATTCAACCGCATCTACATCGCATTTACGCCTGCGTTTCAAGCGAACCCGAACGACTATCACATCGGCGATGGAGTGAATACGGCGATCGGACTTCCGCAGATGACGATCACGGATATCTCGTTGAACTTCGCCGGGCCTTCGGCGTTTCCGCAGGGAAGAACGGACACACTGGGTATCTTTTCGGACACGGCGACGTATCTGACGGGCAGGCATACGCTGAAATTCGGCGGTGAGTACCGGCGGTTTCTGAATGCGAACTTCGCTGGCGATACCGGCGTCGTAGGGTTCAACACAACGGCGAACTTCATCAAAGGCGTGGCGAACTCGTTTACGATCACGCCGAGCATCGTATCGAGCCGCCTGTACGTCAATGCCGTTGGGGGCTTCGTTCAGGACAACTACAAGGTGATGCCGAACCTGACGCTGGAGATGGGGTTCCGGTTCGAGTGGAATGGCACGCCGACCGAAGGCGCGAACCGGTTGGTGGTCTTCGACCCCGCGACGGTTTCGCTGGTGCGGACAGGAACGCATGGGCTGGGTGCGGTGTACGGGCAGAACTACAACTGGGAGCCACGCGTCGGTTTCGCCTATGACGTACTCGGCACGGGGAAGACGGTGGTTCGCGGCGGCTATGGTTACATGGCCGACCAACCTGCGACGAATGTCGCGACGGGGCTTGCTTCGAACACGCCTTTTTCGGCGCCTGTGACTTATAACAGCAGCACGGCACCGATCCCGTTGACGAATTTGTACGCGTCCGCGGCGGCCTCGGGGTTGACGATCAACACGATTGAACGGAACTTCAAGAACGCCTATACACAGAGCTACAACCTGAATTTGCAGCAGGAGTTTCCGGGAGGGATTGCGATGCAGATCGGATACTTCGGCTCGGTTGGCCGGCACCTGCGGGGGCGACGGAACCTTAACCAGCCTGTGGGCGGGGTGCGGCCGTACCTTGTGCTCTCGGGTTCCAGCCCGATTGCTCCAGGCACTGCGGTGAACTCCAACTTCAACGATGTGAGCAACGTTGGCTCGTCAAGCTACAACGCCCTGTGGGTGACGGGACGGAAGAACCTGGGCCGCGGGGTGCAGTTCAATGCGACCTACAACTGGTCGAAGTCGATGGACCTGAACTCGCTCGGCTCGCAGGGTGTGTATGTGTTTCAGGACAGCAACAATCCGGCGTCGAACCTGGGCCCGTCGGACTTCGATGTGCGGAACCGCATATCGGGCACGGCAATCTACGATCTCCCGTTCAAGGGGAACCGGTTGTTTGAAGGGTATCGGCTCTCGGGAATTCTTCAGTGGCAGACCGGCAATCCTATTGAAATAGCCAATAGCGGTGTTGCGGCTACGGTCAACGGGTTGACCGGCAATACCACTACGGTGCGGCCGAATCTCGCAGGGCCGATCGTGACGTCGAAGACGCGGCTGGCGAACGGCAATGTTGGATGGATATCTTCGACCGTCTGTCCGGCTTCGGGCCCGGTTGCGGGATGCTCGTTTGTCAACGTCAACGGCTTCGGCAATCTGCGGCGCAATACGGCGATTGGGCCGGGATTTGCCGACGTGGATTTATCACTCGAGAAGAACACGAAGCTTACAGAACGATTGACGTGGCAGATGCGTGTGGATGCGTTCGACGCGTTGAACCATCCGAGCTTTGGACAGCCGGTGCGGTTGGATACGTCGACCAGCTTCGGGCAGATCTCGGCGACGCGGTTTGCCGTGAGCGATCTTGGATCGTCGCGGCAGTTGCAATTGGCTGGGAAGTTCATCTTCTGACGGAATTGCGGTAAGGGCTCCGGGTGTGGGCAGAGTCTGTTGTGAACCGAAAGGGAACGATTGCGCGTTGTCCTAAGCCGTCATTCTGAGCGTAGCGAAGAATCTCAGTATTTTTTTGCGCTGCGCCAGATGAAAAACTACAGGGATTCTTCGCTGCGCTCAGAATGACGGAAAGAAGCTTGATGCGGGTGAGCAAAGTTCATAACAGCCCCTGGGCCTCGCGGGAGTCTCTGCTTTTGCGACGGTGTGTGGTGGAATGGAGCGGTGAATACTGACCGCATGAGCGCAGGCGTCGCCCTTCGAAGGTACATGGAGCGGGACCTGGATGCGATTGTCGAGCTGGATGCGGTGTGCTTCGAGCCTCCGTTCCGGTTCAGCAGGGCCGCCATGCGCCGGTTTGTCGAAGCGGAGAATAGCTGGACATTGATTGCAGAGATGGCGGGTGCGATTGCCGGGTTCTGCGTCGTCCATCTGGAGGATGTTGAAGGAGGCACTGCGGGCTATCTCGTGACGATCGACGTGGATGAGAGATTTCGCCGCGAAGGGCTTGGGCGGCGTCTGCTGGCGCGTGGGGAGGAGTGGGTCAGAGCATCCGGCGGCGAGGCCATGTATCTGCACGTTTATGCGAAGAACGAGGCTGCGATCGATTTTTACGAGCGCGGCGGTTACAGGAGCGCCGGTGAGCAACGCGGGTTTTATGGGCCGGGAGTGGATGCTGTGTTGTATTGGAAGGCGCTTGGGGAGTAGTGGAGCACGTCGTTGTGAAAGGCGCGGCGCCGCAGGTCCTTCGACTGCACGGCTACGCCGCTTTGCCCAGGATGACACTTCAAGGAGAAGTGCTTGCTCGGAATAGCGCTGTATGCAAGACGGTTCTTTGGACTTACTTTTTGCCGAAGACCTCTCCCATGCGGCGAATCTGTGCGCCGACGCCGCGTAGCTTGTCCTCAAAGTGTTCGTAGCCGCGGTCGAGGTGGTAGACGCGGTCGAGAATCGTCTCGCCGTCGGCGACGAGCGCGGCGAGCACGAGCGAGGCCGAGGCGCGCAGGTCGGAGCACATGACGGCGGCCGATTGCAGCGGCGACTTGCCGCGGACCGTGGCGGTGCGTCCCTGCACCGTGATGTCGGCGCCCATGCGGTTGAGCTCGCCGACGTGCATGAAGCGGTTCTCGAAGATGTTTTCGGTGACGATGGAGGTGCCTTCGGTCTGTGTGGCGAGGGCCATGTACTGCGCCTGCATGTCGGTGGGGAAGCCGGGGTACTCCTGCGTGGAGATGTCGGCGGCCTTGAGCGGGCCGGAGCCGGAGCGGACGCGGATGGAGTCCTTGCCGACGTCGAGCTTGACGCCGCACTCTTCGAGCTTGGAGATGAGTGCGCCGAGGTGCTTGGGCTCGCAGGCGTCGACGTTGAGGTCGCCGCCGGTGATGGCACCTGCGATGAGGAAGGTGCCCGCCTCGATGCGGTCGGGGTTGATGCGGTGACGCGCGCCGTGCAGGCGGGTGACGCCCTGCACCTTGATGGTGGAGGTGCCTGCGCCTTCGATCTTGGCGCCCATGGCGGTGAGCAGGGCGGCAAGGTCTGTGACTTCGGGCTCGCGGGCGCAGTTCTCGAAGACGGTCTCGCCGTCGGCGAGGACAGCGGCCATCAGCAGGTCTTCGGTGCCGGTGACGGTGATCTTGTCGAAGACGATGTGCGCGCCTTTGAGACGGTCGGCGCGGGCTTCGAGGTAGCCGTGGTCGTAGGTGACGGTGGCGCCCATGGACTCGAGGCCCTTGATGTGGAGGTCGATGGGGCGGCCGCCGATGGCGCAGCCGCCGGGCATGGCGACGCGGGCCATACCGGTGCGCGCGATGAGCGGCCCGAGGACGAGCGAGCTGGCGCGCATGGTCTTGACGATCTCGTACTTGGCGATGGGGTCGGACAGGATGCCGCACTTGATGCGGGTGCGGTGCTGGGCGCGGCCGTAGCCGAGCTCGACCTCGGCGCCCATGGAGGCGAGGAGCTTACGCTCGGTCTCGATGTCGCGTACCTGTGGGATGTTTTCGAGGATGACCTCGTCTTCGGTGAGGATGGCGGCGGCCATGCAGGGAAGGGCGGAGTTCTTGGCTCCGGAGACTTTGATGGTTCCGAGAAGGGGGTTTCCGCCGCGTACAACAAACTTGTCCATCACCTCAGTTTACGGAAGAGTTACGAGGAAATGGGTGATGAGATTGGTGCGAAAAACAGCGGGTCCGCACATGGAGTGGTGCAGGTTGAATCGACGTGCTATTTGAAACGCAGGTAGCCCCACTTGTCGGGGATGTGCATGTTGACGACGCCCTGCGGAGACCAGACCCAGTTGTCCTCGCGCTTCTGGCCGGCCTTCCATTCGACGCGGCTGAAGTTGGCGCGCCACCCGGTGCCCGGTGTCGGGCGCTCGACGGGGAGGCGCGAGGTAAAGGCCGCCCAGGGGATGGCGATCTCGACGCTCCAACCCTTGTCCTTGTCGTTGGGGTTGTTCAGCGTGCCTTTGAGAGCGACGGCAGTTTTGAGGCCAGGGATGTCCCAGGCGTTGTCGGCCTTGCCGCCCTCGCGGTAGGGCTTGTTGAGGTAGAGGTCCCACGAGGTGTTGAGCGCGTTGATCTCGAACTCGAAGTAGCCCGGGGCGCCGGTGGGCGGTTTGAGGAAGACCTCGAAGTCGTTGTCGTGGAAGATGACGGAGTCGTGCTTGGTGAGAGTGGCCTTGATCTCGGGTTCTTCAAGCTCGGCGCCGATGTAGAGATAGTCGTCGTCCCAGAGCATCTTGATGCGGGTGCGGAAGCGCGGTTTGGGCTTGGCGTCGCCTTCGATGTCGACGAAGTCGTCGGTCCATGCGGCCTTCTTCCATGCTGCGTCGTTGAGCTTGCCGTCAATGTTGAGCGGCTTCTTTGCGCGGACACAGTCGTAGCTTTTGGGTGTCTGCGCTTGGAGGCCAGGCAGAGCAGTCAGCAGAAGAAGGGCGACAGGCATGGTGCAGCGAAGGGCGATATTCATAGGAATGTGCAGTCATCATACGTGACCGTGAATGTTACGCGCTCGCTGGAAAGACTCGAATGACGGCGAGGCGAGTGGCTGAGGAATTCAAACTGTCCTTGGGCAGATTTTGTCGAGGCGTGGAAGAGATCGATATAGAGTGTCATTCATGAGAATTGTTTCGCCTGCATACTCGCTCAGGTCGTATCGCGGTGCTTTGGATAAGGGAAGTGTAAGCAGCCGCGAGCTTGTGGAAGAGTGCCTGGCGGCGGCGCTCGATCGTGCGGGTGAGGGTCCGCGCACATTTACCCGCGTCTTTGAGGCTACGGCGCGGGCGGCTGCCGAGGCGGCGGATTATCTGCCGCTGAGCTCGGGGCTTCCTCTGCGGGGGATTCCGGTTTCGATCAAGGACCTGCTCGACGTAGCGGGGCAGACGACCTGCGCGGGGTCGGCGGTGCTGGCGGATGCTCCAGCAGCTACACGCGATGCGGTGGTTGTGTCGCGGTTGAAGGATGCGGGCGCTGTGATTGTGGGGCGCACGAACATGACGGAGTTTGCGTTCTCGGGGCTGGGATTGAACCCACATTATGGAACGCCGCAAACGCCTTATGCGCGAGACGAGCGAAGGATTGCGGGTGGCTCGTCGTCGGGCGCCGCAGTGTCGGTGAGCGATGGCATGGCTGTGGCGGCGATCGGATCGGACACTGGCGGGTCGATTCGCATACCGGCCGCGCTGTGCGGTCTGACGGGATTCAAGCCGACGGCGCGCCGTGTTTCGACGGAGGGAGTGTTGCCGCTCTCGCACACGCTGGATTCGATTGGGCCGATTGCATCTACGGTGGAGTGCTGCGCGTTGATCGACGAGGTGCTCTCAGGCGAGAAGCATTCGCTGGTTGCCGTGGAGGCGAGGGGGATGCGCCTGAGGATGCTGCAAGGGTATGTGCTCGATGGACTGGAGAGGCATGTTGCGGCTTCGTTTGACGCAGCGGTAAGTGCGCTTTCGCGCGCGGGTGTGCAGGTGACGGATGTGAGGTTCGATGCGCTCGATCAGATTCCGAAGAGCTATCGGAACGGCGGTCTGGCGGCGGCAGAGTGCTATCAGTGGCATCGCGAGCTCATTGAGCGCAGAGCGAAGGAGTACGATCCGCGCGTGTTGACGCGCATACTGCGAGGCCGCGAGATTTCGCAAGCAGAGTATCGCGAGTTGCAAGATGAGCGTCGCGATACGATTGCCGCTGCGGCGGCGGCCTTCTCGCAGGTGGATGCGTGGATCATGCCGACGGTGCCGCGTATTGCGCCGAAGGTCGCGGAGTTGGAAACCAGCGACGAGGTCTACTTCGACGCGAATGCCGCCATGCTACGCAATCCTTCTGTGATCAATTTTCTGGATGGATGCGCGGTTTCGTTGCCTTGTCACAGGCCGGGCGAAGCTCCCGTGGGCCTGATGCTGGCTATGCGCGGAGGCGCGGATACGCGGCTATTGCAGATTGCATTGCGCGTGGAAGATGTTCTTGCAGGAAGCGGGTGTGCGATTCAGGGGCGTGGCCGGTTCGAATAAGTATTTCGCTCGGTGCGATGCGGCTCTTGTGTCGCGCCTTCAGCGCTCTGTTCGTTTGCGGGTATTTACCTGGGCCTTCGGCCCAGGCTGGTATGTTGCGGGCCGTTGGCCCTGGGGTCTTTGGTTTCGCATCCTCATTGGAAACAGCTATGGGTTATTTGCGGGGGCCGTTGGCCCTTGATGCCGAGGTGCTGCTACATTGCGGGCGTTGCGGAAGGGGAAAGCAGGTTCCTCCACTTCGCTACGCTTCGGTCGGAATGACAAACAGAAGCTACACTCGGGTCGGAAATTGCGCTCGGGTCGGAATGACAAGCGGGAAATTACGCTCGGGTAGGCATGACCGGCGGAAATTAGCTGGTGATGCGGTCCGCGGCGCGCAGGACCGCGATTTCTTCATCGGTAAAGACGCGTGAGCGCGTGAGGAAGCGGACACCTTCGGGGCCTTCGAGCGAGAACATTCCGCCGCGGCCGGGTACTACGTCGAGGATGATCTGCGTGTGCTTCCAGTACTCGAACTGCGCGCGGCCGATGTAGAACGGTGCGCCGCCGACGGTGCCGAGCAGGACATCCTGGTCGCCGGTGATGAACTCGCCGAGGGGATAGCACATGGGCGAGCTGCCATCGCAGCAGCCGCCGGATTGGTGGAACATGACATCGCCGTGCTTCGCCCTGAGCCTGTCGATCAGGCCCAGGGCGGCATCGGTTGCGGTGACCTGTAGAGGTACCGAGGTTGCGACATTCTCCATTTAGAAGAATCCCAGGGGTTGCGTGCTGTAGCTGACGAGTTGGTTCTTCGTTTGCTGGTAGTGGTCGAGCATCATCTTGTGGTTTTCGCGGCCGATGCCGGACTGCTTGTAGCCGCCGAATGCTGCATGGGCGGGGTATAGGTGATAGCAGTTGGTCCAGACGCGGCCCGCCTCGATCTCGCGGCCGAAGCGATAGGCGCGGTTGAGGTCGCGCGTCCACACGCCTGCGCCGAGGCCGTAGAGGGTGTCGTTGGCGAGCGCGAGGGCTTCGTCGTCCGTCTTGAAGGTTGTCACCGACAGGACAGGCCCGAAGATCTCCTCCTGGAAGATGCGCATCTTATTGTTGCCCTTGAAGACAGTCGGCTCAATGTAGAAGCCGCCGGCGAGGTCGCCTTCCATCTTCGACGCCTTGCCGCCGATCAGGACTTCGGCTCCTTCCTGCTTGCCGATGTCGAGGTAGGAGAGGATCTTGTGCTGCTGCTCCTCCGAGGCCTGCGCGCCGATCATGGTGTCCTTGTCGAGAGGGTTGCCGCGTTTGATCGCTTTGATGCGGCCAAGGGCGCGCTCCATAAAGCGATCGTAGATGGACTCGTGAATCAGCGCACGCGATGGACAGGTGCAGACCTCGCCTTGGTTGAAGGCGAAGAGCACGAGACCTTCGATGGCCTTGTCGACGTAGGAGTCGTCTTCGTTCATCACGTCGGAGAAGAAGATGTTGGGCGACTTGCCGCCGAGCTCGAGCGTGACCGGGATGATGGTCTGCGAGGCGTACTGCATGATGAGGCGGCCCGTCGTGGTCTCGCCGGTGAAGGCGACCTTGTTGACGCGCGGGCTTGAGGCGAGCGGCTTGCCCGCTTCGACGCCGAAGCCGTTGACGACGTTCAGGACGCCAGGGGGGAGAAGATCGCCGATGATCTCCATCAAAAGCAGGATGGAGACGGGTGTCTGCTCAGCAGGTTTGAGAACGATGCAGTTGCCGGCGGCCAGTGCGGGCGCGAGCTTCCACGTTGCCATCAGCAGAGGGAAGTTCCAGGGGATGATCTGGCCGACAACGCCGAGTGGCTCGTGGTAATGGTAGGCGATGGTGTCGCCATCGATCTCGGAGATGCCGCCTTCCTGCGCGCGAATCGCTCCGGCGAAGTAACGGAAGTGGTCGGAGCAGAGAGGGACGTCGGCGTTGAGGGTCTCGCGGATGGGCTTGCCGTTGTCCCATGTCTCGGAGGTCGCGAGCAGTTCGAGATTGTCGTCGATGCGTTGCGCGATCTGCTCGAGAATGCGCGCGCGGTGCGCAGCGGAGGTCTTGCCCCAGGACTTCTTGGCCTTGTGGGCGGCGTCGAGTGCGCGGTCGATGTCGGCGGCGTTCGAGCGCGGTATCTCGCAGATGACTTTGCCGGTGACGGGAGTGATGTTGTCGAAGTATTGACCGGAGAGCGGCTCAACCCATTCGCCGCCGATGTAGTTGCCGTAACGCTTGCGGTAGGGAACGGCATAGCCGTATTGTCCGGGAGCGATGCTTGGAGTGGTTGCTGTAGCCATCGTTAGTTTCACCTTTCAGGGCTCACGTAAAGAACCAATCACGAAAGTCTGCTCCTTAGTAGGTTTTCAGGTCAAGTGGCTTTGCTAAGGCATTCTTTGGCAGAAGAATGCCAGGCGAGTCTTTGTGGCGGTACAGGCGAAATGCGGGGGTTCCTCGGCTTCGGCTGCGCCT
>JAFDVV010000002.1:60330-62386 GCA_018268775.1 Acidobacteriota bacterium | reverse complement strand
CTTGGCGATAGCAGCATCACCCTGTCTTAGCTTCAAGAGCAAAGAGAGATTTCACAGATCGAGAGTCTTTTGTCTCGACAATCTCTGTAAATATGTCACAATCCCTCTATTGCCTTGCCTGAACGGGGGCCACGTTAAGGCCTATGCCTCTTGCATCCGATTCTCCCCAGCCCGCTTCCGCCGGCAGCACACGCGCCGAAACCATGCAACCAAAGCTATCGGTCGCGATCATCACCCTGAACGAAGAAGAGAATCTTGCACGAACACTTGCCAGCGTTCGTTTCGCCGACGAGGTCGTCGTAGTCGACTCCGGCTCGACCGACCGCACGCTCGAGATCGCGCGCGACTACGGCGCACGTGTCGTCTTCGAGCCCTGGAAAGGCTTCGCGCAACAGAAGAACTCCGCCATCGAGAAGTGTTCGGGCACGTGGGTTCTCTCGCTCGATGCCGATGAAGAGTTGACGCCGGAGCTGCAACGCGAGATTGCCGCCCTGCTGAAAGGAAACCCATCGGCCGACGCTTACCTGCTCCGCCGCCGCAATCTCTTCCTCGGCCGCTGGATCCGCTATGGCGGCTATTACCCGGATCCCAAACTGCGGCTCTTCCGCCGTCACTCGGCGAACTTCGCGCCTCCCGCGCGTTTTACCGAGAGACCGGTGCACGAGACGATGGCCTTCGAGGGCAGGCTGGAGACGCTCGAGCACGACTTGGTCCACCACGCCTATCCAACGATCGAAAGCTACATCGAGCACATGGACCGCTACAGCACACTCGGCGCCCAGATCATTCTCGACAAAGGCAAGACAGGCAAGTCGCTCTTCGCCTTCTTCTACAACATCTTTCTGATTCCATCGTTCACCTTCATCTGGAACTTCTTCTTCCGGGGCGGCTTTCTCGATGGACGCGAGGGACTGCTGCTGCACCTTTACCACTCGACGTATACGAGTTGGAAATACTCCAAGGCATGGCAGATCGCGCGCAAGAGGTAGTCTCTCTGTATGCGCTTTCCCGCTAACGCATCTATCGCACTGCTCTCAATCGCTCTCCTCGCGGCACCACAGCCTTTCTTCGGCCAGACGATCGACCGCGCAGCCAGCCTTATCCGCGAGCAGGACCTGCGCGCCGACATCTACTTCCTCGCCTCCGATTCGATGAAGGGGCGCAACTCGACCAGCCCCGAAGACCGCATCGCCACGGAGTTCATCGCGTCGGAGTTCATGCGCCTGGGCCTGAAGCCGATGGGCGACAACGGCACGTACTTCCAGAACATGGACATCGTCACCGGAGAATGGGACCGCGAACACACGGCGCTAAGCGCCACGATCAACGGCGGCGAGCACACGTTCAAGCTCGGCCCCGGCGTGCAGACCGTTCGCCAGAGCATCCACCTCGGCAAGGGATGCGGCACCGTCGTCTTCGCAGGCTACGGCATCGACGCCCCGGAGTACGGCTACAACGACTTTGCCAACATCGACGTCAAAGGCAAAGTTGCACTCGTCTTCGTCCGCGAGCCGCAGGCCAACGACCCGCACTCAAAGTTCATGGGCACGCTCGACACCTACCACGCCTTCCAGTGGCACAAGCTCGAAGAGCTGCGTAAGCGCGGCGCGGCGGGCGTCCTGATGGTGCAGGACCGCGTGCCCCGCGTGGTAAAGCCAATTCCGCCAACGTCGCCGCGTCCGTCAGCGACGACCTCCTACGCTCTAGCAGGTGAGATGTGGGACATTCCCGCCCTGCTCATCAAACGCGACGTTGCGGATCAGCTACTTGCCCCTTCGGGCAAGACCACGGATTCGTTGCAGACCGGCATCGATCGCACCTTGCAACCGGAATCGTTTGAGGTTTCGCAGGTATCGGCGTGTGTGACGAAGGCCTTCACCGATGTCGAAACGCACAAGGGCCGCAACGTCGTCGCGCTGCTCGAAGGCTCCGACCCAAAGCTGAAGGCGGAGACAGTCGTCGTGACCGCGCACCACGACCACATGGGCGAGTCCGGCGGACACATCTACTATGGCGCGGACGACAACGCCTCGGGCGTCGCGGGAATCCTTGGTGT
>JAFDVV010000002.1:0-60229 GCA_018268775.1 Acidobacteriota bacterium | reverse complement strand
GAGGACGACGCCAACTGGCCCACTCCTGCGGACGGCAACAAGAACATGGTCAACGTGCTGGGCACGCGCTACAACCCCGCGCTGCGCCGCATCATCGATCGCAACAACAAGGCCGAAGCGCTAAAGCTCGACTACAAGATGGATGCGATCGACCCCGACTCGCTATGGTCGCGCAGCGACCACTTCTGGTTCGCCACGCTGCACATTCCGCAGGTGGAGTTCCAGACCGGCCTGCACCCCGACTACCACACCGACAACGACACATGGGACCGCATCAACTATCCCAAGACGACGCACATCGTTCGCCTCGTCTTCCGATCGGTGGCCGAGCTGGCGAACTCGGCGCAGAATGTCCCTTTCGTTCCCGAAGGCGCTCCAGTTCAACAAACCAGTCATGACGGTCAGTAGGACCGCCGGTTATACTCACCTGCGAATGACGAAGCCGCCTATCCGCGTTCTTGTCGCCAAGCCCGGCCTCGATGGCCACGACCGCGGCGCCAAAGTCATCGCACGAGCGCTGCGCGATGCAGGCATGGAGGTCATCTACACGGGCCTGCGCCAGACCCCGGAGATGATCGTCGCGGCCGCCGTGCAGGAGGACGTCGACTGCATCGGCCTCTCCATCCTCTCCGGCGCGCACAATGTCATCGTGCCTCGCATCGCAGCGCTGCTGCGCGAGCAGCACGCCGAAGACATTCTGCTTGTGTTGGGCGGCACGATTCCCGAAGAAGATTTTCCCCGCCTGAAGGAGAGCGGCGTCGCGGCCATCTTTGGCCCCGGTACGCCGCTTGAGACTACGGTTCAATTTATCCGCGAAAACATAAAGCCTCGCGGCCTGCTTACCAACTGATCGCTTCGCCCAGGTGGAAGAAGCCGCCCGTCGGCCCATCGGGGCCCAACGTCGCAAGCTCCACCTCGGTCTTTGCGCCGTCGACGACATTCATGGGAGCAGCGTCGGTCCCCATATCGGTCTTCACCCAGCCGGGATGCGCCGAGTTCACCTTGATCTTCGTGCCCTTCAGCTCATGCGCCAGATGGATCGTGTAGGCGTTCTGCGCGGCCTTTGAAGCATCGTAGGCCAGCGCCTTCGCCTCGTAGATCGGAGAGCCTTCCGTCGCATGAAGTGTCAGCGAGCCAAGAATACTCGACACGTTCACGATACGGCCCGCATCGCTCTTCTTCAGCAACGGCAGAAACGCGTTCGTCACCGCGATCACCGAAAAGAAGTTCGTATCGAAGGTCTTGCGCAGCGTCTCGTCGGAGACCGTGCTGCTATTGTTGCCGCCAATCGCCTCAAACATGACACCCGCGTTGTTGACCAGAATGTCGAGCTTGCCGAACTCCTTGCCAATCGTATCGGCGGCAGCCTTCACGTCTGCCGCGTCTACGACATCAAACTTCACGGCCCTTGCGTCGATCCCTTCTTTCTTCAGCGTTGCCGCCGCCGCCTCACCCTTGGCCAGGTCACGCGCTCCGAGGACGACCGTAATTCCCTTCTGCCCAAGCTGACGTGCCGTCTCAAATCCAATTCCCTTGTTCGCGCCCGAGATCAACGCAACCTTCTTCGCAGTGCTCATAGTGCCGCCTTCCCGCTCGATTGCCTCTGCAATCGTTCGATGAGTATTTGACTATCAGATGAGCACGTCGGCAAAACGTTTCGCATATTTCTCCGGCAGGCGCGCTTTTTTCATGTCCTTGCCCACAACCACATGCATCGTCTCGCCTTCGCACAGCAACGCGCTGTCCGCCGCTCGAACGATCCTGTAACCGAACTTCACGACAGCACCGCGCGCGGCAAGCAGACGCGTCTGGATAACCAACTCATCGTCATAGCGGGCAGGTGACTTGTATCTGGCCGAGACATCAGCCACGGCAATCCCGACGCCGTCCTCGCGCTCCATCGCCTTGTAGTTCAATCCCAGGCTGCGAATAAACTCCACGCGACCCACCTCAAACCAGACAAGATAGTTCGCGTGATACACCACGCCCATCTGGTCCGTCTCGGCATAACGGACACGAACGCGCGACTCCACAATCGTGGGCTTTCTCTCAGTTGCTTTACTCATGCTTCAAGTCTATCGAAGTGCGGGGCGGCAGATTACTTGCTCCACACCGGCTTGCGCTTCTCCAGAAACGACGCCACGCCCTCGCGGAAGTCATGCATCGCACGCGCCTCCGCATTCGCCGTCAGTGCGTGAGCGATTGCGGCATCCAGCCACAAGCGATTCTGCGTCGCCATCAACCGCTTGGTCGCCGCCATCGACTGCGGGCTGTTCGTCTTCAGGCAGTTCGCCAGTGCGCTGGCGCGATCGGCAAGCTCCTCCGGATGAACGACTTCATTCACCAGTCCCAGGTCCGCCGCCTGCTCCGAGGTAAACAGCCGTCCTGTCAGCAACAGGTCGCGCGAACGCTTGTCGCCGACCTGCAACGCAAGAAACGCCGACACAAGCGCCGGCACAAAGCCTATCTTCACCTCGGTGAATCCAAACTTCACGCCGGGAGCGGCGAGCGTAAAGTCGCAGATCGTCGCCAGCCCCGTGCCGCCGGCGATGGCCGCGCCGTGGACCACTGCAATCGTCGGCTTCGGCAGTTCATACAGAGTGCGGAAGAGCCGCGCCACGCGCTCGGCATCGGCTACGTGCTCCGACTGCGACTTGTCCGCGATTGCCTGCAAGTGCTGCAAGTCAAGCCCTGCACAAAAAGCCTCCCCCGCCCCCGTCAGAACCACTACACGACAATGCCCCGTGGCTGCCTTCTCCAGCGCGGCGATCAGCTCGTCCTGCATCTCCGGAGTCATCGCGTTACGCCGCTCCGGGCGGTTCAGCATGATCGTCTTCACGCCATCGACTTCGCTTACCAGAATCGTCTTATAGCTCATGGCCGCCCTCTATTCCTTCTAGCCTTCAACCTCGTCGTCTTTTGCTGCCAATATTCTCTTTTGCTGTCATTCCGTAGCATTCTCTTTTGCTGTCATTCCGTAGCGCAGCGGAGGAATCTGCTTTCAAAGCCCCTCACTGCACCTTCGCCCCATACTTGCGAGCAATCTCTTCCGTAGCCGACTGCAACCCATCCAGCGGACGCATCGGCGGCAGCTCCGCTCCCAGTGCCTTCAACTCCTCCAACACAGCCTCTGTGGGAAGGTTGCCCACCAGTACATCCTGCGCAAACGGACAGCCGCCCAGCCCTCCTATCGCCGCATCAAATCGCCTGCAACCCGCGTTATACGCCGCGCGCACCAGCTCCCGCGCTCCCTCATAGCGCGAGTGCAGATGTACGCCGACCTCGATCCCGTCGTGCACCGCCACCACATCGCTCACCACATCGGCGACGAGCTTCGGCGTCGCCATGCCTACCGTGTCCGCCAGCGAGATCTGCTTCACGCCCGAATCGATCAGCAGGTCGCACGCATCCACAACCTCATCAATCGACCACGCATCGCCATAAGGATTCCCAAACGCCATCGAGATATACGCCACCACATCCATCCCGGCCTTGTACGCCATCTCGCCCACGCGCTCCAGCGCCTCCAGCGACTCCTCCGGCGTCTGGTTCTGGTTCCGCTGCAAAAACCCCGGCGAGATCGAGTAAGGGAACCCCAGCGTCTGCACCGCGCCCGTCTTGATCGCGCGCTCCGCTCCCTTGGCGTTCACCACAATGCCGATCACCTCGACATCATCAGGAGGATCAAGATACTCCAGCACCTTTTCCGAGTCTGCCATCTGCGGCACCGCACCCGCCGAAACAAAGCTCACCGCATCGATATGCTTGAACCCCGCCGCAATCAGCACGCGCATGTAATCGGCCTTCACCTCAGCCGGAATATGTACCGGCAAACCCTGCCATGCGTCGCGCGGACATTCGACAATCTTCACCACTTCTGCCACTGCAACATCCTCACATTTCAATTCAAAAGGCCGTCATTCTGAGCGTAGCGAAGAATCTCAGTATTTGCTCGCCGGCCATCACGTCTGCAACACCCCCGGATTAAACCTCGCCACCTCCGGATTCAGCGCACAAGCCTCCAGCGCAGTTATCAACACCTCGCGCGTCTTTACCGGATCGATGATCCCATCCAGCCACATCCGCGCCGCGCCATACCTCGGATCGGCCTGCGCGTCGTACGTCGCCTTGATCTCCTCGTAGATGGCCTTCTTCTCTTCCTCAGAGAGATGCTTCCCGCCGCGCTCCATCTGCTTCACGCGAACCTCAACCAGCGTATTCGCCGCCGAAGCTCCACTCATCACCGCATACCGCGCCGTGGGCCACGCGAAGATAAACCGCGGATCGTACGCCTTGCCGCACATCGCATAGTGCCCCGCGCCAAAGCTGCCGCCCACGATCACCGTGATCTTCGGCACCACGCTTGTGCTCACGGCCGACACCATCTTCGCACCTGCGCGGATGATGCCGCTCCACTCCGCATCCTTGCCCACCATAAAGCCGTTGACGTCGTGCAGAAACACCAGCGGCACCAGGTTCTGGTTGCAGTCCATGATGAACCGCGCCGCCTTCTGCGCGCTCTCCGTGTAGATCACGCCGCCAAACTCCGTGCGCTTCGACCCCGCCTGCGGCCCCATCGCCACCGTCTGCTGCTGATGCACCTTCTGGTTCGCGACGATGCCCACGGCCCGCCCGCCGATGCGCGCATACCCACACAACACCGTGCGACCGAAGTCCTCCTTGTACTCGTCGAACTCCGAGCGATCGACGATGCGCGCGATCACGTCGTGCATGTCGTAGACGTTCGTCGCCGCCTTCGCCGGATCGGGATCGATCAAGCCATACAACTCGTCAGCCGCATACCTAGGCGCATCCTTCGCCGCGTCAAAAGCCACTCGCGAAAACACCTCGGACAAGCGACTCTCATCACCCCCTGTTCCCTGTTCCCTGCTCCCTGTTCCCTGCCTTCTCCCGATCTTCTCCACCAGCGAACGCAGCCGCGCAATACAAAGATGATCGTTCGGCTCCTTGAAGTCCACCGTGCCCGAGATCTCGGCGTGCATCGCCGCTCCGCCCAACTCCTCGGCATCCGTCCTCTGCCCAATTGCAGCCTGCACCAGCGACGGCCCCGCCAGGAACAGTCCCGAGCCTTCGGTCATCAGCACAGTGTCCGTCATCACCGGCAAGTAAGCCCCGCCCGCCACACACATCCCCATAATCGCCGTGATCTGCGGAACTCCCAGCGAACTCATCACCGCGTTGTTGCGAAACACCCGCCCGAAGTCGTCCTGATCGGGAAAGACGTCCTCCTGCAACGGCAGAAACACACCTGCCGAATCCACCAGGTACAGCGTCGGGATGCGGTTCTCCAGCGCAATCGTCTGCGCGCGCAGCACCTTCTTCGCCGTCATGGGAAAGAACGCGCCAGCCTTCACCGTCGCATCGTTGGCAACGACCATGCACCGCCGCCCGCTCACGCGACCGAGCCCCGTAACGACTCCCGCGCCCGGAGCGCCGCCAAACTCCTCGTACATGCCGTGCGCTGCCCATAGACCAAGCTCCATCAGCTCAGTGCCCTCGTCCAGCAGCAGCGCCAGCCTCTCGCGCACGGTAAGGCGTCCTTTAGCGCGCTGCGCCTCCGCGGCCTTTGTGCCGCCGCCCTGACGAATCGCCGCCTCTTGTTCGCGCATACCGCCCATCAGCGCCATCAGCGCGGCACGGTTTGCAACATACCGCGCCGACTTTTTATCCAGCTTCGACCCGAGACTGCCCTCCAACTTCGCCTCCTCTGCCATCGGCACCGCCCGCCAAGACTCGTCAGCATAGCATCTTAGTCTTTACACGCGCTTCAACCTACTTCTGCACCATGTACCCTATCCTCTGGGGAGAACCGAAGACCCGTGAAGTTGCCCTCTCGTCCAACGACCCTGGCCCTGCTTGTCTGCGCTCTCCTTCTGCCTTCCGCCTCCGCCCTGGCGCAGGCAACGCGCGCGGAGACCGACCGATACATCGCCACGAACATCGGCGACCCGGTGCAGTTCCAGATATTCTTCGCCGACCTCAAGCAGGCCGTCCAGAAGCACGACGCAGCAACCGTTGCCGCGCTGGTCAGCTACCCGATCACCATCAATCCGCGCACCAAATCGGCAAAGCGCATTCGCTCTGCCAAAGCCTTCATAGCTGGATACGACAGCATCGTCACGCCGCACATCGCCGAGGTCATCGAAAAACAAAAGTACGAAAACCTCTTCGTCAACTACCGGGGAGCCATGTTCGGTTCAGGCGAGGTCTGGGTCATCGGAGTCTGCAAAGACAAGGAGTGCAAGCAGCGCGACATCAGGATCGAAACCATTCAGAATACGAGTGGCGCAAAGAAGCATCCTTAGCCGGAGACAGCCGGAAGCTACCGCACCACGCTTACGACAGCCACGTGACGACTGACCACACCCTGTTTGTGGCAGACTTGAGCTATCGTGCAGCTCCAACCCACTGACGCGCTGCTGGTGATCGACGTCCAGAGCGACTTCTGCCCTGCCGTCAACGGCTTCGGCGGAGCCCTCGCCGTCAAGGATGGTGACCAGGTCGTCCCCATCATCAACCGGCTTGCACAGCGCTTCGACCACGTCATCCTCACCCAGGACTGGCACCCCGCCGGACACATCTCCTTCGCCTCATCCCACCCCGGCAAGCGGCCCTACGAGACCATCGAAGTCGCTTACGGCACCCAGACCCTCTGGCCCGATCACTGCGTCCAGGGCACCCCCGGGGCCGACCTCCACCCCGGCCTCCACATCCCCCACGCCGAGCTCATCCTGCGCAAAGGCTTCCGCAAAGAGATCGACAGCTACTCCGCCTTCCTCGAAGACGACCGCAAGACCCCCACCGGCCTCGCCAGCTACCTTCGCGAACGCGGATTGCAGCGGCTGTTTCTCTGCGGATTGGCCTACGACTTCTGTGTGCGCTACTCGGCCATCGACGGCACCGCCGCAGGCTTCGAGTGCATTGTGATTGAAGACGCGACGCGATCCGTTGATTTGCCTAACTCAGTGAAAGAAACTCGATTGAATTTTGTAAAGAACGGAATTGAACAGATTTCGACGGATACCATAAATACATGACTTCAGGTCGATCTGACTGGCAAATAACGCCAGCAAACGTGTATTCAGTGGATTGGATAGACCCTAGTAGAAACGACTGGGGACATTATGAGGTTGTCTATTCCTACCGTGTTGGAAATGATTTCTTCACAGGCAGATTCTCTGACTACGGATCCCCCGCAGAATCCTACCTGAAGCGAGACGATACGATTCATATCAGATACAACCCTTCAAATTCTAAGAAAAGCTTCTATCCCGACGCGCGGCAACCTTCAATCAAGAAAGTTTCCTTGGCTCTGATAGGAGTCGGAATCGGCCTTCTTGTAATGTTGATTGTTTATCTGAGCGGTGGCTTTAACTCGTAATTCCGCCAGTCCCGACTCCTCCGCCCGCTCATCGCCGGGTACCCCATCATGGCGCAGTCTTATCGCGGCATGAGTAGGCATTCGCGCAACGCGCGAATCGCTTCTGGGTAGGCCAAGCCTTCAGGCTTGGCACTCTCTCCGCACAAAGAAGAAGGGGGCTTCAGCCCCTGGGGTATGTCTTCTGGCGCTGCCTCGCCCATTAATCAAGCCAGCCCCAACTCCCCCGCCCGCTCCTGCATCGCCTTCAGACAATTCCCTAGATGCTCCTCCAGCGGAATCCCCAGCAACTCCGCCCCACCCGTAATATCCTCGCGTTTAACTGCGCGGGCGAAGGCCTTGTCCTTCATCTTCTTCTTCACGCCCGCGACCTCGACGTCCATGATTGACTTCGTCGGCTTCACCAGAGCACACGCCGTCAGAAAGCCCGCAAGCTCGTCGCACGCAAACAGCGCACGCTCCAGGTGCGACTCCCTCGCCACACCTGAGTAGTCTGCATGCGCCAGGATCGCGTTCAGCACCGCCTCCGGCCAACCAAGCTCCCGCAGGTGCTTCACGCCGACGAAGGGATGCTCCTCGAGCGAAGGGTGCCGCTCGTAGTCCATGTCATGCAGCAAACCCGCCGAAGCATATTGATCGACAAACTCCGCAGCTTCATCCCCACCCAAACCAAGCCGCTCGGCTTCGCGCCGACCATAAGATTCCGTACACACCGACACGGCCATGCCGTGCTTGCGCAGCGATTCGCCCTTCGTCCACTCCTCAAGAATTGCCTGCGCCTCTGCTCGTCCAAACGCCACGGACGCCTCCGTTCCCTGTTCCCTGTTCCCTGTTCCCTGTTCCCTGTTCCCTGAAGAGTGTCATTCCGAGCGAAGCGGCGTAGCCGCGAAGTCGAGGAATCCCCGCATTTCGCCTACAGGCCGCAAAACTCTCCCAGGATGCCTAAGCCACTTCCGCCCATCGTCCAAGTTACTACTTTGGTTCGCTTCCGGTTTTTACCGGTTTTTATGCTAATAATCAACGGGTTTCTCTTGACTATCCAGTAACCCGGTGTCAATCTAGGCACATCGCATTGCTCCGTTATCGGACATGTGCTGCGGTTCCTTGCTCTGGGTCCGCCCGCGTTAAGACAACTTATGGCAACCATGATGGCACCCGTCGAACAGCGCGAGGTACTGCGCTGTGACCATTGCAGCCTGGTGCAATTCCGCACGGCCAACTCGCTGTGCCGCCGCTGCCACAAATCGCTCGAGGTCGAAGAGCCTGAGCCGATTGCAGCACCGCTATCCATCGTTCCGGCTACCGCGCCCTCGCCCGACGGCCTTCAGGTCGCCACGGCGGTTCGCGACCTACGCCACGTACGCAACCTCTCGCAGCGCCAGTTGGCAGCACGCATGAACGTGCCGCGCACCTATATCTCCAAGATCGAGAACGGCAAGGCGATGCCGACCCTGTCCTCGCTTGATCGTCTGGCCAAGGCCCTTCAGGTCGACATCTCCACCCTGCTGCGCGACTCGAACACGCGCCATCGCGACGAGACCGCCGTCCTGATGACGGATCCGTTCCTCGCCGAGATCGCCGCCTACACCTCGCAGTTGGACGCTTTGCAGCGGTCCATCTTCCTGAACCATGTGCGCGAGCTGGCCGCTGGCCGCCGCCGCTCGGCTTAGCGAAGAGATTTCGCTGTAACAACCTCCTCCGTGCCGCACACTCAACCGCGATGGGACAGTGTGCGGCACACTCCGTTCTCCCTCGCGTTTGCACAGCCCGTTCTTTGCGAAGCTCCCTCCCGGTGTGCTAGCGTCATGCTTTGAGAGGTAGATTTGCCCCCCACTTCCCCCAGCCGCGTCCATGAGCTATCTCAGGAGGAGCAAGCCGTCTATCGGCAGCTCGATCCCGCGCGGATTCCGCAGCATATCGCCATCATTATGGACGGTAACGGGCGCTGGGCCGGCAAGCGCGCCCTCAAGCGTTTTCTAGGACATCAGCAAGGGGCCGAGAGCGTGCAGTACGTCGTCGAGACCGCCTCGCGCATCAATCTTCCCTTCCTCACGCTTTACGCTTTTTCGCTCGAAAACAACCTCCGCCGCCCCAAGACCGAGGTCAGCTTCCTGATGAAGCTGCTCAAGAACTACCTGATCGGCAACGTCAAGCGGATGAACGACAACAACGTCCGCATGGCCTACATCGGCCGCACCTGCGACCTTCCGCAGGAGGTGCAGGAGACGATGCAGTGGGCCATGGAGTCCACCGCAAAGAACACCGGCACCACGCTGACGCTGGCCCTGAACTACGGCGCGCGCTCCGAGATCGTCGACGCCGTGCGGCGCATCCTGACCGACCTCACCACCGAGGCCCACACGCGCGGCTGCTCGGTTGAAGACATCCTCGGCGCCGGCGCTCTCGACTCGCTCGATGAGTCGACCATCGCAAAGGCGCTCTACACCGCCAACATGCCGGACCCTGACCTGATCATCCGCACCTCGGGCGAGCAGCGCATCTCGAACTTCCTGCTCTGGCAGATCGCCTACTCGGAGATATTCATCACCGATCGCCTCTGGCCCGACTTCCGCGGCATCCATCTGCTCGAAGCCATCGCCGACTACCAGCGTCGCGACCGCCGCTTCGGCGGCCTCAGCGACAACTCCGACGAAAAGATCGACACGCTCCAGCCCGTCTCCGAGCTCGAAAACGAGATCGCCAACGAGCTACAGCCTCCCCGCGAACTGACGCGGCGTTAAGAACTTCGCATCCATCGTGAAGAAGTGTCATTCCGACCGAAGGCCACAGGCCGGAGAGCCTGCCCTGAGCGAAGTCGAACGGGAGGAATCCCCGCATTTCGCCCGAGTCGCCAGCAATCTAAACCCCACCGTGGCAACATCAGCCCGGAGACGTGTCATCCTGAGCGAGCGGAGCGAGTCGAAGGACCTGCGGTTCAACCTACTGCCGCGGCCTTGGCCTCCGGCTGCTGCTTCAGATGTTGCATGAACTCTCGCAACGCAGGGAAAATCTCCGCAAACATCGGATCGTTGCGATGAGTGAGTACAACTTCACCGAACAGCTTCAGTCCCACACCAAGTGACGCAACCGTCCCCGCATCGAACGGCAGCTTACTCTCAAGCCGTTTTACGATCTCCAGAATGTCGTCGTGGTTGGCGGCGTAGAAGCTCAGACTCTCGCCATGTACAGGCTGTCCTCTCGCATCGCGCAGCTTTTCCACCGTGATCCGGTAACGGTAGCAGTTCATCTAAACTCTCTCGATCTGCTTGGCCGCGGCATCGATGATGTCCGTGACGGTGTTGATCTGCTCGACTGTCAGCGAACCCATCTTCATTCGCAACGCCATGCGCAGGTTTTCAACAGCCCGCTCGATCTGCTGCGGACGCTGGCGCGCGTACTCCTGGCGCATATGGTCAATCCGGGAGAACAGCGCATCGACCATGGCCTTGTTCTCAGCCAGTGCCTTTGCTCCCTCGTCGGTGATGGTGTACTGCTTGCGCGATCCTTCCGCCGAGCCTGTGATGTGGCCCATCTCCTCGAGCATGGTCAGCATCGGGTAGACCACACCGGGGCTGGGTGCGTACGTTCCGCCCAACCGCTCCTGGATCGACTTGATGATCTCGTATCCGTGGCTCGGCTTCTCGGAGATCAGTTGCAGGATGACGTAGCGCAGGTCGCCTGAGCCAAACATCCGTCCGCCCCATCGACCGCTGAATCCACCTCTGCCGCCATGCCGCCCACGGCCAAAGTCGCCAAAGCCAGCCCGGAATCGCTCCCGCAATTGTTCTTTCATTCTGCGGAAGTCTTCTCCACCACAGAATCCTCTGAAATGTTCGTGTTGATATTCGTTTCTCATGCTCACGATAGTATCAAGATATATCTTTATATGTCAAGACATAATGCCTCGTCCCCATAACTCATAGATATACTGTCTTGAACTTCATGAAGAGAATCCTCACCGCCGCCGTTCTTATCGTTGCCGTCTTCGCGCTCATCTTCTTTGGTCAGTTATGGATGATCACCCTGGCGGCTGCCATCGTCGCCGAGTTGGCCGTCTATGAGTACCTCAAATTGGCTGCTGTCGGTGCGGAGGCAAACGGAGCGCACCTGCGCATCCCCATCTGGTGGATGACCATCGCCACCGCCGTCGCCTTCGTCGTCACCCTGCCCAACTTCCCAGTGGACGCGCAACTACCCGTCCTCAGCGCACTCACGCTGATTCTCTTTGCCTGGAACGGCTTCCGGGCTCCCCTGATCCAAGCCCTGCCGGACACGGCGCAGGGTCTCTTCGGCCTCATCTGGATCGCCTATCCACTCACGCTCGTTCCCCTGCTCTGGAAGCAGGAGAACGGCCCCGCGCTGGTCGTCTTCCTGATGGTGTGCGTCTGGGCCGGCGACATCGCCGCTCTCTACGTCGGCAAAGCCTTCGGCAAACACAAGCTGGCCCCCCGCCTGAGCCCCGGCAAGACGTGGGAGGGTTCCATCGCCTCCATCGCCGGCAGCATCGCCGCAGCCGGACTGGTCATCTGGATCGGTGACATCCTCACGGCGCGCGGCAACCTGATCCTGCACATCACCGAACCGGTCTGGCAGACGCTTGTCCTGGCAGCCGTGCTGAACGTCGCAGCACAGCTTGGCGACCTGCTCGAGTCCGCAGTTAAGCGCGGCGCGGGTGTGAAGGACTCCGGCACCATGCTTCCCGGCCATGGCGGAATCCTCGACCGCATCGATGCCCTGCTGCTGGCGGCGCCAGTGCTGTGGTTCGCGCTGGTCATCAAGGACTATATGGGACTGGGCAGGTTCTAGTGAGGGATGTCGTATCATGAATACGATGAACGCTACGAAAAACGCCGTCGAGTCCTTCCGTGAAGTGGTTCAGGATTTGCTCGTGCCCGAGTTGAAGTCGGTCAAAGTTGCGATCGACTCGCTCCGCACCGAGATGATGCTTCGTGACGAAAAGCAGACACAAGCTATCAGACATCTGTCTGAGAAACTTGATTTTGCCATCGACATCCGTGAGCGTCTTGCATCTCTCGAGGCCCGGCTCCCTCGTCAGTAGCTCTGCCTCTGCGAAAATAGATCACGTGAAAAAGCTTGCCATCCTCGGTTCAACCGGCTCCATCGGCACCTCTACCCTTTCCATCTGCGAGTCCTTCCCCGACCGCTACCAGGTCGTGTCCCTGGCCGCGGGGCGAAACCTTGAAGCAGCACTCGCCCAGTGCATTCGTTGGCGGCCAAAGCTGATCTCGATGGCCAGCGAAGAGCTCGCCTCGACCTTGAAGACCCGACTGAAGGCCGGGGGTATCACATGTGTCGAGGTCGTCCACGGCACCGCCGGAACCGTCCGCGTCGCCACGCTTCCCGAGGTCGACTTTGTCGTCTCGGCCATCGTCGGCGTCGCTGGACTCGAAGCGACCTACGCCGCCGTCAAGGCGGGCAAGACCATCGGCCTGGCCAATAAGGAGTGCCTGGTCGCCGCCGGTGAGCTGATTATGGCCGCAGCGAAGGAGCATAACGTCGCACTGCTGCCCATCGACTCCGAGCACAACGCCGTGCACCAGTGCATGAGGGGGGGGACTACGGCCGAGGTTCGGCAGATATGGCTCACCGCTTCGGGCGGCCCCTTCCGCAATACTCCGCCGGCGGACTTCGAACACATCACCCCGGCGCAGGCTCTCAAGCATCCCACCTGGGTGATGGGTCAGCGCATCACCATCGACTCGGCCACGATGATGAACAAGGGCTTCGAGGTGATCGAGGCCTGCCGTCTCTTCTCGCTGCCGCCGGCCGAGGTCCGTGTCACCATCCACCCGCAGTCGACCGTGCACTCGCTGGTGGAGTTCATCGACGGCAGCATTCTGGCGCAGATCTCAGTCACCGACATGCGGCTGCCCATCCTCTACGCTCTGGCTTACCCAGAGCGAGTCGATGCCTCCGCCGCTCCGGGACTGCACTTCGACCTTGCCGCGTTGAGCCAGTTGGACTTCTCTGCTCCCGACCTGGCCCGCTTCCCCTGCCTGCGCCTCGCCTATGAGGCGGCCGAGACAGGAGGAAATGCCTGCATCGCCTTGAACGCCGCAGATGAGATCGCCGTGGCGGCATTCCTCGAAGGACGTATCCCCTTCCTGGGCATTCCACGTACAATAGAGCAGGTGCTGATGCAAACGCCTCATGGCCATCCTTCGTCTATCCATGAGGTTCTCGAAGCGGACATTGCTGCGCGAACTGCCGCTCATGAAGCGATCAGGCATCAGCTCACCGGTGTACGATAAGCCGCACAGGTAACGAGGTCCCCACTCTTTTATATGTCCACCATCATTCAGCTTGGCATCGTGCTCGGCATCATGGTTCTTGTCCACGAGTTCGGCCACTTTGCCGTGGCAAAGCTCTGCGGAATCCGCGTTGAGACCTTCTCCATCGGCTTCGGCAAGCGCCTCTTCGGCTTCAAACGCGGAGATACCGACTACCGCCTCTCGCTGCTGCCGCTCGGCGGCTACGTCAAAATGTCGGGCGACAACCCCGGCGAGGCCCCAACCGACCCCGGCGACTTCAACGCCCATCCCCGGTGGCAGCGCGTTCTTGTGGCGCTCGCAGGCCCGTTTGCCAACTTTATTCTCGCGCTGGCCCTGATGACCGGCGTCTCCATGCTGCACAACGAGGTGCAGGAATACATCTCAAGCCCGGCGCTCGCGGACTACATCCCCGTCAACACCCCGGCCTCGCGCTCCGGTATCAAGTCCGGCGACCTCATCGTTCACTACGACACCGTTGAAAACCCCACGTGGGACCAGGTCGAGATCCGTTCGCTCCTGAACATCAACCAGAACATTGCCTTTTCGTATATGCACGACGGGCAGCGCATCGACACGAAGCTCTTCGTCGAAGCCAGGGGCGGGGCCGACAACTTCTCTCTCGACAAGCTCGGTCTGATCCCCAGGATGCAGAACGGCCCCGTACAGGTCAACAGCGTTTCAGGGGAGGAGAGGCTTCCAGCAGCCCGCGCGGGCATGGAGGCAGGCGACAAGATCCAGACCATCGACGGCCTCCAGCTTCATTCCGTTCCAGCCCTGCTGGCGTATCTGCAGGACACCGCAGGCAAGCCGGTCTCGCTGGTCATCAACCGCAGTGGCACTCTGGTCCCGATGAACATCACCCCTGTTCTGGGCGACGCGGGCGACGGCACGAAGTACTACCAGCTCGGCTTCCGCCCCGTGCAGCCCCCGGTCAAGGTCGAGCGGCTTCCCTTCACCAAGGCGGTTGCCGCTTCATGGGAGTACAACAAGAAGGGTTCGCTGCTGATCATCGAGGTCATGAAGCGGATGTTCACCCGTCAGGTCTCGGTGCGCTCGCTCTCCGGCCCCATCGGTATCGGACAGCAGATTCACCAGGCCGCATCGATGCCCGGCTGGATGCCGATCATCGGTCTGATGGCGTACATCTCCATCAACCTCGGCATCTTCAACCTGCTGCCGATCCCCATCCTCGATGGAGGAATGATCCTGTTCCTGCTGGTTGAGTCCCTGCTGCGGCGTGACCTCAATCAACAGCTCAAGGAGCGCGTCTACCAGGTGGCCTTCGTCTGCATCCTCGTCTTTGCGGCGATGGTGATCTTCAACGACATCAGCAAGCTGGGTCTCTTCACCAAGCTGAGACCGTAAACAATCGACCACGGATTTACACAGAGAACGCGGATCAAAGGCTTGTAATGGCCTTTATCCGCGCGCTACGTGTAATCCGCGGTCATAGTTTTTCGGGGTCTAGTCGTCGCCGCCGCTTACGCGGCCCTTGCTGCCGGGAGTCCCTCCCGGTTGCTTGTCCAGTTCTGAGCGCCCCCACCTGGTCTTGCCCATCGTAATGGCAAAGACAAAGATCAGGAGAAGGACAACCACACCGCCCCAAATCACAGGATTCATTGCACAAGCCCTCTATCGCTTTGAGAGGCTTTGAATACCGCTGCGGTTGCTCAGGCCGTTGTTTCTCTTGCTCTCAACTCGGCGGCTATCTCTCGGGCGGCCTTGCTGGCGTCGTCTTCGCGGTCGGGCGGGAAGCTTACCGCACCAACGCGGGCGTGTCCTCCGCCCCCGTAACGCTCACAGATGTCCGCCAAATTGGCCAGCTTCTCCGCTGGCAACTTCGTCCAGGGATTCGTCCCTACGGCCACCTTCGTTCTAAACGACGACTTGCTTAAGCCAACGTTGTACGTGCCGCCGGGAAACAAATAGTAGGGGATGAACTTGTTGTAACCCTCGGTCGGGTGGTCGGTAATGTCGAAGACGATCACGCCCTTATCGATGGATGCCCGGGAGCGAATCAGCTCAAGCCCAGTCCAGTGGCGCTCCATCAGCGGCCCCAGCAGCTCCTGCACAAACGGCCGATCGAGCACCTCTTGCAGAGACATCTCCGTCAACAGAGGAATCAGGCGTTTCACGAGCGTGTCGTCCTGCGTGCTCTCGATGACCGCGGTCAGCTTCATCGCGGGAGCGGCCATCTCAACGGCGGCCTTCGCGCTCTCATACTTCGCTCCGTCGACGATGTCGGCCCAGTAACGCAGTTCCTCAAGCTCCTGCGTTCTGAAGCCGAACTTCTGCGCGGCGACGTCCATAATCAGGCCAGTGCACGAGGTGTAGCTGGCGTCATAGAACTTCCGCATCGACTGCGGGCCATCCTGGCCACGCTCGAAATCGGCCTGGTCCTCGGGAGTCAGAAACGCGCTCAGATGGTGGTCAAACCACCATGTCACCTTCTTCGAAGGTGTGTACTTGAAGTCGACGATCGCATTTTCGCCGTCGATAAAGTCCTTCTCATCGAACAGCGCCCCTGCGCGATGCACCAGGCCGTGGTACGAAAACGCCGAGGCCGTCTTGATGCATTCGCGGTGAAAACGCGTAAACAGCGAGGCCGAGCAGGCCCCGTCAAAGCACTTGTCGTGATAGAAAATCCTGCAATCCAAACCCTGAAGCTCCCATCGGCGGGCGTCTGCCGTGCAACGCTCGAAGCCTCTAGCATATCCGCACATTCTGTCATCGCCAAGCCGAACCGGCGTCGCGGCGTACTCGTATATGCTCACAGACAGACGGCGATAACGCTCGCCACGAGGCCCCGCTTGCACGACGATCTTCCTGTCACCCCGGAGCGCCCTGCCGCGCACAGCGAGCAGCCGCCCATCTTCTTCGGCCCCTATGGCCTTCGCGCCGGGTGGAGCGTGGCGATCGCCCTCGTCATGGTCATCGTCTTTTTCAAGTGCATGAACGGTGTATTGCAGGCATCGCGCCTTGTCTCACCACATGCGATGGAACACGCTCCTGGGCCGCTGCCAGTCTTCGTGCTTGAGACCTCGGGCTTCCTGATTGCCGTACTGGTCACGTGGGTGATGGCAAAGATCGAGGACCGCCCCATGGCGATCTACGGCCTGGGCGACAACAGGAAGCTCAGCCGCCTGCTGTCGGGCGCAATCGTGGGACTGACGGCAATCTCCCTGCTCATCCTCGGGCTTCTGAAGGGAGGTTTGCTGGTGGTCGACCGGCAGCTTCTCTTCGGTGCCGACATCTTCCGTTACGCTCTGCTCTGGATTCCCGGCTTCCTCGCCATCGGCTTCTTCGAGGAGTACCTCTTCCGTGGCTTTCTGCAATACACGCTGGCCCGCGGGTTCGCTGGACTTGCACCGATGATCTCGCGCAGACTCGATCCACGCGCCTTCGGCTTCTGGACTGCCGCCGTTCTGGTCTCATTCGGCTTCGGGGCGGTGCATGGCTCCAACCCCGGCGAATCTCCCGCCGGGCTCATCTGCGCAGGTCTGGCCTCGCTGCTCTTCTGCTTCAGCCTGTGGCGCACGGGTTCGCTCTGGTGGGCCATCGGCCTGCACGCCGCATGGGACTACGGCCAGTCGTTCCTCTTCGGGGTCGCCGACAGCGGTACCTTCGTCGGCCATCGCCTGCTGGAGACGCACCCCGTGGGCGCGCCGCTTTTGAGTGGTGGAACCACCGGGCCTGAAGGAAGCGTTTACTGCCTTCTCATGCTTGCGTCGCTGGTGCTGTTCGTTCACTTTACCCAGCCACGCAGCGCGTCCGGCTACGCAAGCAGGATGCCAGTGCCGCTGCAAGCAGTCTCTGACGATGACGGCATTGCGCTCAGCTAGCCAAGCTGGTACTTGCTCTCTTCCAGGTCGAGCACGCGCTCCATCTTGCGCAGCACGTCGTCGGAGATTGCACCTTCATCGCGCAGACGGATGATCGTCGTGCGCTCGGCCTCGAGCGCGCCGCGCGCGGCCCGCACCAGCTCCTGATAAACCTGCGATTTCGTCACGCCGTGCTCCGACTCGTCTTCCAGCAGTTCAGCCAGGCGATGTTCATAACGATCGATCAGGTCGTCGTATGCGTGCATATATGCCTCGCATTTACCTTCGCGGCCCTGCTCCAGGTAGTCGAGCGCCTCTTTCAAGGCCAGATGTCGCGCTTCGCGCTCTTCGGGCTCCATGCCGGTCTCTCCCGCAAGGCCAAGGGCGCGGATGACCGATGGCAGCGTCAGCCCCTGCAGCACCAGTGTGACAAGGATCACTGAAAACGTCAGGAAGATGATCAGGTTCCGCGCGCCAAACTCCACGCCGTTGACCATCTCGGGCACCGACACCGCTGCCGCGAGAGCGATAACGCCGCGCATCCCTGTCCAACCAATGACAAAGGTCTCCCGCTGTGAAATATGTTCCTTGCGTTCCTTCAGCTTGTGCACAAAGTTCGTCAGCCACACAGCCGGAGCGACCCAGATCATACGCAGCGCAATCAGGATCGCGCTGAAGACCGCGCCATACTCAAGCAGCGTCGACATCTTGTAGCCGCCATGAATGCTCGCCAACACATAAGGCATCTGCAATCCAATGAGCAAAAAGACGATGCCATTCAAGGCAAATGTCATCGCCCCCCATGCCGTCCAGATCTGAATTCGCACATTGGGCGAAAAGATGCGCGCGCTCTGGCGGCTGAGGTAAAGTCCGCAGGCAACGACGGCAAGCACACCGGAGGCCTTGGCCTCTTCGCCTGCTAGATACGCTGCATAGGGAACGATCAGACTCAGGACCAGTTCGACCGGGCCATTGTCGACAAACTTCTCAAACCATCCCACCACAACGCCGATCAGCAGGCCTATCGCAAGTCCACCTACGATCAGGTAGACCAGCCGCGCCAGTCCGGCTTCCACCGTCGGCAGATCGCCCCGCTCCAGCAGTCGCAGTCCAAACTCCAACGCAAGCAGGCCCGTCGCGTCGTTCAACAGGCTTTCGCCTTCAAGGATGTCGACGATGCGCCGAGGCAAGCCAAGCGACTTCGCGACCGACGTCGCTGCAATGGCATCGGTCGTCGACAGCACAGCGCCGAGCAAAAAACCGGCCTTCCAGTCGAGCGCCGTAATGAAGTGGTCGGAGAAGAGGGCAACACCCCACACCGTGAAGCCAACCAGCCCCACCGCGAGCAGCGAGATGATCAGAAGGTTGCGCCGGAAGTCCCGCCACGAGACCGTCCACGCCGCCGAATACAGTAGCGGCGGAAGAAAGATGACAAAGACAAAGTTCGGGTTGAGAGGGATGCGCGGCATGTGCGGCATGAAGCTGAGGAAAAGCCCCGCCAGCACAAGCACGATCGGATAAGGCGTCTTCAGCCGGTGCGCGATGACCGCAAACGCGGCGACCATCACCAGCAGCAGAAGCACGACCCGTTCAATTGCATGGAGACTCGCTGCAGACTCCAAAGACCGCCCTCCTCTCCTCGACCTTCAGTAAAACAAATCTTCAACTCTTCGTGCCAGACTGTACCGGCATTTCCGTTGGTGCCATCGACGTATATCAACCGGAGCGCTTCCTACTCTCTCATCCCTGCTCCCTGTACTCTGTACTCTGTACCCATGCCGCGAGACCGACGACCGTACATCCTGCTTCCGATCGCGGCATTCATCGCCGTGCTTCCGCTTATCGTTCGCGGATGCTCCTGCGGTCACGACTTCGACTTCCACATCGTCAGTTGGTTTGAAGCCGCCCGGCAGTTCGCGCATGGCACGATCCATCCGCACTGGGCCTTCACTCCCGCGTGGAATGCAGGCGAGCCGCGCTTCGTCTTCTATCCCCCGCTCTCGTGGGCAATTGGCGGGACGCTCGGCCTTATCATGCCCTGGGCGTGGACCCCAATCGTCTATGTCTGGATGTGCCTCACAGCGGCCGGCCTCGCGCTCAACTATGCGGCGCGCAGCTTCACGACCCCAAACGCCGCGCTGATCGCAGCGGCGATCTACATCGCAAACCCTTACACACTCTACACGGCATACGAGCGAAGCGCCTATGCGGAGCTTCTCGCCGCTGCCTGGATCCCGCTTCTGCTTGATGCGATTCTGCGGCAGCACGTCACCATCCCGCGCATCGCCGTTCCGGTCGCGCTGCTGTGGCTCACCAACGCACCTGCCGCCGTTATGGGGTGCTACGCTCTTGCATTGCTCGCAACAGTCCGGCTCGTTCTCTCATTCTCAGAATCGGGCGCCCCGTTCATGCGGCTTCGTCGCATGGGTGGGACATCGCGCGAAAGCGCTCCCGCAGCCAGTGACAACACTTCGCGAGAGGCCGGAAGGAATCGGCTCGACCTCACCGTCAAAACCGCTGCCGGCACGGCGCTGGGACTTGGCCTCGCTGCCTTTTACATCCTTCCCGCCGCATACGAACGGCGCTTTGTCCAGATCGCCTTCGCTGTCCTTCCCAGCCTGCGGCCGCAGGGCAACTTTCTCTTTCACCACACCGCCGATCCCCAGCACGACGCCGTCCTGCGTACCGCGTCCGTCGTTGCCGTCATCATCATCGCTCTGACTGCCGCCACGCTCACGTTCATCTATTTCAGCGACCGAAGAACCACCACCGAATCGGGTGCCCCATTCATGCGGCTTCATCGCATGAGTGGGACATCGCGCGAGAGCACGACCGCTCCCGTCCATCTCTCGTTCTGTCTGGCCATCCTCACGCTTGCGATCGTCTTCATGCTCACGCCGCTGTCGGCATTCTTCTGGATCCATCTCCCCGAGATGCGCTTTCTACAGTTTCCCTGGCGGCTTGTCGCCATCCTCGCGGCCATCTTCGCGCTTTTGCTCGCCGTTGCGCTGTCTCGCCTTACGCTGAAGCCGTCACATGCGGCCGCCTGCGTACTGATCGCGGCAGCACTCTTTGCCGTCCCCGCCAATCTCCGATTTCAGCAGCGCTGCTATCCCGAAGACACTCTACCCGCTCGCCTCGCCGTCTTCCACTTGTCCAACCCCGGCACCGACCCCACCGACGAGTACACGCCCATCACCGCCGACAACGATGCGCTTGGCGATGCCAACCCCGGCTACTGGCTCAGCCTGGATGCGGGCTCTTCTCCACCAAGGGGTGCGGTACCAGGTCCTGCGCCGCGACAGCTCGATCTCATTTCCGCAGCGCCGCAGACGCTCATTCTCAACCTGCGCGACTACCCGGCATGGCGCATCACGCTGAACGGCTCGCCCGCCGGCACACGTCTCCGGCGCGACGACGGCCTCATCGCCATCCCGCTTCCCTCCGGGGCCTCCCACGTCGATATCGCATACATCGCGCCGGCCGACCAGAATTTTGGCTACCTGATCAGTGCGCTCTCGTTGTTCTGCTTTACCGCTCTGCTCGTTCGCAACGGCTTGAAAGAGCAGGAGTGAAGCCGCTCGCCCTTCGCGCTGATTTATCATCGACATCAGATGAACGTCTCCGTACAGGACCTGCTCCGCACCGGCGTCGAAGTCACCGACGCCGCTCTTGAACGCCTTCTCCCGTCGCCCGATACCGCGCCGCACTCGATCCATCGCGCCATGCGGCACAGCATCTTTGCCGGCGGCAAGCGCCTGCGCCCCATACTCGCAATGGAGGCAGCACGCATGACCTCAGGCACAGGCGAAGTTCCGGCAGGAGCAGCGGACCTCGGCTCTGCGCTCGAGATGGTCCACACCTACTCGCTCATCCACGACGACCTGCCCGCGCTCGACAACGACGACCTGCGCCGCGGCAAGCCCACCTGCCACGTCGTCTTCGGCGAAGCCATCGCCATCCTCGCGGGCGACGCCTTGCAGACGCTGGCCTTCCAGACGCTGGCCGCGCTGCCCACGCCTCCGTCCACCACCGTCTCCATCGTGCGCGAGATCGCGCTCGCCATCGGCACCGGGGTTGGCGCCAACGGCCCGCTTCCCCCCGGCATGATCGGAGGGCAGGTGGTCGATATCGAGTCCGAGGGCAAGCAGCCCACAGCCGAACTGGTCGAGGCCATCCACCGCGCCAAGACCGGAGCGCTCATCACCACCAGCATCGTCTCCGGCGGCATCTATGGGCTGGCCCACATCGACCACGACTTCCACGCCGACACCATCGGACGCCTGCGCACCTTCGGCGAAAAGGCCGGGCTTGCCTTCCAGATCGTCGACGACGTGCTCGACATGACGCAAAGCTCCGAAGAGCTGGGCAAGACCGCCGGCAAGGACACCGCCAGCATCAAGGCCACCTGGCCCGCAGTCTACGGCATTGACCAATCCATCAAGGACGCGGAAGAGCTGATCGCCGACGCCTTCGCCGCTCTCGAACCCTTCGGTGAGGCCGCCGGTCCGCTCAAGGCGCTGGCCAGCTATCTGGTCGAACGCAAGCACTGATCGCGATGTCTATCATCAGTTCAACGATGTTCACAGAAAATGACATTCTTCGAGCGCTCCGTGACTGCTACGATCCCGCTCTACCCTGCAACATCGTCGACCTCGGACTCGTCCGCGCCATCTCGGTCGCTCCCGATCCTGAAGCTCCTGGCGCTGGAATTCCGGGTGTCCCGCAGAAGCATCGCATTCGCGTAGAGTTCACCCTCACCAGCCCGACCGACGAGGCCGCGGCGCAGGTGACAGCGCAGATTCGCAACCGCCTCGCCGGTCTGGAGGAAGCTGGCGACACAGAGGTTGTCATGGTTACGGAGCCAGCGTGGTCTCCTCTTCAAATGACTTTGGCAGGTCGCCGCGCGTTGGGCCTAGACGGCAACCCCAACCTGGTACAGATACGCTAGCCATGTCGAAGCCGAAGGCAAAAAGCAAAAAAGTCCAGCCGATACGGCCGCGCGATCTGCTCAAGGCCACCGCAACGCCGCTCCATCCCTTCGACCAGATTCACGGCACCGACACCAGCGGGCTTGTTCCTGCGAGCGATCTGATCACCGGCCATGAGAACGACGAGCACGTGACAGCGTACTACGGCGTCGCTCCCTCCATCCTGCGCGCTCTGGTCGAGCGTTGGCTTACGACCGCTCCACCACACCACATCACCGACTACATCTTTCTCGACATTGGAGCCGGCAAAGGTCGAGCCACCATGCTGGCCAGCGAGTTTCCCTTTCGCAAGGTGATCGGTGTTGAGCTGAACGCCGCCATGGCCTCCATCGCTCAGGCAAACGCAAATCTTTGGGCACGTGCCCACAAGGGCGATCCGACATCCCCTGCCGTCGCGCCAATCCAGATCGTCCATGAAGATGCGCTCAGCTTTGAGCTGCCATCGACGCCAGTACTGGTCTTTCTCTTTCATCCGTTTGAGGCGCCTGTGCTCAGGGTCTTCCTCCGCCGCATCGAATCGGCCTTCGCCAAACGGCCAGGAACGCTGGATGTGCTCTACGTGAACGCCGAACACGCGGCCACGTTCAACCGGCACCCCGCCTTCACTCTGCTCTGGCAGGGCCCCGTGCCGATGACCCCCGAAGACCACGCAGCCGATCTTGAGGCCATCGCGCAACAGGAAGAATACGGTTCGACCGGCGACGAACTCTGCACCATCTACCGCTACACCGGTCGCGGCGATCGCGGGTAACGCTTTCAGGGGAAAGCCCAAACCGTCTTCCAGCAACACTTACGCCAATCGTAACCTTCTGGCGTGCCCCCAAAGTGGTATTACTGCGCGGCTTCCCAGCTTTCATAATCTGGCACATGAGCAAGCGCAGATTGTTCCTCCTCCCCGTCCTTCTGCTCGCTGTCTCGCTTTCCTCCGTCGCCGCGACTCCGGGCGTCGGGCAGAGCGCTCCGGACTTCACGCTTTCCACGCCTGCCGGTGAGCAGGTTACGCTCTCCTCGCTGAACGCTTCAGGCAGCGTCGTCCTGATCGTGCTTCGCGGCTACCCTGGCTACCAGTGCCCATTTTCACAGCTACAGTTCCAGAGCTACCAGCAGGCCGCCGCGCAGTTTGCCTCGCTGGGCGCACAGGTGCTCTTTATCTATCCCGGCGCCGACGGCAAAAACCTGGTCGACGACGCCAATCAGATGATCGGGAACACTGCCCTGCCAGCCAACGTCCGCGTCCTTCTGGACCCCGACTACCACTTCACAAACCAATACGGTCTACGGTGGAACGACGCCAACCAGACGGCCTATCCCAGCACGTTCCTGCTCGCCAGGGGAGGTTTTGTGATCTTCGCGCATACCGGGCGCACGTCGAGCGATCAGACGACGCCGGTAGACGCCCTCGCAGTTCTCAGAGCCAATACCCACTCTCAGAAGAACTAGCCTTCGCTTCAAATCTTGCGGGGAATACCCTGCAACAAAGATCGAGTTTCGCCTGACAAGGCATTCGCATCGGCCCATCCATACCTGTGGGCCGATTTTTTTCATTGCGCTGCTCAGTCCTGGAAGCTGCCACACACTCGCGTGCAGAGACTGCACGCTGTCGCAAGCCGAGCAGTCCCTGAACCGTCATTCTGAGGCGCAGCCGAAGAATCTCAGCATTTTTTTGTGTTGCGCGTGAGATAGAAACTACAGGGATTCTTCGGCTACGCCTCAGAATGACGACAAATAAGGGTTATACGAACGGCGCCCTACCGCCAGCGGACCATCATCGCGCGTTCATCGCCCTCGCCATGTTCCATGGCAATCTCGGCGTCGGCACGCATGGCGATACTCTCGAAGCGTTCGCCCCACTCCACCAGCACCAGGGCATCGGGTTCGGACGACATCTCCTCGACACCAAGCGAGGCCAGCTCCTTTTCGGTTTCAAGGCGATAGAGATCGAGGTGGTAGAGCTTCACCTTCGGCCCCACGTACTCATGCACCAACGTGAAGGTCGGGCTGGTGACATCCTCTTCGCCAGCGGCCCCCAGGGCGGCGGCGATTCCCTTCACCAGCGTCGTCTTCCCTGCCCCAACCTCGCCGCGCAGCACGACCAGCTTCGGCGCAGGCAGCAGGATCTCCGTCATTCTCTCGCCCAGGGCGAGCGTACCTGCGACGCTGCGCGTCCTGAATCTCTTCTCTCTCGTAAACTTCGTCAACAATTCTCCTTGCATCCTCTCAATCCACAAATCCAGTTCAGGCCGTCCTCGTCGCGCACACGATAGCGAAATGCGCCGGAGAGGTGAGCGACCGTATCCGTTGCCAGGACCGTGTGCTCTTCCATCGCGCGCGCGGCGAAGTCTCCGGCAAGCCCATGAAGATAGACCGCCGCCTCAACCGCCGCGGCAACGTCGCCCGGGTACTGCGCCAGCATCGCTGCGACGATGCCGGTAAGAATGTCGCCGCTCCCCCCTTTCGACATGGAAGGATTTCCGCTGGTGTTTACGGCGATGCGTCCATCGGGATGCGCCACCAGGGTGCGCCACCCCTTGAGCACCAGCGTCAATCTATGTTCCGTTGCGAACCTTCTCGCAAGGCCGATTCGATCGGCTTCCACCTGCTTCACGGTCAGTCCGGTCAGACGTGCCATCTCGCCGGGATGCGGCGTGAGAACCAGCGTCCTGTCTGCACCGTTCAGCAGATCGGCACGGCCATCGAAGGCGTTCAGCCCATCGGCATCGAGAACGAGCGGCAGCTTCGTCTTCGACAGCAGCTCACGCACAGCAGCCTTTGCATCTCCACGCTGCGAAAGGCCGGGGCCCACGGCCAGCACCGTAATGCGTTCAAGCAGAGCCTCGAATCTTGCGCCTTCGAGACTTGCGAGAGCGATTGCACCTTCAGCGCTTTCCTCCAGCGGGCTGACCATCAGCTCAGGCGCGATACCTGCAACAAGGTCCACGATCGACTTCGGCACAGCCGCGGTCACAAGTCCTGCCCCGGCACGCAGAGCGGCAAGAGAGGACATCGCCGGCGCCCCCGCCGTGCCGTAGCTTCCGCCCACAACCAGAACATGACCGAACTTGCCCTTGTTCGAGTTGGGGCCGCGAGGCTGTTCCGCGACCGCCTTGGACGATCCTGTCCACGTCAAGTTGCCGCCGGATTGCACAACGGAATCGGGCGATCCGATCGGTGCAACGACAACAGGCCCTGCCGTCGTGTAGCCGAAGACATGCGCGAGCTTCGGCGCGGTAAAGGTGACGACGGCATCGGCGCGATACGCTCCCTCAATACTCTGCTCCGTCGAGTCGGCGTCCCATCCGCTCGGCAGGTCGACCGCAACCACTGGAGCTTCCAGCGCGTTCACGAGCGCCCGCGCAGCTTCGGGAAGTCCGCGCAACGGCGGACGGAAGCCCGTTCCCACCACTGCATCGATAAGCAGCTCAATACCGTCGTGCTTGCTGAGCGCGGCTGCCAGCGCCTTCTCGTCGTCGATCTCAAACAGCGGCGTATCGGGCGCGGCGATGCGCAGACGGGCAAGCGCAGCTGCGGCCTCGCCTTTGATCTCGTCCGTTTTTCCGAGGAGCACAACGCTGACCTCGAGTCCCGCCTCGGAGAGCATCCGGGCGGCAACCAGGCCATCGCCACCGTTGTTGCCTTTGCCGCACAGGGCGACGATGCGCTTCGCAGTGGGATACCGGCGGCGGCAGAAGGCGGCTACCGCCTCTCCTGCGGCCTCCATCAGGACAGCCAGCGGAGTGCCCGTCTCCTCGACGGTACGCCGGTCCGCCGCTCCCATCTCCGCCGATGTAAGAATCTTCATCGCTTACACCCTTCTATCTCATTCATGGCGTTGAAGCCAACCGGCAACCGGGCTGGCAGAGGTGCTGCAAGCGGTCAAATTCTGCGAAAATAAAGGATGAGGGACATATGCTGGCCGATTCGAACAACACGATTGCCGTGGCCATGTCCGGCGGGGTCGACTCCTCGACGGTGGCGGCGATGCTGCGCGCAGAAGGGCAGAACGTCGTCGGGCTGACGTTGCAGTTGTGGAACCAGCGCCGCCTGGCCGGGCACGACGGCATGCCCGAGGCAGTGCAGGGACGCTGCTGCTCCATCGACGACGTTTACGACGCGCGAGCAGTCGCCGAACAGCTCGGAATCCCCTACTACGTCGTTAATCAGCAGGAGCGGTTCGAGGCCGATGTCGTGCGCCCGTTCGTCAACGAATACCTCGCCGGACGAACGCCGATTCCCTGTACGCTCTGCAACAACCATCTGAAGTTCGACCAGTTGCTGCTGACGGCGCGGCAGATCGGGGCCGAACGCATCGCGACGGGCCACTACGCGCGCAATCGTTACGACGAGGCGCGCGGGCGATGGATTCTCTCCCGCCCCGAGGACAAGTCCAAGGACCAGACTTACTTTCTGTTCGGGCTTACGCAGGAACAGTTGTCGCGCACGCTGTTTCCGCTTGGCGAGATGCAGAAGCCCCAGGTGCGCGAACGCGCCGCCGACGCCGGGCTGGCGCTGGCACAGAAGCCCGACTCGCAGGAGATATGCTTTATCCCCGGCGGAGATTACAGCGCGTTTCTGAAGGCCTATCTCGAAGAACAGAACGAGCCGATGCCCGATCTCTCGGGTGAACTTGTTTCCACAACCGGCGAGGTGATCGGGCACCACGCGGGGATCCACAGCTTTACCGTCGGACAGCGCAAGGGCCTGGGTATCAGCTCGCCAAACCCGCTCTACGTGCTGGCGATCCATCCCGACTCGCACCAGGTGACGGTTGGGCCTGACGAGGGCCTGATGTCTCGGGATCTTGTCGCCGACCGGCTGAACTGGATCTCGGTCCCGGGACTGGCTGAAGGCGAAGAGCTTCGCGTGACCATCAAGATTCGCCACCGGCATGTACCGGCCCCGGCGACCTTGATCGGCGCAGGCGACAGGGTTCGCGCTACGTTCGACGAGCCGCAGCGCGCGATTACGCCCGGGCAGGCCGCCGTCTTCTATCGGGAAGACGAAGTCGTCGGCGGAGGCTGGATCGTCTAGTTCGAACGACGTGGCAGAGAAGCAGGTTCCTCCACTGCGCTGCGCTCCGGTCGGAATGACAATATGGCAAGCGCCACACGCAGGGTTGCCAGGGCTTTTTAGAAGCTGCGTTCGTCTTCGTCGGGATAGGCCTTGCTGCGATGGTTCTCTCCGCGGCCAACCAGAACATCGAGACCGGCCTTGAGCCCGCTCATGATGCCGTGAAACTCGCGCACCGGAACCTGCACACCCTTCTGAATCGTCGATGCGATACCGGCCGTGGTGTCGAGAACGGAAGAGACCATATCGTCGACGCGCTCGGTCTGCGCGCGAGCGCGCTGGTTCACATCCGTGATGGTGGCGTTGAAGTCCTGTGCCTTCGACCGGACGACGTGGCTCGTCTCGACGAAGTTGTCGGCGATGGTGCGCACCTTGGGCTGGAGGTCATGCACCAGGTTGCGCGTACTGTCGATTGCAGGCAGGGCCTTTTCGCGCACCTCTTCCACAATCGCCATCAGACGCTTCCGCGCCTTGGCCGCGCCGATCGCAACAAACACAACGACCAACGCCTGCACCGCCATGGCGACAGCCACCATGCCGACAAAAAACATCAGCAGGCGCGAGTTGCCACTCGATATCGAACCGGCATCCTGCAACCATATCCCAGCGATCATCATGGAGGTCTCTCCTTAGCCTTTCGCCCGCGACTGAGGCCAGTGAAACATCGCTGGCCCCACGCAGAGGATACAGGCTACGAAGACGTCTCCTGCGTTGCGCTGGCGTAGGCCTGCTTGCCTGCGTCGATGGCCGAGGATATCTTGCTCTGCTGGTCCTGGACCAGGCCTTTTCCCTTTTCGACATACTGCGACCACTGCGTCCGTCCGCGATCGTAGTACTCGCGACCGCGGTCGATGTAGTCGTTGAGATGTTCACGGCCCTGCGAGGCATACTCGGAGGCTCGCTCACGGCCCTGCTGGGCGAGCACCGAGGCCCGTTCCCTGGCATCGAGCGCACTGGCCTTCAGGTCTTCGCGGGTCTCCTTACCGGCTTTGGGCGCGTAGAGAACGCCGACCAGCGCACCCAGTCCCAGCCCTGCGAGAAACCATCCCAGTCCGCTTGCTCCGTTGTCGTTATCAGCCATAATGTCTTTCTCCTCCCGGGTTCCAAGTTGCGGCCCCGCGTTCCATACTGTGTTTTCTCAGGTTTACAGATAATAGACGAAGGTCGCAACCCGTCGACGAAACACTGTACTCCCATTCCCTCGTTAGCGGGCCTGTAACCGCCTTTCCATAGCATAAGCCCAATACGGGGCAGGTACGGCCGTCTATCAGTGGATGCCCGGCTTTCCCATTGGGTTGCGCGCTTTGAGCAAGACCCTTCTCTTTGCCAGAGCTTGCAAGTTGCTCTCGTAGCGCGCGATGGAACGTCAAATCAATGGAACGCATGTCTGTTGTGAAACCTCCAAAATTTCGACGCCGGGAGGTAGACCGCATCGGATACACTCGCATAAACTCGCACACCGTTGGGCTTATCGATCACGCCCAACCGGAATTGCCGAAGCAGGAAAGAGACCACGATGACTATTCAGGTGATGTCCCCTCTACGTACACTTGCCGTTCTATCCGCCCTGTCGCTTGCGCTCGGCGCGGCAGGCTGCAAGAGCTCTACAGCCCCGGCTACGGACGACGCCACGCTCGCCACAGCGGTACATAGCCGGCTGGCAGGCGATAGCGCGCTGAGCTCCGAGCAGATTCAAACCTCAGTCGACAACGGAATCGTTACCCTGAATGGGACGGTCAGCAACGAAGCGGCACGGTCGTTGGCCGCATCGGACGTCGCCCAGGTGACAGGCATCAAGACGGTTGTTAACAATCTGACCGTCGCAGCGCCGGCGCCGGCAGTTGCCGCCGTTGCCCCAACACCGGCACCCGCACCGCCGCCTGCGGCGAGGGTGGAGAGGAAGCCCGCTCCAAAGCCGGTCGCCGCGCCCAGGCCCGCGCCCATCGAGAGGCCTGCGGTTGCGCACAACGAGCCTGCCCCGGCTCCCGCTCCTGCACCAGTAGCAGCTCCCGCACCGCCCCCGCCACCGGCCTTCAAGACGGTGACGATTCCGGCAGGCACCACCATCCCGGTACGCATCACGCAGACACTTGACAGCGCGACGACCCAGCAGGGACAGTCGTTCTCAGGAACGCTCGCCACCGATGTCATGGCCGACGGCCTGGTGGCCATTCGCCAGGGCACAGGCGTTACGGGCCGCGTTTCGGCTGTGCAAGAGGCTGCACACTACAAAGGCAACTCCCTGCTCACCGTTGAGCTTGTCAGCATCAACCGCAACGGCGATTCGCTCGGCGTAAGCACACAACCCTACAGCGTCGAAGGCAAGGGACGCGGCAAGAATACGGCCGCCAAAGTCGGCGGCGGAGCGGCGCTCGGAGCGATTATCGGCGCCATCGCAGGCGGCGGTAAAGGCGCAGCCATTGGATCGGCTGCCGGTGCAGGCATCGGGGCCGGTGCCAACACTGTCACGCGCGGTGAGCAGGTAAGGATCCCGTCGGAGAGCCTGGTGAACTTCCAGCTCACCAACACGGTTGCCGTTCGCGTCTCTACCGCAAACACGCTAAGCACCACCGGAGCACGCGGCAGCGGTCGCAGGCCGATGAACACACCCGAGTCCGCGGACCAGCCGCAGTAGCAATCGATCTGCGGTGGCAGCCGGTTAAATGGCTTGCCACCGTGGATTTCAAAGCCCGCCGTCTGAGAGAATGGGTTTAGACTCGATCTCTCGGCCTCGCACATCTCAACTGGCGAACGAGTTGAAGCAGTTCAGAGCAGTCCAAGAAGTCTCACCGGCCGAAACGGCTTGAGGTGTTGGTCTTGAGCAAGGCATCATCGAACGCGGCAAAACGCCCATCCGGATTTTTGACATTCACGCTGCATGCTCACCTGCCCTACGTCGTGAATCACGGGACGTGGCCGCATGGGATGGAGTGGCTGCACGAGGCGGCGGCCGAGACCTATCTGCCGCTGCTGCGCGTGCTGGGCAATCTGGAGCGCGACGGGATCCGTTTCCAGTGCAACCTGAACCTCTCGCCAATTCTGTTGGAACAGCTCTCGCATCCGGTCTTCATCACGGAGTTCCCCAAATACCTGACGCGCAAGATCGTCGCCGCGCGCGAAGACGAAGCCTACTTTCTGCAAGCCGGAGAGGCGCACCTTGCGGAGACGGCGCGCTTCTGGCACCGCTTCTTCTCGCAGGCGCTCGAAGACTTCCGCGCGCTCGACGGAAACATCGTCGCAGGGTTCCGCCACTTCAACGAAACCGGACTGATCGACATCATCACCTGCGGCGCGACGCATGGATATATGCCTCTGCTCGGTACCGACGAGAGCGTGCGCGCGCAGATACGCACCGCGGTCAAGACCCACATACGCCACATCGGCAAGCACCCGCGCGGCATATGGGCGCCGGAGTGCGGCTATCGTCCCGCAGGTTTCTGGAGCTACCCGGTGCCCTTCGCCGATGGCGGCAAGGCACCCGGCTTCGATCGCATCGGCGTGGAGCAGGCACTGTCGGAGTCGGACATCGAGTTCTTCTTCGTCGACACTCATCTCGTCGAAGAAGGCAGCCGCGTTCCTTCACCTTACGAATTGCTGAACGGGGCCGTGCCGACCGATGAGCAGACGATCGCAATGACCCACACCGGTCATCGCTCGCTGTATCAGCCTTACTACGTCGACGGACCTTACGATAAGCGTTACGCGACGACGATCTTTCCGCGCGACCCGCGCACCGGCGTTCAGGTCTGGTCGGGAGACTCGGGCTACCCCGGCGATGGCGTCTATCTCGACTTCCATAAGAAGCGCTGGCCTGGAGGGCATCGCTACTGGCGTGTCACCGGCTCCAAGGTCGACATGGGCGACAAGCAGCCCTACTACCCGCAGGAGGCCGCGGAGCGCGTCAAATCGCACGCCTCGCACTTCGTTCACCTCGTCTACGAAGCGCTGAAGTCTGGCTTTGACGATGCCATTCCGCCGATCCTATGCTCGCCGTTCGACGCTGAGTTGTTCGGCCACTGGTGGTTCGAAGGGCCCCTGTGGCTGGAGGCAATCGCGCGTACGCTGCACCAGTACGACACAGGCATTCAACTGGTCTCGTGCAGCGAGTATCTCGATCGCTATCCTCGCGCGGGCTTTATTGCACTCAAGGAAGGATCGTGGGGGGCGGGAGGCCACAACGAGGTCTGGATGAACCCGGACACAAGCTGGACCTACACCTACATTTATCCCGCGGAGCTGTACACGCGCGAAGTGGCGACCGCCGGAGCATGGCAAAAATCCGCCCTGGCAACACGCATCGTGAAGCAGCTCTGCCGCGAGTTGCTGTTGCTGGAGTCTTCGGACTGGCAGTTCCTGATTACGACCGGCGCAGCCCGCGACTACGCCGAGGCGCGCTTCACAACCCACAAGGACCAGTTCAACGAGGTCAAGACCATCTGGCAGGCGTTTGAAGTGAACGGCCAGCTCACTGGCGGTGAAGAAGAGCGGCTGGCCGAGATCGAGCGGCGGGACAACGTCTTCCCCGACATCGATCCGGGTTTGTGGGCCGCTGGCGCGAAGCAGACGCGGGAAGCAGGCTCAGCTGAGTCCGTCGATGCAGCCACGTCTCCCGTCGCCTGATCTGCTGCCTAAAGCATTCCCCCTGTAGGCTAACGCGGGGCCTCGACCTCAATGATGAAAACGCCACTGCACGCCCCATTGTGGAATCCCATCAACAGGGAAAATGCTCAAGTGTGGTGAGTCATTCATTCGTGGAAGACAACCGCAGGTCCTTCGACTCCGTTTGCCGCAAAAGCTCGGCAAACTACGCTCAGGATGACACGATATTTGTTTAGCGAATTTCAGACTCAGGACACTTGAACCGGGCCGTTACCTAAAATGGATAGGTGGCTCGCAAGACGAAATCCCTGCTGCACCTCTGGCACCTGCTCTCGCTGGACGCCCCGAGTGTCGCAACGCTGTGGACGTGGTTCATCGCCCACTCCAACCATATTCGTCTCTCCGCGAGCTCTCTGCTGGCGATGGCCGCTGCCGTCTGGATGCTGTACGCCGCCGACCGCCTGCTCGACGGACAGGCGCCACACGCGGACGCGCTTGAGGCGCGCCACCACTTTCACTATCGCCACCGCAACGCGTTCCTCGCGGGGATAGCTGCTGCCTCGATCGTGCTCGCGTTGCTGCTTCCGCGCATTCCGATGGAAGCGATCAGACTGTACCTCGTCCTCGGAGGTCTGGTCTTCGGCTACTTCGTCGTCATACACGCGACAAACAGCGCACACAGGTTGCCAAAGGAGATTGCCGTAGGTATCTGCTTTGCCGCGGCGGTCTTCATTCCTACAGTTGCTCGCCAGCCGCAACTCAGGATCGTGCTACTGCCTCCTGCCTTGCTCTTCGCCGCGCTGTGCAGCCTGAACTGCCTGTTCATCTATGCGTGGGAGCATCCGGCAGGAACCTGGCAACAGCAGCCCCACGCGCTGACCACCGCCGCATTGCGTCACCTCTCTTCGCTTGCCGCAGCGGTAGGAGTGGCAAGCTCCGCTCTGGCCATTCTGCATCGCCACACGCTCTGGCCCATATCGACGGCCATTGCACTCTCGGCCTTTGCGCTCGTGGCGCTCCATCGAAACCGTGGACAATATGACGCACTGACGCTGCGTGCGGCCGCGGACTTCGTTCTGCTTACTCCCGCGCTTCTGGTGGGCCTGCTATGACCCGGCAACTGGCAGACTTCGACTGGATCGCGCGGCCATATCGCGTACTGGAATATCTCACGCTTGGACGTATGCTGGAACGCACACGCGAGTACTTCCTTCCGCTGCTCCGGGACTCCACCCATGCGCTGGTCATAGGCGATGGCGATGGACGGTTTCTGGCGAAGCTGCTCCATGCCAATCCGCGCTTGCGCGCGACGGCCACCGACAGCAGCGCCACCATGCTTGAACTCCTCTGCAGGAGATGCAATCCCTTCGCCGGCCGCCTTCAGACACAGCAGTCCGATGCGCGGCTGACACTTCCTCACACAGACAGGCCATACGACCTGGTGGTGACACACTTCTTTCTCGATTGCCTGAAGCAGGATGAGCTTCTCGACCTTGTACAGCGCGTAAAGCCACTGCTGGCGCCGTGCGCGCTGTGGGTTGTCTCGGACTTCAGGATTCCTGCGGGCAGCCTGTATCTTCCTGCATGGCTTTACGTTCGAGGACTGTATCTGTGCTTCCGCATCCTGACTGGCCTGCGAACGACGCGCCTGCCCGACCACGCGTCGGCCATGCGCGACGCCGGGTTCGTCTGCATTGGCAGGAAGTACCTGCTGGCGGGACTGCTGGCGGCCGAGATATGGCAGAACGACGCAGCATGAAATCCGCAGAACTTTTGTGGCCGGACCGCTCGACCTGGCCCATCGTTTGGGCATCACATGGAGTGAAGAAAGGCTCCCACTCCCATGCCAGGCACAAGCTACGGCCCGCACCACATAGAGATGATTTACAACCCCGATCCGCTGACTCCGCTCTATCCGGCCCCTCTTTCAACGGACGACACCTTCGCACGGGCAACGGCGGAGGAACAGGCAGCCAACGCGCCCGACCCGATCCCGGATCCCGAGCCTGCGGTGCCATCGTTGGATGAGCCCGATCCCGGCGTCTTTCATCACGATCCGCAGAAGCCCACGGACTAGCAGCCTTATTGCGGCAGCCGCTTCACAGGGATTTGCACCGGTTGCACTACAATAAAACTCCTGTTTATGAATCTATTTGTTCTACGGCACGCCTCTGCTGGAGTTCGCCGCTCCAACCCTCTTCTCGACGTAAAGCGCCCGCTCGACAAGGACGGCAAACGTCACTGCCTTCTTCTGGCGCACACCTTGAACGCGCTGAACATTCAGTTCGACCTTGTCGTATCCAGTCCACTCAAGCGCAGCATTCAAACGGCCTCGCTTGTGGGCACCGAGACGGGTTACGAGAGCAAGATCCTCATCTCCAAGGCGCTTGCACCCGAGGCAACCTATCGCGAGTTCCAGCGCCTGCTCTCCGACTGCCGCAACTACGAGAACCTGCTGGTCGTTGGCCACAACCCGAACCTGCCACAGTTTCTCGGGTCGCTGCTCGTGCCGCCTTCCGCCACCACGCTGCCGCAGATCAGGATGCGCAAAGGTTCGCTGGCCAGACTGTCGTACATGCGCGCCCCGGCAACGATGCAGTGGCTGCTGGACGCGCGCACCGTTCGCGCGCTCTATACCACCTCAACGAAGAGCTCGCGACGAAAGATCTCGCGAAAGTAAATCGCCTCTTTCTTGAGCGACCACGCCTCAAGCTCTGCGCCCCCACGGCCAGGCACAAGCTCCAGAAGCACACGCTTTGGGTACACATGCGTGCGAATCCGCACAACGGCGCTCGCCCGGTCCTGATTGAGTGCGACAGCCAGACGAAGCAGGACAACCGCGCGCACGATATGCGGATGCTCTTCAACGGGAATCGCGCGCAGGATGCGGTCCATGGGGTCGGGACGCGTCTTCCCCAGGTATCGCGCCAGCGCACTGACGATCGTCCGCTGCTCCGGCGAGAAGCCGAATATCTCGGAGTTCGCAATGATGTACTGCGCGTGGCGATGATGTCCCTGGTGGTTCACAAACTTGCCGACCTCCTGCATCATCGCGGCGGATTCGAGCCACAGCTTGTATTCCTCGGGCAGTTCATGGACCCGTGACAGCGAGTCGAATAGTTCAACCACATGCTGCCGCACCGGCTCCACGCGTCGCAGCTCGATAGCATATCGATCGCAGACTTCGAGGACTCCCGACCAGCGTTCGCTCTCGATCTTCTGATGCACCGATGCGCGCAGATCGACGTCGCTCAACATCTGCGCGAGGATTCCATCGCGAAGGCCCAGCGACGAATAGCGGAAGGACTTCAGGCCAATCCGCTCCATCAGGTGCGCGTAGACGAACGCGCCGCCCACGATGATCTCCGAGCGTCGCGGCCCGATGCCGGGAACAGCTTCTCGCTGCTCATTGCGCATCTTTGCCAGCCGGTCGGCCAGCGCGCGAACCTCCACGGCATCGGCAGTCATCGATCCGACGTGCTCCAGGCGCTTCTTTTGCAGCGTCTTTCTGCCGCCTGAACTCTTCCTGCGGGCGTGACCGCTTGCCTCGGCCAGTGCCGCTGCCGTGCCTGAGGTTGCAATCACGAGCGCGGCACGTGGCGCGCCAATCTTGCGCTCCGCCTTCTTCAACTCGCGATCGACATATTGCTTCAACCGCGCTATATCTTCCTTCGGCGCAGGGTCTATCTGGAGGAACTCCTGCTGAAGGCGCACCGCGCCAAGCGGAAGACTCACCATCGATTTGATACGTCCTTTATCGGAGACCGTGATCTCGCAGCTTCCACCACCGAGGTCGATCAATACACACCGGCCGCGTGCTCCCACTTCATGAGTCACCACGCCCAGGTGGATGAGGCGGCCCTCCTCCAGCCCCGAGATCACCTCGACGTTCCAGCCCGTTGCCGAAAGCACCCACTCGGTGAAAGCCTCCGCATTGCGCGCATCGCGCATGGCGCTGGTCGCCACAACGCGGACCTTGTCGACCACATGCATCTGCACCGCTTTATGAAAGCGTTTCAGGGCGCGAATCGTCGCCGCCATCGCCTCGGGAGAGATGACGCCCGTCTGGAAGACGCTCTCTCCCAGGCGCGTGACCTCGCGGTCTTCGTGCAGCGTCTTCAGGCGGTGCTGCTGCACCGACGCAATCTTCAAACGGCACGAGTTCGATCCGATATCAATGGCCGCAAAGGTTGGCATCACCTTCTTCAACACCCCACGCGAGAAAAATCTCTGTCACAAGCAAGATACATCCATTGACAATTTTCTTCGCCCGCTCACCGGCCCCCGGCTTCGATAATCGCTTTCCCCATTTATCCTTGAATAAGCCGCCCCCATCATGACCAGTCCATCCTTAAGCTCGCCCCTGAATGAGACCGCTTCGAGCCACCCGTCTTCTGGTGAAGGGCCGCGCCGCTCCTTTGCTCTGCTTACGCTGGCGGCGCTGTGGCTGGCCATCTTCTTCGCCGCGCTCTTTGCGCCTCCGTTGCTCGACGACGCCGACGCCACGCACGCGAACGCCGCCCGGCACATGGTCACGTCCGGCGACATGGTCACGCTCACCGTCAACGGCATTCGCTATCTGGAAAAGGCGCCGCTGCCTTACTGGCTCGATGCCCTCAGCTTCCGCATCTTCGGCTTCAACACCTTTGCCGCGCATCTACCGCAGGCAATCGGCGTCTTTCTTCTGGCACTACTGGGTTATCACTGGAGTCGCCGTGCCTGGGGAGACCGCGCTGGCTTCTACACAGGACTTGCCACTCTGACCTCTACCGGGGTCTTCCTCTTCACGCGCATCTACATCCCCGAAGTCCTGCTGTCGCTGTTTCTCTCGTCAGGCCTCTACTGCCTTCTGCGCGCACTGGAACGCGAAGGCCCCAGACGCGCCCTCTACGCCTATGGAATGTGGGCCACCCTTGCCCTTGCCGTGTTGACCAAGGGACTCGTCGCTCTGGTCTTCTTCTTTGGATCTGCGGCCGTCTACCTCGCGCTGACTGGCGATTACAAAAAATGGCGCGAGTTGAAGCCGTTCAGCGGCCTCCTGCTCTTTCTCGCCATCGCCGCGCCATGGCACATCCTGGCCGGATTGCGAAACACCGGGGGCATGAACGGCCACGGCTTCTTCTGGTTCTACTTCGTCAACGAGCACTTTCTTCGCTTCCTCGGCAAGCGCTATCCAAAGGACTACAACAAGCTGCCGGGCTATCTCTTCTGGAGCCTGCATCTCGTGTGGCTCTTCCCCTGGAGCCTGTTCGCGCCGGTCGCCGTCATCCAATGGAAGTCGCGCAGAAAGGACCTGGCCGTAGCGAAGTTCGCCCGGCAAACGGCCCTTCTCCGGTTTCTGTTCGCCGCCCTCGTCCTGGTCTTCTTTTCCATCTCCACCAATCAGGAGTACTACACCTTCCCGGCCTATCTCGCTTTGCTGGCGCTCACCATGGCCGCACTTGCAAACGCCGAGAGCCACTACATGGAATACCCTCTATCCAGACGATGGATAACGATTGCGCACGCGGTCTACACCGTCGCGGGCGCGATCGTAGCGGCAGCGCTCGCCTATGGTCTGTGGAGTTCGCGCAAACTTCCTTTCGTCCCCGACATCGGCGAGATGCTGGCACACCGCGGCGTGGGAGACTACACCCTCTCCATGTCGCACTTCTTCGACCTTACCGGGCCCAGCTTTGCCGCATTGCGCCTGCCGGCTTCGCTGGCCGCAATTGCTTTTGCCGTTGGTCCTCTCGTCGCATGGCGGCTGCGTGTGAGACAAAGACACCTTGCAGCGACCACTGCGATCGCATTCACCAGCGCCGTCTTTTTGATCGCCGCCCACATCGCGCTCATTCGCTTCGCCCCAATGTTGTCCTCTGCCAATCTTGCTGCGAAGATTCAGCAGCTTGAAGACGACGGCTCCGTCTCGCGCTCCAGCGAGGTCTTGCTCTATGGAGATCAATCCTATGGATCGTCGATAGCTTTCTATCTCGGCCACACCGTCTACCTCGTCGATGGCCGTTCCACCTCAATGCTCTTCGGTTCGACCTTCCCCGATGCCCCGCGCATCTTTCTCTCACACAATGACCTTGCAAATAGCTGGGGAGCAGGGGAGCGCAAGATACTCTTTGTCCCTCTCGAAAAGCGCGACGAGGTCGACAAGTTGCTCGGCGATCGAAAAATTCTTCTCAAGGAGACCTCAGGCAAGGCGCTCTTCACCGACCGCCCGCTCGACCGTTAGCCGCTTCTCCCTCGTTTGTCCATCATCTTCGCCAAGCGGCCTCAAACGCACAGCCACAGCATAACTTTGGACACTTCAACACAATTCGCCGCCGCCCGCGTCTCTGCCGCTTACGCTGCACCCACTCGCCAATGGAGCGCACGCTCGATCGTCGTCATCGTCGCCGCGTGGTTGCTGCTACAGATAGGTGGACTCTTCACGCCCGGTCTGCTCGACGACGTCGACTCCATCTACACCGAAATTGCGCGCGAGATGATGGTCCGCCACGACTATGTGACGCCTTATATCAACGGCGTGCGCTTCTTCGACAAGCCGCCGCTGATGTACTGGATGGCCGCCGCCTCCATGCGCGTATTTGGCGCGCACGATTGGGCTGCGCGCCTGCCGCTGGCCCTCGGTATGCTCGCGCTGCTGCTTGCCGTCTATGCGCTTGGCATACGGCTCTTCCGCGCGGCCTCTCCCGCCAACGCTCCCGATCGCGGAGGCTTCTATGCCGCCCTCGCCATGGCGACCAGCATCGGGCCATACCTCTACACGCGCTTCTACATCCCCGACATTCTGCTTGCATTGTGGATGACGCTCGGCGTGCATCTCTTCCTTCTCTCTCTCGATCGCATTCGCGACCACCGCTCCACACTGCTTCCCGCAACAGGCTTTGCCGCGGTCATGGCGCTGAATGTACTCACGAAGGGACTAATCGGACTCGTCTTTCCGATCGGCTTCGTTCTTGCATATCTCGCGATCACACGTCAGCTTCGCCTTCTCTTCAAACTCCACCTGATTGAGAGCACCGCCGTCTTCCTTGCCATCGCTGCGCCGTGGCACATCCTCGCCGCACTCCGTACCCCGCCGATTCCACTGCCTTCCGGCATGGGGCTCCCAGAGCGTGGTGGATGGGCCTGGTTCTATCTCTACAACGAGCACATCGCCCGCTTCCTCGGCCGCCGCATTCCGCACGACTACGGCCAGGTGCCGATACCACTCTTCTGGCTGCTCAGCGCACTGTGGGTCATGCCATGGACGGCATTTCTCTTTCCCGCAGTTCGAGACCAGATTCGCGACCTCCGCAAACAGGCCTCCGCTACAGCACAGCAGCACGAGACGGCATTGTCGCTCCTGCTGTGGACCGTGCTTGTGCTTGGCTTCTTTACCATGTCGAGCAGGCAGGAGTATTACAACCTGCCCGCCCTGCCCGCACTTGCTCTGATGGCCGCCGGTCTGCTGGCGCGCGCGGATGGACACCGCCCCGGCGACGTCCCCGCGCAACGCAGCGCCCTTGCATGGTCACTCTGGTTCCTGGTGCCGCTCACTACGTTGATCGCCGTCGTCTGCGGATACTTCGCAATCACGGCGCCGCATCCAAAGGCAGGCACTGACATTGCATCGCTGCTCGCCGCAAACCCTGAGTTCTACAACCTCTCGCTCGGCCATCTCTTCGACCTGACGGGTGCCGCCATGGGACTCTTCCGGGGCCCGCTTATCGCAGTAGCACTCAGCATGCTCGCAATCGGCCTGGGAAGCTACGCGTTGCGCCGACGCAATCTGAACATTGCCGCAAACATCACGCTTGCCACGGCGATGAGCGTCACACTGCTGGCGGCACACGAAGGACTTGCCCGTTTTTACCCCATCATTGGCTCAAAGGGCCTCGCCCTCTCAATCAACAATGCGGGACTCGAACCGGCAGACCAGATCGTTCTCGACGGCGAGCTTACCTCCGGCTCATCGCTCATCTTCTACACGCGCCATCAGGTTCATCTGATCAACGGCAACGTGAATGGTCTCTGGTATGGAAGCCTTTGGCCCGACTCGCCGCATATCTTCGAGGGCGAGCAGACGCTACGCCATCTTTGGGGCGGCAATGGCAGGGTCTTTCTGTTCACCTACGATCCAGCAAAGCGTTCACGCGATCTTGCGCCGTATGGCGAAGTCCATTTGATCGCCACCGCCGGTGGAAAGACGGTACTCTCCAACCGCTGACCACAGAACCCCGGATTAACGCTCCACGCGGCCGCCCTCACGCAAGCGATACGTCTGCCCGCGGTAGTAGAAGCGGTCGCCGCCATAGCTGCCAAGCCACAGGATGCTGCCAAGCAGATCGCGCAGCGGATAGATGAGCATTCCATAGATCCAATCCGAATCGCCCATCACGCGAAGGACTGCCCCTGCCTGCAACCAGCGGTTGACGATCATCGCAACCAGCCAGACCAGGCCGAGCAGCGCGTGTCCGCTGAGTAGCCCCCACAGCAGGCCCAGCAACCCAAAAGGAAGTGCGAACGTAAGCCCCGTGCCAAGGTGCCCCCAGGGACGCGACCGCCGCGTACTCTGCATCCAGCGCAGTTGATTGCGGAATGAGAGGCCGAACGGGGTGTCTTCCACCAATAGCCGGATCACATGCGTCGCCAGCCTCACCCCTGTGCCGCGAGCAGCCAGCCTATTGCCCAAAACAAAGTCGTCCGCATAGAACTGGCCAAGCTCCTCAAAGCCACCGGCATCGACGAACGATTGCTTGCGCACAGCCATCGTCGCGCCCAGGGCGAACTTCGTGCCTTCCAGCATGTCCGCGACGATCACGCCAGAGGTCATCTCGACGCTCTTGCCCACCGCATCGATCTGCGATGAAAGCCCAGCGGCATGACCCCGATGCACCGTGCCTAGATACACGCTCGACGCCAAACCTATGTGCGGGTCCTTCAGGTTCTGAACCATCTTCCGCAGGTAGTCCGGCGTTACGCGGACATCGGCATCGCTGGTGATATAGAGCGGATGACGCGCAACAGAGTCCAGCTTCGCCAGCGAGAAGACCTTCGCATTGTGAAACTGCGGCGTAGGCTCGCCGCAGGTAATGTACTTTGCATCCACATGCGGATAACGCTCGCCAACCTCGCGCGCAAGCTGAAGACCGGCGTCGCTTTCGTTGCGCGCGCAGAAAAGCAGCTCAAACTCCGGATAGTCCTGCTCGAAGAATGTCTCGAGATTGCGCTCCATGCCGTCTTCCGTTCCGTGCAACGGCTTCAGCACGCTGACGGGAGGAAGAAAGGCAGAGATAGCTGCCGCGCGCTCCTCACGACGGCGCCGCAGACCAAAGCGCGCCGCTGCGGCCAGCACCATCAGGCAGTAGATCGAAGAGGTAACGGTGCCAACAAGCGCAACCCAGAACAGGACTTGAAGCAATACGTTCATTTCAACCTTAGGAGCCGGCCGGGGATAACGCGACCCGCAAACCTTAAGTTTATTACGAAACCCTACCGCTTCTTGAGAGGAACCACCGGAGGACTCGCCATCGGCCTGCGCATCGGAACCAGCCCCGCCGACGATGCCTGCTGTTGCTGCTGCATCCGCGACAGCATCTCCGTCCTCACGTAGTCGACGAACCCCTGCATCTGCCGGTTCATCTCCTCCATGCGCTCGCGCATCTGCAAAATCACGCCAATCCCCGCGATGTTCACACCAAGATCGCGCGCCAGGTTCAGGATGAACTCAAGCCGCTCCAGGTCCTCGTCCGTATACAGGCGGGTATTGCCCTCACTGCGCGACGGCCGCAGCAGTCCCTCGCGCTCGTACAAACGCAGTGTCTGCGGGTGGATCTGATACATCTCGGCCACCGCGGAGATCATGTATGCCCCTTTGCTCTTGCGCTTCGTCGCCATCGTCGAGAACCCTTCTTTCGATCCTTTTTCTATGCTGAAGCCTACGCCTTTGCAAACATCTCCTCGCGCGGGTCTTCGGGATTCAGCTTGGCCAACTCGCGCAGTATCTCCTTTGACCGCTCGTCCTGCACCTTCGGCACAACGATCTTCACCTCAACGATCTGGTCGCCACGCTTGCCCTCCTGCGCCGCCGAAGGAACCCCCTTCTCGCGTAGCCGCAGCTTCTGCCCGGTCTGCGTTCCCGGCGGAATCTTCAACTGTGTCCGGCCGCCGCCTTCATGCGTATCGATCGTGGGAACGTCGATCTTCGCGCCGAGCGCAGCTTCAGCCACCGTCACCGGCACCGTCACATAGATGTCGTCGCCCATTCGTGCGAAGACCGGGTTCGTCCCCGCCTTGATGATCAGGTAGAGGTCGCCGGCGGCACCGCCATTCGTACCGGCGTTCCCCTTCCCTGCAAGGCGTATCCTCTGGCCGTCTCGCGTACCGGGCTTGATGCGGAACTCCAGTTGCTCCGTCTTCGTCGTCACGCCATCGCCGCCGCATGTAGGGCAAGTGTTCTGCACCTTGCCCGAGCCTCCGCAGCGCGGGCACTGGATGTTGAACTTCATCCTGCCACCCATCTGCGTCACCTGGCCCGAACCGTGGCACTCCGGGCATTCCATATTGCCGCCGGTCGTCGATTTACCCTTACAGGTCGGGCACACTTCCTGGCGCTGAATCTCCAGCCGCGTCACACCGCCGCGCACCGCAGTCCAGAAGTCCACGCTGACCTGATACTCAAGGTCCGTTCCCGGCTGCGGCCCACGCGATGCCGCATTGCGCCCGCCCGAAAACATCTGGTTGAAGATGTCGCGGAAACCTCCGCCACCACCGCTCGCCTGCTCCCGTCGTCCGCCGCCTTGAAAGTCCGAAAAGTCGAAGCCGCCAAAGTCGAACGGCACCTCCTGCCCGCCGCCGGAGCGACCGCCTCCAAAGCCTGCGCCGCCGTAGCCTCCGCGGGCCGCGGCTTCGGCAGCAGCAGGGTCGATGTTGTCCGAGTAGAAGCCGAGTTGGTCGTAGATCTTCCGTTTCTTCTCGTCACTCAGGACGTCGTTCGCCTCCGATATCTCCTTGAACTTCTCCTCGGCCTTCTTGTCGCCAGGGTTCACGTCAGGGTGATACTTGCGCGCAGCCTTGCGAAACGCCTTGCGGATATCATCCGCGGTGGCGGTTTTCTTGACTCCCAGTACGCCGTAGTAGTCCTTGTTTTTCGTCGTCGCCATTACTTCTGCCTTCCTGCCCGTCTACGCAACTCTGCGTTGCACTTCCTTTTCTATCTTCGGCAATAGCTTGTTCTCCGCCACCGACAATTCGTAGGCGGCCTGCATATTCATCCAGAAATCCGGCGTCGTCCCGAAGTACCGGCCCAATCGCAGGGCAGTATCCGTTGTGATTCCACGCCGCTCATTCACAATCTCAGATATTCGCGTAGCCGGTACCCGCAGCGCGAGGGCCAACGCATTGACCGAGAGCGATAGTGGAATCAAAAAGTCCTCCCGCAGAAACTCACCCGGATGAATGGGTGTAAGTCGCACGGTCTTTTTCCTACGCGGCATCCTCTCCTCCTAGTGATAGTCGACGATTTCGACATCGCTTGCATCCTGACCATCCCATCGAAAGCAGACGCGGTACTGGTCATTGATCCGAATACTGTACTGACCCTTGCGATCGCCTTTCAAGGCTTCCAACCGGTTGCCGGGCGGATTTCGCAGATCTTCAAGCGTCTTGGCAAAACTGATCACGCCCAGACGCCGCGCCGCAGTACGCGCAACCGGGCCAAATCGCTTGCTCTTGCCTGTTGTAAAGACCCTCTCCGTCTCCGCGTCCTTGAAACTCAGGATCATGATTTTAAACTATCACGCCAAGCGTTATACGCCACCCGTTAGAGCGACTCTGCCTGGCAGGTGGGACACCAGAAAAGGTTCCTTCCCGCCATCTCCTGCTTCTTGACAACGGTGCCGCAGACAAAGCACGGCAGGCCATTCCGCCGGTAGACATAGTGCGCCTCTTCCTTCAAAGCCTGGCCGCGTTTGTGCGGGCGGTCCTTCGGCTTCGTCGTCACGATCCGCCGATCGACCATCGCCGCGGGCATCAACACACCTGCATCCTCCCATATCGACCGAAGAATCTTTTCGTCTACATCCCTGCCCATACGAAACGGACTCAGCCGCGCGCGATAGAGCAACTCCGCACGAAAGATATTGCCAATACCGGCAAACATCGCCTGGTCCATCAGCAGCTCCGCGATCGGCTTGCGGCTCTTCGCCACTTTAGCCAGCATCCTCTCAGGCCCATCGCCGTTCAAGGGGTCCGGCCCCAGCTTCTTTACCAGTGCATCCCACTTCGACTGCGTATACAGCGAACAGTCCATCGGCCCACGCAACTCCACCCAGGCAATCTGCTCCGGGGGCAGGTTGTCCGTGCCATCATCCTCCGAGTACCATCGGTGCGGTCTGCTCCCACTCTCTCCCGCCGGCTGCTTCACCTTCTGCGCATTCCACATCCGCAGCCGCAACGCGCCCTTCACCTCAGGCAGCGGCCCCGAGCCTTCCGTGAAGTCACCCTGAAGACCCAGGTGTATATGCAGAATTCTGTCTTTGCCAAAGTCATAGCCGAGGTGCTTTCCCACAGCACGTACACGCTCCAGCTTGCGGCCATCGATTACGTCTGAATCGGTAAAGCGACCCTGTGGGCCATCTACGCGCACCGGCTTACCCGCAAACGCCGCAGCATGCCGCGCGGCCCAGCGATGAATCTCATTTCCCTCTGGCATCTCTCTCCCCGCTCCAGACAAACGACGGGCGACGGTATTCTCGATACCGTCGCCTGAAGTTCACTGCCCGAAAAACCATCCACCTCTACTCTGCCAAGGACTCCGCTTCAGTTCCACACCTGCTTGGCCTCGATCGCTTCGATCGAAAACATCTGGTCCGGTTCCATCTGCTGCATCTTGCGCGCAAACCGCTCCGCCTCTTCCCTCGTATCGAACATCATTCGGTTATAGAGCTGGCCTGCACGAACCTGATCGCATCTCCACATCGTCTCGGTCATCGCCTTGCCTCCTGTATATCGATTGAGTTCCAGGTTCTCTAACCACAACAGATCGGAGACTTCTTCCTCACTTCGGTTACTGCTATTCACGTTCAACACCTTTCCTGGGAGTAAGTCGCAGCGCTACACGTCATACAATCCATCGGGGCCCTGTAAAGCAAGAGGGGCACCCGCTGAGGAACGCCCCTCTCTCACTACAACTACGCAGCACCCACTACAGTGGATTCCGCTTGTGCTCTGTGAACATCGACTTACTTCTTGTCGTCTACGTCCACATACTCCGCATCGATAACGCCTTCGTCCTTCTTCGGTTCCTCTGTGGCCCCTGCCTGCGCAGTGGCCTCATTTGGGGCAGCAGCGTTGGCCTTGTACATCGCCTCGGCCAGCTTGTGGCTCACTGAGGTTAGACGCTCCTTGGCCGAATTCAGTTCACTTGCTCCAGGAGTTCCGCCAAGCGTCTTCTTCGCGTCTTCCAGGGCGGATTCGACCTCGCTCTTGTCCGATCCGGCAACCTTGTCCCCGGCGTCCTTGAGCATCTTCTCCACGTTGTAGACCAGCGAATCAAGACCGTTGCGGGCCTCGATCGTCTCGCGGGCCTCCTTGTCCTCGGCTGCGTGCGACTCGGCCTCCTTTGCCATGCGCTCGACCTCGTCCTTGCTCAGCCCCGAAGAACTCGTGATCGTGATCTTCTGGTCCTTGCCCGTAGCGTTGTCCTTCGCCGTAACGTTCAGGATGCCGTTGGCGTCGATGTCGAACGTCACCTCGATCTGGGGTATGCCACGCGGAGCAGGCGGAATGCCGCTCAGCTTGAACTTGCCCAGCGTGCGGTTCTGCGCCGCCATCGGGCGCTCGCCCTGAAGCACATGGACCTCAACCTCGGTCTGCGAGTCCGCCGCCGTCGAGAACGTCTCCGTCTTCTTCGTCGGGATCGTCGTGTTGCGGGCGATCATCGAGGTAGCAACCCCGCCCATCGTCTCAATCGAGAGCGTCAGCGGTGTTACGTCCAGCAGCAATAGGTCCTTTACGTCGCCGGCCAGTACGCCCGCCTGGACCGCCGCACCGATCGCGACGACCTCATCCGGGTTGACGCCCTTATGCGGCTCCTTGCCGAAGAGCTTCTTCACCAGTTCCTGGATCGCAGGCATGCGGGTCTGTCCGCCGACCAGCACCACCTCGTCGATCTTGCTTGCGTCCACGCCTGCGTCCTTCAACGCCTGCTTGCAGGGACCGACCGACTTCTGCAACAGATCGTCGACCAGGCTCTCCAGCTTGGCGCGGGTCAGCTTGCGGACAAGGTGCTTCGGTCCACTCGCATCGGCGGTAATGAAGGGGAGGTTGATCTCCGTCTCCTGCGCGGTCGAAAGCTCGATCTTGGCGCGCTCAGCAGCGTCCTTCAGACGCTGCAACGCCATCTCGTTGCCCTTGGCCGTCAGGTCGAGGCCTGCCTCGTCCTTGAACTCCTTGATTAGCCAGTCGACGATGCGCTGGTCGAGATTATCGCCGCCCAGGTGCGTGTCACCGTTGGTCGACTTCACCTCGATCACGCCTTCGCCGACCTCGAGGATCGAAATATCGAACGTGCCGCCGCCGAAGTCGTACACGGCGATCGTCTCGTCCTTCTTCTTGTCGAGGCCATAGGCCAACGCAGCCGCAGTCGGCTCGTTGACGATGCGCTTGACGTCGAGACCGGCAATCTTGCCCGCATCCTTCGTCGCCTGACGCTGCGCATCGTTGAAGTACGCCGGAACCGTGATGACGGCCTCGGTCACGCTCGTGCCAAGGTAATCTTCCGCGGCCTTCTTCAGCTTCTGAAGGATCATCGCCGAGACCTCGGGCGCCGTGTACTCCTTGCCCTGGGCAAGGACCGCAACGTGGTCGCCCTGCTTGACGACCTTGTAGGGCACCATCTTCATCTCGTCGTTCACTTCATCGAAGCGGCGGCCCATGAAACGCTTGATCGAATAGACCGTATTCTCAGGGTTCGTAATCGCCTGGCGCTTCGCAACCTGGCCAACCAACCGCTCACCATTCTTCGTAAACGCGACGATAGAGGGGGTAGTGCGTCCGCCCTCTTCATTTGGAATCACCTTCGGCTCGCCGCCTTCCATTACGGCGACGCACGAATTGGTGGTTCCCAGGTCAATTCCAATAATCTTTCCCATCACTTATCTCCCTCTTCCAGAGCCACGGGCAACTCCCGGGCTGAATCGTTACGACTCACCTAACCATCATCACACCTTGAGTCACTTACTGTCAACCTATCTGATGCAAATGGATTCACTAATGATTCGGCAACATGCAAACTACTCCAACTCAATTCCTTAGCCAAACCTTCGGTAACGTTCTGCCACCAACTGGTCATTGCTTTCCAGAACCACCGAAGTTAACCTTCCTCCATTGAACGACCTTGAAGTCCTGCATTTTGAATGACATTTTGCCTCGGGAGATTCAACCATGTCCTCCAGAAAGCCTGCCCGCACTGCCCGCCGTCTCCTCAAAGTAGCGACACTCGGTTTTACCGGTCTCCTCTTCGGCCTGCTGGCCGGCTGCTCCTCCAACTCCGTGGCCCGTTTCTCCGCCTGGAGCGCCGACGACGGCAATACCCTTACCGCCTCGCGCCGGTTGGAGAACCTGGACTACCGCCGCACGCCGGAGATTCGCCGGGCACCTACTCCCCATCGGAACCAGCCCACGATGCCCCAGAGCTCCAGCAGCGCCTCCTATGCTCTTGTCGGTGAGTTCGACGCCATCGGTCACCACTACGACGCACCGCACTACGGCGGTCAATAGACCTTCTAGATGACCGCAGGCACCGGCCTGCCGTCCAGCAACAAACTTTCTCCACTCGCGGCGCGACTCCTGGGTGAGCGCGCCGCATTTTTGTGCGCCTCGACCCGCTGAGGGGCTTGAGCAAGCATCCTGAAGCGCCTATTTTGCTTCTACCTGCATTAGGATCGAACCCCAAGCAGATTTCGACTGAAGCCGAAAGGCGTCCATGTCCAGCGCTGCAACCATACCCGAAGACCACTCTGCCGAAGTCACCCAGGGGGTAAACCCCTGGCTGATCGCCGCGTCGGTCATGCTGGCCACCTTTATGGAGGTGCTCGACACCGCGATCGCCTCCGTCGCGCTTCCATACATAGCGGGCTCGCTCTCGGCCTCGAACGACGAAGCCACATGGGTGCTTACCAGCTATCTGGTCGCCAACGCCATCGTCCTTCCGGCCAGCAACTGGTGCTCGCTCCGCTTCGGGCGAAAGAACTTCCTCGTCGGCTGCGTCATTGTGTTTACCTTCGCCAGCTTCGCCTGCGGTGCTGCCCCCACCCTCCCATTCATGCTGCTGGCTCGCATCGTTCAGGGAGCGGGAGGTGGCGCGCTCCAGCCGCTCTCGCAGGCCATTCTCTTCGAGTCCTTTCCTCCGGCCAGGCGCGGGGCCGCCGCCGCGGTCTTCGCCTTCGGCGTGGTCGTCGCTCCCGTCCTTGGACCGACGTTCGGCGGCTGGCTCACCGACACCTACTCCTGGCGCTACGCCTTCTACATCAATATCCCGGTGGGCATCCTGGCGGTCATCATGATCTCCCGGTTCGTCCACGACCCGCCGTACATCAAGAACGCGAAGGTTCCCCCGTTCCACAACCTTGGTTTTGCCACACTCGTTGTCTGGACCGGACTTCTACAGATCATCCTCGACAAGGGTCAGGAAGACGACTGGTTTGGAGCGACCTGGATATGCGTCGCCTTCCCCGTCATGATCGCCGCCTTCCTGTGGTGGTGCTGGGGATCGTGGACCTACAAGCATCCGCTCGTCGATCTCAAGGTGCTGAAGAACCGCAACTTCGCCATCGGCTGCCTGCTGATCTTCCTCTTCGGCGTGGCCATCTACTCGACGGTCACGGTGCTGCCCCTCTACTACCAGGAGCTGCTGGGCTACACCGCCTTCACCGCAGGCCTTGTCGTTGCGCCGCGCGGGATCGGCGCCATCTGCGGCATGCCGATCATCGGCTACCTCTCCAATAAGGTCGACCCGCGCTATCTGCTGACCTTCGGTTTCGTCCTGTTCGGCCTGATGACCTTTTACTTCGGCGAGATCACCCTCTACATCTCCCCCGACACCCTGCTGGTTCCCATCCTCATCACCGGGTTTGGACTCAGCTTTGTCTTTGTCCCGATCACCACCGCCGCCTACGGCACGCTTCCCAACGAACAGATCGGCAACGCCAGCGGCCTGTTCAACCTGATGCGCAACGTGGGGGGATCTATCGGAATCTCGGTCGCCTCAACCTTGCTGATCCGGCGCGCCGCCGTCCATCAGAACCTGATCGTCAACTCCGTTCCGCTCACAGGGCAGCAGTTTCAGGACTCGCTCAAAAACACCACCGGATACCTGACAGACGCCTACGGCCACGCCAACGCCGCCGCTCCCGCCGCCGCCACGCTTTATCGGGAGCTCTTGCGCCAGGCCTCAAGCTGGGCGTTCGTCGACATCTTCCGCTGGCTTTCTCTGCTCAGCTTCTTCTGCGTCTTTGCCGTCTGGATGCTGAAGAAGGTGAAGCCGGGCAAAGGCCCGGTCGGCGCCCATTGAGCCTACGGAAGCAGACTGCTTCAGGAGAAAGTCAGACCGTCAAAACGCCAATTCCGTAGCCATTGGAAGTCGGATCGGCGATAAACTCTCGCGAGTTTTCCCCTTTGACCTCATTCCAGAACTGCGCCACACCAAACTCGGGATGAGGCACGATATCGTGAAAGCCGATCATCCCCCCCGGACGAACAAATGAGGCGAAGTTCTCATAGTCGGCCCGAACGCCCGCGTAGCTATGATCTGCGTCAATGAAAAGTATGTCGACCGGGCGGCCCGCCAAAATTTCTTCTACACGTTTACGAGTCTCGGGCACCTGCGAATTGGCATTGAGAATGTGGAGCTTCTGGTTATTCACGGGGAACAGCCGGAAAAGCTGTTTACGCAAAACGTAGTATCGATCGCTGCCAGGAACATCGTGCCAGTCAACACTGATAATGATTGCATCTGGAGCGGCAAGCCGGGCGAACATGCACAGTGTTCCGCCAAACAGGCTTCCGACCTCAACAATCGTTCGCGGTGGGTTCTTCGCAACCAGTTTGGCGAACTCCAACAACTCAGACCTGATTTGGTTGGGGGCAATCAACTCCTGTCCCAACACAAAATCCACCAATTGTTCAGGCGACTTAGGCTGATGGTTCTGCAGTTGCGTATACAGAGAAAAGACAGACAATGCCTTGGATATCTTTGAGCCACTCATAATGATTTCAACTGTGAAGTATAGCAGGCCGTTGAGTTAGCCGTTCAGCAGCCCCATCGCAAGGGAGGCGCTGAGACTGCTGACATAAGGCTGACAGCAGCGGTCCGTTACTCTCCCATCTGTGGAGAAGGATGCCGGCGCGACGCCCTTACAGCTCGTCACAATCTGTCGCACAAGGCGTGCTCCATTGCCACAACGAGCACGCGCGGCGCGTAGCATCGACTCCCGGCCAGAAATACACCTCCAAGGAGAATCGAAATGTCACAACCCTTCGTACATCTGGAACTCAACACAACGGACCTCGCCAGGGCCAAGAGCTTTTATGGCGAACTTTGCGGGTGGAAGTTCGACGATGTGGACATGGGGCCGTCAGGCACCTACTCCACCTTCAAGCCATCAAGCGGCCCCGGTGGCGGCATCTTCGTGATGCCTGGCGCTCCTACGCAGAAGGCGTGGCTGCCTTATATCGGCGTCGAGAACCTGAAGACGGCGACGGACAAGGCAATCTCCCTCGGCGCAACGGTGATGATGCGCGAGCAGGAGGTCCCGGGACATGGATGGTTCTCGATGCTGGTCGATCCCACCGGTGCGCACATCGCGTTGTGGCAACCGAAGTAGGACAGTTCGGTCTGGGGTGCCGCCTCACTTGCCAACTGAATAGAAGTGTCATTTCGACCGCAGCGTCTCACAGCTTCATCGTGAGATGCGGAGTGGAGAAACCCGCTTTTTACCCGCGCTCTTCAGCGGCACCGAAGGCGAACAGCAGGTTCCTCCACTCCGCGCTTCGCGCTCCGGCCGGAATGACAACGAATGTCCTCGCCGAATCTACCCGTCGATAGCACTCGTTTGGCACTGAATACTCACCCTATTGAGGCATCGTATTGGGCGCGGTTGGCGATGTCGTCGGAGGCCCGCCCAGCGGGCTCGCCGTTCCGGGAGTTGACGTCCCGGAGCCGAAACCAGTTCCTGTGCTGGAGCCGAAGCCGGAGTTCTGTGCCCCGCCCAACAAGGCGGCCTTGGCCTTCATCTGCTCGATCCGTGGATCGTAGAGGAACTCCCACGTCTGATAGGTCGTCTGCTCGTTCACTACGGAGATGGAATCGCCTGTGCGAGAGGTGCCGACTCCCACGATAGGTGCTCCACCGCCGGTGAAACTGGTTGCCGGCTGGCTCGACACCCCGGACGACGAAGAGGTCGTGCTACCAGCCTGACCGCCCGGACCTGGAGCGCTCCCGGCGCCCGGCCCAAGAGTCAGACCCGTACCTGGGCTCGATGTTGGGCCGCCAAGGTTCAATCCGCCAGTTGGGCTGCTGACCGTTGAAGCACCGCTTTGCCCCGAGGAGACCATGGACGCTGCCGAACCAAGCCCACCGGAGCTTCCGGGAAGCCCAGCCAGCGGTTGGCCGAAGAAGCCTTTGACGGTGGTCTTTGCCTCGTTCTGATGAATCAGCCGCCAGTCGGCCTTGCCCGTCAGCGGGTCTTCGTACTTCTGGCGCAGGAAGCGGACGTTGTTCGATTTTTCGAGCTGCTCCATGTTGCCGGGGTAGTGACCGTTCTTGAGGTAAAAGAGCCGGATGGCGCGGACGTACTCGTTGGCGCGGTGGATGGACTCCACCTCCTTGTCGCGGCGAAGGTCGCGGGCGACCTTGGGAGCGGCGACGCTGAGCGCCAGCAGAACCAGAAAGACCAGCACGACCGCGCCGAGGAGCATGAACCCCTCTTCGCCGTTGCCGCTGTGCGTTCTGTCCTTCATCACCATCGCAGGGGCCTCTTAGCGTCCGACGAGCGGGAGGGTCTGACGGTTATCGTTGGCCATGTCTTCCACCACAACCGCGTTTGCCGAGACCGTGACGATCCGGTACCTCCGCTGAACGATCTCGCCGTCCGTGGCCAGAAAGACGTCCTGTCCGTGCAGGAGGAAGGCCTGCCGCTTGCCGTTGGCAGAGGTCGCCGTGCCGAAGAACTTCAGGTCGATTGGGGGAGGTGGCGGCGGCCCCAGAGGCGCAGTGATGACCGGAGGAGGCGGTGTCTTTGGCCTTGCCGATGCAATGGGTTTCGGGATATCGATGGGTGCGGAGTTGGCCGAAAAGATGTTCCTTCCGCTGCCAGAATAAACCACCTTTTCAGCAGCGAGCATCGGTCCCATCTTCAACGTTGGGTCGAGCTGTGCGGAGGTGGTGCCGAGGGCCTTTGCAGCATTGCCCAAGGCTGTGCGCGAGGCAGGTGCGGCTTGCTGTACCGCCGTCTGGGCCGGGGCAGCGGCTGGTCGCGGCGTGGGGTTCGCGTCGCTTAGCTGGTAGTAGAGAATACCTCCCGCCAACAACGCAAAGAGACCCACGGCGACGGCTTTCTTCTGGGTGTCGGGAGTCATCTTCATGGCGCGACGCCCCTGCCGGTGTCTTTTCCGGGAGCGGTACTCGTCTTGGCTGCGTCGATGGACGCTGGCGGACGAAGGTAGGTGGTAAGGCGCAGACGCAGTCCCACAGTGCCGCTTTGCTGGCCGGTCAACGTGACGGCGCTGATGAGGAAGAACATCTTGTCGCGCTCGACGGAGTTCATGAAGAGGACGAGCGGCCGGTAGTCGCCGTTCAGGCTGGCGTCCATGCGGACTTCGGTGAGGGTCTTGCCAGCCTCGAGCACAGGCGACTGCGCATATTGAACGCGGGTGAGCTTCACGCCTTGCTTCTTCGTCAGTGCTCCCAGCTCGGCAAGCACGTCGGAGTAGGCAACGGGCAACCGCGCCTCGTAAAACTTGTCCGCATCGGTGGTCGCATCGGCGAGCTTGCCGTCGAGGCCTTCGAGGGGCTTCCTGGCGATCTCGGCGGTCTTCATGGCCACGGTCTGCTGTGCAAGTGCGCCGGCATCTTCGCTGTTGGCCGCGCGCCAGGCCAGAGCCATCTGCGTCAGAAGATAGAGATTGATCGCAACCAGCACAGCTACAGCGGCGTAGTAGATGTTGCGCCGGGTGATGAGGCGGCGAGTGCGTTCGGAGACACCCTGAATGCTCTGCGTCACTGCTGCCGTCCGCGTCATGGTGGTCATCGCGCACCGCCGATCAGGTGCCGCTGCTTCGGAGGTGCGGCCTTCGCTCCGCGAGCGCGGCGAGGGGCCGTGAGCGGAGCGGCGTCGCTTGTTACATCGCTCGCAGTGGCGTCTTCTTTGGCAGCACTCTTAGAAGTTTTGGCGGTCTCCGGGGCCAGCGGATTGTATCCGCTGAGGATGTCGAACTCGACCGCGCCCTGAACCGCGGGCTGGAAGCTGGCGCGTCCGTTTGTCTCCTGCGCCTGCGTCTGCTCACCGGCGAGGCGAGGATTGATGAAGCGCTGCGAGTGCTCGAGATTGCGCACCAGTTCGACGGTGCGGTCGCGGTCGCCGCTGACGCGCAGACGAATGCTGACCTCGCCGGTCTTCGAGGTCGCAGGCTCGATGCTCGTCACCTGAACGCCAGCGGGAAGCACGCGCTCAAGGTCCATCATGACGGCAGTCCAACTGAAGCTCTTGGCGGCGAAGAGTGCATTGAGAAACTGGCTGCGTTCGAGGACGGCCATGTTCTGCGGCTGGCGCATGCGGGCCTCGTTGCCCTGGCGCTCCTGCTGATAGCTGAGCGTGCGTGCCTTGATGGCGTTCATCTCCGCCTCGGCGGTGCGCGCCTTCGCATTCAGAGAACGCAGTGTCAGACCGAGGACGACGGCAAGCAAGGCCAGACCGATCGCCACCAGCCGCAACTTTGCGAACAGAGGTCGAAGCTCGACGAAGGGGCGCGTCGCCAGATTGACGGAGATACGCATCAGTTTTTCAACGCTCCTCTGACTCCGGCCATCCAGCCGCGAGGCACACGGCCTGTGGCCTCGGAGGCCAGCGCATCGACACCGACCATCTCACGCACCTTCAGGCCAGCGATGCCGTTCTCTTCGAGCAGCGACCTGAGACCGTCGGCCCCGATCGCTCCCGCGACAACGATCTCGTGCGGGGTCGATGCCAGGGTGTCTTCAAAGTATGCCGCCGCCACGCTGACGGCCTGAGCGATCTCGCGCTGCATCATATACGCCGCCGCGTCTTCAACCACCCTCGCCTCAATGTTGGCTTCGGCTTCGACAGGATCGGGGCCTGTGCGCGTGTCATCGCGATAGGGACCATCGGTCAACTCCAGCGCGCGGTGCAGCAACAGGGTCTCGCCGCGCACGATGGCGGTCGTGACGCTGCCCTGCCCGGCATTCACAACCAGCACAGGCGCAGCCTGCGCATCGAGCGCAGCCAGCGAGGCGAGTGTAGAAGGAAGAACCGCTCCGGGAATGTAGCCCGCGGCAGTTACGATCTCCTCGTATTCAGCGAGCACATCGGCTGGCATGGCAACGGCGAGGACGCGGACGACTCCCTGCTCGGAGGACATCGTCTGATAGCTGACCATGGCGTGGTCGGCGTCGAATGGAACGAGCTTCTTCAAGCGGAAGCGGACGATGGGAAGCGCTTCGGCAGGCTTGGCTGGCAGTTCGTCGAAGTCGAGCAGTAAAACGCGCGTAGCTGCATCGGGAACGACGAGGGTGACATAGCGCATGCGCTCTCCGCCACGGACAGCGACCGCGTCGAGCGCCTCGCGAAGCACGGAGGTCATGCGAGCGCGGTCGGTGACGTTGCCGTGCTTCAGCCCTACGGTAAAGGTCCCAACGGGCAGAGGACGTTCCGCCACTGCCGTCAATATCGCTGCGGCATCCTCGGCGCGGGCGGCGACCACGCCTTCTGGCTTGATCTCCACGGCCAGCCGGGGCCTGGTCCCAAGATTTTTCGGAAGAATCTCCATTCCGTCTCAGCTTATCCTGTTCTCTGCCGTAGCAACCGCGGTCCGGCGCTAGCGTCCCGCTTCAATAAACGTGACCTTGTTGATCTCTTTGAGGGTGGTGATGCCTGCCCTGACCCGCTCAAGCGCGGAGTCGCGCAGAAAGGCCATGCCCTTGTCGCGTGCCTTTTTGCGAATCTCGCTGCCTGGTTTCTTGGCCAGCAGCATCTCGCGTATCTCGTCGTCCAGCTCCAGTAGCTCATGGATCGCCGAGCGGCCGCGATAGCCTGTACCGCCGCACTCGATACACCCCGCTCCCTCGCGGAAGCGGAAGTCGCGCCACTCGTCCACATCGAGACCGCTCGCAATCAACGTCGCATCGTCGTAGTGCACATCGCGCACGCAGAAATCGCAGACCTGACGGACCAGCCGCTGCGCAAGAATGCAGTTCAACGCCGAGACGAAGTTGTACGGCTCCACGCCCATGTTCAGGAAGCGGCCAAGCACATCGACCACGTTGTTGGCGTGCACCGTCGTGAAGACGAGGTGTCCGGTGAGCGCGGAGTTGATGGCGATCTGCGCGGTCTCGGCGTCGCGAATTTCGCCGACGAGAATCTTGTCGGGGTCGTGGCGCAGGATGGAGCGCAGACCGCGGGCGAAGGTGAGGCCCTTCTTCTCATTCACCGGAATCTGCGTAATGCCGCGAATCTGGTACTCGACCGGGTCTTCGATGGTGATGATCTTGTCTTCTTCGCTCTTGATCTCGTTCAGCGCGGCGTAGAGTGTCGTCGTCTTGCCGGAGCCGGTCGGACCGGTGACGAGCACCATGCCGTAGGGCTCCTTGATGTAGCGGCGGAAGCGTTCGAGGTCGCGCTCCGCGAAGCCCACGACGTCGAGCGAGAGCTTGGTGAACTTCTCACTCATCGACTCCTTATCGAGCACGCGGAGGACGGCGTTTTCGCCATGCACGGTGGGCATGATGGAGACGCGGAAGTCGATCAGGCGGCCCTTGTAGCGAACGCGGAAGCGTCCGTCCTGCGGGACGCGGCGCTCGGCGATGTCGAGCTCGCTCATCACCTTGATGCGGGAGAGGATCGTCTGGTGGTGCTCGCGCGCGATGGGCGCCATGGCCTGCTGCAGCACGCCGTCGATGCGGTACTTGACGAGGAGCGAGTCGTCGAAGGTCTCAAGGTGAATATCGGAGGCGCGACGCTCGAGCGCCGTGAAGATCGTCGTGTCGACCAGCCGGATGATCGGCGAGATGTCGTCTTCGCTGGTCAGGCGCTCGATGGAGATGTTCTCATCGGCGTTGTCTTCGCTCGACAGGACGTCGAACGCGAGTCCTTCGCTGGCCTCGTCGAGCACGCGCTGCGACTGCTCGGTTTTTTTAAGCAGCTCGTTGATCTGCGACAGCGTGGCGACGCGGGTTTCGAGCCGCGTACCGAGCAGGCCGGATATCTCGTCGAGCACCATCAACCGGGAAGGATCGGAGACGGCGATCGCCAGCTTCTGACCCACCTGCTCAAGCGGGACGAAGCTGTAGCGGAACATCATGTCGACGGGAACCCGCTTGAAGAGTTCGTGCTGGATCTTGAAGTTTTTCAGATCGACAAACTCGGCATGATACCGGCGCGCAAGGGTCTGGGCGCGTTCAAACTCGTCGACACCAAGCTCCCCTACCGGAATTGCCAGTGGAATATTCGCCATACCCGTAAGACTCCTGTGCCGCTTAACCGTTACTCATTCCATCATCTTGAAGACGATCGGCTTTCAGGGGAATGATCTTCTATGGACCTCTACCTGCTCAGACCGGTCTGCCGATAGACAGAAAGAAAAACGTGTGCGCCGTAACTGCAACAAGCTACACGACAACGCAGGTCATTCGCAGTCCCATCCCAAAGAAACTGGAAGAGAGCATGGTTTTATCGTACTATCCGGCTCACCCGGTTTTCGCGTTTGTCAGGTCGCAGATACCTACATCTTTTGGAGGACCGTCAAGATGAGCAGCCCCGCAACGGTGTCCGGCTTCGCCCGTAAAACTGTCAACTGGTCGATCTTTCTGAGTATCCTGCTGATTCTGGCGGGCTTTTTCACCCTGATGGCCCCGTTTGCGGGTGGCATAGGAGTTGCGATCTTCGTGGGCTGGGCCATGATCGTCAGTGGCATCACCCACATCGTCTTTGCGTTCAAGACCCATACGACGGGAAGCCTGCTGTGGGAGCTGCTGGTGGGCCTGGTGTACCTTGCCGCAGGTCTCTACCTCGTACTTCACCCGCTTTCGGGGCTGGCCTCGCTGACCCTGCTGCTGGCCTTCTACCTGTTCTTCGAGGGCATCTTCGAAGCGATCCAGTACCTTCAGGTGAGGCCACGCGACGGCGCGGGATGGCTGCTGGTCGACGCCCTCATCACATTTGTCCTTGCGCTGATGATCTGGCGTTCGTGGCCTTTCAGCTCGGTATGGGCCATCGGCACTCTGGTTGGAATCAGCATGCTCTTCAGCGGATTTTCGCGGCTGATGCTGGCGATGAGCGCGAAGAGAATACTGAAAGCGGCGACCTGAAAGCCTCGCCGGAGGATTGACGCGAGAGCAGACAAACTGCGGGGCGTCCGGTTCTCCTTCTACTCGATCGAGGGGAGACCCACGCCTTCGACGGACTGGGACTCCTGCGATGCCGAACCAGACTCCTTCTGTGAGATGGTCGACCCAGACCCGGCGGATGGACCTTCGTTGAGCCACGCCTGCGAGTTGAAGAGCGGGCGCTCCATGGAGCGAATCCAGTCTGTCGTCTCGCCGGGGCCTTTCCCTTGCGACTCGGCCGCGGCAAACGCATTGCGAAGGGTCTGCATCTTGGCTTCGAGATCGTCGAGCGTGTTGAGCAGCAGCGCCTCGGGCGTCATGGGCAGCTTAGGCGAGCCGAACTCGTACTTGCCGTGGTGCGAGAGAATCATATGCTCGACCAGGATGCGGATCTTCTCTGGGAATGGCTCCAACTGCCGGACCTTCTCGATCAGCATGCCCTGCGCGATGCTAATGTGGCCGATAAGCTGTCCTTCGAGCGTATAGCCGAAGCTCGACCTCCAGTGCAACTCGCGAATCTTGCCGATGTCGTGCAGAATCGCCCCGGTGACGAGCAGGTCGGCATTGACCTCGGGATAGAACGGGGCATTGGCCAGACAGACACGGACAAGCGTAAGCACGTGCTCCAGCAGACCGCCGATCCAGGCATGGTGCAGCATCTTGGCGGCGGGAGCGACGCGATAGGCTGCGGCGATGTCGGGATCGTCGAGGAAGGCGAAGACAAGCCGCTGGAGATCGGCGTTCTTGAAAGCAGAGACGTAACCGCGCAGTTCAACCCACATCTCGTCGATGTCGAATTGGGTCATGGGGAGATAGTCGGCGGGATCGACCTCGGTCTCGGCCGCGAAGCGCAGTTTTTGCAGCCCCATCTGGAACTTGTTTTGGTAGCGCGAGATCTGCCCTTGCGCCTTGACATAGCAGCCCTCGGTGCATGGCGCGATGGCATCGGCGAAGTCCTCCCACATGACACCGGGCAGGGATCCGGTCTTGTCGGTGAGCGTGACGGTCAGGAACTGACCGCCCTGGCGCTTTTCCTTCACCTGGAGCGAGGAGAGGACGAAGTAAGAGGTGACAACGCAGTTGTCGAAGCGTGCGGCATCCGCGATATAGAAATCTTTCATCAGGACAAGAATACCTCCCTGGAGAATTTGCGCCGCGAATGGGAGCTACGGGGATTCCTCGCTTCGCGCGAGTGACGCCTGCGGGCTGAGCTTTCTGTCGAGCTTCAGGGAGCGTCATCACATTGGCTTACCTGAACGAGGAGCAATTTCAATTGTCATTCCGACCGAAGGCCCGCAGGGCCGCAGTGGAGGAACCTGCTGTTCGCCTGCGGTGCCGGGAAGTACTGCGGCAGAAGCAGGTTTCTCCACTCCGCATCTCACATAAACCTGTGAGATGCTCCGGTCGAAATGACACATCTTTGCAGAGAGCCAATTCGATGACACGTCTGGCTTGAGAACAAAACAAAGACGCGAGAGGCTTCCCTCTCGCGTCTTTGGCGATCTCTCGAACCTGCTCAGTTATTCGGTTGCGGCGCTGGAGCAGGCGGATTCGACTGCGGTGCCGGTGTCTGTGAAGGAATCGGCGCAGGGGTGACGCCCGCGGGTGTCGCACCAAGCGAAGGGTTCACGGTCGGCTCAGGGGCAGGGGCCTGTACCGGCGGGGCCACCTGCTTGTTCTGCAACCGCTCCTTGGGAGCGCCCTTCTCTCGCTTCTTCTTCTTCCTGGTCGCCGTGTCGCCATTGAGTCCAAGCGGCGTGGCCTGGGCTGCCTGGTCGGCCTTCTCCTGGGTGGTCGCCGGTGCCGGGGTGAAGGCGGCCTTCTGCTTGACGACGGCCTCCTTCTTCGCGACCTTCTCCGCTGCCATCGTCCTTGCGCGATCGCTGAAGCGGGTCTTGCCGGTCGAGACGGGCTTGGGAGCCAATGGGTCGGCATCCTGCGCACCCAATACCTGCGTCGTGCTCTCCGTCGGGGCAATCGCAGTACCCGGAGCGATCGCGCTTCCGGCGTCGCCGACGGCAGTCTGTGTGGACGATGCCTCGCCTGCGCCCGCGCCGACGGCAGTCTCCTGCGGGCCTGGAGGAAGTGCGTTGCGCGGGGCCTGCCCGAAGCGGACCTTCTCGCGCTTGATCTTCTTCGGCTTGGAAGGCTTCGACGAAACAACCTTCTTCGCCGTCTGCACCGGCACCGTCGCCGATGAAACGTCGGCAGGAGCAGCCGTCGTGGCGGCGGGTGCCGCGGCTGAAGCTGCCGGTGCCACCGGTGCGGCGTTCTTGCTCACGGTCGAGAAGCGGCCGCCGCGGTCGAAGCGCTGCTTCTGCTGCACCGTCTTCTTCTTTGGAGTCGGCGGAGCGTACGCGCTGAAGACCGGCTTGGTCTGGCGCGGGCTTGCGCCGGAGTCGACGAAGCCGGGTTTGATGTCGATATAGGCCTCTTCGCGCAGCTTGGTCAGGTAGGCGCGCAGC
>JAFDVV010000029.1:143492-160812 GCA_018268775.1 Acidobacteriota bacterium | reverse complement strand
GCTTGCCCGTATTGCCTGAAGAGATTTTGTTCGCCGGGATTGCTTCTGCGATAGAGTGAGCACAGCGGCCCATTCATCCTACTTTTGCAAACCGCAGGCACTGATGCCTGCCGGAACCACTCCTGTAAGCACGAGGTGTCGTTCATGGGAATCAGCAGGCGTCAATTTTTAGCGCGTGTCGGCCAGGCCGGAGGATACAGCGCGGTCTTTACAACAATGCAGTCGCTCGGGCTGATGCCAATGAAGGCGGAGGCCGCTACCCCAATCGCCGCCTCGCCCGGGATTGGTAAAAGGATAAAGCTGGTTGTGTTGGGCGGCGGAGTTGCTGGCCTGACGACAGCCTATGAGGCGAAGAGACTCGGCTACGACGTCACCCTGCTCGAAGCGCGGCACAGGCCCGGTGGCCGCGCATGGAGCGCGCGTAACGGCGACATCGTCGAGTTCGTCGACGGCACCACGCAGCACGTTGCATGGAGCGAGGGCCTCTACCAAAACATGGGGCCGGCCCGACTTCCGTCGATCCACGACACCATGTTGGGCTATTGTCGCGAGCTCAAGGTTCCCCTTGAAGTTGAGGTCAACACCACGCGCTCTTCTCTATTGCAGAACGATAAGGTCAATGGCGGCAAGCCCCTCTTGCAGCGCAAGGTCGTCAACGATACACGCGGTCAGGTAAGCGAGCTGCTGTCGAAGGCAATCGCAGGCGGAGCGCTCGATCGGGATCTGTCCGCCGAAGACAGGCAGCGCATGATTGAGGCGTTGAGGATATACGGTCCGCTCGACAGCAGCAGCAAATACAAAGGCTCCGAGCGTTCCCAGATTACTCGTTACCCCGGTGCCGGGCCCCGGACGCTCATCGTCGACGAAAACGTCCTCGGAATCCACGACCTTCTCGATGCCAACTTCTGGGACGCGGAACTCTATGAAGAGGCGATCGACTGGCAGGCGACCATGTTTCAGCCCATCAATGGAATGCAGCAGATATCCTTTGCGTTCGCCCGTTCGCTTGGCTCTGCCATCGTCTACGAAGCCCCCGTCACAGAGATCGCAAAAACAGCCAAGGGTGTTCGCGTCGGCTATTCCAGAAAAGGCGTGACCAAGTACATCGAAGCGGACTACGCCGTATGCGCTATGCCGCTGACAATTCTCAAGAAGATCAAGGCCGACCTCGACGACGATCATCGCGGTGCCGTCGACCGCGGTGGCGACACCTATCAGGCCGCATGCAAGATTCCCTGGGAGTCGCGCCGCTTCTGGGAGATGGACTACAACATCTACGGTGGCCTTTCGTTTCTCGCCAAAGGCCCCAGCCCCATCTGGTATCCCAGCGCCAACCTCTTCTCCGACCGGGGCATCGTCGTCGCCGGTTACATGATGGAGACGGAAGATGGTTTCGACAAACTCTCTTTACAGGAAAAGCTCGATGCGTCGCGCGCCTCGATCGAAAAGCTTCATCCCGGCCACGGCAAAGAGCTGGAGAAGCCCATCTTCTGCGGCTGGAAGCATGTCAAGTGGAACGAAGGCTCGTGGATCGGACCGATCTCTCAGTCCGACTACGACATCATCACCCAGCCCGACGGCCCGATCTACTTCGCCGGCGACCATACCAGCCACGTCGTCGGATGGCAGGAGGGTGCCGCGCTGAGCGGCAAACGCGCCGTGCAGATGATCAGCGACAAAGTAAAAGCCGCACGGGCTTGAAGGCAAGTTCATCGCGAAGGGTCTTACCGCAGGTGTCATTCCGAGCGAAGTCGAGGAATCCCCGCATTTCATCGCATCGTCACAAATTATGGTGAATGCAGCCGTCCTGACCAGTATTCAGCAGGCGCCCTACTTCTTCGCCACATCCGATTCGATAGCCGGGGTTCCCTTCAACTCTCTCGCGCGTTGTTCCACAGCGCGCATCACGCGCAACAAGTTGCCCCCATATATCTTCTTGATGTCCTGAGCGGAGTAGCCCTTTTCAAGCAAGGCGCGCGTCAGGGCAGGGAACTTGTTGTAGGAATCCAGGTCTGACGGAACGCAGCTTACGCCGTCGAAGTCCGTGCCGATGCCGACGTGGTCGACGCCGCCAACTTTAACCGCGTGGTCGATCTGGGCCACGACATCCGCCAATGTCGCGGGGGCCACCTTCTCCTTGAAAGCCGCATGCAGCTTATCGAGAGCGGCCGTCTTCGCCGCCGGGTCTTCGATCTTTCGGGCCGCAGTATATTGATCTCGCATGGAAGCCTGGAACTGCTTCGACTCGTCGTAGTAGCGCTGGGAGAGAAACTCGCAGCCAAAGTTGATCTGTACAACTCCGTCCTTGTCGGCCAATGCCTTGATCATCTCGTCGGTCATGTTGCGGGTGTAGTTCACAACAGCACGGCACCCCGAATGCGATGCAATCAGCGGTGCCGTCGAGGTCGCGAGCGCATCCCAGAACGTCTTGTCCGCCGTGTGCGAGATGTCGACCATCATGCCGAGACGGTTCATCTCCCGCACAACGTCCTTGCCGAACGGCGTTAGTCCATTGTGATGCGTGATCTTGGGGTTGTCGATGTCGCCCTGCGAGTCGGCCCAGTTGTTTGTGTTGAAGTGCGTGAGCGTCATATAGCGCACGCCCAGCGCGTAGTAGTCGCGCAGCAACCGCAGGGAATCCTCGATGGCATGGCCGCCTTCGATGCCCATCAGCGCAGCGATCTTATGTTCCTTGTGTGCGCGAACAATGTCGGAGGCCGTCGTCGCAAAGACAAAGTCATTAGGGTGCCTGGCGACGACATCCGTCCGCACAGTGTCGATCATCTGCAGGGCGCGATTGGCAGAGTGGTTCCCGTTAACGTAGTCCGCGCTTACGTACACAGCGAAGAACTCTGCACCAAGGGATCCCTTCATGCGCGGCAGGTCGGTTTGGCCCTCGGTGTTTGGGGTGGCAATGTCGTAGCCGTCCACCGTGCGCGATGGAATGTCGTTATGCGTGTCGATCAGGATGGCCTCGCGCGTAATGCGGTCGACCTCCGCCTGTGTGACCTTGCGTTTCTGCGCGGCAAGCGGAAGTACAAGGAGGGAAAGAGCGACGAAGCTGTACACACGGCGCATCATCGGCAAGGCGAAACCTCTTCGTTGGAGTGAGTACCTTCCACAATAAAAGCAAAACGGCTATCTGTGACGAATCTATCGAAAAGTTCTCGCCCCTGCGCAAGGTTTCTCTGTGGAACAATCCAGCGCGTGATTCCCTCGTGAATCCCAGAAAGCTCTTCAGTTGACAGTGGTCGAACCTGTTGGCTAAAGTCGCAATCTAACGGGTTCCGCGAAAAGAACATCGCATAAATGTGGCTTCGGGCTTGAAACGAGGCCGCCGCGGGGGCGTTTATGCAACATCATGCAGGTATATTCCAACTTAAGACCACTTTGTGGAGCAGTTGCCGGAGTTGATCTCCCGCACGGAGGAGTTTGATGTCTGAAGGAACTTGCGATATCGGTTTGGTGGGTTTGGCGGTCATGGGCCAGAACCTGGTTCTCAACATGAACGACCATGGCTACAAGGTGGCGGTCTTCAACCGGACGACCTCCAAGGTCGACGACTTCATCAACAACGAGGCCAAGGGAACGCAGGTCGTCGGTGCGCACTCGGCGGAGGAGCTGTGCAAGCTCTTGAAGCGTCCGCGCCGTGTCATGCTCATGGTGAAGGCTGGCGACGTCGTCGACCAGACGATCGAGCATGTGCTGCCCTACCTTGAGAAGGGCGACATCATCATCGACGGTGGGAACTCGCTCTTTACGGACACCAACCGCCGCACCAAAGAACTTGCGGACAAGGGCATTCTGTTCATCGGTACCGGCGTATCGGGCGGAGAAGAGGGTGCGCGTTTCGGCCCGTCGATCATGCCCGGAGGAAACGTCGCCGCATGGCCTCACGTGAAGGAGATATTTCAGGCGATCTCGGCAAAGGTTGAAGACGGCACGCCGTGCTGCGACTGGGTCGGGCAGGACGGTGCCGGCCACTACGTCAAGATGGTGCACAACGGCATCGAGTACGGCGACATCCAGCTCATCTGCGAGGCATATCAGTTGATGAAGGAGGCGCTTGGCCTCTCCGCCGACGAGCTTGCCGAAATCTTTGCAGAGTGGAACAAGGGCGAACTGGACAGCTACCTGATCGAGATTACCGCCGAGATATTCGCCAAGAAGGACGACGACGGCAAGCCGTTGATCGACAAGATACTCGACACCGCCGGCCAGAAGGGTACCGGCAAGTGGACGGCGATCTCCGCTCTCGACCTTGGTCAGCCGGTTACGCTGATCGGCGAGAGCGTCTTCGCGCGTTGCCTGTCGGCGCTCAAGGACGAGCGCGTAGCGGCCTCGAAAGTACTTGAAGGCCCGAAGAAGGTCCTCACCGTATCGGAGAAGAAGGAGTTTATCGAGGACGTTCGCCGCGCCCTCTACTGCTCCAAGATGGTCAGCTACGCGCAGGGATACATGCTGCTGCGCGCCGTCGAGAAGGAGCAGAACTGGGACTTGAATATGGGCGGCATTGCGCTGATGTGGCGCGGCGGCTGCATCATTCGCAGCGTCTTCCTTGGCAACATCAAGGTCGCGTTCGACAAGAATCCCAAGCTGCAGAATCTTCTGCTCGACGATTTCTTCTCCTCTGCGCTCAACAAGTACGGCTGGTCGTGGCGCAAGGCCGTCATTCATGCCATCGAGATTGGCATCCCCATGCCGGCGTTTTCGACAGCGCTCTCCTTCTACGACGGCTACCGGACGGCAAATCTTCCTGCAAATCTGTTGCAGGCGCAACGCGACTTCTTCGGCGCACACACCTACGAGCGTGTCGACAAGCCGCGTGGCGAGTTCTTCCACACCAACTGGACTGGACGTGGCGGCAGAGTATCGTCGACCACCTACAACGCGTAGAAACTGGTGGTCCTGAAAAAAGACGAAGGGCGAGCCATGGCGGCTCGCCCTTTGTTCAACTCATCAGGCCTGGGCTCCTGATCTTCTTAGAAAGCACGCCAGAGTTACTGCAAACGTTGCCAGGCGTCGTAGGTGAAGATGCCCACAATCGCAACCGTCATTGCGGCCGCGGCAACGCCAAGTACACGAACGATCGGTTGTATCTGGTTCACCTTCCGGACGATCTCACTCTGCTCATGTTGCTCCTGAGACTCTGTATCGCTCAAAAAGAGTTGGTCCTCTTCGTAACGGGTAAGTTGACCGCGATAGGCGAGCAGTGCGAGAAAACAGGCTGCCACTACTCCCCAGACGATGAGCATGACGGGAATTGCACTCATAGATGCTTCCTCCACCCTTCAGGGTCGAACGACATTGGGCGAGCCCCAAACTGGCGGGTACGGGCCGGCAGCATGCTCGTATCGACAGCGGGGTAGCCGTCCGACGGAATCATACGCCTGCGGCGGAACAATGAACCATCTTTTTGGGACTTAAGAACTTGGGGAGTGACAGGCGCCAGCGCCTTAGTGACGTTCCAGCAGGTAGATCGCGACACCTGCGATAGCCGCCACCAGCAGCAGGACCAGCCCCATCAGGGTGGCAATGAACTTTGCAGCCCGATCGCGGGCCTCTGTCGAAGGCTGCGTAATGCCGAAGGTATTGATAAAGGCGTTTGCTAGAAAAAGCAGCGGTTTCATCATCTTACATCCAGGGTTCGCGCCTGTTTATCGAGGAACCTGCGGGATCGTCACTTGCATCCGCAGGGAACGTGGCGCATCTACTTAAGATATCAGGCCGGTTGATGGCCTGAGGTTTCGACTTGCCCCTCCGAATCGCTGGGCATACACTTAAGATGGTTCTGAATTAAGGAGATTCAATGTCTACTGCAACCGTTACCCCTACCGCTGAAGTTGTTACCGGCACCCCTGTCTCGACACAGCCGGTGACCCTTACCCCTGCGGCCATTGCCAAGGTCAAGGAGATCATGGGGGGGCAGGATCCGGTTCCCGCCGGTCTTCGTATCGGTGTTGTAGGCGGCGGCTGCTCAGGTTTCCAGTACTCCATGTCGTTCGAGAACCAGGCAGGCATGATGGACAAGGTCTATAAGTTCGACGATCTGAAGGTCTTCGTCGATGCCACCTCGGCCATGTATCTGCAAAACTGCACCGTCGACTACGTGGAGACCCTGGAAGCGGCTGGTTTCAAGTTTGAGAATGCAGCAGTAAAGTCCACTTGCGGGTGCGGCTCCAGTTTCAGCGTCTAAGCTGCTGAAACCCATAGAGTTTCAAAAGCCCTGGCGATGCCGGGGCTTTTTGCTGCCCTGAAAGTGCAAGCTCCGAATCTGTCATGCCAACGTCTAAGATTGGGACAAGGCAATATCCTTCTAACAGGAGCGCTAAGCACACGGTATGAATGAGTTTGTCGTCCGGCTGTCGGATGAGCGGGGCCGCATTCAGGAGCAGACCCATGCGGCTGCGACCGCCGAGGAGTTGCGCGCGCGCTTCACTCAGGCCGGTTACTACGTCTACTCCGTTAAGGCGAAGGGCGCGCTCGCCTCCGCCGGTCGTAAAAAAGTCAAACTCGATACCTTCCTCATCTTCAACCAGCAGTTCCTCACGCTCATCCGTGCAGGCCTTCCTATTCTTGGTTCGCTTGAGCTACTGGGACGGCGCCAGAAGGTGCCCCACTTCCGCGCCCAGCTTGAAGACGTCGCCGCGCGCGTGAAGACCGGCGAGTCGATCTCCCAGGCATTCGAAGCGCAGGGTGGGTTCCCGGTCGTCTACACCACGACGCTTTTGGCGGGCGAACGCTCCGGCAATCTCGAAGAAGTCCTCGACCGGTATCTCAGCTTTCAACGCGTCTCGCTCACCTTCCGCAAGAAGCTGAAGGCAAGCCTTATCTACCCCGCCCTGCTCGTCATCGTGGTCGTCGGTCTGTTCATCTTTCTGATCACCTTCGTCGTCCCACGCTTTGCGCAGCTCTATGAGCAGCTCGGAACGCAGCTTCCGGCATTGACGACCTTCCTGCTCAACCTCGGCCAGAACGCCCAGCGCTACGGCATCTATCTGGCAATCGTGCTCGGCGGTTTGGGATTTCTCTTCTACCGGTGGACAAAGACCGACTCAGGGGCCAGTGCGGTCGACAGAGTGCGGATCAGTCTCCCGATCTTTGGGCCGGTATGGCTCAAATATCAGGTGGGTCTCTTCTCGCGCACGCTCTCCACTCTGCTGACTGGCGGCCTGCCGCTTGTTCCCTCTTTGGAGACAGCAGCAAAATCGATCGACTCGCACCAGGTCGCAGATGCTGTGTTCAAGTCGGTAGAGACCGTCCGCGAGGGCAAGGGGCTGGCGCGGAGCCTCGAACAGACCAAGGCATTCCCTGAGCTTGCCATCGAGATGATCGAGGTCGGCGAATCAACCGGAGCGCTGCCACAGATGTTGAACTCCGTGGCAGAGTTCTTCGAGGAAGATGTCCAGACAAACCTGACTGCGGCGATGAGCCTGATTGAGCCGCTGATTCTCATCGTCATGGGTGTGGTTGTCGTGACTATCCTGATCGCGCTCTACCTGCCCATCTTCAGCCTCAGCGCCGGTGGAACGACGAACTAGGCCCGCGAGATTTGTCATTCCGAGCGAGCCCTGAGCGAGCGAAGCGCGTCGAAGGGGAAGTCAGGGAATCCCCGCATTCTTTCCGCAGCGCCACGACTTCAGCTCGCTACGACGGGTGCCGTTATCGCGCGCGTACCGGATCGCCCTTGAGTTTATGCATAAATCGATTGGCCGCCCTCGCCGGGTTATAAGTCATCGCCATAAACGCGTTTTTCATACCGTCGCTCAGCGAAGACTCAAAAGGCGGCCGCGGATTGAAGTTGATCGGCTTCAAAAAGCGGCGCAGGTAATGGTTAGCGCGATAAATGTTACCGCGCTCCGAGTCGTGCCACGTAAAGTTCACGCTCAGCGAGACGGAGATATTGTTGTCGTTCTTCAGCCAGTGTGGCCAGTTCACGGGAATATGGACGCCATTGCCTGGCTCAAGCTGATACGACCTGGCCCTGTTCTGCAACTCCGGCTTGTAGCGGGGAGCGTTGTTGTCCACTGTCCAGAACCGCTCGATCTCCTCCTGCGGTAGAACGTCGCCATCCTTGCTGTCGAAGATGTGGATCATCTTCGAGCCATGAATCTGCAACAGGAAGTTGCACTCGCGGTCGATGTGGTACGTCGTCACGCGGTTGGGCGAGGTGATAAAGATCAGCGCGTCCTGTACCCGCATTACCTTCTTGAAGTCCACGCCGCTCAACTCGGAGAACTCCGACATGCACTGGTCGTAGATTGCGGCATACTCAGGGTCGTGCTGGGCCTGGTGAATGGCGATCCAGGCGCCATTGTTCTCAATCCTGTCCAGGGCCTCGTCAAGGGGAGGGGCAGGCGCAAACTCGTCCCAGCGCGCGCCGATTGCGACGTCCTTGCCCGCGTCGTAGTAGAGGTCCTGCTTATGGGTCCGCTGCGTCTCCTTGGCAAGCTCCATCAGGCGCGGCAGCTTGAACAGCGGATGGTCCGTAAGCGTGTGGTGAAACAGGAACGCTTCACGGTTGAACTTCTGAGGGAACTCAGCGCTGGGTACTATCGTCTGATGGGAGGCCGCCTCTGCGAGAACCGGCATAACATACTCTCCTTGAAAATCGTCGTACAGGGCCCAGGGAGGTTGCACTTAATGTCTCACAGTCGTTCGGCAATTGTTAAGTGGGACTCCGTGCATCTAAAGTCGTGCAATGACGGCCGTGATGTGGCCATAAATGGCCTGAAACGTGCCTGCCGGATAGACGAGGGCTGCCAGCCAGCTCTCGCGAGTCAAAGGATCTCGAGCGAACGCGGGGCCTTTCTACTGTGAATTTAGCGAAGCTCGGACCCTTCGCTTAGAAGGCAACGAAGAAGTGGTTGCAATGATTGGCATTTTCGTCGATGCATTCCGGTTCCGTTGCTATACTCCTCCCTGCGGTTTGAACTCAGTTTGTTTCGTCGTCTGCGGCTGAATGAGGAGGAGCAAATAATGGGAATTGGAACGACTCTAGCGGCATCGATCTTGCTGAGCGCGGTTGCGGCCGGCGCGCAGATTCCATCGTGGATGCCCGATCCGACGCAGCAGCAGACCTACACCATGCACCGCTCCTCAAGCCGTGAGGCGACGGGGGCCAACGCCGACTACCGCACCCTTACGCCCGGCCAGACGCTGCCGATCCTCGATGTCGATGGCCCCGGCATGATCTCGCACATGTGGTTCACCATCAACGCTCCCGAACCGTATCACCTCAAGCGCATCGTGATGCGCATTTACTGGGACGGCGAGGAATCTCCGAGCGTCGAAGCGCCGATCGGCGACTTCTTCGGCCTCGGCAACGGAAGCTACTTCGGCTGGCAATCGGCTGTCCTTAGCGCAGGGAACGACAAGTCGCTCAACTGCTGGTTCCCCATGCCCTACGCGAAGCACGCGAGGGTCACGATCACCAACGAAGGCAAGATGTCCGTCAACAGCCTCTACTGGAACATCGACTACCGTCAGGACGCGAAGCCGCTACCGCCGGGAACGCTCTACTTCCACGCAGACTATCGGCAGGCCTACCCGAACCACGGCTGGGCAAAGAACTTTTACTCCAACAACGACCCCGAGGTGAACTATCGCCGCAACCTCGACGGTAAAGACAACTACGTCTGGTTCGAGGCACAGGGACACGGACAGTTCGTGGGCGTCACGATGTCCGTCTTTCAGAACCAGGACGGCTGGTGGGGCGAGGGCAACGACATGTTTTTCATCGACGGAGACACGACGCCTGCCACCGTAGGTACTGGATCAGAAGATTACTTCCTCGGAGCGTGGGACTTTGGCGGCCCCGCCCAGTTCGCGCTGCACGGCTCGCCCGTAGTGGGGCAGGAGCTCGCCGGTGCGCGCTCGAGCGTCTACCGCTTCCATCTCGATTCGCCCATCCCTTTCAAAAAATCGATGCGCGCGACCATCGAGCACGGCCACGCCAACTCGCGTTCCGACAACTACTCGTCGGTCGCCTACTGGTATCAGGCTGAGCCGCACCAGCCGTTCCCGGCGCTGCCCGAGATGAGCGACCGCATCCCCACGTTGCAGTTCGTCGGAGGCCCCGGCAACTCGAAGGAACCCTACGTCCCAGGGACACCGCAGCCACGTTAGCTGGCCGTGGGCAGCATTCGTGGCAAAGGCATTAGAATCGTAGTAGATATGTTACGTTTTTCAACTGCAGGTGAGAGCCACGGCGAGAGCCTCGTCGCCCTGGTCAGCGGTCTTCCGGCCGGAGTTCCGGTCGATCAGGAGTTCATCAGCCGCGAGCTTTGGCGCCGCCAGAAGGGCTACGGCCGTGGCGGACGTATGCGCATCGAGCGCGACGCCGCGCACATCCTCTCGGGCGTGCGCCATGGCAAGACCATCGGTTCGCCGATCGCGATGACCATTGCCAACAACGACTGGAAGAACTGGACCGAGATCCTTCCCGTCGAAGAGGGCGATGCGGCTAAGCACAAGGCCGTCGCCTCGCCGCGCCCCGGCCACGCCGACCTCGCTGGTGCTCTGAAGTACAACTTCAAGGACGCGCGCTACGTGCTCGAACGCGCCAGCGCCCGCGAGTCCACTGCTCGCGTTGCATCTGGTGCCCTCGCCAAGCTGCTTCTTCATGCTCTCGGCATTGAAGTTCTCTCGCACGTCATCCGCGTGGGTAAAGCTGAATTGTCACGTCCCGCAAAGTGGGACGAGATTGCCGCGCTCGCACAGAAGGATGAAGTCCTGCTCAACTGCGTCGATGCTGAGGACGAACAGAAGATGAAGGCAGAGGTCGACGCTGTTTTACGCACAGGCGACACCGTCGGCGGAGTCTTCGAGGTCGTCGTTCACGGTCTGCCGCCCGGCATCGGTACGCACGTCAACTGGGACGAGCGCCTCGACGGCCTGCTGGCCCAGGCGGTCATGAGCCTGCAAGCCGTCAAAGCTGTCGAGATCGGCCGTGGAGTCACTGCTGCAGAGTCCGTCGGCTCCACGGTTCACGACGCGATTGGGTACGAAGCCGGAGACGAGGCCTTCACGAAGTTCTCCCGCGAGCACAACAACGCCGGTGGCCTTGAAGGCGGCATCTCAAATGGTGAGGACGTCGTCGTGCGCGGCTATCTGAAGCCCATCTCAACGCTGCGCCGTCCTCTAGGCTCGGTCAGCTTCGAGACGCGCGAGCCGGTGAAGGCCGCCTACGAGCGCTCCGACGTGTGTGTTGTGCCTGCGGCAGGCGTAGCCGCCGAGGCGATGGTCGCACTCTGCGTCGCGCGTCTTGTGATAGAAAAGTTCGGCGGCGACTCGCTCACCGAACTCGATCGCAACTACAAGGGCTATCTCGAACAGATAAGAGCATTCTGACGTGGCAAAGAAGACAAAGATTCATGAGATCGTAAAGTACCCCGATCCCGTGCTGGCAAAGCGCGGCGAGCCTGTCACTGTGTTCGACGACAAGCTAAAGACGCTGGTCGAAGAGATGTTTGAGTCAATGTACGCCGCGCAGGGGATCGGCCTCGCCGCGCCGCAGATCGGCCTCTCGCAACGCCTCACCGTCATCGACGTCAGCTTCAAGAAGAACCCCGAGGAAAAGATCGTCCTCATCAACCCGGAGATCGTCGAGCGCGAAGGCGAGCAGTACGAGGAAGAGGGATGCCTCTCCCTCCCCGATATCCGCGACAAGGTCAAACGCGCGGCAAAGGTGAAGGTCCGCGCGCAGAATACTGACGGCGAATGGTTCGAGATTGAAGGCGAAGAGCTGCTCTCGCGCGCCTTCCAGCATGAGATCGACCACCTCGACGGTATCCTCTTTATCGACCGTCTCAGCCGCCTCAAAAAAGACCTCACCGTCCGCAAGATCAAAAAGCTGATCAAGAACGGCGAGTGGTAATTTCCCCGCTACTGTTGTGTCATTCCGAACGCAGCCGAGGAATCCCCATATTTTTTTCTATAGCGCCCCGATAATCGGGTGCCCCATCCATGCATAGCATGGGTGGGAGTGAAGCCAGCATCCCGGCCACGAACCGGCTACTCTTATCAAAGATGAAACTTGTCTTCTGTGGAACTCCGCAATTCGCCGTCCCCACGCTCGAGGCCGTCATTGCAGCCGGACACCAGGTGGCGCTTGTCCTCACGCAGCCCGATCGTCCCGTCGGAAGGGGCCAGAAGCTGCAAGCGCCTCCCGTTAAACAGGCTGCAAAGGCGCACAGCATTCCAGTCATGCAGCCGGAGAAGATCAAGAACAACGCCGAGCTGCGCGCCGAACTGGAATCCATCGCCCCCGACGCCATCCTCGTCGTCGCTTACGGTCGCATCATTCCGCAGTGGATGCTCGACCTGCCGCGATTCGGCAACATCAATCTGCACGGCTCGCTGTTGCCGAAGTATCGCGGGGCTGCTCCTATCCAATGGGCTGTGGCCAATGGCGAAGTCGTCACAGGCGTGACGACCATGCGTCTCGACGCCGGACTCGACACCGGCCCCATGCTGCTCGCACAGGCAATTCCAGTTGGAGAGGAGGAGACTGCCGTCGATGTCTACGAAAATCTCGCCGAGGTTGGCGCTCCTCTGATGATCGAGACCCTTCGCCGTCTCGAAGCAGGCGACCTCCACCCCGAGCCTCAGGACCATTCTCTCGCCACCCATGCTCCCATCCTCACACGCGATGATGGACGCATCGACTTCAGCCGCTCAGCGCGCGAGATATACAACCGCTGGCGCGGTTTCCAGCCATGGCCAGGCGCGCACACTATCCTGCGAGGCAAAAAGCTGATCGCCCACCGCCTTCACCCTGTCGACCATCACGCGCCTCTCGTTCCCGGCACAATCCACCTTTACGAGGGGCGGCTGCTGGTAGGTTGCGGCTCATCGAGCGTGCTGGAGCTGGACGAAGTACAACTCGAAGGCAAACGCCGCATGTCTGCCGCTGAGTTGCTGCGCGGCTTCCAGATCAATCCAGGCGAACGGCTAGGAGAATAGCGCTACAATCCACTTTTGTCATTCCGCAGCGAAGCGAAGGAATCTGCTTTTCACCCTCGAAAGAGGTATTCTGAACCTTACTAGAAACTCCCTTGCCGAAGCCAACTCCCAACCCCAAGCCCATCTCGCCCGCGCGCGCTGCTGCCTTCGATGTTCTTGCACTTGTTGCAGACGGCAAAGGCAACAGCGACGACCTGTTGCACTCCGCGCATACGGCAAAGCTCTCGGCTGAAGACCGTAACCTCGCAACAACGCTGGTCATGGGCACCCTGCGCTGGCAGATCGCGCTTGACGCCCGCATTCAGCCGCTGCTGCAGCGTCCCGATCAGCACCTTGCCGGACCCGTTGCTATCGCGCTTCGGCTCGGCGCCTTCCAGCTTCTTCACCTGGACCGCATTCCGGCCCACGCGGCCCTGAACGAGAGCGTCGAGCTGACGCGTGTCAGCGGCAACCCCCATGCCGCCGGAATGGTCAACGCCATCCTCCGTAAAGTCGCTTCATCAGAGCCGCAAGGCAAGCCGCTTCACGAATCGACTGCGGCATTTGCGCAACGCCTCGCCCATCCGCAGTGGCTCGTCGATCGCTGGGTAACGAACTACGGGCGCCCGGCTGCAATCAAAATATGCGAAGCCGGCCAGCAAGAACCTGCAACGCCATCGCTCTTCGCTGAAGCCGGTGCCGCGTTACCTCATATCGACGATGGCTCGCGCCTCGTCGCCGAGCTTGCCGCAGCATCGACTCCCAACGCCGCACGCATGTGGGACACTTGCGCTGCACCCGGCGGAAAGACCCTCGTCCTGGCCCACCGCCTGCCCGTCTCGCATGTTTTGGCAACAGATGTCAGCCCGCGCCGTCTTGCGGCGATGCAGACGCGCTTCGAGAAGTCAGCGGCAAAGATCGAGACAGCGCAGGAGGACGCGACCAATCCCTCTCCCAGCCTGAACAACTTCGACCTGATTCTTTGCGACGTGCCTTGCAGCGGCACCGGCACTCTCGCCCGCAATCCCGAGATACGCCACCGTCTGACGCCTGCCGAGATCGCACGACAGGCGAGCCGTCAACAGAAGATACTTCGCGCCGCGCTTACACGTCTCGCCCCCGGTGGCCGCCTGCTCTACTCCACTTGCTCGCTTGAGCCCGAGGAGTGCGAGCAGGTCGTAGAAGCCGTCGCAGCGAAGCTCAAGGCGACACACGTGCTCCCTCTTCAGCCGGTACTGAATGGGCTGCATACCTCAGGCATTCTCACGCAGGCGTTGCCCGGAGCGATTCGCGGCAACTACCTTCGCACACTACCCGGTACGCACCCCGGCGACGGATTCTTCGCTGCGTTGTTTGTGAGAGAGTAAGTCTTCGAGATAGCCATTAATGCATTATGGACAGCCGCACCTGGTCGCCGCGAAAGACCTTGTGGCCGGCCAGAGGACTTTGTGCAGCCACAATACCCGGCGCAAGTGGGACTGCCGCTGCGGACTTTGCCGCAGGCGCAGCGCTCGCGACGGGAGTTGTGGCCGGTGCAGGTGGTGCCGCTGTTGGCGTTACATCTTCCGCGCTGACGATCTTCAAGCCAGCCGCGCCCGTACGGGCAAACGCTCCGGCCACTGGCAAGCCGGCCAGTGAGGGCATTACGAATGCTTCAGCGTCGGGTGCCTGCAACTGGCTGAGCAACACGCTTACGCGTGGACGGTCGATCCCTTGCGCATTCGGCGGAGGAGTCTGCGCGACCACAACGCCCTCCGGCCCAGGTGCCGCGATATGACCCACCGTTCCAAGCTCTAGTCCCAGCCTGCGCAGGTTGATCGATACTGAGCGCTCGCCCTGTCCCGTCAGGTCGGGAATGCTGACCTGCTGTGTACCCAGGCTCTCTGTCACCCTCACCGGCCACTGCCTCCTGACAGTCGCTCCTGCAGCGGGGAACTGAGCCAGCACCTGCCCCGACGGCGTGCTGGGCGAGTAGAACCGGTTTTCGAGTTGCAGCCTCAGGCCAATAGAACTCGCCTTACGGCTGGCCTCTGAGATCGTCATATGCGAAAGATCAGGTACCTTCACCTCGCGCCCATGGATCGCCAAACGCATCGCAAGAAACGCCGAGACCATGGCCACGGCAACCATCGCCATCGCGCCCAGTGCCAGGTTGAAGAAGCGGCGTATTGCGCGCCACTTCACAATTCGTATGCGTACCATCATCGCCTGTTGTCCGTCTCCGGCTCAGGATGAATCAGTAGACGATCCACCTCCGGCGCTTCCAGTTTAAACGCCCCTTCAAGCGCCGTGATCGTCTCATGCACCTTTGCCATCGGAAGATCGTCGTGCATGGTGCAGTGGCAGCTTACCTTCAGGTGAGGCCCTATGCGCGTCACCATCACATCGTGCGTGTCGAGTATCTCCGGAAAGGCCTCCGCAACCTTCAGCAGACGGGCCTCCAGTAGCCTGTCCTGTTCCTGCGACTCAGGCTCTTCGATCGTTGCAGGTTCGCTTTCGATGTGCGTGAGGATCGAGGACACCTGCGGTACCTCGCGCTGAATCTCGACCTCGAGACGTGTCGCCATCTCGTGCGCCTGCTTCAGCGGCATCGTCTCGTTCACCTCCAGGTGCTGCTCCACATGCAGACCGCCGCCAAACTGCTGCACGGTCACATCGTGAAGAGTCAGATTCAGTCTTTGCGCCACTGCGCGAATTCTGTCGTGAATACTCTCGGTCGTCGGCGCCACCGGCACCGAATGAATCACCACATCCGCGTCCGGCAGGTGCCGCTTCACAAGCGCGGCTGCTTCGGATGAAATCTGCTCCGTGCGTTGAAACGTCAGGTTGCGGGCCAGCCCAAGCGTTAGGTCTGCGAAGTAGCTTGAGCCGGATCGCCGCGTTCGGAGGCGGTTGACGGCGACAACTCCTTCGATCGTCGCCAACTCACGCATCAACTCAATCCGTGTCGCTTCGCGCGTCTCGGCGGGCGAGGCGTCGAGCAGAGCGTCGATCGTCTTTCGCCCCAACCCCCACACCACCTTCAGAATGATGGCCGAGACGACGAGGGCGGCAATCGGATCGGCCAACTCAAGTCCCTGTATCCCCCAATGCTTGCCGGCATACGCGGCCGACAATCCGGCGAGTACCGCCAGCGAAGACCATATGTCCGTGCTGAAGTGGATCGCGTCCGCTTCCAACGCAAGGCTGGCGTGTTCTTGTGCAATGCGGTGCAGCCTTCGCGAGCGCGTAAAGTCTACGGCGATCGATAGCAGCAGTACGGCAAACGGCCAGACGGAGAACGAGAGCGCCAGCCGCTCGCGAAACGCAATGCGCTTGATCGCCTCCGTCACGATCCACACACACGAGCCAAGCATCAGCACGGCTTCGACAAAGGCCGACAGGCTCTCCACTTTGCCGTGGCCATAGTTGTGCGTGTCGTCGGCAGGACGGTCCGATACCTGAACGGAAAACAATGTGATACCCGCTGCCACCAGGTCGACCGTCGAATGCGCCGCCTCAGACAGCATGCCCAGTGACCCGGTCAGTATGCCGGTAAGAAATTTGAGGGCGGTAATTGCAAGCGCGGCCAGCACGGAAAACAAAGCCGCCGAACGCTTTTCAGCGCCTTTGTCCGATGCATTCTCAGGGGTGGCCGTATAGCTCATTGAGCCTCAATCCTACATGTTGGGTAAGGCCAATGCACTGAATTCAATCCGTGAGTATCTCGTACATCCAGATGAAAATTTGTCATTCCGGACGGAGCGAAGCGGAGGGGATCAACCTGCTTCTTTTCAATGGCTGCATCGTCAGGGTTTCGTCGCACGATAGAGACCCGCCGTGCCAAACGTGTAGCCGGTCCACGAAGCGTCTTTGAAGCCTGCCGCACGAATCATCTCCAGCAGGCGTGGCGGGCGAGGGAAGCGCTCCACCGACGCCGGAAGATAACGATACGCGTCCGCATCTCCTGAGATGAGTCCACCGGCCTTCGGCAGCACTTTCTTGAAGTAGAGGTTGTACATTGCGCCGGTCAGGCCGCCTGGCTGGTTGCAGTCAAGAATGCCTATCTGGCCGCCGGGCCGCAGCACGCGAAACAGCTCTGCAAAGCCTTCTTCGTAGTTGGCAAGATTCCGAAACCCGAACGCCGACGTCACCAGGTCCAGCGAACCATCTGCAATCGGCAGGTGCAGCGCATCTGCTTCGATGGCGACGATGTTGTGTGGCGCAAACTTCTCCGCTCCCCGCAGCAGCATCTCGTGCGAGAAGTCCACAGCTAGCAGCGGAGCTTCATTTCCAGTTACGGGACGATGCTTCATCAGCGCCAGCGCCATGTCTCCCGTGCCGCAGCAAAGGTCGAGCACACATGCGTCCGGACGGGTGAGCACGCTTCGGAAAC
>JAFDVV010000029.1:81185-143326 GCA_018268775.1 Acidobacteriota bacterium | reverse complement strand
GCAGATGTTTTAGGGCCGCTCCCCTTAGTCCGCATCAACTCGAGCATCCACTCTGCCGCGTCGAGCATCTCGTCTTTCGTAACATCGCGAACGATCTCCACCATGCCGATCTTCTTCGCCAGCACAAAGCTCAGCGACCCGCTGCGGTTCTTCTTGTCGTTCGCAGTCAGCGCAACCAGCTTCTCTGCTGTGGCGCGAAATGTGCTCAGCGGCCCGTAGCGCAGAATCAGATTTATGGTGCGGTTCGCATCGCTCTCAGAGAGCATTCCGCGCATCCAGCCCAGGCGCGTTGCGGCGATGCTTCCCCAGCCCACGGCCTCGCCGTGCAGCAGTTGCTTGTAGCCCGTCGCCGCTTCAATCGCGTGCCCCAACGTGTGCCCGTAGTTCAGGATCATCCGCAACCCGGACTCGCGCTCGTCCTTGCCCACGACGTCGGCCTTTACGCGAACACTTGCCGTCACCACATGCGTCAGTGCCTTCACATCGCCCTTCAGCACGGCATCGGCGTTGCGCTCGAGGTATGTAAACAGCTTCGCGTCGTAGATCACGCCTGCCTTGATCGACTCCTGCAAGCCTGCGCGAAGCTCAGTAGCCGGCAACGTCGCCAGCACGTCCGAGTCCACCAGAACCGCTAGTGGATGATGAAAGCTGCCGATCAGGTTCTTTCCCGCAGCAAGGTTCGTCCCTGTCTTGCCGCCGATCGACGAGTCCACCTGCGCGAGCAGCGTCGTCGGCACCTGCACATAGGGCACTCCGCGCATGTAGATCGCCGCAAGGAATCCCGTCATATCGCCGACGACACCGCCGCCAAACGCTACCAGCAGCGCATCGCGGTCCGCACCTGCCTCGGCAAGCTGCTCAGCCAGCGACTCGATCGTCCGCATACGCTTATGCGATTCACCTGCCGGGATGAACAGCACCGTGGGCTGTTCGCCTTTGCCGAACGAGGCCAACACCTGCTTTCCCCACAGTCCCCATATCTCCGGCGAAGTCACGATGAAGACGCGATAGGGCTTGCCATCCTTCAACTTCTTCAGTCGTGAGGCAAGCGTCTTCAATAGTCCGGACGCAATCGTAATGTCGTAGCTGGCGCTGGGCGTCTTCAGAGGAATCACAGGCACAATACCTTCATCCTATCGTTAAGGCATGTTCCTCCCGTTAGCAGGTATCCTCAAAGATGAGGAACCCCGTTTGTGCCGATAGCCGAAGCATCTCCAGACCACGCCACCGATCCAGCATCGCAGCAGGTAGATTTTCTCGTCATCGGCGCAGGCATCGCAGGTCTCAGCGCTGCCATTCGACTTGCAGGCGCAGGCTCTGTACTGGTTGTCACCAAGGAAGAACTCGCCGAGTCGAACACCGCATACGCGCAGGGCGGCATCGCCGTCGCCTTGGGCGGCGAGGAAGACGTCGCGCTCCACTATGAGGACACGCTGGCTGCCGGCGACGGACTCGTCAACCGCGAAGCCGCACACATTTTGGTTGAGCAGGGGCCAAAGCGCGTCGAAGAGTTGCTCCGGTGGGGAACGGCCTTCGATCGCGAACATGGCGAACTGATGCTTACCCGCGAAGGCGCGCACTCGCGCTCACGCATCCTGCACGCCAACGGCGACGCCACCGGCCGCGAGATCGCCGTCTCGCTTCTGCGTCACGTACGCGCCATCCCAAACATTCGCCTGATGGAGTGGACCACAGGCGTCGATCTTCTGCAGGCGTCGGGTCGTGTTGCTGGTGCGACGCTTCTCGATGGCGAAGGCGGCATCCTCAACATTCACGCGCGCGCCACACTCCTCGCCAGCGGCGGCGCTGGCCAGGTCTACAGCGACACCACGAACCCCGCAGTCGCTACCGGAGACGGTATTGCCATGGCATATCGTGCCGGTGCAGCGATCTCCGACATGGAGTTCTACCAGTTCCACCCCACGGCCTTCTCGCAGTCCGGCGCTCCGCGGTTCCTTATGAGCGAGGCCCTGCGCGGCGAAGGCGCGTACCTCGTCAACGCAAAGGGCGAGCGTTTCATGCAGCGCTACCATCCACTTCTTGAACTCGCACCGCGCGACGTCGTAGCCCGCGCCATCACCATGGAGAGCCTGGACGGCCCCGTCTATCTCGATATGCGCCACGTCACCAAAGACTTGCACGCGCGCTTTCCCGGCATCTCGCATTTTCTCGCAAAGTACCGCCTCGAGCTCAACCGCGACCTCATCCCCGTGCGCCCCGCCGCGCACTACCTTATGGGGGGCATCCTCACCGACGTCCACGGTCGCACTACGCTCCCCGGCCTCTACGCGGCAGGCGAGGCGGCATGCACCGGAGTCCACGGGGCCAATCGTCTTGCGTCGAACTCGCTCCTCGAGGGCCTGGTCTTCGGCGCGTTTGCCGCCGACGCTATGGTGTCAGACTCCTCCCGTCTTCCATCGGTTGAGCAGACTCCTGTTCCGCCGCAGGTATCGGGCGAAGGGAGCACCCTCGACGCCAACACCGAGCGCTGGATCGAAGACCTGCGCACCAACATGTGGAAGCATTCAGGGCTGCTGCGCGACGCAAGCGGCCTCGAAACCATGCAACGAGCACTTGCGTCCCTTGCAGACACTATGCCGCGCGGCCTCAACCGCCGTGCCATCGAGGCGCGCAACCTGCACACCATCGCATCCATCATCACTGCATCGGCGCTTGGACGGCACGAGAGCCGCGGTGCCCACTTCCGCAACGACTATCCACAGCACGACTCCGAGGCACGGCACTCCATCATGCAGCGGGATGAGCTGAGATTCCAGTCGCGGATATAAGCGGTTTCCATGAAGGTACGGAGCAGAAAAATCCAGGGCCAGCGGATCGCAATATAGCGGAGCCGCAGACCAAGGGCCAACGGCCCGCAATATCCTAGCCTGGGCCGAAGGCCCAGGTAAGCAATCCAAATGAACAAAGCGCTGAAAGCGCGACATAGAATGCCCAGGTTGCTCTAAAGGCCGCTCTTCGAAAGACGAAAAATTCCAACTACCCCGCCGTCCCGGCCGCCGGTTTCTTCAACAAAGACGCAACGACTGTAATCGCCAGCATCGCGACGACGATTGCCAGCGAAGTCATCGGGGCGATCTCGTAGAGGTGCGCCGCCAGCATCTTCACCGCGGCAAACGCCAGCACGGCCGCCAGACCATAGTGCAGGTACTGAAGCCGCGTCAGCAGGTGCGCCAGCAGGAAGTACAGCGACCGCAGCCCCATCACCGCCATGATGTTCGAGGTGTACGCCAGAAATGGATGCCGCGTGATCGACAGCACCGCCGGAATCGAGTCGATCGCAAATACCAGGTCCGTCACCTCGATCGCTATCAATGCGAGAAACAACACCGTCATCATCCGTCTGCCCGAGTCGATGACGAAGAAGCGGTCCTGCCGCAGACTCACCGGGTGCAGTCTCGATATCCATCGCAGCCAGCCTGGAATCTCTTCCTTTTTGCTATCGCCCTCGGGAATTACCAGCTTGATCGCAGCGATCAGAAGCACGACCGCAAAGATATAGCTCACCCACTCGAACCGTGTCAGCAAGCCGATGCCTGCGGCGATGAACGCTCCGCGCATCACGATGGCCCCCGCAACTCCCCAGAAGAGCACTCTGGGCTGGTTTGGTGCATCGATGCGGAAGACCTTGAAGAGCAGAAGGAAGACGAAGAGGTTGTCGATCGAAAGCGCCTCTTCGATCGCATAGCCGGCCAGGTACTGCGTCGCCCCCTCGGCGTCCATCGCTCGCAGCACAAACAGCGCCAGCGCCAGGGCCGCCCCCACCCACAGGCAGGTCGCCGCCACCGAGGTGGAGTGCACAACTTTGTCTGCGCCGTACTTCTTCTGCTGCCAGCGTATGTAGACAAACTCCAGCGCCATCAGTGTAAAGACGAAGAGGTGAAATCCTACCCAGTAGCTCGCCGGCGTGGAATGCTGCATTACTCAGGATGCTACCGTAACGGCGGCGCATCCCGCACCCGGCCCACCTGGAGCATGGCGGTTCTTCCACAGTTTTTCAGGGGGGGCCGTCAGACTGGTGCAGCCGGTCGCAGACACATCTCGTCCGGGACAGCATACCGTTTTCAAAAAAGAAGATCAGCGTGCGCCAAGTACCATCGAGTAAACGGCATAGACGCCGACTGCCAGCAGTCCCCACAGGACCGACGAGAAGACCACGCCGCGAAGGATCTCCCCTACTTGGTGCTTCTCCACGAAACTCTCCTTGCGGGTCCACGAGAACTCAGGCTTTGCCTCATGGCTCCTGCTGCGCCAGCTCAACAACGTGGTTGTTTGCATTCGACTTCGCCTCCAGTTATCCACAGCCTAGGCACCCAACTTCCACACTGCTATCCCACAAAAGAGGAACCCCGGCCCTTGATCGAAATGGGCAAGGCCAGAAAATGAGGGAGTACTGATGAATAGCTGTTTCTTTGTCATTCCGTAGCGCAGCGAAGGAATCTGCTTCACTCTGTCTGCACTGGCTATCCCTTCATCGGCTGCCCGGGTACTTAACATGAGGCGCATCAAGTATTTTTCAGTGACACCTGACACGGCTAGGCGTAGCATATGCCCGCACCACAAAAAGCTCGACTTTTGCGAAATGCCGAAAGGAAACTCATGAAAACAATGCTTCGTCTCCTGGCAGTTGCCACCTCCCTGTCGTTTGCCCACGCCGCTCTGGCGCAGGCCCCGGCGGGCTCAACCGGACAATGTAAGGACGGAACGTATACCTCTTCGGCCAGCAAGAGCGGTGCCTGCCGCGGCCATCAGGGCGTCAAGGAGTGGTTCGCCGCCTCTGCCGCCAAGCCAGCCGCTCCGGCGGCAGCGGCTACGCCCGCCGCCAAGCCAGCCCCCGCCCCGGCTCCTGCACCCAAGGCCGCTGCTCCAGCCCCTGCTGCCGCTCCGGCTGCGGCACCCGCTGCCTCCGGCAAGATGTCGCCCTCGGCCCGTGCAGCGTCCATGACGCAGGCCCCAGGTGGAGGTCCAGGAATGGTCTGGGTCAACACCGAATCCAAGGTCTATCACTGCTCGGGCACGACCTTCTACGGCAAGACCAAGCAGGGTAAGTACATGTCCGAGGCCGACGCCAAGGCCATGGGCGCGCACGCCGACCACAACCACCCCTGCACCAAATAGCCGTCATCCCTCAGTTTTGGGAATTGGCAGAGAAAGGCTTCCGGGCACCCGGAAGCCTTTTCTGTCCTCGGTAAGGATGCTATTGGTTATCCGCGCAGTGCCTGGTCCAGATCCGCGATGATGTCCTCCACGTCCTCGATCCCGGCCGATATCCTCATCAGTCCGTCGGTAATCCCGAGCTTCGCGCGGCCCTCGGCCCCCACTGCTGCGTGGGTCATCGTCGCCGGATGGCAGATCAGCGTCTCCACGCCGCCCAGCGATTCGGCCAGATACCCCAGCCGCAGGCGCTTTGCGAAGTTGTTTGCCTGCTCCAGCGAGCCAAGCTCGATCGAGATCATCGAGCCGAAACCGTTCTGCTGACGCTTTGCAAGCTCATGTTGCGGGTGTTCGGCCAGCCCGGGGTAGAAGACCTTCTTCACCGACTTATGACCTTTGAGGAAGTCCGCGACCGCGCGCCCGTTGGCATCGTGCTGCTTCATCCGCACCGCCAGCGTCTTCACGCCGCGCAGCAGAAGGTAGCTCTCAAACGGAGAAAGAATGCCGCCGGTGCACTTCTGTACGAATCGGAACCGCTCCGCCTGCTCCGGCTTGGTGCAGATCAGCACGCCGCCCAGTCCGTCTGAGTGGCCGTTGAGGAACTTCGTCGTCGAGTGCATCACGATATCTGCGCCCAGTGCGATAGGCTGTTGCAGATAGGGCGAAAGAAACGTGTTGTCGACACTCAGCTCGACACCCTTCGCGCGGCAGATATCGGCGACGGCGCGGATGTCGGTGATCGCCATCATGGGGTTGGTCGGCGTCTCGATGTGGACCAGTTTCGTTGCCGGCGTGATTGCGGCGGCAACGTTCTCCGCCACGCTGGTATCGACGTAGGTGAACTTCAGGCCATAGTTTGCGAGTACCTTGTCGAAGACACGCTGCGTACCGCCGTAGACGTTGTCTGAACACACGACGTGGTCGCCCGACTTCATCATCGTGCACATCGCCGTAATCGCCGCCATGCCGGAGCCGAAGACATGCGCGCTCGTCCCGCCCTCCAGCGAGCATAGGCTCTCCTCCAGCGCGTCGCGCGTCGGATTCGTCAGCCGCGCGTACTCATGGCCCTTGTTCTTCCCGATCTCCTCCTGTTGGTAGGTGGAGGTCAGAAAGATCGGCACGTTCACCGCCCCCGTCAGCCCCTCGGGGGCCTGTCCGTCGTGAATCGCCCGTGTCGCAAAACCATGCTTCTTACTTACCATTGTTAACACTCCTAAAACGTTGTCATCCTGAGCGAAGCGCAGCGAAGTCGAAGGACCTGCGGTTTCCTTAACCCAGCAATCCCTTTGACATATACCTCTCCGCCGAATCCGGAATAACAGTCACCACTCGCTTGCCTGGCCCAAGCTCTGCGGCAACCTCAACCGCCGCGCAAACCATTGCTCCCGCGCTCGATCCTGCAAAGACCCCGGCTTCGGCGGCCAGGCGCTTCACCATATCGAGTGCGGGCGGATCCATCACGCGGATGATTCTGTCGCAGACGTTCGCATCAAAGGTGGCCGGGATAAACGAGACCCCGATGCCTTCCACCTTGTGTGGCCCCGGTTCGCCGCCCTGCAAAACGCTGCCCTGCGGCTCGACCGCGACCGCGAGAATCTCCGTGCGCTTCTTCTTGAGAAAGCGCGCCACTCCCGTGAATGTTCCCGCGGAGCCGACGCCGGAGACCCAGGCATCCACGCGGCCCTCCATCTGCTCCCAGATTTCGACTGCGGTCGTTCGCTCGTGAAAGTCCGGGTTTGCGGGATTCTCAAACTGCAAGGCGGCGAAGGCCCCGTCGGTCTGTTTCTCAAACTCGAGCGCCCGCCGGATCGCGCCCGACATGCCTTCGGCCTCTGGCGTGCGAGTCACCGTCGCGCCCAGTCCGCGCATCAGGATGCACTTCTCCTCGGCGAACCCCTCCGGCACGTAGAGCACAACCTTATAGCCGCGATTGACGCCGATCAGCGCCAGACCCACGCCGGTGTTGCCAGCGGTCGCCTCCACAATAGTTGAACCCGGCTTGAGCACGCCGCGCCGCTCGGCGTCGAGCACGAGCCCCAGCGCGGCGCGGTCTTTCACGCTGCCGCCGGGGTTCAGGTATTCGAGCTTCGCCCATATCTCCGCGCCGCCCTCAGGCTCCAGCGCCTTCAGACGCAGAATCGGCGTCTGTCCGACAAGATCGAGAACGGTATCTGACTTCCGCATCTTCAGGGCCGGCCACCTAAAGAGCCAGTGGGCTTGATGTTCGCCGCATCGCCGTTCGCCGGGTTGTTGGCTATCTTCGGGTAATAGCCGGTTCGCGTACGAACGGAGAGCTTGCCCATGTTCTTTGCTTTGGCATCCACGCGAACCTGGCGATACCCGCCAAGCGTTGGCGACTTGGTGGAGTGATACGCAATGGTGTACTGCGTGCGGATGTCGCGGGCCACCTCGGCGGCGATCGGGTCTACTTCCTTGAGCGAGCGGGGGAAGTACGCTGCGCCACCCGTCTGTTCGCTCAGCGTCTCCAGTACGCGGCGGGCATGCCGCGCCTCGCGCTTGTCCGTGTCCTGACCGAAGAGAAGGCCGACGCTGTAGATCACCGGCCCGTCGAGATCCTGAATCCTGCGGATCGCCTGCTCGAGCGACGCGGTGGAGGCGTTATCCTCGCCGTCCGTCACAATCAACAGCACTTGCTTGGGGTGTTTGGCGTTCTTGGCGAGATAGTCGGCAGAGGCGACCAGCGCATCGTAGATGGCGGTGCCGCCGCTCGACTTTACATAGCTCAGTCCCTGCCGCAGCTTGTCGATATCGTTGGTGAAGTCCTGGTCAATGAACGCCTCCCAGGAGAAGTCGACGACGAAGGCCTCGTCTTCCTTGTTCGACAGCTTCACCAGGTCAAGGGCCGCCTGCTCCACTGCGGCGCGCTTGTCGTACATCGAGCCGGAGCTGTCGATCAGGATGCCCAGCGAGACTGGCAGGTCCTCGTGGCGGAACGACGCAATCGTCTGCGGGACGCCGTCCTCAAAGACGCGGAAGTCGTCCTTGCCGAGCGTAAGGATCGATTTGCCGCTCGAGTCGAGTACCGTCGCGTTCAGCCGCACCTCGTAGGCGTCGGTGCGAAGCGTGTATTTGCCGTGCTCTTTCTCGATGACCCCCGGCCGGTCGGGTTCGTCCGCGTTGCTGCCGCGCGGTGCAGGGGTGTCCGGGTCGGGCGAGGCAATGGGGTCGCGGTCGACCGTAAGCGACGGCTGGGACACAGGGCTGGCCTGTTGCGCGGCGGGTTGCTGCCCCATCACGGCCAACTCACCTGCCTGCACAGGCTGCGTTAAGATCATCGCTACCCCAGCCAGTAGCGGCAGGGCTCTACTCCGAAGGCGCATAGTACCCCTGGCGATTGTGTACCGTCAGCGGAGGCAGTCCGGGAGGCGGCACAAGTCGTATCTTCAATTTACGCCAGTTGCCGTCCTTCTTCATGTCCGATGGCCTGTAGCCGAGCACGTATTCGTTGCGCAGCTCGGCGCTGATGCGCGTCGCGATATCGCTCAGGTCGGCGATGTCGCCTACGCGGAACAGCCGGCCGCCGGTCATCTCGCAGATATCGCTCAGAAGGACCGGCCCCATCTGCTCTTCCTGAGTCGGAGCGTACTGGTCGAAGATGCCGATGGAGTAAATCTGTACGTCGCTCTCACGCACCGCCCGGCGCAACTCGCCTTCGGTGTAGCGGCTGCGGTTGTCGCCTCCGTCGGAGATGATGAGCAGGGCCTTGCGCTCATACTTGGCATCGCGCAGTTTGTTCATTCCCAGATAAACGGCATCGATCAGCGCCGTGCGGTTCTCGGGCTTCAGCATCACCATGCGCGCTTCTACGTCGTCCACGTCCGAGGTGTAGTCCACGATCACCGCCGGGCGGTCGTTGAAGCCGACGACGAAGAACTCGTCCAGCGGGTTCGAGGTGCGGAGGAACTCGCTGAGCGCCTTGCGGGCGCGCATGAACTTGGAGCTCATGCTGCCGCTGAGGTCGAAGACGATGCCAATGGTGACCGGAGCGTCTTCGGTGGAGAAGCTCTTGATCGACTGGCCGACGTTGTTGTCGTAGACCTCAAAGTTCTCTTTTTCAAGCCCGGTGACCAGGCGGTTGAGCGGGTCGGTGACGGTCGCGGGCACCAGGACAAGGTTGACGTCGACCCGAATCCTCGAGTCGCGCCGGTGGGCGGTTGCCCCGGCCGCGACAGCATCCGGCCCTTCGAGCACAGGCTTTGACTCTTCAGGCGTCTTTGGGGGAGGTGGCGGGGTTGGGGTATGCACCTCGCCGAGCGGGTTCTCCTGCGCGAGGGCGGATTGCGTTCCGACACCCGGCATCGCCGCCAGAAATACCCACAGGGCGGCGACAACAAACCAGCGGCGGGATGGCCGCTTGACCCTGCAACCGAAAACTCTTCTTACATCCTGCATGGCCTTGGTCATCTCCGCGACCTGGACTGCGTACTGGCCGGCGATCTGAAAGCCTTCTCGTTCGTTTACCGGTAGAGGAACAATGTCTCCGAATCGAACTCCGTCCGCAGACTATACACCGAAATCCCGCAGGACGTTACGCCCACTCTTTAAGATAGACGTTGGCTGCAACGGGGTTGTCATCCTTTTGCAAACATCCGGACGCGCAAGCCGGGAAGACCTGCCAGGACCTCCGGTTGCAGGTGCTTTACCCAAAGCCCGTACAATCGTACACATCCTTCGATTTGGAGACCGAGAGACCAGTATGGCCCGCATCTATCCCTTTCGCGCCCTCCGGTACGATCCCGCCCGCGTCAACATGGAAGACGTTGTCACCCAGCCGTACGACAAGATCTCGCCGGCCATGCAGGAGCGCTACTACGCGGCCAGTCCCTACAACCTGGTCCGCGTCATCCTGGGCAAGCACCTGCCCGGCGACACCGAAGAGGAGAACGTCTACACCCGCGCCGCCGCAACTCTAAAGGAGTGGCGCAAAGACCACATCCTGGCCGAAGAGGCGGAGCCCGCGCTCTACGGCTACTCGCAGACCTATACCGTGCCTCACTCCGGCGAGGTGCGCGAGCGTCGCGGCTTCATCGCGCTTGGCCATCTCTACGACTATGCCGACAAGGTCGTCTACCGCCACGAGCAGACCTTCCCCAAGCACAAGAGCGACCGCATGAGCCTGTTCAAGGCCACGCGCGCCTACTGCGAGCAGATTTACATGCTCTACTCCGACCCGGCGTTCACGGCAGAGAAGCTGATCTTCGGCGCCAGAGGTCCCAACGGATTCGACGACAACCCGGCCGACCTGGCGATCACCGACGAGTACGGCGTCGTCCACAAAGTCTGGAGGCTCACCGACCCGAACCTGATCAACCTGATCGTCACGGCCATGGCAGACAAGAAGCTGATTATCGCCGATGGCCACCACCGCTATGAGACCTCGGTCGCTTACGCGAAGGAGCGCTCGGCGCAGTTGAAGCTGCCGTTGAACCAGCCGCGCGACGAGGACGAGAAGGTTTCACCGGGTAACCTGCCCGTTCCGGCCTTCCCCGAGGCGGCGATGATGATGACCTTCGTCAATATGGATGCCCCGGGAATCACGATCCTGCCCACGCATCGCGTCGTGCATGGCCTTGAAGGTTTCTCTTCGCCCGACTTTATTACCAGGGCGAGCGCGTACTTTGACATAAAAGAGATCGACTATACCCGGTTCAGGCATTCACTAGGTTCTCTGCCTATTCTGAGTGAAGAGCAAGCACGCCAACGGCAGGACAATACAGTGCAAATGATGATAGCCGATCTCAATAGTGTGTCTGCCACAGCCTTCATCGCTGTCACCATCGATGGCAACTACCTGCTGACGGCGAAGCCCGAGGCGATGGACGAGGCGCTCAGGGACCTGCCCGCGCGTCAACGTCAACTCGATGTTGTGCAGTTGCACCGCGTTGTGCTCGACAAGTTGCTGGGACTGGACCAGGAGACGATCACCCGGCTGGGCAACGTGCAGTACCTGCGCGAGGCCGACGAGGCGGCAGCGCTGGTGACGAACGGCGAGGCCAATATCGCCTTCCTGATCAAGCCGATCACACTTGAACAGTTGAAGGACGTCTCTCTTGCGGGCGATGTGATGCCGCAGAAGTCGACCGACTTCTACCCCAAGCTGCTCAGCGGTCTTGCCATCTACGCACTGGACTAAAACCCCATGGAGCGGCCCGTTCGAATCCCGGGCCGCGCAATTCAAACAGCAATACGGAACGCCACCACTGCCAGTACAATCGAAGCGCACTCCCCACGAGCCGTGATCGACACCCGCCTCTCCATCCTCAAAGCCGCGACCGCGTTGGCCCTGTGCTGCGTTGCCGGTGCCGCGCAGGCGCCTGCGACGCCGCAGCCTGCCGTGGCGTCGCTGCCGAAGCCCCTTCCTTCGTTCTACCGCAACGTGATTGTGGTGGACCCGGCGCACGGCGGCCTAGACAACGGGGCGCAGTTGCCGGACGACGTTCTGGAAAAGAGCGTGACCCTGGCGTTTGCCCAGCGACTGCGTCCTCTGCTTGCGGCACAGGGGTTTGCCGTTGCCGCAACGCGCGACTCCGACCCAGCGGAGATACTGACGGCCGACCAGCGCGCCGGGACGATGAACCACGCCCGTCCGCTGGCGTGTCTCCTGCTGCATGCGACATCGAGTGGCGTCGGCGTCCACGTCGCATCTTCTCCGCTGAACCCTTCGGACGATGCACAGCCCCGTGCGCTGCGCTGGGATGAGGCCCAGGCGGGGTACTCGGCAAGCAGCCTGCGGCTGGCAAACGAGGTCGGCCTCGCGCTCTCGAATGCGCACCTGCCCGTCATTCTGCTGCGGGCTTCGGTGCCTCCGATCGACAACCTGATCTGTCCGGCGATCGTCGTCGAGATTGCGCCACTGGTTCCAGCCGGAGGAAGTCGTTCCCCCGTGACCGACGCCGCCTATCAGCAGCATGTAGCGGAGGCGATCGCCCTCGGGCTTGCCAGCTACCGCACACATAACGCTCCTGCGCCAGCCACAGCATCTCCAACGCAGCGACCGGCAACGCCTGAGGCAGCGCCTGCTCCCAAACCCGCCGTACCTACGCCTGCCGCGAACCCGCCTGCTCCTACACCTGCCGCAAATCCGGGGGGCGCGCGATGATCCCTCGTTATCAGCGCATTCTCTTCTGGAGCCTGGTGGGAAGCATCCTGCTGATGATGGCTTTCCTGCTGCGCGGCTGTCAGCAGGCCCACAAGCGGCTGACCGCGCTCAACGACGCCACCCCCATCGCCGCACCGTCTTCAGCGGCTCTGGAGGAGGTCACTCTCTATGTTGCCAATGACGCCGACGCTACGATCACTCCCACGGGCGCAAAGGTCGCATTGCCGCAGGAGCCTTCGCAGCGTGCGCGAGCGCTCCTCGAATACCTGCTGGCGCAGTATGCTCAACCCGGCTCAGCACATCCTCTGCAAAGCGGCCCTTTCGTCGACGATGTGTTTCTGCTTGCCGATCCCGCTTCAAAGGAGAAGGGGCAGATTGCCATCGTCAACCTACGCGGGGCCTTCGCAGGCAGTCACCCCTCCGGTGTTGAGGTGGAAGACCTGACCGTTAAGTCCATCGTCGGTACGCTTCATGGGGCGCTGCCGCAGATTACGAAGGTCCGTTTTCTGGTGGACGGTCAGCCCCGCGACACGCTGGCGGGACACGCCGATCTCGGCCGTGAGTATCCGGCGGTCGATACAACGGCGCGGCCCACAGCACCAAGCGAGGCCGCAACCCAGCCATGAATTCTCTGCGCCCCACGATTGGCGTCTTCGACTCAGGATTCGGCGGACTCACCGTTCTGCGCGAGCTGCTCTCGCTGGCACCCTCAGCCCGCTACGTCTACCTGGGCGATACGGCGCGGCTTCCTTATGGCTCCAAGTCGCGCGAGACTATTGCCCGCTACGCGCTTTCGAGCGCGCAGTTTCTGCGGGAGCAGGGGGCTGACCTGCTGGTGGTCGCTTGCAACACGGCCACGGCACTCGCCCTGGAAGAGATTCAGGCTGCCATGCCGATCCCCGTTGTGGGCGTGATCGGCCCGGGAGCGCGGGCTGCCGCCGCCACGCCATCGCACCCAGAGGTGCTCGTTCTCGCCACGGCGGCGACGACGCAGTCGGGGGCCTACACCCGCGCACTCAACGCGCTCGGGATCAAGGCCACGGAGAAGGCCTGCCCTCTGCTGGTCCCACTGGTGGAGGAGGGGTGGCTGGACCAGCCGCTCTACAAATCGGTGACGCTCGACGTGCTGCGCATCTACCTGATCGAAGCCTTGGCTCAGGCCCCCACGGCAGACACGCTGCTGCTCGGCTGCACGCACTATCCCTTGCTGAAGCCGTTGATCGAGACGACACTCCAGACGCTGCGCCACCCGATGAAGGTGATCGACTCTGCCAACGCCACCGCGCAGGCAGTCGCCGCTCTGCTGCCGGCCGCGACGGCCGCCGGGGAACCCCCTGTCTGCGAGTTTTACGCGACCGATTCGGTGGAAAAGTTTCAGCGCCTCGGCTCCGTGTTTCTTGGACAGCAGTTGAATGAGGTAAAGCTGCTCGACCTTGGAGGCTGAAAAACAGGGAGTGGGTATGCATGTACGAAGCGGAAAAACCCTATACCCTGTCTCCATGCCTTATCTTCTGAAGACAGAACCGAACAAGTACTCCTACGACGACCTGGTGCGCGACGGAGAGACGACGTGGGACGGCATCTCCAACAACCAGGCGCTGCTGACGTTGCGCAACATGAAGAAGGGCGAAAAGCTCGTCATCTACCATTCGAACATCGGCAAGGCGGCCATCGGCACGGCAAAGGTGGTCTCGGTCGATGCGGCGGACCCGAAGAACCCCATTGTCCGCATCGCTCCGGTCAAGAAGCTCAAGCGCGAAAAGCCCCTGGCGGAGATCCGCGATGCTGGAGTCTTCAAAGGCTCGATCATGTTCCGCCAGTTCCGGCTCTCCGTCGTTCCGCTGACGGAGGATCAGTACGACTGGCTGGTCGCGCCCTGACGATTCAGTTTGGGCGATCGCGCTCCGGTCTCCCGAAACGCGCGTCCAGCGGCTTGCGACCGGCGAAGCCGTCTTCGGTCGAGTGCCAGAAGGCGATCGCCTCCTCGCCCTGCTTCCAGCACAGCAGCACGGTCTTTCCGTCGATGAGGCACGGAAAATCGAGCAGGCCTTTTTCCAGGTCCTTCACCTGCACACCGATCGCCTCGATCTCGGCAAGCGCGTCCTTTGTGTCCTGCAAGGCCTTGTCGCGTTCGGCGCGACGGCGGGCAGTGCCTGTGACATCGATGTGCATGCCGCCGGCGAGGGCGATCTGCTGGCGAAGCTGTTCAAGCTCAACCTCGATCTCAGCGCAGCGCCGCCCTTGGGTCTGCGCGCGACGCAGCAGGGTCTCCAGTACCGGCAATAGCGCCTGTGCTTCGTCGAGTGTGAAGGTCTTGCTCAAGCCCGTGCCTCAGAGAAGTAGGGAAACGAAACAGCCCACTGTGTGAAGTATAAGCTCTCGTAGAAGTGCTGCTTGATCATCGGACCTCAAGCATCCTGTCCAGAGCTACCTTTGCCCAGTGTTTCACGTCGTCATCTACCTTGATGCGGTTGACGACGTTGCCCTGCACAAGGTTCTCAAGCGCCCACGCCAGGTGTTGCGGCGATATGCGATACATCGTTGTGCACAGGCAGCCCGAGTCGTCGAGCGTGATGATCTTCTTGCCCAGCGGAGCGAAGCGCTTGGCCAGCCGGTTGACGAGATGAATCTCCGTGCCCACGGCAAAGCTCGCGCCTTCAGGGGCTTTCTCGATCACCTCGATGATGCGCTCCGTCGAGCCGATCGCGTCGGCCTTCTGGCAGACCTCCCAGCGGCACTCGGGATGCACGATCACCTGCATCTGCGGATAGTTCGAACGGATGCGATCGACGTGCTCCGGCAGGAAGCGCTGATGCACCGAGCAGTGTCCCTTCCACAGGATGATCTTCGCGGCCTTCAGCCGATCAGGCGAGACGCCTCCGTTGATCTGATAGGGGTCCCACACCACCATCTCGCTCAGGGGGATTCCCATGGCGAAGGCTGTGTTGCGGCCCAGGTGCTGATCGGGAAGAAAGAGAATCTTCTCGCCGCGAGCGAAGGCCCACTCAAATGCCCCGCGTGCGTTCGACGAGGTGCAGACCAATCCGCCGCGCTCGCCGCAGAACGCCTTGATGGCTGCGGCGGAGTTCATGTAGGTCAGCGGAATCAATTCGCTTTTGCCGTCTGGCCCCAGGGACTCCCAGCAGTCCTCCACCTGGCCAATCTCAGCCATGTCGGCCATAGAGCAGCCCGCATTGAGGTCGGGCAGGATAACCTGCTGCCACGGCTTCGCCAGTACGTCGGCTGTCTCCGCCATAAAGTGCACGCCGCAGAAGAGCATGTACTTCGCGTCCGTCTGCGAGGCGATCTTCGACAGCTTGTAGCTGTCGCCGGTGTAGTCGGCAAACCGGATCACCTCGTCGCGCTGGTAATGGTGCCCCAGCAGAACGACGTCGGTCCCAAGCGTGGCGCGCGCCGCGGCGATACGGTCGTCCATGGTGTGGTCCGGTTGCGACAGGTAGTTGTCGAGGGAACAGGAATCCTGAACTGCATCTGTCGCGGATACGGCCGCGACCTCTTCCATCAGAACGCTCAATTGACTCCGCCTTCAGTCTCACGGAAGCGTCGGGTGCCGGACAACGAATAGCAAGGCGCCGTCAATTGCCTCTGAGACGGGGATGTTGAAAGCATGTGCACTGCGCGGTTGCAGTGGACTCGCTGTGCCGGCTTATTTTCATAAGCCATCACCCAGCCACGGGGATGTTGCAACCAGTTACTTACTACACTTGCGAACCCGGCTCTATTCCGCCATACAGCATTGGACGAACAGCGGAGCGGAACGATACATCTTTTTCGGTTCCGGCGCTGGTGTCAGCCGAGCTTCTCTACACCACTGATTTTACAACAGTATGAAGAGCGCCTGTGGCCATTGTTCGCGCCGCAGCAAAGGCCGTATCATAAGAGAACTTATGCCGAGCATCGGCGATAGCGCCTTTATCTTTATTCTCGCCCTGATCCTCTTCGGCCCGAAGAAGCTGCCCGAGCTCGCGCGTCAGCTCGGCAAGCTGATGGGAGAGTTCCGCCGCGCCTCCAACGAGTTCCGCATGCAGATGGACGAGGAGCTGCGCATCGCAGAGCAGGAGGAGCAGCAGAAGAAGATCGCCGCGATGGAGGCCGCCGCTCCGCAGGCCCCGGCACTCGAGACTGCCGCTGAGAGCACCATCGCCGCTCCGGTCTCTGAAGCCGAGCCCATAACGGACTTCTCCGAGATAACCGGGGAGATACAGCCTCACGAGCCGTTGCCGATCGCTACCTCCGGCGAACTGAATCTGATGCCGCCGTCTACCGGACTTCCTGTTGCCAGCTCCTCGCCGGTGTCGCACGCCTTCGATGCGGTGCCGCAGGTGGAAGACCCGGAGCTTGCTGCAATCCATAGGACCGACCCCTCCGAGGGGCACACGCCGGATGCTCCGGACCACACTGTAAGCGAGGCCCAATTGCATGGCTGATCTTGTCGACCGCGCTCGCGCCGCAGTAACCGACCGCGCGGAGCTGCCGGGCATGAGCCTGATGGAGCACCTCGCGGAGCTGCGCACGCGCATCATCCACGCCGTCGTCTACCTGCTGATCGGCTTTGCCGTGGCGTACGCCTTCCACGAGAAGCTGTACGGCATCGTGCAGGCGCCACTGGACCAGTTGGGGATTCCGCTGAACTTTACGCATCCCACAGACGGTCTGAATCTGTATCTGAAGACCTCGCTGGTGGCGGGCGCTATCCTCGCTTCGCCCTTCATTCTGTATCAGGTGTGGCTGTTTATCTCGCCCGGGATGTATGCGAACGAGAAGAAGTACGTCTGGCCGTTTATGTCGGCGACGATCCTGCTCTTTCTCACCGGCGCATATTTCGGCTACAGAATCCTTCCCGGCATTATCAAGGTGCTGGTGATGGACTTCGGCAAGCAGTTTCACCCCATCCTGACCATCGAGGACTACACCGGCTTCTTTATGGCGGTGATCCTTGGCCTGGGTATCTGTTTTGAACTGCCGATCCTGATCTTCTTCCTTTCGATACTTGGCCTGGTGGACGCAAAGTTCCTGATCAAGCACATTCGCTATGCCATCCTGGTCATCTTCATCATCGCGGCCATCATCTGCCCCATGCCCGACCCAGTGAGCATGTGCCTGTTCGCCTCGCCCATGTTGGTGCTCTACATGTTCGGCGTAGGCGTGGCGTGGTTCTTCAACCCCAAACGCCGCAAGGAGAAAGAGGCGAAGGCCGCTTGAAGCTCATCACCTCCATCGGTCTTGCCCTCGCTCTTGTTGCCAGTGCTTCTGCGCAGAGGCCCCAGGCGAAACCGGCAGCGACGAAGCCCTCCGCGAAGTTCAGCGGACAGGCAGCTTACGATCTGACGAAGCAGTTCCTCGCCGCCGCCCCTCACCGCTGGATTGGCTCCCCCGACCACGCAAGGGCCGAGGAGTTCATCAAGTCGCACTTCACGGCAGAGGCGGCGAAAGGCAACTTCGAGACCGACAGCTTCTCCGCCTCCACGCCCGCGGGCCAGCTTGCGATGAAGAACTTCATCGTGCGCTACCCGGGCAAGAAGGATGGTGTGATCGTGCTCGCCAGCCACTACGAGACGAACTATCCTCTGCGCGACACCGGTTTTGTTGGGGCGAACGACGGCGCGTCGACGACCGCGTTTCTGATCGAGCTGGGCAACTACCTTCGCGCGCATCCGCCGGAGGGCTACAGTGTCTGGCTGGTCTTTGACGACGGCGAGGAGGCCATTCAGTCGTGGAGCGATCGCGACTCGCTCTACGGAACGCGACACCTGGCGGCAAAGTGGTCGCAGGAGGGCACGCTCAAGAAGATCAAGGCCTTCATCGTCGTCGACATGATCGCCGACAAGGACTTGAACATCGACCGCGATCAGAACTCGACCCCCTGGCTTCTGGACCTGCTGGCCACGGCCGCCAAAAATACTGGGCACTCGTCCTACGTCTTTGCCAAGGAAAACGCCCTGCAGGACGACCATCTTCCATTCCGCCAGCGCGGAGTCCCGGTGCTGGACATCATCGACATCGACTACGGGACGCCCACTCCGCAGTACCCGGAAGGCTATCACCACACTCCGCTCGATACGCTGGACAAGATCAGCGCGCACTCGCTGCAGGTGACGGGCGACCTGGTTGTGGAGTTGATACGCCTGATCAACCAGCGCGGCTGACATGGCTAATAGTGCCGCGTCATTCTGAGCGTAGCGAAGAATCCCCGTATTTCTCCAGCATCGACAGTAGAGAGTTCAGGGCCAACGGCCCGTCCCATACCAGCCTGGGGCGAAGCCCAGGTATGCAAATCCGAATAAGCAAAGCGCTGAAAGCGCGACACAAAATGCCGCCATACATCTGGACGGACTGCGATACGCCAGTGGCTGTCACGATCAAACTACCGGGATTCTTCGGCTGCGCCTCAGAATGACGAGGGAAAACCTGGTGTCGAATCATCCATAAATGTGATAGCTTGATAAGCCATGCTTATGAAGCAATTGGGGGGGGGAGGGGTTCGATGTTTGGTTTGACCGGGGAACAGGAGCAGCTTCGCAGGGAGGTCCGTGCCTTTGCAGAGCGCGAGATTGCGCCGCATGTCTCTGAGTGGGACGAGAAGAGCGAGTTTCCTCATGCAGTCGTCAAAAAGCTTGGACAGATGGGGCTGCTCGGAGTGATCTTTCCCGAGGAGCTCGGCGGCGCGGGCATGGGCTACGTCGAATACGTCCTGGCCATAGAGGAGCTCTCGCGCGTCGACGGCAGCGTGGGGATCATCGTCGCGGCTCACAACTCGCTCTGCACCAACCACATCATGCTGGCTGGCAACGACGAGCAGCGTCGCCGCTGGATTCCGCTGCTTGCCAGCGGCCAATGGCTTGGTGCATGGGGGCTTACAGAGCCGGGGTCGGGTTCCGACGCCGGCGGCGCGCGGACGACCGCGGTCAAGCGTGGGGATAGGTGGGTGCTGAATGGCTCGAAGACCTTCATCACCAATGGCAGCTATGCCAACTGCGCCGTTGTGCTCGCCGTTACCGACAAGGATAAGGGAACGCGCGGAGGCATCTCTGCGTTTGTGGTCGAGCGCGGCACCCCGGGGTTTCGCTCCGGCAAAAAAGAGAACAAGCTCGGCCTGCGCGCAAGCGACACGGCAGAGCTGATCTTCGAGGATTGCGAGATTCCTGAAGAGAACCTCGTGGGCAAGCCGGGAGAGGGGTTCAAGGACGCCATGCGCGTGCTCGACGGCGGACGCATCTCCATCGCGGCGTTAAGCCTCGGCATGGGCCGCGGTGCGCTGGATGCGGCGATCAAGTACTCGCAGGAGCGCAGGCAGTTTGGCAAGACGATCAGTGAGTTTCAGGCGATCCAGTTCAAGATCGCCGACATGGCGACTGAGCTTGATGCCGCGTGGCTGTTGACCATGCGCGCGGCGCAGATGAAGGACAAAGGACAGAAGGTGACGCTCGAGTCCGCGATGGCGAAGCTCTACGCCAGCGAAGCCGCCTGCCGCATCTGCGACGAGGGTGTACAGATACATGGCGGTTACGGCTTCATCAAGGACTACCCCGCGGAGAAGTTCTACCGCGACGTGCGTCTGTGCCCGATCGGCGAAGGCACCAGCGAGATTCAGCGCATGGTCATCGCCCGTGAGCTGCTGGGCAAAGCGCCCAGCAGAGGCTGAACTACTTCGACGTCACCGTAAGCTGGTACGTGGCCGTGTGAGTGATCGTGCCATCCGTAGCGCTCAGCGTGTAGGTATAGCTTCCCGGCGTAGTGTAGACGCTGTTGCGGTCGGGGAGCTTCCCTGAGCAACCGTTGAGAGAGGCGATACCGGCCGCAGCCAACAGCAGCGCAGTCAGACTTCGCCATCCCTGCGCCCGAGTCCGCCGTCTGCTCGTCCACAGCAGCAGTCCGGTTGCGATTGCGATCAATGAGAGCGGCCATCTTCCTCCGAAGCCGCTATAGCCGACCACGGTATATTGCGAGACCGTATTGAACGCGATGGTCGCTGAGGTGGGAGTTGAGGGTATGAACGAGACCAGGGACGACACGCACGTCGAGGCAGGGGCCGTGGTGCGGCAGGTGATCGTCACCGGCGCGGCGAAACCCGCTATCGGCGATGTCGTCGCCGTCGTCTGCGTGGACAGGCCCGCTATGACGGATCCCGATGTTGGATTCAGGGCAAACGTGAAGTCGACTCCGTTGCCGGTCAGTTGCACCGGAAAACCGAAATAGGCCGGATCGCCAGTGGCGACGGTCAGTGTTCCGGTCCGCGAGCCTGTGGCCGCAGGTTTGAAGCTGACTGCGATGGTGCAGGTCGATCCGGCGGCCAGAGAGCTCCCGCAGGTCGTCGTAAAGGAGTAGTCGCCCGAGACGTTCAGTGCTGGCACGGCAACCGGTCCCGGAGCGGTATTGGTGATGCTGACGTTCTGTGTGGCCGTCGCCCCGAGATCGACGTTGCCAAATGCAAGCGATGCCGTCGACGAGGTAATGGGCGGCGCTCCTGTCCCTGTCAGTGCGGCGGTCAGCGTATTTGCGCTCGATTGCACGGTCAGCGTTCCGGTGCGCGCGCCCAGCGCCGTGGGCTTGAAGACGACATCGACTTGACAGGTGGCCCCCGATGCGACCGAGCCGCACGAGTTCGAGGTAACAGCGAAGTCGCCGCTTGCAGAGAGAGAGAGCATGGACACCGCAAAGATGGAGTTGTTCTTCCAGACGAAGCTCTTGACCGCGCTGGTAAACCCGGCCGGCTCGGAGCCGAAATCGGCCGTAGTGGGGTTCAAGGTCGGGGCGCCGCCGTCGTTGCTCAGGTTGAAGAGGCTGTACTCCAGCAGCTTCTCCTGCGGCGTCATTGGGGTGTTGGGGCACTCGTTGGGATAGGCCAGATTGGTGATGTTCGTGCCCGACGGTGGATTCTCAACGTGATACTCGTTGAACAGCACGCGCCCGCACTGGTTGGTGGCCCCAACCGGCGCGTTGAAGGTGAACTGCTGAACGGGGTTGCCGTGGGCCGGATCGTTCAGAGTCAGCCACGCCTGGGTCGGGGCAATGACACCGTTCAGGTCGTGCTTGACCTGATTGATGTCGATCTGTCCCTGCGTTGTGGAGGCCCCTACAAGCTGAAGCCATTGCGCCAACGTGCTGCCGTCGGAGAAGGTGGTATTGATCGTCGCTGTTCCATCGGGAAGGGGAGCCTGGTTGACGGCCCAGTTGGCGACCCCATTGAAGGGTGGGTTGTTGTTCATCCACACATAACTGAAGTGGCTTGCGTAGACGCGGCCGCCGGAGTTGGCATACTGGATAAAGTTCGCAAGCTGCGCGGCATTCTTTGTGTACCGCGAGCTGCCCTGGCACGGGAGCATAAGTACGTCGTATTGCTTTAGCGCGGCGAGATTGCCAGTCAGGGCCATCTCATCGGGCGATGTGGCATCGATGCGGGCACCAGCCGAACCGTCGCCGGAGTAGAGGTTGATCCTTCCGGTTCCCGACGGGTTGGTGAACTCGCTGTTGTCGATTCCGACCTTATGCAAAACGCATTCAACCTCATCGACCGAGCCGGTCACCACGGCGATCTTCGGAATGTCGCCTTCGGTTTGATTTTTCGGCATCCTGGCGGAAAAGGCGGTATTGGCGCAGGCGGCTGTGCTGGGAACGACAAGCTGTCGGCGCCAGCGTCCCGCGACGATCACCAGAGGGATGTTGCTGCCCACGGGGACGTTCGTGATGGTGAACTTGCCATCGACCCCCGTCGACGTGCCCACCAGCGGCGACCCCGAAGGGATGGTCCCGGGAACCGGGCAGCTTACACCAGCGGTAAAGGCGTCGACAGGAGCATTTGGGATATAGACCGTCACATTCGGCAGGGGATCGGTGCCGTTCGGCGCATAGACGACGCCGGTAATTGAGGTCGTCTGGCCGGTGGGGCAGGACACCTGCTGCTGGCAGAGGCCGGTGCAACTGGTCTGGGCGGCAAGCGTCAGACTGAAACCCGGAATCAGGGCAAGCACTGCAAATCGTATCCACATGGGTGGGTTACAGATATACCAAATTCGCCGTCGACACAAGAAGAATTAAAGGTGTTTCGATCGCGTGGACGTCGAAAGACTGCGAGGAGTGCGGCGCCGCTGCCCGGGAACTTGAGCGTGTCGGCAAACCTGCATTCCCAAACGATCTGGCATTTCGACCTAGCGTCTCATAGCTTTACCGCGAGATGCGGAGTGGAGAAACCTGCTTTCGTCCGTGATCTGCGCTGTCATCGAAGGTCAACAACAGGTTCCTCCACTCCGGTCGGGAATGACGACAGGACGGCCTCTGCACCTGCCCTGGATAGCGCTGTCTAAACCTCGAAGCTCTCCCACTGCTCGCGAACACGGTCGACCAGCCCGTCGAACTCCGCCGTCTGGCGCACGGGTGCCAATAGCGGGTCCCAGCGGCTGATCATCGGGTAGTTGATAAATCCCTTGAGGCGGGCCTTCTCCAGCCACGCCAAAGCATTCTCGGTATCTCCCAGCAAGGCGTAGCACTGGGCGAAGTTCCAGGAGTAGTGCGGATCGCACTCCGTGATCTGGCTGAGCTCCGTGGTTACGGCGCGGTCGAGCGCCTCGCGGTTGCCCAGCAGCGCGGCCTGCATGACGAGGCCGATCTGCGAGAAGAAGTGTCCGGGGTGCATCTCGTCGATCGACCGAAGTTGCGCCACTGCGTCGTCGTTGCGGCGAAGCAGAGCCAGAATCTGTCCCCGGCACCACAGCAGCATGGCGTTCGTGGGGTCGAGCTTGATGGCGTCTTCAAACGAGGGCAGTGCGTCGGCGAACTCGCCGCCCATCAGCGATAGCAGGCCGGGGATGAAGCGGTAGACCGGCGTCAGCGGGTCGATCTCGAGAATGCGTCGCGCCAACGGCATGGCGGCATGGGCCTTGCCGCTCAGCCCGCAGACCGCCGAGTACCAGCTCAGCGTGTCGGAGTCGTTCGGGTCGGCCGTGATGGCGCGCTTGAGCAGGCGGACGGCCTTCTGGCTGTCCCCCTCCTGCACGCTGATCAGGCCCAATAGGCGATAGGCGTGTGCCGACTCCGGATCGAGTTCCAGCGCTTCGTTGGCACACTCGCGTGCCTTCGTCAGATAGCCCATGTCCGACGAGATGCCTGCATTGATGTACTGCCAGTAGACCTGGCCCTTGGCCGAGAGCAGAAGAACGTTCTTGCCAACGAGGTTTTCGCCCGTCTCCAGGTACTCCAGCGCGCGCGCCAGGGCGTCCTCGGAGTAGTTGAGTATCTCGTGCTTCGCCATCAGGTAATAGCGGTATGCCTCAACGTCCGGGAGCGGCCTTTCGAGCATGTGCTTGTCCTCGGCTGGGGTGAGTTTGATCTTCAAAGCATCGACGATCCTGCGGGAGATGTTCTCCTGGATATTGAAGACATCGTCCAGCGTTCCGTTGAATTTTTCGGCCCAAAGCAGCGATTGGTTGATAGGGTCGATCAACTGCGCCGTTACGCGGATCCTTGTGTCGCCGTCGAGCGAATTTTTGCTCAGGCGCACCGAACCCTCGAGCACATAGCGAACGTTCAGGTCGCGGGCGATCTTCTGTGGGGTCTCGCGCGTTCCTTTGAGCTGCATCGCCGAGGCGCGGCAGATGATTCGCAGTGAGCGCACGCTGGAGAGGTCGGTGATGATCTCGTCCGTCAGGCCGTCGCAGAAGTAGTCCGCGCCGGTTTCGGCACCCATTGTAGTAAACGGCAGCACGACGACGGACGGCGTGTCGGGCCCGCTGCGATAGTCCATCACCAGCGTCGGCAGTGTGACCGCATAAGTTGAACCCGAGGCCGTAAGCGTTCCAAGAGCGGCGATAAACTCCGTCGCGTCCTGAAAGCGCCCGCTCGGGTCTTTTGTGAGAGCGCGTTCAACCGCCGACCGCAGACTGCCCGGCAGGTCCGCGCGAAAGGTCTCGAGCGGCTTTGGATTGGTGTGCAGGATGGAGTCGAAGACGCTGTACGGCGTTCCTCCGGGGAAGGGAAGCGTGCCGGCCAGCATCTCGTAGAGGCAGACGCCCGCGGCCCACAGATCGGTGCGATGGTCGACGGGCTTCGAGAGTACCTGCTCCGGCGACATGTAGCTGATCGTTCCGACGATGATGCCGGTTTCAGTCAGCGCGCGCTGAATGTTCGGTCGGCGTGCCAGACCGAAGTCCACAATCTTGACCTCGCCTTCGGCATTGATGATCAGGTTCGACGGCTTCACGTCGCGATGGACGATTCCCTTGCTGTGAGCATGTTGCAGCCCCGCCAGAAGTTGCGTCGCAATGACGGAGGCGGCAGTCGCGTCCAGAGGGCCGCGCTTGATGCGGTCGGCCAGCGTCTCGCCATCGTAGTAGCCCATCACCAGGATGATCTGGCCGTCGGCCAACTCCTCGATGTGATGGATGCGGCAGATATTCGGATGGTCAAGGACGGAGGCTGCGCGTGCCTCTTCCAGCAGACTGCGCTTCTGCGTGGCATCGGCCAGCACCGAAGGCGACAGGCTCTTGAGCGCAACGGTGCGGTGCAGCAACAGGTCCTCTGCCTTGCAAACAACACCCATCGCTCCCGTGCCTAACTGCTCGAGGACCTGATAGTGCGATATCTTCTGCCCTTCAACCATATGCGGGAACGAATGCCTCGAGTGTACTCTGCGGCGATGCCGCGTGCAGTGCCGTCAGCTCTTCAAAGACAGAAGCGACGGAGTCTATCGTGTGGAACGCGCTGAGAGCGACATACTGCTGCTGCTCAGCAGTCAGCGGCATCCGGTCGAGTGTGCGGTTCAGGTCGGCAATATGGTGCGGATCGTTGTCGGCGTGCTCCATCAGGCAGCGAAAGGCCGTGGAAGGGAGGCCGGTACGTTTGCGGATTGCTTCAAGCTGGCCTGCAACGGGTGGCTTGCCCTCCAGCACAATCAGATAGCCAAACACGGCAACCGGGTGCATGTTGAGCGCCCAGAAGTACTGTGCCCCAAGCAGCGAGACGACCGAAGCCAGAGGGGCCGCATCGGAGACCTGACGTGGAGAGATGCCGAGCGTGCCGATGTCGTCAAGCAGCCAGGCGTCGTGGTCCTGCTCTTCGACGATGTGCTGTTCCAGGTATGGCGTAACGATGTCAGCAACAGGATCGCCGGCGAGGGTGAGAGAGCGTTCGCGCGCGACGCGCATCAGAGTAATGCCGCCCTGCATCACCCGATGAAGCTGTACCAGAAATGCGGGCAGCATCCCAGCCAGGTCCGGATGAGACCAGAACATATTGCTCGCGGAGTTCAGCCGCGCTTCCGCAAGACGAATCTTGCTCCAGAGGAGTTCACTGTTTGAAAGAGGCATGTTTCGCTTCGAGAGTTGGGTGACAGTACCTCCGCCGAAGTCGAAGTCAGGCGGTCCTGTTGGCTCGACTTTGACTGCGGCGGAGAGAACAGCAGGCGTTGCCGGATTCTCAGACAGGGAAGTTTGGCGAGAGGCCGTCGTCGTCCGCCGCCTTCAAGGGCCCAAGCTTTGAGCGCAGCTTGATGAGGGTGTTCACCTCGACTTTGCTCAGCTTGTTGATGGTCTTGTGATTGTGGCGTGCAACATGGTCGGGATGAATAACGCCGGCCGCTGTCAGGCGTTCAACGTTGGTTTTCTTCGGTGCCGCCTTCTTCGCAGCCTTTTTAGCTGCCTTTTTGGCGGGCGCTTTCTTTGCGGAAGACTTCTTGGCAGGCACTTTCTTAGCAGGCACAGTCTTTCTCCTTGATCGACGTAACGGCATGGGCCCGGCCGGCGATGTTCTGCCGGGAACAGCAATAAAGCAATGGAAAGCTGCGCCAATTGTATACGGCGTCATCGAGAGATAGTTGAACACGGAGAATCAGGCGGCCCATTTTGTGCAGGCTTGATACTTTTTGCTTGAAGATCGTGTCCCTGAAACTCTATTTGGCCGCGGCCTCAAGAATCGCAGCCGATCGGTTGAGGGCCTCGGCAAGCACGGCCAGTTGCGCCTGTGCGCGAGCTGCATCGGGGGCTGAGATGGCCTCGTTCACTCCGGGGATGACGACCGCGGCATAGCCGGTAAACTCGCCCGGATCGTAGATCAGGTGCTTGTACCAGGGGCGGTGTGGAAGTCCCGCCGGATTCAGAAGCGCCGTCTCGGCGTTGCGAAGCGCGCCGTTGAGCGCCGCAGGCTTTGACCCGGGGGCAAGCTGGCGCGCATGGACGGCTGTCCCGGCGGACGCAAAGCGCTGCGCCGCGGCCAGCGCAGGAGCGAAGTCCAGTGTCATCTTTCCGGCTACGGCCCGCTTCTGGGCGGCATCGAGATAGCTGAGTATCTCCTTGCCGTAGAGCTGGTAGTCGTACGGAAGCACATCCGCGTTCGCCATGTGCAGAATCTCCAGGCCAAAGACGCGGGCCTGCTGCTGGAGATAGACAAACGAGGGGTCAGCAAACTTTATGAACCAGTTGTAGTTGTCGAAGGCGGAGTGATACACGCCGTAAGGACCTTCCGATCCGATGTCCGTCGAAGGTACGCCGAGGTGCTGGATGAACGGCGTGTAGTCTGAGCCGGATCCGAGGTTCCCCACCCGTATCTCGTTCTCCGCGTCTGCGGCCGAGCGCGAGGCCGCAGCAGGAGCATTCGTCACCATGCGGCGGTCCGTCTCGTTGGCCTGCGACAGCTTCCACTGCTCGTAGACCGTCCCTCCCTTTGGAGAGGGAACCTGTTTGGCGATCTCGCGGACAAACTGCTTCAACGAAGGCACGGCAGACGCCTTGAAGTCCGATCCCGAGACACCCACGTCCGTGTTGAAGTAGGCGACGGCGTGCGCCAGCCTCTCCGCATTGTCTTCAGCCCACTCCGTGGAGCCGATCAGACCTTCCTCCTCAGCATCCCATGATGCCAACACGATCGTTCGCTTCGGCTTCCAGCCCTGCTTCAGCAACTCGCCCAGGCCATGCACCGTCTCCAGCATGGCGGCGGTCCCAGAGCTTGGATCGACGGCGCCGAAGACCCAGGCGTCGCGGTGATTTCCCGCCACCACCCAGTCGTCCTTCTGTGCCTTGTCGCTGCCGGGGATCGTCCCGATAACGTCCCATATTGTCCGCAGCGCGATGTCCTGTTCCAGGTGCATATGGACCTTCACCTTGCCCACGCCGCCAATGTGATACGTAAACGGAAGCGCGCCCTGCCATGCCCTCGGAGACTCCTGCCCGCCAAGGCACTTAAGGATCGGCGTGGCATCTCTATAAGAGAGGGGATTCGCCGGAATGCTTGGCTCGTTTCCTCTCGTGTTCGTCAGGCGCTTTGCAGCCGGAAGATCCGGTGTCGAGGCAATACCAGGCGTCTGCGCGTCGCCCGGATAGATCGGCAGAAACTGCACCGACCCGCGCTGCACAGCGGACTCCGGACGGAACGGCCCCTTGGGATACATGTCTCCACGGTAGTAACCGTCGTCCGCAGGATCGGAGTAGATCAGGACTCCCTTGGCCCCGTACTGCTGCGCGATGTAGACCTTCACCCCGCGAAAGTTCGCCCCATAGCGGACGATGACGATCTTGTCCTTGACGCTGATGCCCATCTCCGCCAGCTTCTTGAAGTCGGCAAGCGTGCCGTAGTTTGCGTAGACCACGTCGGCGGTAACGTCGCCTGAAGGCGAGGAGCCGTTGAACGCGGGCAGAATTCGCGGGTCGTCCTGGAAGGGATCGCCACCGTGCTTCTTCGGGTCGACGTGCTCCGGCGTAGGCCCGGACATCAGCTTTTTCCCCTCTGCGTCGAAGGCTTCGATCTCGATCTTGACCGGCTTATTCAGAAGGACGTTATACGGGACGATCTTCGTTTCGATCCCGGCGGCCTTGAATTTATCGGCGACATAAACAGCCGTTGCGTAGTCCTCGGGCGAACTGGCCCAGTGGGGCGCTGCTGTAAGCGTTTTTAAGTGCTCGCCTGCCAGCTTTGCATCCGGCACGGGAAGAAACGCCGCGTCCCACTTCGCCTGTTCCGCAAAGTCGTGGTATCCGAAGACGTGTGGAGTTTGGGCGGAGGCGGAGAGCGCTGCAAATAGAAGGGGGCACGACAGAGCACGGACAACACGCAAGAGAGGAGACCTCTAATGGAAGAGTTGCAGCTAGAGTACAGCATCCTGCGTGTCCAACCGATGCCGTTCCTCACAAGATGCTGTACTTTAGCTGATTTTCAAGCGACCTGTTGGCTGCAGAACTTGCAACGATGCGCGCCGAGGGGAATGTCGGACAGGCACTCCGGGCAGGGCTTGGTTGTGGCTGCCGCGGGCTCATTGAGGCGCGCCAGCAGCTTCTGCGTCGGAAGCACAAGGAAGAAGTAGATGACAAAGGCGATGATCAGAAAGTAGATGATCGCATTGATAAAGTTGCCGACCTTGATCGGAGTGCTGTTGACCGTGAGTACGATCGCGGAGAAGTCCGGCTTTCCTACGACGGCCGCAATCAGCGGCGTGATGATGTCGTCGACAAGGGACTTTGTAATCGCGGAAAACGCGGCGCCGATGATGACGGCGACGGCAAGGTCCATCACATTGCCGCGCAGGATAAAGTCGCGAAAGCCTTTAATCATGTTGACTCCGAAGGGTGGATTTGAAGCCAAACGGAGTCTATCACTGGCCCCGTTGCTGTCAAAGTGGCGTTATTGGGCGGTAAGCCACTGCGTGTAGGGGTAGAGGAGAAAAAACAGGATCATCCCCGTCGCCATCAGGTCCATATAGATCATTAGAATGACGCCGCCGTGATACCAGCTCCATTTGGTGCTCATGCAGCGAACGTGGTCGATCGTTCCAGCAATCGAACCCAGCGCCGTCAACGCGATCAAAGGGTTCTTCTTGTTGTCGGGGAATCCCGAAAGCAGAAAGGCAATCCCAAGGCTCAGCAGCACGAGCACGGCGCCGCGCAGCAGCGAGCGGTAATGCGGGTTGAGGATTCGGGGTATCACTCGACCGCCTCAGGCCGTGGCAAGCTCCGGTTTGGCCGCAGACTTGAACATCTCTTTGATTGACTGCTCATAAGGAGCGCGCAGAACGCCGTGCTCCGTGATGATGGCCGTAATGTACTTCGCGGGGGTCGCGTCGAAGGCGGGGTTCTGAATCGCCGCGCCGTTCGGAGTCATCTGCTTGCCGTTCGAGTGCGTCACCTCCGTCGCTGAACGCTGCTCGATCGGGATAGCGTCGCCGTCGGGAGTGTTGACGTCGATGGTCGAAAGCGGCGCCGCCACGTAGAACGGGATACCGTGCTCTTTGGCCAGCACCGCGACCGAGTAGGTACCGATCTTATTGGCGGTATCGCCGTTGGCAGCGATGCGATCGGCTCCAACGATCACGGCCTGAATCTTGCCCTGCCGCATCAGCGAGCCCGCCATGTTGTCGCACAGCACCGTGGTGGGGATGTTGTCGTGCAGCAGTTCCCACGCGGTCAGTCGCGCACCTTGCAGGTAGGGTCGTGTCTCGTCGGCGTAGACGTCGATCTTATGCCCACGCTCAACCGCGGCACGAATAACTCCCAGCGCCGTGCCGTAACCGCAGGTAGCCAGTGCGCCCGCGTTGCAATGAGTTAGAACGGTGCCCTCTTGAGGAAGCAGTGAGGCTCCATGCGCTCCCATCGCCTTGCACGCGGCGATGTCCTCGTCGTACATCTGCTGCGCTTCCTTGATGAGCGCAGCCTTGATCTCGGGAATCGAGGTTCCAGCGGCAGCGAGCGCGTTGTACTTGTCGCGCATACGCTCAATTGCCCAGAAGAGGTTGACGGCGGTAGGCCGCGTCTCGGCCAGCGTCTTCGCGATCACCGCAACCTCTTCATTCAGGCTGGCGATGTCGGTGGCCTTCGACTGGCTGACGCCAAGCGCCACGCCCATCGCAGCCGAGACACCGATCGCCGGCGCGCCGCGGACAATCATGTCTCGGATGACGGTCGCTACCTGGTTGTAGTCGGTGGCGAGGACGTAGGTCTCCTCTAAAGGAAGCTTGGTTTGATCGAGGAAGTTAACGCCGTTCGGGAGCCATTCAAGGGTGGGAATCATCTCCCTTTTAGTTTACTTGTTTTGGCCCATCGCCACATGCGCAGCACGTACATCGTTCGCAGTAAACAGCGAATAAAACGGCGCATGCGGCGCAGCCTCTTCGATATTCGCTCGCCCGCCTTGTTCGCGGTCGACGAGGCAAAGCACCCCGACGACGTTCATCCCGGACTCTTGTGTGGCCTCGATAGCAGTAATCGTCGAACCGCCTGTGGTGCAGACGTCGTCGACGATGACGACATGCGCGCCGATCTTGTGGAAGCCCTCAAGCCTGCGCCCCGTGCCGTGCAACTTCTCCGCCTTGCGGACAAGGAAGCCGTGGACGAGTTGGTCGCGCTTGTGGTGCAGATGGTGCCACGCGCTGGCGCTGGCTGTGTTCGAGACCAGCGGGTCCGCCCCCATGGTCAGACCGCCAACCGCCTCAGCCTGGGGGAACCGCTCGCGAATGAGGTCGTACATCAGTAGGCCTGAGAGCCGACCACCCTCGGCGTGCAGCGTCGTGGTGCGGCAGTCGATGTAGTAGTCCGACTTCTTGCCGCTGGCGAGCGTGAAGTCGCCCAGGCGGAAGGAGAGAGTCGCGATTAAGTTCAGCAGGTCGGTCCGGTTGTCGTTAGCCATGGTCTCAACTCGATTGTAGAGGCTTTAGCTCCAGGGCGGTAGCAGGGTGTCTATTGCGTCTCTGCCATCTCTTCGATGTGTCATTCCGACCGCAGGCCGCAGGGCGGAGCCGCGGAACCTCCGTCCTCTTCCTCGTGCCCTCCTAAAACGTGGTTCTACAGCTTGGCCCTACGATGCGGATCGCGACTGGTAGCCGAACACGCTTTCACCCGCTTCAGCAACAGCGTTCGCTCCCGTGCGTTGCGAGTAAGCGACGCCGCCCGCTCAAACTCGGCGCGCGCCTCGTCGAATCGTTCGAGCTTGAAGAGCAGGTCGCCGCGTACGCTGGGAAGTAGATGATAGCCCTTTAGCGAAGGCTCATCTGCGATTGAGTCGACGATGGAGAGACCCGCCTCCGGCCCGTCGGCCATGGCGACGGCGACGGCGCGGTTCAGCTCGATAATGGGTGACGGCGTGAGCCGCGCAAGCTGCCGGTAAAGCACAGCAATGCGCGGCCAGTCGGTATCTTCGGCAACCGTTGCACGTGCATGGCAAGCGGCGATCGATGCCTGAAGAGCGTAAGGGCCGGGAGAGCGGGTCAATTCCTGCGCGCGACGGAGCGCAGCCAGACCGCGGCCGATAAGAAGCCCGTCCCAGCGCCGCCTGTCCTGATCGAGCAGAAGGACAGGTTCGCCCGTGGGGCCGATGCGTGCGTGCAGCCGCGATGCCTGTATCTCCATGAGCGCGGCCAGACCGTGTACCTCCGGTTCGTTCGGCGTAAGCTCCGCCAGAATGCGCCCCAGCCGCAGCGCATCTTCACATAGCGCGGGCCGCGTCCAATCGTCGCCTGCTGTGGCCGAGTAGCCTTCGTTGAAGATGAGATACACCACCCGCAACACCGAAGCAAGACGCTCGTTGAACTCCTCGCCGCGCGGCACCTCAAACGGAACCCGCGCCTCGCTCAGGGTCCGCTTGGCGCGGACGATGCGCTGAGCAACAGTTGTCTCTGTGAGCAGAAAAGCTCGGGCAATCTCGTCGGTAGTAAGGCCGCCCAACAGCCGTAACGTCAGCGCCACGCGCGCCTCGGGTGAGAGAACCGGGTGGCACGAGACGAAGATGAGTCGAAGAAGATCGTCCGCCACTGGCGAGTCGATGACGGCGTTGATATCGTCCGGGGTAAGCTGCCGCGACCCCTCCATCTCGTAGCTGATCTGTTCATGCTTCCTGTCCAGCAGCTTATTGCGGCGCAGGTTGTCGATGGCCCGATGCTTGGCGGTCGCCATCAGCCAAGCGCCCGGATTGTCTGGTATTCCAGTCTGCGGCCAGCGCTCCAGGGCCGCGACTAGCGCATCCTGCGCGAGGTCTTCGGCCAGGCCCACGTCGCGCACGATGCGCGTTAGCGCGGCGATTAGACGTGCCGACTCGATGCGCCACACCGCGTCGATGGAGCGATGAATGTCAGTTGTGCTTTGAGCGGCGGTGTGGGGTCCGGCTGACTGCATCGCTACCGATCACACCACCTTTGCAGAGGGCGCGCAACCCGCGCCGGTCACTTTCTAAGAGGGATAAGCGCCCGCACGCGAGCATTGCGAAGCCAGTAGCCGAGCCATAGAACCACGGCAACGATGGCAGGAACGATGCTGGAACCAACGGATTCCCCTGAGCGAAGAGTAATCATCGTCGCCCCGCCGAGATAGCCGCTGAGAAAGACAGTTCCGAAGAACGCCGTACGCGGCAGGAGATAGAGCGCTACCAGCGCAAACTCTATATATGCCAACGTGTGGATGTGCTCCATCGGAAACGCCGGAGGTGGACTGCCCGCGGGAGGCACGTAGACGAACTTCATCGCAGCGCTCAGGATCACCAGAAGAGCCGCAACCGCAGTGATGGCATAGCCGGCATACAGCGCGCCCTTTGAAGGTGCAGACGACGACGTATCATGCACCAGCGGGAACAACTCGCGCAGCGCCCTGTCGCGGAACCAGAGTCCTCCCCAGATCAAGAGCGCAATGTATATAGGAAAAAGCGTGTGGCTGAACACCGGGTTGCCGACACGCGCGTGCCCCGCAATCGCGCCGCCAAGATAGCCCGTGAAGAGGATGGCTCCGAGCACCGAGGTCGAGGGAATGGCGTACAGCACAAGACACACCAGCGCGATGACACCGATGGCAGGGACCAGAGAGAACGGTATCTCAAGCTGGCGGTTGGCCTCTATGACGGGCGCGGCGTGGGTGAACTTCATCACCGCATCCATCAGCATGAAGAGGATGGAGAGGACAGTAAGCGTGTAGCCGGTGTAAAGGCGGCCCTTCGGGGTTGCGTTTTGAATCTCGACGGTCATGGTGTGCTCCGGTTTCCCAATGGGTTCGCTGATCGGTTTATGCATGTCATCCTGAGCGCAGCGGAGCGGAGTCGAAGGATCTGCGTTTCGCGCGCTCAGGAATCAAATGCTCGTTACTTCGCCTGGCGAGACTCCAACTCCGCGCGAACCCGCTCTTCACTCGCTCGTAGTCCCGGTGACATCGTTTCGCCGAAATCTTCCAACTCGAAGATCTGTCGCAATTCGATCTCGCAGTCTTCGTAGAAAGGGTTGGGACAGCGCTTCACCCAATCGATGGCATCTTCGAGCGACTTGCACTGCCATATCCAGAAGCCCGCGATCAATTCCTTGGTCTCGGCGAAGGGGCCATCGATTACCGTGCGGTTGGTGCCGCTAAACCGCACGCGTGCACCCTTCGAGCTTGGTTGAAGCCCTTCGCCTGCAAGCATGATGCCCGCGGCGACCAGTTCTTCGTTGAACTTGCCCATGGCGTCCATCAGCTTCTGGTCGGGCATTCGTCCGGCTTCAGAGGTGGGTGTGGCTTTGATGAGAACGGCGAATCGCATCGTCTGTAACTCCTTAATTAAGGTGGGATGAGTGGCTTTGTTTGAAACTCAGGACGCCCGCGTGTGGGCGAGGTTGGGTTGCATAGCGGTGCCGTCGAGCTCCTTCTGAAGCTCGACGGGGAAGTCGGCGAACTCCTGTACCTGCCGAATCTCGATGATTTCGTTCGGTGAGGCAGGGCAGCGCTTGGCCCACTCGATGGCTTCTTCGCGCGAGCGCACCTGGATCATCCAATAGCCACCGAGGGCCTCTTTCGCTTCAGCGAACGGGCCATCGGTGACGTGCGGTTTTCCTCCTTCGAAGGTGACGCGTGTTCCCATCGACGGTGGATGAAGGCCGTCGAGCGTGAGCAACACGCCTGCCTGTTTGAGCGATTCGTTGTACTTCATCATTGCGGCAACCGCTTCGGTGGAAGGCATCGCGCCGGGCTCTGCCGCTTCGTAGCCCCTCGGTATCATCAGCATCATGAATCGCATTGCGTAGCTCCTTGAGCTGGGTTGCTGAACCAGTTAGAGACTTCCGCCATCGCAGGCGGGCTGATCATAGAGAGCGAGTATCTTGACATCGCCGCCCCCGACGATTTCGAGGAACTCGTGAGCTTCGGCGATCGCCTCTTGCATAGAGTTCACTCTGAAGATGGCGAAGCCGCCGACGATCTCCTTTGCCTCGGCGAACGGGCCATCGGTAACGGAGAGCTTGCCATTGTTAAGGTTGACGAGTGCTCCCTTCGACGAGGGAAGACAGCCTTCGGTGGAGAGCAACTTGCCATCGGCAAGCTTTCTCTGGATAAGTGCACCCATCTTCTGCATCATCTCCGGGGTTGGCGGCATGCCAGCCTCGGAGGCGGTGGCGTCGGCGGGGCGGTGGATCATGAGGTAGCGCATTGATTCTCCTTATGTAAAAAAGTGGTGTCATTCCGAGCGAAGGCCCATCGGGCCGTAGTCGAGGAACCCCCCGCATTTCGCCCGAAGCGCCTTCAGTTTCGAGTTATTGAGGGACCTACTGCGCCGGATTGCAGTTAATCATCCAGGGAATGCCGTAGCGGTCGAAGAACATGGCAAAGCGAGCGGCCCAGAAGGTCGGCTGGATCGGCATGGTGATCTTCGAGCTTCCTGCGGAGAGTTCCTTGAAGACACGCTCGGCCTCTGCAATGTTGTCGATCTGTAGACTGACGGAGAACGAGCGCGGCGACTGGTAACGGTCGGCAGGAACGTCGGAGGCCATAAGAACGGCAGTGCCGACCGTCATGTGAGCGTGAAGGATCTTGTCGCGCCACTCCGGGCCGGCCTGTGCCTCGGGCGGAGCTTCGGCATGGGTCATCATCATGTCGATCTTGCCGTTGAGGACCTTCGCGTAAAACTCGAACGCTTCCTTACAGTTGCCGTCGAAGTTGAGGTAGGGCTGAATCTGCATTGTGTCGACTCCTTGGTGTACTGGAGCGGCTGATTTCCTGCCGCTCTACATGTACGTCGAACGAGAGCAAAGGAAATCGACACGACCGTAGATTTTTTTCAAAATTATTTTGTGGCTGCCAGGCTAGCCATCGCTATCAACCGTGTCCTTCCGAGCGCAGTCGAGGAATCCCCGCATTTCGCCCGTACGTCGGGTGCTCCATTCATGCCGCAGGCATGGGTGGGACATTCGAGCGAAGCGCGAACCGTTCTTCCACCGTGTTAAATAAGTACGCGAGCCTTAGGCGACAGTAGTCGTTCGCAGTATCTTCTCCGCATCCGCAGCCATGGTCTTCGAGGCGTGCAATGTAAGCGCCTCGGTACAGTCGGCGGGGAAGTCGGCCGCCTCAAGAACCTGCCGCACCTCAGCCTGCGCATCGATGACGCCGGTCAGAGTGGGACACCGTCGCGCCCAGCGGACGGCCTCTTCAAGCGAAGGAACCTCAATCATGATGAATCCAGCGATCACTTCCTTGAGCTCCGTAAAAGGACCGTCGACCACAGCCTGCTTCCCCTGCGAGGCGACGATGCGCGCCGACTTCGCCGTAGGCCGCAGCCACTCCCCGGCAAGGAGCACCCCGGCATCGCGCATGTCCTGGTAGTACTGGCCTACGGCGGCAAGAAGGTTCTTGTCAGGCAGAGCGCCCGTCTCCATATTGGCGTCGGATTTGCGGATGATCATGAAGCGCATTTGGTCGAACCTCGGGGATTATTGTATGCGCGACCGCGACAGTAACCGCCGGTCGAATGGAAAGCGGCCCGCAACCTCTGGTTTGATCGAAGCAATGGCAGGCAGAGATGGATTGAGGATGCAGTTCTGCGCGAAGGGGACCAGTACGGAGGGAACCAACAGCCCGCCTTTTTGAGTACCGGACAGCCACTGATTCCCGATCTTCTGTGTCAGCAGAATGTTGTCCAGCGCGCCAGAGCGATATTCCGAGAGCATCGGGCCAGCCGATTCGATCAACCTGTCAGGGACATCGATGCGGAGCAACTGGTAGTCACCTGGAATCTCATCTTTATCGAGGTGAACCAGAATCTCCAGAATGCAGAGCGCGGGGTGGTCTGAGGTGTAGACGATTCGGCGGCCCTTCTGTCTAGTGTGCCAACGGCCATCGGCAAGCTCGCCGCCCATGCCGGAGAGGTCTTTATGGTTGCTGATGCGGTAGAGAATCAAACGTAGATGCCTTCGTCGATCTGGTAGAGCATCTCCTCGATGAAGTTTCCACCGACCTCCGTCCTGAGCATATCCAGCGGGGCCCGGCCTTTGAGGCGAGAATTGGCACGTCGCAGCCAGCCCAGAGCCCTGTCGTGATTGCCGAAGACGCGGTCCGCAAGAGACGTGATCTTCCTGAGCCGCACCACGCGGTCGGTCTCTTCAGGCGATAGGTTCTGCTTTTTCTGTCGGCGATGCTTGAGCGTCCTGGCAGGCAGAATCAGTGTGTAGACTTCGCCGGGGGTGAAGCCACCGTCGCGCAGCTCATCGATGCTGCGCAGCGGAAACCCCTTCTCGACCCTATCTGCCAGGGAGAGATTTGGCCGCGTGACATCGAATTCGGGACTCTCTTGCTTTCGTTTGGCCGTGGCAATCATGTGAACATTATGCCATAGGTGGTATCGGCATATTGTCCATCTCTGATGGATGGGCTGGGAAAGTCCATGCCGGTGTTTGACCTGCGGATGATCATGAAACGCATTGATGTAACCTCTATTCTTGTTCTTCTCCCGACTGGAACGGTATAAATCATCAAAATGAGTGCAAGATCGGTTCTGACTTATTGTTGCGAACGGCCAGACGGAATTCTGTTCCTTGTTTTAGGAATAGGAGGTGTCTTGTATTCGCTGTTCGCAAAGCGAATCTCCTTTGAAGGAGATCTTCCTCTGACGGAAGAAGAAGCTAGAAAGCTGATTTACCCTGCGACTCGTCCAGTGAGATTCAGAGCTCTTGTGATTAGCCTTATGCCCCTTGTTTACGGAATCATACTTCTTGTCCGATGACCGGGGTTTAGCTATCGCGCCAGCCGCTCCAGATGCCGATACCCGCCAGTAGCAATGAACAATGTCAAAAACACCGACAAGTTATAGCAGGCATGCACCAGCGTAGAGCTGGCGACTGAGCGCGTCCGGATCCGCACGATGGTAAGCAACAGCGAGACGCAGAAGAGGACGAAGAGTGCGACCCAGGCGTGGGCGAGCTGTTCGGCGTGCAGCAGTACAAACAGGATGCTGGAGAGGATCGTGGAGAAGACGACTGCGGCGAGGGTGAGGCCGGTGGTGTTTTGCCAGTGCTCGCGGGCTGCGGGCGTCTTCGGCAGCGAGAGCCAGTCGTAGGCGATGGCCAGTGCCGGGAAGAGGAAGCCGCGGAAGCAGATCTCCTCGAACAGCGGTGCGAGCAGAGTGCCGAAGGCAGTCACCAGCCAGACGTCGGACGGGGTGCGGAAGAAGTCGTCCATGGGGATCGACTTCGGCACCGGAATCAGCGACGAGATGGCCTGTACGGCGAACCCCGCGACGAGGCCGATTGGGATCAGCTTATGAGCGTTGCGGTGGGCGGTGGCGAAGTCCCACTGGATGCCGTTCGAGAAGCTGCGCTGCCAGAGCAGCGGGAAGAAGAACCATGAGACGGCCAGCGTAGCTATATAAGTAAGCGCCTGCGCCGCGACGATGAGCTTGGGGTGCTTTACTGTGACCCCGGCGACCTTGTGCGGATCGATAACGGGGTGGACGAATCCCACAAGAAAGCTGGAGAAGATGACAAGAAAGATCGCCGCGATAGCGACGAAAAGGATTGCGTGGCCAATGTTGGGCACGCGGGCAGGAACCCCCGGACCCGGCGCAACGGACGGGGGAGGAGCCTCGATGACGATGGCTTCCCCATTGGAAGGGATGGAGATTCCCGTACTTGGTTCTGCGGCGGCACTCCCCGGTACACGGTGATTGAGCAAAGGGGCTGCGCCCTCAGTTTGTGGCACTGCATCCCACGTCTCAGAGTCGAGACCCTTCGACAAGCTCAGGGCAGGTTGTGGGGTGCCCGGTCCAGTGGCGGGTCGAAGCGGAGGTGTCGGGGGGGTGCTCATGCCTTCTTCTTTGTTTTAGCTATCGTCTTTTTCGCTGCTTTTTTCGGTCTGGAAGAATCGGTGCTTTCGCTAAGTTTAGCTTTGCTCGCTGTCGGTACGCCGGTTTTCTTTTCCGGCGGCACGAACTTGCCCTTCGCCTTTTTGTCCGGATCGGCTGCCGCGCCGATGCCGGCGGGCTGTGCTCCGGCGTGACTGGTTCCGTTTTTGGCAGATGCAAGCTGCGCCGGGGTGTAGTGGCGGGCAAGAAACTCAGCCGTGTAGGAGCCGTGGACGGTGGCCACCTGCTCCGGCGTGCCGTGGGCGATGACCTGTCCGCCGCCCTCGCCGCCCTCGGGGCCGAGGTCGAGGATGTAGTCGGCGTTGCGGATGATATCGAGGTTGTGCTCAATGATCATGACCGTGTTGCCGAGGTCTGTCAGCCGGTGCAGAACCTCCAGCAGCTTGCGGACGTCGTCGAAGTGGAGTCCGGTCGTGGGCTCGTCGAGCAGGTAGAGGGTCCGCCCGGTCTGACGCTTCGACAACTCGCGGGCCAGCTTCATGCGCTGGGCCTCTCCGCCGGAGAGCGTCGTCGCCGACTGACCCAGGTGGATGTAGCCGAGGCCGACGTCGACCAGGGTCTGCAACTTGGCGTTGACTGTGGGAATGTCTTTAAGGATGGGCAGGGCGTCTTCGATCGCCAGGTCGAGCAGGTCGGCGATGGAGTAGCCGTTGAACTTTACGGCAAGCGTCTCCTGGTTGTAGCGGCGGCCGTTGCAGACCTCGCACAGCACGTAGACGTCGGGCAGGAAGTTCATCTCGATGCGGCGCTGGCCCTCCCCCTGGCAGGCCTCGCAGCGCCCGCCCTGCACGTTGAAGCTGAAGCGGCCGGGCTTGTAGCCGCGCTCACGCGACTCCGGCAGCAGGGCGAAGATGTCGCGGATGGCAGAGAAGACGCCCGTGTAGGTCGCCGGGTTCGACCTGGGGGTGCGGCCGATCGGCGACTGGTCGATCTGAATGACCTTGTCGAGCTGCGAGATGCCGCGGACCTTGCCGTGCTGGCCCGGCTCTTCGCGTGAGCCGTAGAGCTCCTTTGCCAGAGCGCGGTAGAGGATGTCGTTGACAAGAGTGGACTTACCGCTGCCGCTGACGCCGGTGACGACGGTCATCACTCCCAACGGGAAGTGGGCGGTGACGTTCTTCAGGTTGTGCGCGTGGGCGTTCTCAACCGTGATCCAGTTGCCGCTAAGAGGGCGCGGCTGGTTGCCGAGGGTGGGACGGGTGACGATGTCGATCTTTCCGGCCAGGTACTTGCCGGTGACGGAGGCATCGTTGGCCATGATCTGTTCAGGTGTTCCGTCAGCGATGAGGTGGCCGCCGTTTTTGCCCGCTCCTGGGCCGAGGTCGAGCACGTAGTCGGCCTTGCGGATGGTGTCTTCGTCGTGCTCGACGACGAGGACGGTGTTGCCGAGATCACGCAGGTTTTCTAGCGCCGAGATAAGCCGCTGGTTGTCGCGCTGGTGGAGTCCGATGGACGGCTCGTCGAGCACGTAGAGGACACCGCGAAGCCGCGAGCCGATCTGCGTGGCCAGGCGAATGCGTTGACCCTCCCCGCCGGAGAGTGTGGCGGCGGAGCGGTTGAGAGAAAGATAGCCGAGGCCGACGGCGTTCAGGAACTCAAGCCGCTCGATGACCTCGCGCTGCAGGCGGTCGGCGATCAGCTTCTCGCGGCCGGTGAAGTTCATGGCCATTGCGGCTGCAAGGGATCGTTCGAGAGAGAGGGATGTGAAATCAGCGATTGAGAAGCCGTGGGTGCCATTGGATTTCTTCGCTGCACTATCCCACATCTCAGAATCGAGATGTGGGGCATCCGGCTTAGTGGTGGGTAGAGAAGCAGATCCCTCCACTTCCCCTTCGACGCGCTTCGCTTGCGCAGGGTTCGGTCGGGATGACACTTTTGTGGAGGAAACAGGGATGGGGATGGTCACGGCGAGTGACTCGGGGCGCAGTCGCTTGCCCTGGCAGCGTGGGCAGGTAGTCGCGGACATGTACTGCATCATGTACTCGCGGTAGCCCTCGGACTTCGAGTCTTCGAGGTTGGCGCGCAGGTAGCTGAAGATGCCGTGGAAGCCTGTGCGTCCGGCTTCGCCTCTAGGGGGGCCGTAGAGAAAGAGGTTCTGCTGCTCGGCGGTGAGCTTCTCGAAGGGCTGGTTGATGTTGATCTTGTACTTCTCGGCGGCCAGCTTGATGAGGCGCAGAAGGTATTGCGACGCGGAGCCGGGGCCCATGGCGCCGTCGAGCAGAGGCTTCGACCAGTCCGTGATCGTCTTGGCGGGGTCGAAGTCGTAGATGCTGCCGAGCCCGTGGCACTCCGGGCAGGCACCGTAGGCGGAGTTGAAGGAGAAGCTGCGCGGCTCCAGCTTCGGGACGTTGATGCCGCAGTCCGGGCAGGCCATCGAGGAGGAGTAGAGTGTCTCCTCCTGTTTGCGGGTGACGGGGTCCTGAATGCCGATGAGGACGAGGCCGTTGGCCATCTGGAGTGCCTTGGCGACAGAGGCTTCGAGGCGGCGGGTGTCGTACTTCGGATTCTTCGGCGCTCCATCCCACATCTCAGAATCGAGATGCGGGGCACCCGGATTTGTGGCGGTAAGGGGCTTGAGGATGATGCGGTCGACGATGGCTTCGATCGTGTGGTTTTTGCGCTTTTCGAGCCGCATGCCGTCGGTGATCTCGATGATCTCGCTGTCGACACGGGCGCGGAAGCCCTGCTGGTCGAGTGCCTCAAGCTCTTCGCGGAACTCGCCTTTGCGGCCACGGACGATGGGGGCCATGATCGTGATGCGTTCGCCGGGGGCCAGGGCGACGATGCGCTCGACGATCTGGTCCGCGCTCTGGCGCGAGATGGGGCGGTGGCAGTTGGGGCAGTGCGGCTGGCCGACCGAGGCGTAGAGCAGGCGCAGGTAGTCGTAGATCTCTGTGATGGTGCCGACGGTCGAGCGCGGGGAGCGGGAGGTGGTCTTCTGCTCGATGGAGATGGCAGGCGAGAGGCCGTCGATGGAGTCGACATCGGGGCGCTCCATCTGGTCGAGGAACTGGCGGGCGTAGGCGGACAGAGTCTCCACATAACGGCGCTGGCCCTCGGCGTAGATGGTGTCGAAGGCGAGCGAAGACTTTCCCGATCCGGAAAGGCCCGTGACTACCGTCAGCGTGTTGCGCGGGATGGAGACGGAAACGTTGCGCAGGTTGTGCTGGCGCGCTCCCCGCACAGTGATGTGCGTAATACCGGGCCGGATGCGCTTTTCCGTAATTGCTTGGGCGGTAGTTTCGGCGGTGTTCATGTGCGGTTGCTGGGGCGCTGGGGCCAAGTTATTAGGATACGGCATTTATGTTGCGGCGGCAGCAGTGCGGGGGCGGTTGCCAGGGCGGAATACAACCGGAATGGGAGATGATGTATCTGAAAGTGCAATAGCATCTGTCGCACGGGGCATTGTTTTCCACAGGCTCTTTGTCACAATGGAAGACGGGAATCGCACTCGGTTCGCCCCTTGGGGCTGCCGGAGCGATTGAAAGACCCGGAAGGCTCAGGAGCAGTTGTGAATTCGTCGATCGTGTTGGTCTCTTCAGTGCTGGCTTCGTTGGCTGTAGGCGTTCTTAGCGCATATGGCATCTGCGTTACGATGTTCCGGATATTCCGGATTCATGCCAGACAGGTCGCCGCGGAGAGACAGGCGCGCGCCGTGCTTGCCACATCGCCTGTGATCGAAAGCTAACGCGGCCTGCGGCGCTCATAGCGCCATCCGCTCTGGACTATCCATTCAATACAGATGCGGTGGTCAGTGCCTGCATATGGAAAAATGTGGGGATTCCTCGCTGCGCTCGGAATGACACCTCTTGAGTGGACGCAGGGTTATTGCGGCGGCTGTTGCTGGTGGTTTTGCTGCCTCATCTTCATCAACTCGTCGAAGATCTGCTGAGGCGTCTTCGGGCCGCCATTCGACTTGTCGTTCGAGTCGTTGGATGGCGGATTGGGGTTTGTTGCCGGCATATCCGGGTTCTGCGGCGGCAGGGGGCCGACGACTGGAGACGACGGGGCCGGCTGCGACTGCGAGCCAACAGATGGAGCTACTACAGCCGGGCGCGAAGAGTCGTCGTCTCCCGAGTCGAAGCTCGCCGAATTTGGGTTTGGCGGAGTAGGGCCGCCTGTACGTGGAGTCAGAATCAACTCGGTGGCGTGATCGTCCGATCCATCGACCATGATCATGTTGCTTGCGGTGCCGTCGAGCAGCGATGACAGGACATCCTGCGGAGATGCGGGGCCGTAGTCGCCGAAGACGCGCTCTTCCTGAACTCCGCCGGTGATCTTGATGCCAGTGAGGTGGGATATCTCGCGCAGTATCTGGTTCAGGCTGGAGTTTGAAGCGGAGACGAAGAGCTGCCCTCCGGAATAAGTGACCGTGGCACGCTTCGCTGGTCCCTGCGCGGGCGTTGGAGGCGCTGCCGGTTCCACGGGCTGCTCAGGCGTATTGGCCGGGGCCGCCGTTGGCGCTGTTGCGGGAAGCGATGGAACTGGCGGAGGCGTGGGGCGGGGCGGCGTGGGATAAAACACACGGTTCTGCGCATGGAGAGACGCCGCCGCGGAGACCGCAAGGATCAGCGCGATCGCAAACAGCCGTGCTGGCATCTTAGTCCACATGTGTGCTGCGGGAGCGCTCCTTGAAGTACGACGCCGGGACGTGGCAAAGGTTATCGTGCGGTATGGCACGCTATGGAAACAGTGTATTCCTTCGTAAGACAACTCGTGCCTGTCTGCTGTACTAGACTTGAGTCGTCATTCGAGGATACGAAGTCTTCGGAGAAGGATGGCATGATGCAGGGCACGAGAAGCAGATGGGGTTCGACTAGGCGATTGTCCGCAATGCTTGCCGTTACGGCGCTGACCGCTGCAACAGTCGCGGGTGGCGAAACATGCACGACGCAGTCGGCGATGGCCCCGGCGGACCGCGACGCGCTGGCGGCGGCCGCGCGCAACATGGCGCAGAGGGTCGAAGCGAACGATGCAGCAGGGTTACGCGCGCTGACGATCGCGGCTTACGCCAACGACTTTGGCGCAATACAAAACCTTGTTGCCAGCACATCGGCGAAGGTGAAAGGCGCAACGCCGGTGGTGGAGCAGATCTATCTGCTGGATGCCACCGATTTGAAGAAGCCGACAGACGGGGCTGACAAATTCAACGGGAGTGCTCAGTTTCTATGCACGCTGAACAAGTCCATCGCCGAGGCTGACTTTTCGATCCCCGGGCTGCCTGCCGGCAAGTATGGCTTTGCCATCGTCGAGGCGCGTGGCATTGCGGCGCCGTGGCGGCTGTCGTTTCTGTTACAGCAGGTGCAAGGGCAATGGCAGATGGCGGGGTTCTATCCGCGCCCGATGACGGCCGCGGGCCGCGACGGGCTATGGTACTGGACCGAAGCGCGCACGATGGCGAAGAACAAGGAGCAGTGGAACGCGTGGCTCTACTATCAGCAGGCCGAGGCGCTGTTGAATCCCGCGAACATGATTCAGAGCACGCACCTGGAAAAACTTCACAACGAGCAGACTGCGGTTGCACCACCTGCGATCTCGTCCGGCGTGTCGGCGGACACGCCGCTTGTGGTGAAGGGGGCCAACGGCGCGGAGTATCACTTCACCGGCCTCGGTGTGGACGATTCGCTTGCGAAGGACAAAGTGGATGTTACGGCGCGTCTTAAAGTCGACGATGTCGGCGACCCCGTAGCTGCGCGGAAGCGCAATACCGATGCGGCGAGCGCGCTGGTCGCCGCCTACCCCGAGCTTCGCAAGGGCTTTTACGGCGTGTGGATCTTTGCGGAGGCGCCGGGGCAGAACCCTTATGCTACAGAGATGGCGATGAATGAGATTCATTAGTGCGTGTTGATGTAACTGAAACTCTGGAACGCGATCGAGGATGCTATCTTGAAGACGCACTTGGCTTCTACGCATGGCGCTTCAGGTATGCGAATCGAGCGGGAGATCGAAAGACAGAGCGATGGCAAAGACCAAGACACTGAGTCAGGCGATAGCGGAGCGAAGGGCCAGCCCGAGCTTCGACGGTGTGCCTTTGCCGCCGGAGGACTTGAAGCAGATTCTAGAGGCTGGCCTCCATGCGCCAAGTGGTTACAACATGCAGCCCTGGCGCTTTGTCGTCGTGCAAGCTCCCGAGCAGAAGCGGCGTCTGCGCGCGGCGGCCTATAACCAGGCGAAGGTGGAAGAGGCTTCCGCCGTGATTGTGGCCTGTGGCGACGCCGATGGCTGGCGCAAAGATATCGACCTGATGCTGCAGCAGGGACGCGAAGGCGGCATGCCGGAGAGCTACGCTGCGCAGGCCAAGACAAGTGTCACCAATTTTCTGAGCGGATTTACAACCGAGCAGATGCACGCCTGGCTGAACAAACACGTCATGATCGCCTTCACGCACATGATGCTGATGGCCGAGGTGATGGGCTACGATACCGCGCCGATGGAAGGCTTCGAGCAGGACAAGGTGCACGAGGCGCTGCGGTTGCCGATGAGCTACTGGGTGGTGGCCCTGCTCGCCGTCGGACATCTTCAGGGGCCGGACAAGTACAACGGCGGCCGCTTCGACTTGGCGCATACGGTCTTTGGGGAAGAGTTCGGCAAGCCGTTGAAATGATCCCAGGCGGTAGAGAGATACGCGATGGGCGGGAGTATCCGCGCGCTCCAATTGTGGGAGTTGCTGCTGTTGTTCTATGCAACGGAGAGATACTGCTGGTTCGTCGCGGGCGCGAGCCGTTGCTGGGCACCTGGTCGCTGCCCGGCGGAGCGCTCGAACTGGGCGAGACGATGGCCGAGGGCGTGACGCGTGAGGTCTTCGAAGAGACCGGAATACATGTGCGACCTGTCGAGATCGCAGCGACACTGGATCGGATCGTGCGGGACGATTCGGGCCGTGTGCGATTCCACTACGTGCTGGTGGAGTGGCTGTGCTTTTGCGACAACCGGGATGGGCCGGTGTGCGGCGACGACGCGGCCGAGGCGCGATGGGTGGCGCACCGCGAGATTTTCTCTGAAACATATGCTCTCGACGCGACTACACTTGGCGTGATTGAAAGTGCGCTGAAGTTCGCGGAGTCGATGAAGAGATGAAATTGGCGTTCCGATTTGTTGCGGTAGCAGTTGTGTTGGTACTTGCTGCCGGACTGGTCTTCTACTTCCATCCGTTGTGGGTTGCCGATCAGCAGACTCGGCTGCATCTGTGGCGCGAAGGCGTGAAGAGCGAGTATGTGGAGGCGGGCGGATACCGTCTCCACTACTTCGAGGCGTTGCCGTCGAGCGGCGACGGTACACCGCTGGTGCTGATTCACGGCCTTGGCGCACGCGGCGAGGACTGGCAAAAGATGATTCCCGCGATGGCGCGGCATGGCTTTCATGTGTACGCTCCGGATCTGCCGGGGTATGGGCGCTCGTCAAAGCCTGCGGACGCGAACTACTCCATCGGCATGGAAGAGGCTGCGGTTGTCTCGTTTATGCAGGCCGTGCATGTACCCCGCGCCGACGTGGGTGGGTGGTCGATGGGTGGCTGGGTGGCTATGAAGCTTGCGCTCGACCACCCGGAGCTGGTCGAGCGGCTTGTGGTGTATGACGGCGCGGGTATCTACTTTCCTGCAACCTTTGGATCGGATCTATTTGTGCCGAACGATGCTGCGGGTGTTGCGAGGCTGGTAAGGATGCTCTCTCCCCACCCGAAGACGATGCCCGGGTTTGTGGTGCGCGATGTGGTGCGAAAGCTCCAGCGCGGCGGGTGGGTGGTCGACCGCAGCATGGCGGCGATGATTACCGGACGCGATCTGCTGGACTTCAGATTGCACGATCTTCGTCAGCCGACGCTGGTGGTGTGGGGATCGGACGATGTGCTGATCCCTCTCTCCGTGGGGAGGAAGATCCACGAGGACATACCGAACTCTGTGCTGAACGTGGTGGAAGGCTGCGGCCACCTTGCTCCACTGGAGTGCTGGAAGCCGGTGGCGCAGGCCACAGACTCTTTCCTCAAGGCGCAGCCACCCATGCAGGGTGGCGAGAAGACATTTCCGGCTTCGGAGTAGTGGAATACATTGCCGGCAAAAGCAGATTCCTCCGCTTCGCTACGGAACGACAAACCGTAGGAAGGGAGAGAAACGCAAGTTCAATCGTTGTCCGGCTGCCACTGGTACGCGCCGGGCTGTGGCAGACCGAGGTGCGCAAGAACGCGATTCACAAATTCGCGCGCCATCTCAGTGGTGCTCTGGGGACGGTTGTAGAGCGTGGGGACAGCCGGAAATATAGTTGCGCCTCCTTCGGCAGCAAGCTGCATGTTGCGCAGGTGGATGCGATTGAAGGGAGTCTCACGCACGCACAGAACCAGCGGACGCCGCTCTTTCAGACAGACATCGGCTGCGCGCTGAATGAGATTTGAGGCAAGGCCGTTGGCGATGCCTGCGAGCGTTCCCATGGAGCAGGGAAGCACGATCATCGCGCTGGTTGGATAGCTCCCGCTGGCGACGTTTGCGCCAATGTCGGATTCAATGTGCTGGCGCAGCTTTGCGCAGGGTGCGCCCAGCAGCTTCTCCGCGAGGTTGTTGCGTCCGCTCAGCGACAACTCCTCCGCGAAGACGCGCAGCGAGTTCTCGGACGCGACGAAGTTGATGTGGGCGACGCGGTCGTCAACGGCTAGCGCGCGGAGCATCTCGGCGGCATAGATGCTGCCACTAGCGCCGGTGACGGCGAGGGTGATGTTGCGCGAGGCTTGGTGAATTTCAGGCACGATGATGATTATCGCTTAGCGGGATGAGGTTCACCGCCCCATAAAAAGCAGGTCCTTCGACTCCGCGCTTTGCGCTCCGCTCAGGATGACACATATAACGTAAATATTTATAAATGCAGGTGACGACCCAGCGTATCCACCGCGATGTGCACCTTCGATCCCTTACGCCGCTTGGCCCCGTCATAACCGGCACGCGCTTCACTCTCGGGTGTGGACTGCAGGGTGCGACTGTCGATGCAGACTGCTGTGGGCTGGCTTTTTCTCCCGCCTAGATCGCGCAACAAACTTCGCACATCGGCCACCAGAAGCTCGAACACACCGGCCTCCATCCAGCGCCGCATCTGCTGATAGGCCACAACTCTAGACCACACGCTTACTTCGCATCTGCGGCAAAACGGCCAACGCGCCACCATTCGTCACCAACAGAGACAATCTCTCTCAACCGTTTCGCGTGGATCAGCGGAATTCCGCTGCGTGTAAATATCCATCGTGGTCGAGATGTGTGTGTGCCCTGACTGGGTGAGTCGGCGACGATGCTCTCAGGCGGGTTTGGCCGTTAGTTTTTGCGGAAACGGCGAGTTCCACCTCAGCACTAAGAGTGAAGCTGCGATCAACGAGCACACGACGAAGATGGAGAAGATGCTGTCCCACCCGAAGAAACGGGTTGAATAGGTAACTAAAACAGGGGAAACCATCTGGCCCAGCGAGCCTATCCCGTTGACATAACCGGCAGCGCGGCCTGCTTGTTCAGAAGGCACGGCTTCTACCACTGCGACTGAGGACACCAACACATCGGGGCCGAAGATCAACATCCCAATGAGAGCGATACTGATACCGGTCGGCACTGTTCCCCATGAACTGACCAAAGGATGCAGCAGGAAAACGAAGGCGGCGAGAAAGAGCATTCCGGCACCGGCGGGATAGCGGCGAGAGCCGAACCAGCGATCCGATGCATAACATGCAAAGATTGCTCCCATAAACCCTGTGAGCTCGAACAACGATGACAGCGCCAGCGCCGAGTTGCCCCTGGAGTGCTGCGTCTCGATGATGTACAAGGGGAGCCAGAACAGGAGCGCGTAGCGCGTCAGCTTAAGGAAGAAATACATGACCGCGAGCAGTTGTATTTCTGCGTTGCGAAGGACCGGCATCCATTCGATTCTGGAGGCAGATGGATGTACCTGAGGTTCGATCTCCCCAAATCCGGCTTCGGTGGGGAAGTCTTTCACGCGTACGTAGAAGAACACAGTCGTCAAAAAAAGAACTGCGCACGGAACCAGAATCGAGAGCTTCGAGCCGGTGGCCATCGGAATGAATTCAACAGTGGAAAGTCCGGTGGCAAGGGCCGTTGCCAGGAAGCTGCCCAGCGCATAGGAAGTGCTCCACCACGCCACTCCGACCGCGAATTGGCGTTGCGGCAACCACACGCGGAGAAGCTTCATTATGGCAGGCCATCCAAAACTCTGGCCAAAGCCGTTCAGTGCCTGGAGCGGCAAGATGACGGCCACAGGCGGGTTTGTCGTCAGCAAGGCGGTTGAAATCAACGACAGCATGCCGCCAACGAGCACCGTGCGTCTCGCACCATACTTGTCTGTGGCCCATCCTCCCACGAACTGGCCAATCACGTATCCGGCACTGAACACCATCAGGAGATTGGCAAGGCCATCCATCCAGCCCGAATGACCGGACGATGGCAGCGGCGTCCAGGAGATGTTCCTTCTGCAGAGATAAAATCCCGCATAACCGATCCATGCCGCGACAAAGATACGGAAGCACCAGTAGGAGTATCGTTGCCTTTCCTCGTGTGACTGGACCTGCGCGGTTCTTAATACTTCCATATGTCACCCTTGCCGGAGAGCGATTGCGTTGTAATCTGTTCGTTCTTTGCAATGCGAAGCCGGCTGGGAGTCTTCCTGCGGATCGCGACTTCGAGCGCCGGAGGGAATACGTCTGCATCCGACATTGAATTAATAGCGTGCTCCAGAGCGGAAAGATTGTTGCTCCCCACCCACAGCTCGGCATGACTGCCGGGTATCACCGTCACATACGCGGACTGGCTATCACCAGGCTGGGGAGTTCGATGAGTAATGTGGATGGGGACGAATTGATCCTCTTGATGAGTGGGCACATCGCTTCTGACCTGGGTACTCGCGTGAAATGACGCTACGGCTTGCAGGATGGGACTGACCGTCCGCAGATCATCCGTAGTTACGGCGTGCGGGTCAGCAGGGTCGGCGTCGAGTATCAGCGCTACCCCGGTATGGCCCGACAAAAGTGTTTCCCAGAAATCGAGATATGGAGTTCCGGAAAAGACATGCCAGCGGAAGGTGGCGGCACAGAGAAAGAGCGCGATGAGGGTTGGAATCATCATCTGCGAAAGGCTTAGGGTGTTCTGTTCCAAAGGCGGAGCATCGGCCACATCCTTCGCTACGGGAAGAATCTCTGCTGGGGTCTCGATTGCATCCCGAAGAAACGTTGGAACATAGGTCCGGATTGGAAGCTGGATACGCCAGCCCGCCTGACTTTCATGCTCGTCGTAGTAGCAGCCTAGACGTTTGCGGACTTCATTCGCGCGAACGCGGACGACAGCATCCGAGCCTGTGTCATAGGTAATGGGACGCCCGAAGAGTTCCTTCCCGAGAATCCTCTCCTTAATCTCTTCAGAGCGTCCTGCCAGAGTCTCTGAGACGACATAACGGAGGAAGGCACAGTTCCGCTGGCTGGCACTAAAGTGCATGTTGTTGCAAATAGCCTCGAGCTCAAGCTCGACAGCACGCCGCACTACAGGATCAAGAGAGCTATCTCCGGCTCCCATGGATTTATGAACTTCGGCGTCGGATATCATTCCGGCCCTTCTGGACTGTTTAGGTCAGATGTTAAAGGTTATTGGGCGTTGTTGGAAGAGTACGCCCTGAATGTTGCAGCCATTTAAATGTTTTTCGTGCGATTTCGATAACCCTTTTGTATTCAGTCGTGAACGTCTTCGGCTGAACTGTTCGGAACGTGTTTTCGCACTGGCAAACCAGCCTATGGTGGGGCCATGCAAAACAGAACAGTTGATGTCGCTGTCGTAGGAGCCGGAATCCTCGGTCTCGCTCATGCCTATCTGGCTGCCCGCGAGGGTAAATCGGTCGTAGTTTTCGAGCGTCATCCACAGGCCATGGGCGCGTCGGTCCGGAACTTCGGCATGATCTGGCCGATCGGTCAGCCGAACGGACGAATGCACGAGATGGCCCTACGGAGCCGGGAGCTATGGCTGGAGATGCTCGAGATGGCTAAGTTGCCATCTCGCCGGCACGGTTCACTGCATGTCGCTTACCACTCCGACGAAGCCGCCGTCATCCGGGAGTTCGTAGAGCGCGCTCCCGGCCTGGGTTATGAATGCGAATGGCTCAACCGCGACGCCACTCTGGCCCGTAGTGAGGCTCTTCGGCCGGAGGGCCTGCTTGGGGCGCTTTGGAGTCCTACGGAATTGACGGTCGATCCCCGGCAGATTCTTGCAGTTCTTCCGGAGTTTCTCCGGGAGAGGTACGGGGTCCAGTTCCACTTCAATACTCCGGTGCTGTCCGTGGTGCATCCCTATGTGGAAACCGCCCGCGGTTCCTGGGAGGCCGGAACCACGCTGATCTGCAGCGGGGACGATTTTGAGACCCTCTTCCCAAAGGAGTTCGCCGCCAGTGGCGTGACGCGCTGCAAGCTGCAGATGCTGCGAACCAGCCCGCAACCCACTGGTTGGGAGCTTGGCCCCGCGCTTGCCGCAGGACTGACGCTGCGCTTCTATACATCCTTTAGCGTCTGCGAATCTCTTCAGGCGCTGCGGAAGAGATTCGCAGAGGAGATGCCAGAGTACGACCGATGGGGAATTCATGCTCTTGTCTCTCAGACAGCGGACGGGGCCATTACGCTCGGCGATTCACACGAGTACGGCCTGACGGTGGACCTCTTCAACAAGGAGGAGATTGACCACCTCATTTTGGAGTACACGCGCAGCTTTCTCCGTGTACCGGATATGTCGGTTGCGCAGCGCTGGCACGGTGTCTACGCCAAACATCCAGACAAGCCCTACATCGTTCTCGAACCGCAATCCGGCGTCCGGGTTGTTACCGCACCGAGTGGGTCTGGGATGACCTTGTCCTTCGGGCTTGCCGAACAATCCATGATCGAGCTCGGGTTGCTATCGAAGGAGAGCGCGAATGTCTAGTTCTTCTCTGAAGGCGATTGCAGCCGTCATCTTCGATTGGGCCGGCACAACAGTCGATCATGGCAGCCTGGCTCCGGTGCGCACTTTGCAGCAGGTCTTCGCGAAGAGGGGAATCGCCCTTGCCGGCGAAGTTGCAAGGCGAGATATGGGGCTGGCGAAGCGTGACCATATCCGGCTCTTACTGCGAGAGCCGGAGGTTGCAATCCGCTGGGAGGAGATATACCGGCGACAGGGGGCTGAATCCGATGTCGATGAGCTTTACCAGGACTTTGTCCCTTTGCAGCTTGCATGCCTGCTGGACCATGCAAAGGTGATCGAGGGAGTCGTCCCCGTTGTCGACCGCCTTCGTTCGAATGGCGTTCGCATTGGCGGCACGACAGGCTATACGCGGGCGATGCTCGACGAGCTTCAACGCGCTGCGTGCGCTCAAGGTTATGCACCCGATCAGTCACTTTGTCCAGAAGATGTAGGAACTGGGCGGCCTCATCCTTTCATGTGCTATCAGCTGGCCGTAAATCTTAAGGCGGCCCCGCTATCGGCGTGCGTCAAAGTAGGCGACACCTTTAGCGATATCGAAGAAGGCCGCAATGCCGGTATGTGGACGGTCGGTGTTCTTCGCACGGGCAATCTGATTGGACTCTCGGAGCAGGATTGGTGCGCACTTCCGGACCAGGAGAAGTCCGCTGCCATTCGCAATGCTGGAAAAGCAATGCGAGAGCACGGCGCTCACTTCATTGTCGAAGCCGTAGGAGAGATTCTTCCTGCTCTCGAAGAGATTGCGGGGCGGGTTGAGCGTGGAGAGTGCCCATGCTCGTAGAAGAGCTTGAACAATCTGGACAAGCCGATCGTAGCGCCGCGACGCCGCGCGTTACTGCGTGGCACGTCGCAACGTTGGCACTATTGGCGTTTGGCTATTCAGCCTATTACTTCTGCCGTTCGGACTATTCGGTTGCACTTCCTCTTATCATCGCCGAACAGGTAAAGCGCGGCGTGGATCCCCATGTCGCCGAATTGCGGCTTGGTTCCATTGCATCCTTCGGCGTTCTGGCATACGCCATCGGCAAAGTGCCCGCTGGAGCTATCGCAGACCGCTTTGGAGGGAAGGGAAACTTTCTCGGTGGCATGTTCGGTTCGATCGCCTTCACTCTTCTGTTCATTGCTGGGGGTGGATTTCCAATCTTCACCGTGGCCTGGATTGCGAACCGCTTTATTCAATCGCTGGGATGGGCGGGGTTGGTAAAGATCACTTCGCGCTGGTTCTCGCATTCCACTTACGGAAGCGTGATGGCGTTACTTAGCCTGAGCTATCTCTTCGGCGATGCGATTGCGCGCGAGGTGATGTCGCTACTTCTGGAGCGTGGAATGGGATGGCGCGGATTGTTCGTTACCGGCGCAGGCATCCTTGGACTCCTTCTGATCTGCAACCTCATCTTTCTTCGTGAGTCTCCGGCCGCGTACAACCTGCCACTATCGGAAGAACGGCCTCTGATCCAGTTTGCGCACTCCGATCACACGACGAAACAAGTACGCGTCAAAGAAATCTTCAAGGGGCTTTTCAGCTCCTGGGCATTCTGGGTGGTCTGCTTTCTATCGCTTGGAACCACGCTGTTGCGCGAGACCTTCAATCTTTGGATGCCGACCTATCTCAATCAGAGCCTGGGGATGAGCAGCGCCCAGGCAGCAAGGGGAAGCGCGATCTTTCCATTCTTTGGTGGCGTATCGGTGCTGTTGGCCGGTTGGCTGAGCGACTCTCTTGGAGTTGCCGGGCGCAGCCGCATTCTCTTCGGAGGAATTGCTCTGTCGGCTGTGATGCTGATTGCCCTGGCTCTTGTACCGGCCAAGGTCTCCACGCTGTTGCCGTTATCGCTTGTCGGCGCAGTCGCTTTCTTTCTGATTGGGCCTTATTCCTATCTGAGCGGTGCGATGTCCCTTGATTTTGGAGGAAAAGAAGGAGGGGCCACCGCATCGGGCATCGTAGATAGCTTTGGCTATCTGGCAGGAGCGTTTTCCGGTAACGGAGTGGCGCACATCGCCGTGACCTATGGCTGGAGATCCCTGTTTTTCGTCCTTGCCGCCATCGCGGCACTTTCAAGCATGGTCGCGGCCTCTTTGGTGTGGCAACAGGATCGAGCGTCTCCGGTTCCTAACTGATCATGACTTACTCCATTAACAAGCTTCTGCAGAGATCGTTTTTATCTTCCTTATCGAGCAGCAATGAAAAGTTACAAGGAGAAACTCCGATGAACAGCGCGATCGTTCGTGTGAACCATATACTCTCTAACGCAATTGCAATTCTGCTCCTTGCGGTCTGTGGAATCGTTCTTTGCACACCGGATGCTTTGGCACAAAGTGGAGCGGGATCGATTCAAGGCACGGTGCAGGATGCAACCGGCGCCGTATTTCCGAATGCCGCTATCCACGTTGTCAATCAGGCAACCGGTGTCGCCACGGACACGCAGTCCAACAAGGTTGGCTTTTACCAGGTCCCCAATCTGTTCACTGGGACTTATGTTGTAAGCATTACTGCGCCGGGCATGAGTACGTATCAGGTGAAGGTTGAACTTCAGGTTGGCCAGAACGCGACGATAAATCCTGTCCTAACCACGGGGTCGGTAAATCAACAGGTCAGCGTGGATGCAGATGTGATCCAACTGGTCACGACCGATAGCGGTACCATCTCGTCCACGCTTGAGAACAGCCGAATCAACCAACTCCCGATGAACGGGCGCAAGCTGGTGACGCTGACAGGTATGACGACGCCTGGCCTGGAGGGGTCCGGCCAGCGCGCCAGCGGCCTGATGCCTGAGGCCCTGGAGTATGTCGCCGACGGAGTGCCGCTCACCAATCGCCAGAATGGAGGAGTCAACGTAGCCCAGGCGCAACTGCCCGATCCTGACGCCGTGCAGGAGGTGCAGATGATCACCACCAATCCCAGCGCGCAGTTTGCGACACCCGCTGCCGGCATCATCACGACGAAATCGGGCACAAACTCGCTGCATGGCTCACTCTTCGAAACCATGCGTAACAACGCGATCGGTGTTGCGAAGAGCAGGTCCGATCCAGCCAACTTCGCCGCGCCACATCTGGTTCGAAATGAGTTCGGTGTCTCGCTCGGCGGCCCTATTGTGCTCCCCAGGATCTACGACGGCAGGAATAAATCATTCTGGTTTTTCGCCTATGAGCGCTACTCCCTTGCCAGCTATACCAATGGACTAGCAAATGTGCCGACAACGGCCATGAGGCAGGGCGACTTCAGCGGATTGGTCAACTCGTCAGGAGTTCTGCAGCAACTCTACGATCCAGCGACTACCCAGACGGGAGCCAGCAACTACAAGCGCACTCCGTTTACGAACAATCAAATCCCGATGAGCCGTTTGGCTCCGATGACGAAGCTCTTGTATGCCATCACTCCCACACCGACCTCTGCGGACAATCCGCTGATCAACAACAATCTGAGATATCCCAAGGTCAATAATGCGGTTGTACCAACCTATACATTCCGCTTAGACCATACCTTCAACGAAGACAACAAAGCCTATCTTCGGTTTACCTATAACGGCCAGTCTCAGCAATCGGCTTCGACTCCTCCTACCGTGGCGTCAGGCGCATTTCCCGCGGCTGCAACCGGTATCTCGTCATCGCCAGCTACGAATTATGGCGCTGCTTTTGGATACACGCACATCTTCTCGCCTACATTCTTTGCTGAAACAGTCCTCAGCCAACAGTGGTTTGCTCAACACAGCTTCTCGGGCAGCAATCCTTATATCAACTATGACCAGATGCTCGGTTTGCCGAACAACTTCAGTGAAATTGGGTTTCCGACGATTGCTTCAGGTGCGATTATGCCGTACCCCACCACGATGGGGAGCTACGGCATGACGCAAACCGTCTCGAACATCGACGAGAACTTGACGAAAACCATTGGCCGCCATCAGTTGCAGTTTGGCGGCCGCTATCGATACGAACAATTCGGTTACTACAGCGGTTCCAATGCGGGTGACAATGCGGCATTCGGCACGTATGCAACGGCCCTCGTCAATCCTGCTTCTGGCGCAAACTATTCGGCAACGCCGAATACGGGCTACACCGATGCGGACCTGTTCCTGGGTGCCGCTTCCAGCTATACCGTCTCAACGCAGCCGCCCTATATTCATGTCCACGCTATGGAGTTCGACGGATACTTCCAGGACAACTTCCATGTAACCAAAAATCTGACTTTCAATCTTGGGTTGCGCTACGAGGCCCATCCTGGGGCCTGGACGATGAATGGACTGACCGAGAGCTTCGATCTGAAGAACAACGCGCAGGTCCTGGCAAATCCGGTCTCGTACTATATCGACAAGGGCTACACCACGCAGGCCATCGTCACCAATCTTCAGAATCTTGGTGTGAGGTTTGAGACTCCCCAGGAAGCGGGCTATCCCAATAAGATGCTCAAGGATTACAACTTTACCTTCGGTCCGAGATTTGGCTTTGCTTACACGCCATTCAAAACGGCTGGTACGGTTGTGCGCGGCGGTTATGGAAGATATATCTATCCTATTCCGCTGCGTTATTCCGTTGTCTCCATGTCGTCAGTGAATGCCCCTTGGAATGCAAGCTATTCGCAAAGCTACATTGCTGCAAACCAATCACCCGACGGCCTGCCGAACTATCTTCTCCGCGCGCCGCAGACAGTCATCGCGGGTCTTAACAGCTCTGGAGTGGTAAACAGCTCATCGCTCAATGCAATTACCCCGGGATTCAGCCTCAAAACACTCGATCCCAACTACGCGCCCGATATGGTGACGTCGGCAAACGTCACCGTGGAGCAGCCGTTGAAGGGAAACTCCGCGCTTCGAGTAAGCTGGGTCTTCACGCACGGAACCAATCTGGACCACTACTACTATTACAACAACGCGCCTTCAACATTCGTCTGGGAGATGGCCAAAGGGGTAGTTCCACCAACCGGAGCATACTCCGCAACGGCCACACGCCCCTATGACCAAACGAAGTATGGCAATAACATCCTGGACGTCAAGAACGGATGGTCGAACGATAACTCCCTGCAGGTCAACTATCAGCGGCTCTTCTATCATGGATTTGCGTATCAGGTTACGTATGTCTGGTCCAAGGCCATGAGGTTTGGAGGTAACTATTTCCGCGATGGCAATACATATCCCGCACAGAATTACCTGGGAGCAATGGGCAATGTGAGCACGATGACTTCGCCCTATGGCTCGGTGGTTACTCCCTCGTTGCCGCCGGCTCGTCCGAACAACATCGCGTCTTATGCCGAATGGAAGGAGCTTGATCGGTATCAGGGTTATATGCTCGACAGCGCCATTCCGAAGCAGCACATCACGTTCAATGGAATCGTTGAGCTGCCGTTCGGCCGTGGAAAAACGTTCTTCGGAAGATCCAACCGTTTCGTCAACGAGCTGATCGGCGGCTTCCAGATCGCGGGCGATGCCAGTATCTTCTCGCAGGTGTTTCAACCCAGCACTTCATACTGGGGTTCGATGAATCCCATTCACGTCAATAAGCACAAGCAGAAGATCAGCGATTGCCGCAGCGGTGTCTGCTACCCCTCGTACCTTTGGTTCAATGGATACATTGCACCTACAGCGCAGAGTAAAATTGACGGGTTGCCCTCGGACTACCAACCTTTCCAAACCCCCATCGACAACACGCCGGGCACCGCAAACTATGGAACCAACAATGTCGTGGTAACGTTGCCGAACGGTACGCAGAATACGGTGGCGTATTCCCCCGGTCCGGCAGGGGCCCATCCGTATTCGAAGACGTTCCTTGACGGTCCGGTTAACTGGACGGCAGACGCCTCATTGTTCAAGGTCTTTCCTATCACCGAAACTGTAAATCTTCGATTCAATGTCGATGCGTTCAATGTCTTCAATGTGCAGGGCTACAACAATCCAAGCTCTACGGATGGTGTGCAAAGCCTTCGCTCGTCCTTCAACACTCCTCGTCAGCTTCAACTCACGGCAAGGTTGACGTTTTAGACGGTGCATCCCTTGGGGCGTGGCGTTTATCCGCTGCGCCCATTTCAATGAGTTTTTAATCCTCAGATGTGAGGACCATCGTATGGAGCGTTGAGAATGAAGAGGCGAGACTTTCTTGCACAAGCAGCAATAGCCGGAGCATCCCTGATCTCTCCCCGTAGCGGATACTCTTTAGAGCCTCACCGCAAGTCCTCTGCCGGACAGAAGAACAAAGCCGCGATCCGATTCGGTATATGCGCCGATCTTCATCAGGACCTTATCAGTGATGGTCCGTCGCGCCTCAAGGCATTCATCGATGAGATGAACCAGATGAAGCCCGATTTCATCATTCAAATGGGCGACTTCTGTACGCCTAAAGAACAGAACCGGGAGATCGTAGATATCTGGAACACCTTTCCTGGCCCGAAGTACCATGTCATCGGCAATCACGACCGCGATGGCGGGTTCACCTTCGAGCAAGTGCTCAGCTTCTGGGGAGCAACCGCCGAACACTACTCCTTCGATAGAAATGGCTACCACTTTATTGTGCTCAACGGAAATGAGCGCGCGCCCAAAGAAGACTACAAGGGGTACGCCAAATCCATCGGGCCGGAACAGAGGCGCTGGCTGAAGGAAGATCTTGCCGCAACGAAACTACCTGTAATCGTCTTTTGCCACCAGGGGATCGATAACGATATGGACGGCATCCACGAGGGCAATCATCTCCGAATCATCTTTGAAGATGCGAACCGGAAGGCTGGATTCACGAAGGTCCGTGTTGTCTTCAGCGGCCATCATCATCGCGATTACTTGAATGTCTATAACGCCATTCATTATGTACAGATCAACAGCATCTCGTATCAGTTCAAACACAACAATGGAGGATTCGATTTTGCCCACTGCAAAGATCCCCTTTGGGCGTTTGTGAGCATCGATGAAGCTGGAGATGTAAAGCTCAAAGGGAGACGTTCCGTTTACGAGAATGGATCGGAGGAGTGGGACAATGGGCCGGAGTTCGATGAATATCCCACGGTTGCCCATATATCCGATCGATCATTTAGGGTGTGAATACCTCTGACCTGCCAGCTTTCAGCTTTGGCTAAGCTGCGTTTAGCTGTAAGCGTCCTCTTCAGTCTGTGAGGAGAGAGGCAAGTTCAGCGTGGGTGAGGGAACGGTCGGTCGTGATTCCGCCGGTGGCGATGGCGGGGGAGCAGAGGATGGCCTGGGAGTGGTCCTCGAACCAGGCGAAGAATCGACAGTTTTCAGAGAAGGGAAGGCGCTTGGCTTCCAGGTAGAGATACCAGGCTCCCATGTCTGCATCGACGAGCGAACCCTGCGCGTCGATGCTGGAGGCGATGTTTTCGGTGTCCGCCTGCTCCGCGAATCCGACCATTTTATTGAAGGCCGCCTGGCGTTGGCGGGGGCCGAAGCGCGCAAGCAGCGTGAGTGGAGCGGCCCTGCGAAGGATCTCACGGCCAGTCCACTGCACAAACGTTGTGCTGAAGAGCTGCGTTCCGGAGGCTTCGGTGAGTACGGAGAGGATGAACTGTTGCATCCGCGGGTCGGCTGTTACGCGTGGAGCGTCGAGCGCCTGGGGTGAGAGCGCGGTGAGGTGGCTGCGTAGGGCCTCCGGGCCGGTGCCGTTGGCGAATGCCTGCTTCATGGACGAGAGGATATTGCGATTGATGGGCGCGATGCCGGGATAGGTCAACGCGGTGATTGCAGTGGCGTCGTTTGCAGCGGCACTGAGAGGCGTGCCGTCATCGAGGTACGGCCTTCGGTCTCGATATTGCCCGAGGTGCCGAAAGCACCGCCATCGAGGATGGGGCCGAGTGGCGCCTGATAGAGGCGCGGCTCCTGCGAATAGCTGTACCGCGCGAAGGTCTGGTCGTTCTGGCTGATGTTCCAATCCATGCGCAGATCGTACTGCGTGGTGTTGTCGGCAACCTTCTGCTGGAAGTAGTAGTTGCTCGTCGACTGCGTGGATGCTCCCGCGTTTGGCAGCGGGAATAGATTGAGGATCGCCTTTGACGTAGGCGTTACCTGACTTGGGCAGAGCGTGTTTTTTACGCCATTGCATGCGAGAAAATTGTTGGTGCCATTGCCGGAGGAGTCACGTGTGGAAGGGCCGCCCGGTTGAAAGAGATAGGCCGGGGTGCTCCTTCCATTGCCCGCCGTGCCTGTCACCAGTAGGTCGGTGTAGTCGGTATATCCGCTCTGCCGTTCGCGAAGCGTGGGTACGTTGTAGGAGCCCGTTTGATAGAAGATGATGCGGCTGGCCTCGACATCGCCGAAGATGAAGAGCTTGTTCTTGATGAGGGGAAGACCGAGTGTGGCTCCGAACTGGTTTTGGCGGTAAGGGGGCTTCGTGGTCTGAAAGTAATCGCGATTGTTGAAGATGTCGTTGCGGAAGTACTCCCACAGTGAGCCGTGGATCTGGTTGGTGCCGGAGCGGATGGAAGCGTTGACGACACCTCCGGCGTTATGTCCAAGCTCGGCGCTGTAGTCGGAGGTTGACGGACCTCGTCGTCCGCGGCTCAACGGCGGCCCCACGAAGATAAAGCCCTGGAGACACAGCTTCCGGATAACGCTATTCAGCGCCTTCGAACCGCACCAGCTCCGACCGGAATCCTTTTGTCCGCACCGCGCCGTACAGAATTCCAGCCAGCATCCATATGGAACCGAGAATGAGCGCGGTGCCGCTGAGGTGCAGCCAGATAAACGCGCACACAATAAAACCGAGCGAAGGAAGCAGAAAGTTAAACCAGGTGCGCCGTTGGGCGTGGAGCCAATAGCGGATGAATGCGGCGGCGTTGACTCCCATGAAGGCGATAAATGCGCCGAAGTTTACGGCCTGCGCGCCGATCTCGTAGGCCCCTCCGCCCAGCCGGTTGGCGAAGTATTCGAGCGTGGATGCTCCGGCAAACGCGAAGATTCCGATGGCGATCATGTTGTTTCTGGGAACGTGGTTGACGGTGTCGAGAACGCCGAAGAATTTCTTGGGCAGTGCATTTCCGCGTCCCATGCCGTAGAGAAGGCGGCCAGCGGCAAGCTGCGCTCCAAGCGCCGATCCGGCATTCGCGATGAGCAAGGTGAAGTTGAGCACCTGGAACAGGATGGTCCCGCCAACCTGGCGCGCGATGATGGCGAAGGCCGATTCGACCTGTCCGCTGGGAAATGGCTTGCTTCCCCAGACCAGTTGCGCAGCATAGACTTCGAGCGAAGACAGGACGCCCGCGATCAGGCAGACGAGCACGGTGGCAAGGAGGACGTTGCGACGAGGGTTTTCCACCTCCTCGGAGAGGGTGGAGATACCGTCGAAGCCAATGTAGGTAAGAACGGCGACGGAGGTTCCCGCAAAGATGCTGGATGGATGGAAGGTCGCCGGATCGTAAAAGGGATGGGTGAAGTAGCCGGGGCCGTAGGCGTGCATTCCCCAGACGAAGCGGGCGACCGCGGCCAGGAAGATGACGACAACGATCGTCATTCCAAGGCACAGCGTTTCGTTGATCCGCGCAGAGGTCTTGATACCCCGTAGATTGACCCACGTGAAGAACGCCGCGAAGATGAGCACCCACCAGTAATAGGACAGGCCTGGGACGATGTTCATGGCCGCTTTGGCGCAGAACGCGACACAGATAAGAGGGTTGAGGATGTAGTCCATCACCATGGACCAGCCGGTGATGTAACCGAGCGATGGATGCGTCTCTTGCCCCACGTAGGTGTAGGCGGAACCCGCGCTTGGATAGGCCGCCGCCATCTTTCCATAGCTGATGGCGGTGAGAAGCATCGCAACCATGGCCAGCAGGATGGTGGTCACGACGTGGCCCATGGCTTTGTTGCTGATGACGCCGTAGATGCCCATGGGAGCCGTCGGCTGGATAATCACCATGCCGATGACGATCAGGTTCCACAATTTCAGCGATCGTACAAGACGCGCCGGTTCGGTAGAGATCACACTCTCCGAGTGCTGCTGTGCCTTCGCCATACCGGCCCTCTTCGTTCAATTGTCCGGTGCAATCAGGACGCCGCGGAGTGGATCATCACTCCTTGTACCACACGGTTGATGACCCCGCTTTGACTTGGGTTGTCGGGGTTCAGACCGACCCGGCGGCTGAGGTGGTATCCGAGCAACTGAGGGCCGAGGATCTCGAACGGAACGCGGAGTTCATCGTCGCCTTCGGGAATGATCGCTGGGAACGAAATGTCGAACAGGCTGGATTCGTCGCCCCTGCATCCGATGCCGGCAAGATAGCCAATCTTCTTTTCACGCAGCTCGCGGACAAGGTCGAGCTCGTATCTTCTGCGCAGGACATCGTTGGAGAGCAGGCAGAGAACCACGGTGTCTTTGTGGACAAAGCTCATCGGTCCATGACGCAGCCCGAGAAATGTCTCGGCAAGGATGGGAAACCGGGCGGCGGTCATCTCTTCGGATTTAAGCGCGCCTTCCTGGGCCCAGGGGAACATCGGCGACGAGGCGAGAAAGACGATGCGGTCTTTCACCTTCTGCGCCAGGTGCCGCATTGTCGAATCGATCTCGGTAAGGTGCAGTTTGGCGCTCTTCGAGGCCAGCGGGGTTATCCGCTCGCTCTGCGGCAGCTTGCAAAGGCACAGTCCCGCGAGGACCAGGTTCGAAAACGAACTGGTCATGACAAGGCTCTTGTCGTCGGTGCGCGGGTCCAAAAGAATTGATCGAAGGAGGGGCGATCTTGCAAGAGCGCCTTCGTGATTGCAGGTGATTGCAAGTTGCACAATTTGCGGGCGCAACGAATTGACGCGCTCGACCACGGCGAGACTCTCCGGGCTGTTGCCGGAGCGTCCGATAGAGATAAGGACCTCCGTCTCGTCAATGTAGCGTTCTGTATCGACCAG
>JAFDVV010000029.1:45675-81132 GCA_018268775.1 Acidobacteriota bacterium | reverse complement strand
GCTGCATAGGCCGACGTTCCCGCGCCTGTAATGAGTACGCGGGCCCCGCCGAGGAGGGACGCCAGGTTCAAACGGCTGGCAGTCTGCCGGACGATGTGAGGAGTCGTGAGCCAAAGTTCCGGCTGCTGAATGATTTCGTTCCGCGTATGATCCTGTACCACCGCAGCGTTCATGCTCATCTGAAAAATGTTCCCAATCCGTCATCTCCGCCAAATTTGAAGCCAGCTCTTTGGCTGTAATTCAGTCGATGTGATGTCAAAAGAAAGTCTATCACTCTCTTTGAGAGGATAAAAGAAGTATTTGTATCGCGAATCGAAGTAAAACGAAGTCAATCGTAAGTCTAGAGGGTTCTGCTCCCTTGCGTTTCCGCTGCCGGGTTGTGGAGCTTTATGCGCAGGCATGCGCATAAAGCAAGGCGCGCGTTTGAGGACCTGTGGAGGTCCTAGTAGATCAGCCCACGTTGCGGCATGAGTTGTAGATGCGGAGCACGAGATCGAGGGCGCGGTATCCGTCTTCGCCCGAGCAGAGAGGCGGCCGGCCCTTGGAACAGGCCTCGGCGAAGTCGAGGAACTGGCGCTCGAAGGGAACCACGGAGATGGCCATCGGGTCGGACGCTCCCGAGGCGCTGTTTGTCGAGATGGGGGCGGGTTCGCCCGCGTCGTTGTGAACGTCCCACGTAGTCAGTTTGTCGCCTGTGAGGATGGCGGTGCCCTTTGTGCCGTGAATCTCTACACGCTCCGGGTAGCCGGGCCAGATGGCGGTCGAAGCCTGGATGACGCCGGTTGCGCCGTTCTCATAACGAAGCAGAGCATTGACGACATCCTCGGATTCGATGTGGTGCAGCGCGCCAAGCTGCCACTCGGCGGAGACACGAGCGACAGGCCCGATCAAATATAGAAGCAGGTCGACCTGGTGGATTCCCTGGTTGATGAGCGCACCGCCGCCTTCGACCTTCCAACTGCCCTTGATGGGACGGCTGTAGTACTCCGCCGAACGGTGCCACTTCACGTAAGCGTCAGCTTGCAGGATGCGGCCCAGACGTCCCTGCTGGATGGCACGCTTTAAAAAGATGGTGGAGTCGTCGAAGCGGCGCTGGCTGACGACGCCGAGTTGAATGCCCGCGTTTGCCGCGACGGAGATCATGGCGCGCGCCGTGGTGAGATCGACGGCCATAGGCTTCTGCACGAGGAGATGCTTGCGGCCCTGCGCGCACAGTTCGGCAACCGGTAGGCGGTAGTCGGGGAAGGTACAGAGGTCAACGTAGTCGACCTTAGGGTGGCGGCACAACTCTTCTACGGTTGCGACGTACTCGGCCCCATGCTCGGCTGCAAAGGCCTGGCCCTTGCTTGCCGTATGGTTTGTACATGCGATGAGATCGAAGCCGATGTTCCGATAGGCAAGCGCATGCTTTGCCGCGATAGCTCCTGTACCGACGATTCCTACGCGCAAGCCGAAAGATCCTCCCAGGGATAGTTAAACTGTGACGCCGATCTTGTGTTCGAGATATTCCTTGCTGATAGCTGCGGACTCCTTTGGTGTCCCCGACTTGTCGGGAACGCGATCGAGCTCGACGACCGCCCATCCGCTGAACGCAAACCGGTCGAGCGCGGCGAAGACGGCTGGGAGATCGACGCGTCCGCGCCCGAGTTCGACGAACTCGAACGGATACCTCGCCTTCGGCGTGTCGGCGGGGATGTCGCGAACGTCCTTGAGGTGCATGAACAGGATGCGCTCGTGATACTTGCGAATCATCTCGACGGGGTCGCCTCCTCCGGCGACTGCGTGGGCGGTGTCGAGCTCGAGCTTGACGTACTTCGGGTCGGAGTTCTCAAGGATGATGTCGAGGTTTTCAGGCCTCTGGCTCATGGTGCCGAGGTGGTTGTGGTAGCCGAGCGGGATGCCGATGCCGGCGGTGCGCTTGCCCAGTTCTGTAAGCAGCTTGCCTATACGCTTGCAGTCGTCGGGGGTGACGGTGCGTGTGTAGGTAGTGAGCTTGTCGAGAATCTGGAGATAGCGTCCGCCGGAGTCCTTGACGAACTGCGCATGGGCGAGGTGTGTTGCAAGCTGGTCGTCCTCGGGCGCATCGAGCGAGACTTCGCCGCTCGACAGCGCAACGAAGGTGAGCTTGTGCTGGGCGAGGAGATCCTTGAGTTCGGCGGGCTTGAATTGGGTGAGAGCGTTGGCGCGTAGCTGGATGCCTTTGTAGCCGACGGCGGCGATGTCGTCGATCGACTGCCGCACCTCGTTGCCCCATGTGATGGCTGCGTAGCCGAACTCGATGCGGGCCTTGTGCGGCGCGGCGAAGGAGGGGAGGGACGCACAGGCCGCGGTGGCGGTGAGGCTTGCCAGAAAGTTCCGTCTCGACAGGTTGAGGTTCATCGATGCGATCTCCTTTGGATGGACTTCACGATATCAAACGGCAGGCCTGTTGGCATAAAGCCGTTGTGTATAGGGAATTGCAGCAGTTGCGGCGGAATTGCCGGAAATAAATTTTTCACGGTAGAAAATAAGTGATTTCAATATGCAAAAAAAATACGCAATTAGTAAAAGTTTTATTGACAGTCATTTTTGGCCTTCGGTAGGATTCGCAGCGTATTCCCAATCAAAGTTCCCGGAACAGGAGAACGACCCATGTCAGGCCATTTTGCGATACCTCGCCGACGCATATCGATCTATCTTGCATTTGTTATCGCGCTTCTTCTGGCTGTTGTCGCAGGGCCTACGCAAGCGGCGTGGGGGCAGGCATCTTCGTCGTCGGTCAACGGCGTCGTTACCGACCAGGTGGGCGCTGTCGTCTCGGGGGCCAAAGTTACGCTCAAGAACACCGGCACCAACGTGGTTCGCGAGACGGTCACAAACGCATCGGGCGCCTATGTGTTCACCTCCGTTCCGCCAGCGGGCTATACGCTGATATTTACCGCGCCGACCTTTCAGACCCAGACAGTTGCGGCGTTCGATGTCGCGGTGGCGCAGGCTGTCACCATCAACGCCACGCTTCGCACCGGAAGCGTCTCCGAGTCGGTCACTGTAGAGGCGGCGGGCACGCAGGTTGAAAGCTCGACTGCGCAATTGGGCACGGTGATCGACGAGAAGGCCGTCAACAACCTACCACTGAATGGACGCAACTTTACGCAGTTGCTGACACTGACTCCCGGCGTGACGCCGATCAGCACCGGCCAGAACTCGAGCGCCAGCAATACGGCGGTGACGGCGGCCTCGACGACGGCATACTCGTTTCCCTCGATCAACGGTGCGGGGAACCGCTCGACGATCTATCTGGTCGATGGGATGAACGACAACCAGGCCTGGTACAACACGTATGCCGTTCCGCCGATCGTGGACACGATTCAGGAGTTCAAGATCAACTCGCACAACGACGCGCTTTATGGGGGCTCGCTGGGTGGCGTTGTGAACGTGGCGACCAAGTCGGGCACCAACAACTTTCATGGCTCGGCGTGGGAGTTTCTTCGCAACAACAGCTTCGATGCGAAGCCTTATATAGCCGCTCCCGGTTCCTATCACCTCAACACCTTTGGCGGACAGGTCAGCGGCCCGGTGAGTGTTCCGCACTTCTACGACGGACGGAACAAGACCTTCTTCCTTGTAGGTGTCGAGGTGACGCACTACTCCAAGGCGGGTTCGAACAACATCCTGATTCCCACGCAGGCGCAGTTGAATGGCGATTTCTCTTCTGCCACTACCGGTGTGAACAAAGGTGGCACATGCGTTGCGGGCGATACGGTAGCACGTACTTACGCCTGCCAGCTTTACGATCCTACGGTTGCCAACAGTGCGGCGACGCCCAGCCGTCCGGCCTTCCTGGGAAATCAGATTCCCGTCGCCAAGCTCAATCCTTATGCTCTTGCTTATGTGAAGGCGGTCTTCGGCAACGCGACGCCGATCGTAATTCCCGGTATCGCCCCGACGCAGTACAACTATCAGATCACCGAGGCCACTCGGCAGAAGGTCTACAACTACACGGGCCGTATCGACCAGCACCTGGGAACCCGCGACTTCATTTTCTTCCGCTACTCGGGGATTCAGTGGAACCAGGACTCTCCAAGCACGCTGCCTACGCTGTTCACATCGACCGATATTCCCGCTCAGCAGTATGGCGTGAGCTGGATGCACGTCTTCAGCCCGACGACCAGCATGCAGGTACAGTATGGACGGACGCATGTCGAAGACAACGTGATCACCCAGTTCAACGACCACAATCTATGGCAGAAGTACGGCTGTTCGACCGACATGTGCGCCTCGTTCGTGGGAGGGGCCACGGTGCTTGTGGCGCAGAACGTCACCGGCGGCTTCTCGGGCGGCGAGTCGAACAGTCCATCGAAGAACCTCTCCAGCATCCATGAGTGGATGGGAAGCGTGATGCGCACGATTGGCAATCACCAGGTTCAGGCTGGCGGCGGCTGGGACCAGGTGAACTACACGGCGATTCTTCGACAGGGCACGGTAGGGTTTACCGGGGCTTCGACGTCGAACTTCTCGGGCAATCCGGGATCGGCCCTGGGTATGAACGCGGCGCAGATCAGCGCGCAGTCCGGTTTCGGGTTGGCGGACTTTCTGCTTGGCTATCCCAACAACGAGAACAAGCGCAACGTCTTCCTGACGGAGCGCCCCGGCGGTATCGCCAATGTTTATCTACAGGACTCGTGGAAGGCGACGCGCAACCTCACGCTCAACTATGGCGTTCGCTATGATCGCTCGGTGATACCGGCCTTCGGCACCGACGAGTCGATCGGCTTGCAAGGCTCGATCGAGACGGGCGATTTCGACTTCAACACGGGCGACTATGTCATTCAGAAGCTGCCGCCGCTTTGCAGCGACCGGAAACATGCTCCGTGCCTGCCGAGCGCGACGCTTCCCGCTCACGTGCGCGTCGCGACGGGCGGCAAGATACTGCATGGGTCGAAGGACAATGTCTCTCCGCGGTTTGGCTTTGCGTATCGCGTGAACGACAGGATGTCGATCCGCGGAGGCTACGGCATCACCTATGACAACTGGGCCGCGATCATTCAGATGACGCAGAACTACCAGGGATCGTGGCCGGACACGGGCACGCTCCAGATCAACGGCACGAACACGCCCGGGACTCCTTACACCTCGGCACAGAATCCGTTTGCGAACAACGCGGGTAATCTGCCTGCGGCTACACCCTTCGGATCTTCCAACGTGAACTACATGGTCGACCCCAACTGGAAGAACCCGTATTCGCACCAGTACAACGCGGGCATTGAACAGCAGTTCGGCGACCGCACGGTGCTGTCGCTGAATTACGTTGGCTCGCAGTCGCGTCGCATGGACATTGGCGGCTACTACAACACGGGTACGCCGTGCGCTACGTGTGCATCGTTCGCTGCGCGTGGCACGAACACAGGGCAGCCGTTTCCGTATACCGTCCCGCAGAAGTCGTGGGACCATTCGGGCGGCACGGCTTCGTACAACGCGCTTCAGGCGTCGCTGGCGCGGCGTTTTTCGACGGGGCTGGGCTACACAGTTGCCTACACATGGTCGAAGACGCTCAACGATGGCACCGACGGTTACTTCGGCGTCGAAGGCGGCGTGCCGGAGGACCCCTACAATCCGCGCGGCAGCCGCGGTCCCGCCAGCTTCAGCATTCCGCAGATACTGACGGCGAACGTTATTTACGAGTTGCCCTTCGGCAAGAACAAGCGCTTTGCCTCAGGCTCCAGCCTGGTCAACTACATCATCGGCAACTGGCAGGTGAATACGATCTTCAGCGCTCGTTCCGGTCAGGCGCTCAACATCACTGCGGCGGGCGATATCGCCAACACGGGCAACGCAGGAACCTATGAGCGCGCCGACCTTGTGGGCGACCCGTTCGTCGCGGGTGCTGTCGCGTCCAATCCGTCCTGTTCGGCGCCGATTGGGAACACGCGCACGCGGGGCCAGTGGTTCAACCCCTGCGCCTTCAAGGCCCCGGCGATCGGAACGCTGGGCAACGCTCCCCGCAACTTCATCCGCGGCCCGGAGTTCTGGAACGTGGATGCTTCGGTGCACCGTACCTTCCCGATTCACGAAGGCATAGGCTTCAAGATCGATGTGGAAGCGTTCAATGCGTTCAATCACCCCGTGCTCGGCAATCCGGCTTCGTCCGTGACGACACCGGCAACCTTTGGAACGATTACGTCGGTTGCCAGCGGCAACAACGCGCGGATACTTCAGTTCGCCGGCAAGTTCCAGTTCTAAACCATGAGTCGTTACGCCGGTCATGCGGATTGCCGTGCGCAGACCACAACCCCAATTTTTTCAGGAAGGAATTGTTGCATGATGAACTCGTCTAAAGTCAGCCGTCGCAATATGTTGCTGGGCACGGGAGCTTCGCTCGCTTCACTTGCAGTGCAGGGCAGTGCGCAGGCTGCGGCCAAGCCCGCCACGCCTCCCGCAGGGGAGCGCGATCCGTACCCGGTGGCCGCAACGCCTGACCAGGTTCGCCGCATGAATTGGTGGCACGAGGCGAAGTTCGGCATGTTTATCCACTTCGGCGCCTACAGCCAGTATGGCCGGCACGAGTGGGCGATGGAGACCTCCGCTATACCGTTGGCCGAGTACAAGCAGTTTCCCCGGGAGTTCAAGCCAAAGCCTGGCTTTGCGCGCGCATGGGCGAAGCTGGCGAAGGCCGCGGGCATGAGGTACATGGTGATGACTACGAAGCACCATGAGGGCTTCTGCAACTGGGACACGAAGCTGACCGACTACTGCGCCACGAAGCAGGGGCCGGGCCGCGACCTGGTGAAGGAGTATGTGGAGGCGGCGCGCGCGGAGGGCCTGCGCGTGGGCTTCTACTACTCGCTGATGGACTGGCACCATCCCGATGGAGCGCGGTGTGCGCACGACGAGGAGGCTCGGAAGCGTTTCGTCGCGTATACGCACGGCCTGATCCGCGAGCTGCTGACGAACTACGGCAAAGTCGACGTTCTCTGGTACGACGTCTCGTGGCCCCTGGATGCGGCGGGCTGGGAGTCGGAGAAGATGAACAAGATGGTGTTCGAGCTGCAGCCGGACATTATTGTGAACAATCGCAACAAGCTGCCGGGCGACTTTTCGACACCGGAGCAGAAGATTGTGGCGGAGACGGGTGGCAGGGCATGGGAGTCGTGCATGACGCTGAACGACTCCTGGGGCTACCAGCGTGCGGACGACAACTGGAAGTCTGCCCGCACCGTCATTCGCAACCTCATCAGTTGTGTCCACGACGGCGGCAACTACCTGCTGAATATCGGGCCGCGCGGCGACGGGTCCGTTCCAGAGGAGTCGGTACGCATCCTGACCGAGGTCGGGAGGTGGATGGACGGGAACGGCGAGACGATCTACAAGTCGGAGCTATGTGATCCGCGCCGCTCGAACTATGCGAGCTTCACGCGCATGGGCAACACGCTCTATATGCATGTGCACTTCTGGCCGGGTGGCGACGTCGCGATCTCGGGACTCAGGGTGAAGGTGAAGTCGGCGCGCTTCCATAAGGGAGGACAGGAGCTGAAGGTCAGCCAGGATCCCTATCGCGTGCACATTACCGGCCTCCCTGCGGAGGCCCCCGATTCTCCGATTACGACGATTGCGATCGAGTGCGACGGAGAGCCAAAACAGGACACGGTCTTCGTCCGCAACAACAAGCCACGCGAGGGCGTGTAAGCCCGAGCTAAAGAGTCGCCTCCAAACGACCCCGCCAGACAGAACTCGGCGGGGTTATTTTTGTGAACGGGAAGCCAGGTGAGAGGGTTCCTTCGTCTCATAGGAGGTGGAGGTACGGATGCGACGTCTCCAGCTTGCGGCGGTTGCGTTGGCGGTTCCGGGCGTCGTCCTGGGGGCGGTTGCTGCACAGCAGGCGTTTCGCGAGTATCCCTCTGTCGAATATGGACGCAATATACCGCTGCCGCCGGACTGGCAGAGACCGGGGGAGTGGACGTTCGCGCGTCTGATGTTTCCTCCGGGGCCTTTGGATGGGTATCGCGGGAGGTTCGATGGCCCGTGGCAGGAGGGGTTGTCATTGTGGACGCAGGATTATCCGCGCGCGGACCGCGCCCTAGCCAATGCGGTACGGCGCCTGACGCGGGTGGATGCGCGGTCGGTGGAGCAGTCGGTGAATCCCGACGACGGCGATGATATCTATAACTGGCCGTGGCTCTATGCGGTGCAGGTGGGGGAGTGGGGGCTTACCGAAAAACAGGCGCAGAAGCTGCGCGACTACCTGCTGCGCGGCGGCTTCTTTATGGCCGACGATTGCCATGGCACGGAGGAGCAGGCCTACTTTGAGAAGACGATGAAGATGGTCTTTCCCGATCGCGAGCTGGTGGACATTCCGAACGACGACCCGATCTTCCATACGGTCTTCAACCTTGACAATCGCTACCAGATACCTGGGGCGGAGCACCTGGCGACGGGACATAAGAAGGATGGATACGTCGCCCACTGGAAGGGAATCTACGACGATAAGGGCCGCATCATGGTGGCGTTCTCACTTAATTCCGACATCGGGGATTCGTGGGAGTTTCTGGACGATCCGAGGTATCCGGCGAAGTATTCGGTGCTGGGGACGGAGATCGGCGTCAACTATGTGGTGTATGCGATGACGCATTGAGGGGGTGTTGCGGTGCTTTGCTTTGTGTCGCGCTTACAGCGCTCTGATTGTTCGGGATTGCTACCTGGGCCTTCGGCCCAGGCTAATCAAATTGCGGGCCTTTGGCCCTTGGTTCTTCTGCGTCTGCCTTCACTAAAGACAGCCGTGAGAGTTACGTGGTTCCTCAGCCTTCAAAAGCAGATTCCTTCGCTTCGCTGCGGAATGACAAAGTAGTTTGTGGCGGCATGGGAGAAATGCGGGGATTCCTCGACTCCCCATTCGACTCGCCTGCGGCTCGCTCAGGGTCGCTCGGAATGACACCTTTTAGAAAGCATCAGGCGTAGCGGAAGAGGGCTTTGAAGCCGTAGTCCATGTGTTGCTGGATGTGGCAGTGGAAGAGGGAGAGGCCGGGCTGGTCGGCGGTGAAGTCGACGACGGCGCGGCCGAAGTAGGGTACGACGACGGTGTCCTTCATAATGCCAGCGGTTCTCTTGCCGTTGATCTCGACCAGCTCCCAGAGGTGGCGGTGCAGGTGCATGGGGTGTGCGTCGTCGGAGCGGTTGCGCATGATGAGGCGGTAGCGGACGCCTTTTTCGAGGACAAACTCGCGGTTGTGGGGATAGGGTTTGCCGTTGACGAGCCATGTGTTGAACTTGCCTGCGCCGCCGGGAATCTTTTCGAAGACGGTCTCGATGGTCCTTTGCGGCTCGGGCGATTTGGTCGCGGCGCTGCCGAAGATGGTGTAGTCCCAGGGGGCTTTGGGCGGGTCGATCCACTGTGGCTGGCGGTGCTGGCCGGCGTACTCGACGACGACGCCGAGGCCGGAGTCGCGGACCATCTTTTCGGTTGAGCCGAGGATCCAGACGCCGGGCTGCGTCATCTCGACGACGACGTCGGCGCGTTCACCAGCGCCGAGGAAGAGCGAGTCGACCATTTGTGGCGTAGGCACTGGGTTGCCATCGAGCGCGATCACCTTCATCTTGTGGCCGGCGAGGGCGATGCGCCGGTTTTCGATGGCGCTGGCGTTGAGGAAGTGGATGAGCAGGCGCTGGCCCTCGCGGACGCGGATGGGTTCGCCGGAGCCGAGGGCCTTGTCGTTGATGGAGTAGGTCATCGAGCCGACTTCGAGACCGTTGGGGTCGGTGTTCAGCGTCGCGGGCTTCTCGGGGGTGAGGCCGTTGTGGGAGTCGTCATCGTCGTCTTCCATGGTGGCGGTGAAGAAGGGCTCCCAGTCGCGCAGGGCGAGGAAGAGTTCCTGGTCGTAGCGGCCGGGGTCGCTGGCGGGGTCGACGTAGACGAAGCCGAACTGCCCGGTGAAGGCGCCTTTGTGCAGGTCGTCCATGGCCATGGCGTGGGAGTGGTACCAGCGGCTTCCGGCGGGGCCGGGGGTGAGTTGGAAGCGGTGGCGGCCATGAGGCGGGACGAAGGGAGAGCCCTCCTCTTCGGTGCCATCGACCTCTGGCGGGATGAGCATGCCGTGCCAGTGGACGAGCTCGGGGGTGTCGGTGTCGTTGACGACCTCGACGGTGACGGGTCTGCCGTCGCGCATGCGCAGCACGGGGCCGGGTGCGGTTCCGTTGTAGCCGATGGTGGAGACGATGTGGGAGCGGTCGAGCTCAACCGTGACCGGAGCGATGCGGAGGGTGTAGTCGGCCTTGCCGGCAGGCGGCGCGGGCTGCTGGCCGAGCAAGGGGACGCGGGAGAATCCTGACTGGGCAGCGGCCAGAGCGCCGATTTTGAGCAGGTCGCGCCGTTTCATCGAGGGTTCACTCCGTCAGGTGGCAGAAAACAAAGTTCATTTGCTACAAAACGAGGGCTTGCTACGTCTACTGTTTTATTGGGATGTCCATTATGCAGGAGACGTTCCCTCAGGGGCTAAAGCCCCATTGATTTTCCTGCCGCATTGCGGCACGGCTAAAGCCGTGCCCTTTCAAAGCGGATTGTGGTCGCCGAAGCGGTTTGCAAGCTGGACCTCTTCAAGACAGGCATCTGGATCAGAGGTTTCTTAGACGGTGCAGAAGCTGTTCCGGTACTCTCATCACTCCATTGCAGGCGGAGGTTCGGATGAAGCTCTCGCAAGCCGCAGCCGTATCGGTGGTCCTGGCCATATGCTGCGCCGGGTTACGAGGGTATCAGCGGGTTGCCGATTTTGGCTTCGGCAATGACGATTCCCCGACAAATATCAAGGCGGAGTTCTACTGGTCGCGACTGGCGTTTGCCACCAACATGCAGGGGATGAACAGCTTCGGGGGGCGCGGCTACTGGTGGAGGAACGCCTGGTCGCGCGATTATCCGAAGGCCGACCGCCAGTTCCTGATTGCGATGCACAGGCTGACGCGCATCGACGGGCGTCCGACGGAGCAGGTGGTTACGCTCGACTCCGACGAGATATTCAACTATCCGTGGATCTATGCGGTGCAGGTGCAGATGTGGTCGTTCACCGACAAGGAGGCGCAGAGGCTGCGCGAGTACCTGCTGAAGGGGGGCTTCCTGATGGTGGACGATTTTCATGGGACGGAAGACTGGGAGAACTTCATGAACGGGATGCGGCAGGTGCTGCCGGACCGTCCCGTGGAGGACCTGAAGAGCGGAGACGAGATATTTCATACGCTGTACGACGTCGACGATAAGATGCAGATCCCGGGCGAGCAGTGGATTCGCACCGGGCGCACGTATGAGAAGGACGGCTATCAGCCCAAGTGGCGCGCGATTCGCGACGACAAAGGGCGCATCATGGTGGCGATATGCCACAACATGCACCTTGGCGACGCGTGGGAGTGGGCGGACGATCCGAACTACCCGGAGCCGTTCGCTTCGATGGCGTTTCGCGTGGGGCTGGATTACATCATCTATGGCATGACGCATTAGCTCGTTGTTGGCGCGGGAAAATTCATCCAGGTTTGAGCAGGCATGTTTGAGCTGTTGTTCAAATATCCGGGGCCGGTGTTTAGCAGAGGACACTTTGTTCTTCTGTCGGCGTGGCCTGCGTGGCTGCTTGCGCTGCTGATTACGATTGCTACGGTTGGACTTGCGGTGCTGACGTACCGGCAGATTGCCGATGCGGCGCCGAAGCTGAGGAACTGGCGCGTATGGGTGCTGTGGGCGATGCAGTCGGCGTTTGTAGCACTGGTGCTGCTGCTGCTGTGGCAGCCGGCGATGATGGTGGCGGCCCTGACCTCGCAGCAGAACATTATCGCCGTCGTCGTGGACTCGTCGAAGAGCATGGCGATCGCCGATGAGAATGGAAAGACGCGAGAAGCGGCGGCGCTGGATGTGCTTCAGAGCGGCGTGCTTGGTGGAATACAGAAGCGTTTTCAGACGCGGCTGTATCGTTTGGGCGGAGACCTCACGAAGATCGAAGGACTGGGTGAAGTTCAGCCGACGGATGGCGCGACAAATATCAACGGCGGTCTGAAGAAGCTGGCGGAGGACACGGCCGACCTGCCGGTGGGGGCGGTGCTGCTGCTGAGCGATGGCAGCCAGAATATGGCTGAGGCAGGTGGGTCGGGGATTGCGCTGGAGACGCTGCGCGCGCTGGGGAACCGTCGGCTGCCCGTGCACACGATCGGCTTTGGTCGAACGGAGATTGCGCACGATGTGGAGATGGAGGGTGTGAGCGTTGCTCCGAGCGCGGTGGTGAATTCGCGCATGCAGGCGGCCATCAGCTTTGTGCAGCACGGCTACGCGGGGCAGACGGCAAAGATCGCAGTGAGGGACGGAGACAAGACGATTGCAGCGCGCGAGGTGAAGCTGGCTCCTAATGGCGCGATGCAGACGGAGAAGATGTTCTTCTCCGCGGGCGAGGCGGGGGCGAGGAGTCTTCAGTTTGCGATCGAGCCGATGGCGGGGGAAGAGAACGCCAACAACAACGCGATGACACGCCCCGTGTTGGTGAGCGATGCGAAGCGGAGAATTCTGTACATCGAGGGCGAGCCGCGCTGGGAGTTCAAGTTTATTCGCAGGGCTGAAGACGACGACCCGACGATTCAACTTGTCTCGATGCTGCGGACGAGCGAAAACAAGATATACCGGCAGGGGATCAAAGATCCAAGCGAGCTGGCGGATGGATTTCCTTCGCGCGCGGAAGACCTGTTTGGGTATGCCGGCATCATTGTGGGATCGGTCGACGCGGACTACTTCACTCCGTTGCAGCGGGAGTTGCTGCGCGAGTATGCCGACAGGCGTGGCGGCGGCGTATTGTTTCTTGGTGGGCATACGTCGTTGAGCGACGGAGGTTGGGGCGCGTCGAGTGTAAGCGAGATGTTCCCAACCTTCCTGCCTGCGGGACGCAACACTTTTCATCGCAATGCGGCGACGGTGGAGCTGACGCCGGAGGGCGTGGACTCAGCCATCGCGAGGCTGCTGGACGACCCGGTGAAGAACGCTGAGCGATGGAAGAAGCTGACGTATCTGGCGGACTATCAGGATGCCGGTTCGCCCAAGCCTGGCGCGGTTGTGCTGGCGGAGATGAATGTGGGGAAGCGAAAGCTGCCTCTTTTGATTACGCAGCGATACGGTCACGGGCGCACGGCGATTCTGGCGACGGGCGGGACGTGGCGGTGGCAGATGAGCGAGCCGCTGGGCGACCGCTCGCACGACCTGTTCTGGCAGCAACTGTTGCGCTGGCTGGTGGCGGATTCTCCGGGGCCTGTGACGGCGTCCGCTTCGGCGCACACGTTGATGGACGACGGCAATATACGGCTGAGTGCAAGCGTGCGCGATGCGCAGTTTCAGCCAGCGGTGAATGCGCATGTGACGGCGCACATGATGGGGCCGGGAGGCGTGGATGCGCTGATAGACCTTCAGCTATCGCAGGATGTTGCGGGGGAGTACTCCGCTGCGTGGACAGCGGAAAAGCCCGGGGGCTACCTTGCCGAGGTAGTTGCGCAGGATACGGGTGGACAGAAGCAGGAGCTGGGTCGCGACACACTGGCGTTCCGGCGCGAGGACGGAGTGGCGGAACAGTTTCACACGGAGCAGAATCGCGAGCTACTACAACAGCTTTCGGCGCAGACGGGAGGGCGCTACTGGAAGCCGGAGGATGTTAAGGACCTGCCGCAGAATATCTCCTACTCCGAGGCGGGAGTGGCCGTGCGCACGACGAATGAGTTGTGGAACATGCCTGCGGTCTTTCTGCTGCTGCTGGGACTGCTGGTTGCCGAGTGGATGCTGCGGCGAAGGTGGGGCATCGTATGAAATCGTCGCGCGCATGGACGAGTTGCAGAGTTGCCATTTGTTTGTTGTGCGTGGCGCTTTGTCTTGCTGTGTCCTCGGCGCGGGCCGATACGTACTACGTGGTGGTTGCGGGGCTGGGCGGCGAACCCGACTACGAGCAGCGGTTCAACGCCGCGGCGAAGGACCTGGAGAAGATATTCAAGGAGGCGAGCGGGAACGTTCCGGTCCGCGTGTTGTCAGGGCAAACTGCCACGGCAGCGAAGTTCAAAGAGGCGATGGCGGCGGTGGCGCGCGAGGCGAAAGCGAACGACGACTTCGTTCTGGTGCTGATTGGGCACGGCTCCTTCGACGGGGCGGAGTACAAGTTCAATCTGGTGGGGCCGGATGTTACGGGTGAGGATATTGCGGAGATGTGCAATCGCATCCAGTCGCGGCGACAACTTGTTGTGGACACGACGAGCGCGAGCGGTGGCGCGGTGCGCGCGCTGGCGAGGCCGGGACGCGGCGTGATTGCAGCGACGAAGTCGGGCACAGAAAAGAATGCAACCGTGTTTGCAAGGTACTGGGTGGAGGCGTTGCAGGACCCGGCGGCGGACACGGACAAGAGCGATTCGATCAGCGCGCTGGAGGCTTTCACGTACGCGTCGAAGAAGACGGCGGCGTTCTACGAGTCGCAGAAGCGGCTGGCGACCGAACATGCAGTCTTCAATGACGTTGGTAGCGGCGAGCCAGTGCGCGAGCCCGATGCGAGGCAGGGCGCGTTGATGGCGAGCTTTACGCTGCAGCGGCTGGGCAAGAGCCGGCAGGCGGCCAACGATCCTGCGAAGAGTCAACTGCTGTTGCAGAAGGAGGAGATCGAACAGAAGATCGATGGGCTGAAGTATCAGAAAGCCGCGATGGAGCCTGGGGACTACAAGAAGCAGTTGACGGAGATGCTGCTGGAGCTGGCGAAGGTGCAGCAGGAGTTGGATAAATGAGACGTGCTCTCCAGATTGTGCCCCTGATGCTGGTCTGTTCCACTGCGCTCGCTGCGGTGCCGCAGGAGTGCCGGCTGCTGCGAAAGCATGGGCAGGAAGATAAAGCGCGTGCGTGCTTCGAGCAACTGACACGAAGTGGAGATGCGGCTACGCGTGCGGAGGGTTTTTGGGGACTGGAGGAGTGGGACCGGGCGAATGAGCAGTTTCGGCTGGCGACGCAATCGGCAAGCAGCAAGGCGGAGGACAAGGTCAGTTGGGGGATGCTGCTGCACGAGCGCTTCAACGACAAGGATGCGGCCGATCTGTTCCGCGAGGCGTTGGCGAAGGACCCTGGGAATGCGGATGCTTATGTTGGGCTTGCGATCATCTCGGCGGACAGCTTCGATGGGAAGGCCGCAGCGTATCTCAATAAGGCGATCTCTCTCGATGCGAAGCGCGCGGATACGCACGAGCTGATGGCGGGTATCGCGCTTGAGAACGACGACCGGCAATTGGCTGCAAGCGAGGCCGACAAGGCGATTGCGTTGGAGAACGATGCGCTGGATGCAATGGCAATTCACGCGGCTCTGGAGGTGATCGATGAGCGTCCCGCGGATGCGTGGCTGGCGAAGATTGCAGCGATCAATCCACATTACGGCACGGCGTATGCGCAGATTGCGCATCACCTGGAGCTCCACTACAGGCACGAGGATGCGGTGAGCTACTACCGCAAGGCGGTGGAGGCGGAGCCGCGTTTGTGGTCGGCGCATTCGTCGCTGGGCATTGGACTGATGCGGCTTGGGCAGCAGGAGGCGGCGCAGAAAGAGCTGGAGCTGAGCTACAACAACGGCTATCGCGACGCGGCGACGGTGAACAGTCTGCGGCTGCTGGACAGCTATCAGAACTACGTCACGTTGCGCGATGACACAACGGTACTGAAGCTGAAGAAGACGGAGGCCGATCTGTTGCGGCCTTATCTGCAGGACGAACTGCATACGATTCTGAAGACGTACAACGCGAAGTATGCGATGAAGCTGCCCGGGCCGGTGCAGGTGGAGGTGTATCCAGATCATGAAGACTTTGCGGTAAGGACGATGGGGATGCCGGGACTGGGGGCGCTTGGCGTGACGTTTGGTGAGGTCATCGCGATGGACAGTCCATCGGCGCGCAAGCAGGGAGAGTTCAACTGGGGAGCGACGTTGTGGCATGAGATGAGCCATGTGTATGTGCTGACCGCGACGAAGAACCATGTTCCGCGATGGTTTACGGAGGGGCTTGCAGTGCATGAGGAGGGCGAGCGTTCGGCAGAGTGGAGCAACCGGGCGACGTCGGAGGTGCTACTTGCCATAAGAGACAAGAAGCTGTTGCCGGTGCTGAAGCTGGACCGCGGCTTCGTTTATCCGGAGTATCCGTCGCAGGTGGTGGTGTCGTATTTTCAGGCGGGAAGCATCTGCGACTTTATCAAGTCGAAGTGGGGCGAGGCGAAGCTGCTGGCGATGGTCCGCTCGTATGCGCAGCTACAGACGACGGCGTATGTGGTGGAGCACGACCTTGGACTGGCTCCGGAGGACTTCGACAAGCAGTATTTTGCGTGGATTGAAAAGCGATACGGGGTCGCGGCGGCGCATTTCGACGAATGGCGCGACAAGATGAAGGCGGTTGTGATGGCGGCGCGTGAGAAGGATGCGGAGTCGGTGATTGCGCAGGGACCGGCGGCGATCGCGCTCTATCCGGAGTACGTGGGAGAGGGAAGTGCGTATGAGTTGATGGCCGATGCGTTCAAGGCGAAGAATGACGCGAGCGCGGAGGAGCGTTCGCTCGCCGCATACGAACATGCGGGAGGGCAGGATCCCGAGGCGTTGAAGCGTCTGGCGGCGCTTGAGGATGCGCGCGGAGACAAGGCCGCCGCTGCGGCGACGCTGGAGCGGGTGAACTATATCTATCCGGTCAACGATGAGGAGTTGCATCAGAGGCTTGGCGATCTGCTGTATGCGCAGCAGAGGTTCGACGGCGCGGCGCGCGAGTATGCGGCGGCGGTTGCGTCGCGGCCAGTGGATAAAGCTGGCGCGGAGTTTCGGCTGGCGAGGGCGTATTTCGCGGCGGGCAAAAAGAACGAAGCTGAGGAGAGCGTGCTGGCGGCGCTGGAGATTGCTCCCGGATATGTGCCGGCGCAGAAGCTGTTGCTGGAGTTGCACCAGGGTACGGGAAAGTAAGACGTGGAAATGATTTTGAGGGGATAAACGTATGGCTACTTTTGCCGGTCTCGATGCGGATGCGACGGAGCTTCAACAACGCGTTGAACGATTTCATGCGGTGCGCGAGGGCATCGCCGCACAGGTGCGCGAGGTGATCGTGGGCCAGGAGGAGGTGCTGGAGCAGGTGCTGATCGCGCTGTTCGTCGGCGGGCACTGCCTGATGACGGGCCTGCCTGGCACGGCGAAGACGCTGATGGTGCGCACCATCGCCGAGGCGCTGGGGCTTGAGTTTCGGCGCATCCAGTTCACGCCCGACCTGATGCCTTCGGACGTGACGGGCACGGACATCATTGAAGAAGACATGGCGACGGGCCATCGCAAATGGACGTTTGTGCGCGGGCCGATCTTCGGCAACATCATTCTTGCGGACGAGATCAACCGCACGCCGCCGAAGACGCAGGCCGCGCTGCTGGAGGCGATGCAGGAGCGCTCGTGCACGGTGCGGGGGCACGTTTACGCTTTGCCTGCTCCGTTCTTCGTGTTGGCGACGCAGAACCCGATCGAGTTGGAGGGCACGTATCCTTTGCCCGAGGCGCAGCTCGACCGTTTTATCTTCAACGCAACGCTGGAGTATCTGACTGCCGACGAAGAGATGAAGGTGCTCGACCTTACGACAACGACGCGCTCGGCTGTGGTGCAGGCTGTGACCTCGGCGGAGGAGTTGTTGGACTTTCAGCAACTGGTAAGGATGGTGCCGATCGCGGATTCGCTGGCGCGGTATGTGGTGAACCTGGTGCGCGCGACGAGGCCAAAGAGCGAGGGCGCGCCGGAGTTTGTGAAGAAGTATGTGAACTATGGCGGCAGTGTGCGTGCGGCGCAGTTCATTGTGCTGGCGGCGAAGGCGCGGGCGCTGACGCGCAAACGGTATCACGTCACGTATGACGACATCACGGCGTTGGTGGCGCCGGTGCTGCGTCATCGCATACTGCTGAACTTTCATGCGGAGTCGGAGCGGATCGACACGGACGAGATACTGCGCAGGCTGTTGGCGCACATGCCGCCGCCGAGGGAGGGCTGATGCAGCGGCTTCTCGATCCCGCGGTGCTGGCGAGCATCTCGTCGCTGGACCTGATTGCGAAGACGGTGGTGGACGGGTTTGTGTCTGGCCTGCACCGGTCGCCGGACTTCGGCTTCAGCCAGGAGTTTGCGGAGTATCGTCCGTACACGCAGGGAGACGACCTGCGCCATGTGGATTGGAACCTGTTTGCGCGGACAGAACGCTGCTACCTGAAGCGCTACGAAGGAGAGACGAACAGCCAGTTGATGATTCTGCTGGATGCGAGCAACTCGATGCAGTTCGGCTCGCGGCAGCCGGCGAAGGCGGACTATGCGAGGTATCTTGCGGCGTCGTTGTTCTACATGGCGGTGCGCAATCAGCGCGATGCGGCTGGCGTGATTGTGTTCGACGACGAGGTGCGTGATTATGTGAAGCCTTCGACGCGGCAAGGGCAGCTCGCACGTCTGTTCGCCTCGCTGGAGAGGGCGGAGCCGCACGCGCGGACGGACTTTGCGAAGCCCCTGACTCACTTCCAGTCGCTACTGCACCGACGCGGGATTGTGATTGTGATCTCGGATTTCTACGAAACGCCGGAGGCGATTGTAAGGGCCGTCGAGCCGCTGCGGTTTCATGGCAATGACGTTGTTCTGTTTCATGTGCTCGATCCGCAGGAACTGCGCCCGCAGATGAAAGGCCCTGCGGTTCTCGTCGATCTTGAATCGGGCGAGAAGATTGAGGTGGTGCCGGAGTATGTGAACTCGACGTACCGCGAGAGGCTGCAAGAACATATCGACCAACTGAGCATGCGGGTGCGTGCGGTAGGAATGGAATACCAGCTTCTTGCGACGGACCAGCCGCTGGATGCGGTTTTGCGCGAGTATCTTTCATTGCGGCGGACGGGACGATGATGGGCTTTCTTGCGCCGTGGTTCCTGGCAGGGCTTGCGGGCCTTGGGATACCAGTGTTTGTACACCTGCTCCGCAAACATATTACGGTGCCGCGGCCGGTGAGTTCATTGATGTTTTTTGAGCGTGGAACGCAGAGTTCGACGAAGCACCACCGGTTGAGATATCTGCTGTTGTTCGCCTTACGGTTTGCGCTGCTGCTGCTGGTGGTGCTGGCGTTTGCGAATCCCTTTGTGCGGCGTTCCGCGGCGAATGCGAACGGGCGGCCGTTGATGATCGTTCTCGACAACTCGTTCAGCATGCGCGCGGGCACCAGGTTTGCCGATGCGAAGCGAGAGGCGCTGGCATTGCTTGCCGCTAAGCCGCATTCGCAGCGCGCGCAGGTGATTGCTCTGGGAGGGCAGGTGCAGGTATTGACGCAGCCAATAACCGATGCGGAGCAGTTGCGTGTTGCGCTTGATGGCGTTCAGGTGGGCGATGGTTATGGGAGCTACGGGGAGCTGGGGAAGGCGGTCCGTGCACTGAGCGAGACGGAGGCCGGGCCGATCGACCTGCACCTGTTCAGCGACATGCAGCGCAGCGCGATGCCAGCGAGCTTTGCCGATGCGGTGTTCCCGCAGACGGTTGAGCTGACGCTGCACAACGTCGCGAAGACAGCACCGTCGCCTAACTGGACGGTTGAGAGCGTCAACGCGCCGGCGGACCTTACGGATACGAAGGATACGTCGAAGTCGCGGGTGCAGGCCGTCGTTGCTGGTATGGGAACAGACGAGACAGTGAAGACGGTGTCGCTGATGGTTAACGGGAAAGAGGTGGCGAAGCGTAGCGTCAAGGTGCCTGCGAATGGACGGGCGACGGTGGAGTTCGCTCCTCTCAATGTGGGTTACGGCTTCAATCGTTGCGAGGTACGAGTCAATGGCGGCGACGTGCTGCCGGCGGACGATGCGAGCTTCTTTGTGGTGCGGCGGCTGGATCCGCAGCACGTGTTATTTGTGCACAACGCGCGCGACGAGCGATCGCCGCTGTACTTTGGCGCGGCATTGAATGCGGCGAGCCACGGGGCCTTTGTGGTGCAAGCGGTGGCGGCAGACCAGGCGACGGACATCGATCCCAAGAAGTTTGCCTTTACCGTGCTGTCGGACGCAGCGACGCTGCCTTCGATCTTTGAGCACTCGCTGGAGCAGTATGTCGCGAGCGGAGGAGATGTGTTGATTGCCGCCGGCGTGGAAACGGGACGACGAGGAGAGGTTCCGCTGTGGGGCGGTGAGCACGTGAAGCCTCGCAACGTGACGGCGTCGGTTGGGCAGGTGGACTTTACGTACCCCGCGCTGGAGCAGACGGAGCCGGGCCGCGACAACGGAGGCTGGGCTGCGGCGCGGTTCTTCTACATTGTGCCGGTTGACACATCGCTTGCGCGCGTGGTGGCGCGGCTGAGCGACGGCACCCCTTTGCTGTTGGAGAGGCAGATGGGCGAGGGCAGAGTGCTTCTGCTCGCGTCGGGACTTGAGAACCTGACGAATGATCTTCCGCTGCATCCTGTATTTGTCGCATTTGTCGATAAGGCGTCGCGGTATCTGGCGGGCGGCGAAGAGTTGAGTGGAGCGAAGACGGTGGACTCGTTTGTGCAGCTACGCTCTTCGGCGGAGACGCAGGGGCGGACGGCGAGCGCAGAGGTTGTCGACCCAGATGGGCGGCGGCCGCTCTCGTTGAGCGAGGGGCGAACGGCACGGACGTTTCGTCTAACGAGAGCGGGGTTCTACCAGATTCGTTTTGCGAATGGGCGCAGCGGTGAGATTGGAGTGAACGCAGATAGGCGGGAATCGGACCTGACTCCTATGTCGGCGGAGATGCAGGGGTTATGGACGGGGAGCCACGGCGGACAAAACGCGGCGGAGAAAAAGCAGGTTTTGGGGACGAATGACCGGCGCATGGGGTTGTGGTGGTACGTTATGCTGCTTGCACTGGCGGTTGCGGTCGCGGAGACGGCGCTCTCCAGCCGCTACCTGGGCGTGCAGCGGGAGGAAGTATGAGCAGGCGGGACGAGCTCAATTCCTACATTGCGCAGACGCGAGGCAGGCTACGCCTACAGGCGTGGACGATGGGCTTTCTTGTGCTGGCAGGCACGGCGCTACTGACGACGATCGTTCTCGTTTTGGTGCTCAATCACTATGCGTTTCCGGCTGTAGGCGTGAAAGGCGCGCGCGTGGCGCTGTTTGTTCTGCTGGCGGTTGCGGCTGCTGCTGGCATCGTGTTTCCGCTAATGCGACTTACGTCGGAGCGCACGGTTGCGAAGACGGAGCAGGCCCATGCGGCATTGGAACAGAGGCTGAAGACGTTCTATGAGCGTCAGCAGCAGGACGACGATCCTTTTATCGAGCTGCTTGCCGCCGACACGCTGACGCACACGTTGGATGCCGCGCCTGCGTCGCTGGCTCCCGGCAGGCGATTGTTTGCGTTTGCGGGAGTTGGGCTGGGATGCCTAGGCGCATTGGTGTGGATGATTGTGGCCTCGCGCGGCTTTATGGGCTATGGCGCGACACTGTTGTGGACGGGCGGGCACAAGAACGCCGCTCCGCTGTACAGCCTGGCGGTTGCACCCGGCGATGTGACGGTACGGCGCAACAGCGACCAGTTGATTACGGCACACGTTGTGGGACTGCATCCAGAGAAGGTGCAGTTGTTCGCGCACTATCAGAGTGCAAAAGGGTGGGAGCCGGTTGCGATGCAGATGCAGCCAGACCAGGGCAGCGCGGCGAACTATCAGTTTGTGCTGGCGGGACTGCCTGAGAACGTGGAGTACTACGTGGCCGCCGGTCCGTTGACTTCCGAACACTACACGGTCCGCGTGGCCGATCTTCCTACGGTGAAGAAGATTCGTGTGACGTATGAGTATCCAAAGTGGACAGGGCTGAAGCCCGCGGTGCAGGAGCAGAGAGGCGATTTGAGGGCAATTGAAGGAACGGACGCCACGATTGAAGTGGAGATGGACAAGCCGCTGGAAGGCGGCAAATTGGCACTCGACGACAACAAGACAACCATGCTGACGGGGGGCGATGGGAATACCTATAAAGGTTCGATCCACATGGAGAAGGACGGCGCGTATCACGTTGCGGCGATCGAGCAGGGGCAGCCGGTGCGGCTTTCGGAGGACTACTTTATTGCGACGGACAAGGCGGAGCCTCCACAGGTGAGCATCAACCGTCCTGGCGGAGACTATCGCGCTTCTCCGATTGAAGAGGTAAAGGTTGGAGTTGAGGTGGCGGACCAGTTCGGCGTGCGAGAGATGCACCTGCATTACTCGGTGAATGGGGGCGCGGACAAGGATGTCGATCTGCTGAAGTCGCCGGGGGTGAAGAATGCGGATGGCTCGTACACGCTTCGGCTGGAGGATTTCAAGCTGGTTCCCGGAGATCTTGTGAGCCTGTATGCCACGGCGAAGGATGGCCATGCGGAGACGCGCACCAACATCAGCTTCGTTCAGGTGGACCCGTTCGAGCGAGAGTTCTCGCAGTCGCAACAGAGCGGTGGCGGAGGAGGAGGCGGTGGCGGCGGACAGAACAATCAGACCGACATGTCGAAACGCGAGAAGGAGCTGATAGCCGCGACTTGGAAGCAGCAGAACGACAAGACGGCGACGCAGAAGGACAGCGCAGTGCAGGGGCAGTTCCTCTCGGACGCGCAACAGAAGCTGCGCGACCAGGTGATGGCCCTTTCGGCGCGCATGCAGAGCCGCGATCTTTCGGAGGCCAACGAGGAGTTCAACGGTTTCGAGCGCGACATGCAGATGGCTGCGGCGGCGATGGGGCCTTCCGCGGACAAGCTGAGGGGAATGCAGTGGAAGGACGCTCTGCCGCTTGAGCAGAAGGCCTTGCAGGCGCTGCTGCGCGCGGAGGCCACGTTCCGGCAGATACAGGTGGCATTCGGACAGCAGGGTGGTGGGGGCGGAGGAGGAGCGAACTCGGCGGGGCGCGATCTGGCAAGTCTCTTCGACCTGGAGCTGGATACAGCGAAGAACCAGTATGAGACGGCGCAGAACACCTCTCCCGAGGAGCAGAAGCAAAAGGAGATCGACGACGTGCTGGCAAAGCTGGATGCGCTGGCGAAGCGGCAGGAGGAGCTGGCGAAGCAGCAGAGCAACCAGCAGCAGAGCTTCCAAGACCGCTGGCAGCAGGAGATGCTGCGGCGCGAGGCGGAGCAGCTGCAACGTCAGATGGAGCAGATGGCGCAGAACAGCAATGGACAACAGAGCGGTTCGAAACAGTCTGGATCACAGCAATCAGACCAAAGTTCCGGTGCTTCATCATCCAGTTCAAATCAAAGTGGTTCGCAGCAGCGTAGTTCATCGTCTGCGGGAGCGTCTTCTTCGGGTAGACAGGAGGACCAGCGGGTTGAGCAGGCGCTGAGCCGGTTGCGGCAGGCTGGCGATGCGATGAAGCGAAGCGGCAATCCGCAGCAAAGCTCGGAGGCAGCGAGGCAGGCTGCGGAGCGTCTTGAGGAGGCTCGAGGTCTGCTGAGCGCGAGCAGGCAGCAGATGGCTTCGGGCAAGATGGGGTCATTATCGCAGGAGGCCGATCGGCTGACACAGGAGGAGCGGTCGCAGATCGACCGCATCAATCAGTTCGCGAGCAGGCAGCAGAACGTCAATCCTCTGGATCGCGACAGCGTGACGGCGAGAATGAATGAGCGGAATCGGTTGGCGGGGGAGCGCCAGCAGCTTTCGAACGATCTTTCGAGTTTGCAGAGGAACATGCGCGAGTCGGCGCGCTCGATGGCCTCGAACAGCCCGTCTGCTGCCGAGAAGCTGCGTCAGGCTCTATCGGAGATGGATGAGTCGGACCTGGACAATCATGTTCAGCGGACGGCGGACTGGCTGCGGCGCGGGATCAATCCGAACTCGAATGGCACGGAGGCGGAGATTGCGCAAGGTTTGCAGAAGCTGAGTCGTCAGCTCCGCGATGCACAGAAGGCCGTGGGGCAGACACCTGCCGGAATGCGCGATGGCAAGGGCCCGGGCGACCAGACTGCGGCACTTGACCAGGTGAGGCGTTTGCGTGGGCAACTGGAGGCGATGGCCGGCGCAGGGGCAGACAGACAGGGCGCGAACCGGCAGGGCAATCGGAGAGGGCAAAGTACTGCAGATGGCAGAGGTTCGTCTCAAACGGCAGGTGGGCAGATGCAACGCGGCGGACAAGGCCAGCAGGCGGGGAACCGTGCTGGCCAGGCTGGCGATGCGAATGGCGAGATCAGAGTCGGTGGCGGCGGTTATACCGATGGCGCGGCCTGGGGCAATATCAACACGGGCAACAACACCTACGCTGGTGGAGCCTCGCGGTCAGTGCCGACCGATGCTTCCGGCAACGCACGTGACACGGAGCAGGCTTATCGGCAGCAGATGCGTGAGCTCAACCGTTTGCGACAGATGGTGCAGGGAGATGCCGGAGCGTCGCAGGAGGTACGCGATCTGACGAGGCAGATGCAGGCGCTCGACCCGTCACGCTTCCCTGGCAATCCGGCGATGGTGGATCAACTCCATCGCGAGGCGCTGAGCGCCATCGACCGGCTGGAGTTGCAGTTGAAGAACAACGGCGCGGCGGTGGAGGTGCGGTCGGGTAAACCGGACATTGTGCCTTCGGGGTATCAGGAGCCTGTGGCAGAGTACTACCGGCGCTTGAGCAAGGCGCGGTGATCGCTCCGGAATCATCGACGAACGTCAGGCGTTTTGAGGTAGCCGATGAGACAGAGTGCCAGGAACGCCTCGAACGGCACAATCATTCTTTCAATCATGTGGTGCTCGATGAAAGACCACCTTTATTTACAGAGCGCGCGGAACCTTTTGATCTCAGGCGTACGGGAGACGCTGCTCGAACAGCAGCGAATGCGACTCCAGACCTGAACCGACAGCGATCATCGGATGAGTTGTCGGCTCCCGGCGTCGAAGACCCCAATGCTGGCGTATCAAAGCGACCTGCCTGAAACCATGAATTTTCTTATTGGGAGATATTGGGAGTCTGGCGGTAGAACCTGATTCCCGTAGGTTGTTGATTTGATTGGTTGCGGAGGCAGGATTTGAACCTGCGACCTTTAGGTTATGAGAAGGCTAAATCGTAGATTCTAAAGATTATTGGCGGTTCAGGTGATCGTGATAGCCTCGCGGCCAACCCGGCCTCGGACACCGCCGCCCCGACCTCACCGCCCGGCCAGTCGTCTTCTACACGGTCTACCCTTATCTGATCGTCTACCAGCGAGACGTTCGCCCGTGATCCATGCTGTTCTGCATGGAGCACGGGACGTAAAGCGTACCTTTCAGCAACGACAAATCTAAGGCGGATAATGCTGCCAATCCCATATCACGTTTCTGAAAGTCTCGCACCATGCTCAACTTTCTCTCATCTCAAAATGGAAGGTTACCCATGTTTGAACCTCAACTGGCTTTCCATTCACCATGTAGGGGACGTACCGCCAGTGGTGGACAGCCTTCTCCACCGCTCCACGCAGACTCGGCGGACCGTTCAGGGCCAATGCTCGGGCGACCTTTCCCTTTTCTGAGATCAGCACACGAACAAGAACATCTCCCTGCAGCATCTGCCGTCGCGCCGACTTGGGATACGACGGCATTTGAAACTTGACGATGTCGGCGCTTAGCAATCCGGCTGAAACCGCCACGCGCGGATGTATCAGCTCGAATGGCTTTGCGGAGGACAACCCTTTTAACGGGGTTGGCCGGTTCTCCGTCCGCGCTACTGTCGCAACAGGAGGCGCCGTAGAACTTGCCACTACCACGGGCATAATCACCGGCATCCTGGATTCTATGACCGCTGAGCTCGTTCGAGCCTTCTCCTCATCGACAATTCGCCTACTGTTCGCGTCTGCAACGGTGGTTCGGCCGCTGTCTGGATCTGCGCTGACGGATTCTGTCCTGGGAGCTTCCTGGGTCACGATCTTTGGGTACGTCAACGTGACGATGGCCTCAGGCATGACTCCCGGCATCCCGGCTCTTCCCTCAGCAATTGTGGGGAGCTGTTCGGGCTTAGGGACGTGAATCCTCGCCGGAGCAGTCGCGCCAGTTTGATCAAACCTTATGATTTGCCCCTCTTCTCCGATAACGACAAAGCCACTTGTAGGCCACGCTTCGTGTTCCTGTTCAATCGGCGCAGGTGTTTCTTTTGCATTATTTTCTACGTCTGGTTCCGGGTGTGGACTGACGCGGTTCGACCTGACTCTTCGGCCGGATCTCCACCCGGTCTTATTGGCCGCAGAAGCCGTGTTTGTGGCATCCCTGTCGCGCGTTGTGTCTGGCCCGGTGTAACTGCGATATAGCGCAACGCACAATATGAGGGGCGGCAAGATGGGCAGAAGCCAGAGCGCAACCATAAGACGGCGTCGACGAACTGCTGCCGCCCATTTGTCTCGCGCATCGCACGGTTCGTCCTTGCGGCCAAGGTCCATAGGATTTTCGGACAGTGGCCCGGACCCGGAGGCGCTCAGGGGCGGCGCGCTTTTTAGGCATGTTTCGCGTTCCTCAGTCTCATGCCACCCGCCGAGCCCACTTAGAAAAATCATCAATGGCCCAGAGCTTGAATCCATATGGCCCGTCGAACCGGTCATCGCGATCCATATGAACTCCAACATCTCTCTCAGTGTCAGATGGCCCTCTTCCAGCTTCTGAATCCACTGCACCACCATTGAGAAATCCAAGCGGAGCGAGTCGTTGCGCATGAGCTTCGGAACCAGTTGCGCGAAATGCGACGCCTTTCCAAAGCCCACGGAATATCTCAAGAACACTTCATGAAACATCGACACATACTTCCGTTGGCGGTCAGAAATAACCGACGCGTTGGAAGCGGCGTCCATGATGGTGAGGAATCTTACCTCAGAAACCCTCAAATTTTCCAGTTGGGAAGAGGCCCGGACCTAACCATAAATGTCTGAAGACTTTGCGCGAAAAGGTACGGGCGAGAGGCCGTTGACTTGCCCCCACCTTCTCTCACAGATAACCTAACTCCGGCCCCCTTGCTTCCATCTTGCGGTGCTGGAGAAACGATTGATGCGTCGCCCTGTCCTTGCACTTCTCAGCCTTGCTCTTCTCGCTGCGCCTTGCGCCTTTGCTCAGCAGCTCGTCAGCGTCTACGTGACCAGCGACAACAACGGCTTCAGCGCACCGGGTGCGAACGACTCTTCGCTCGATCTGCAAAAGTCGCTGGCCAGCAAGAAGACGCTGCGCGTGGTCAACTCTCCGTCCGAGGCGGACGTCGTCGTCCGCATCGACGCGCGCGACTCGCACAAAGAGGTCGACGGTTACACCACCAATCGCACCACCAGCGACGACGGGCGTTCCTCCACCCGCACCACGACCACGAACGACAAGACCGTCCGCAACCTTCACGCCACCCTGATGGCCGGCAGCTACACGCAGGCTCTCGAAGCCCAAAGCGAGATGAGCTGGCGCTTCGCCGCCGACAACATCTCCGGCCAGATCGAGCGCTGGATCCGCGAGAACTACTCCAAACTGATGTCGCAGCGCGCCGACAAAACAAACGCTGCTTCAGGGCTGAACTCTACTCCGCCGCCTCCTTCCGATAGCTACGCTCCGCCTCCCCCCAGACCGACGAATCCAACATCCAACCCGGCATGACCGCCGGCCAGGTCACAAAGGCACTCGGCGACCCGCAGAAAAAAGTGAACTTCGGGACCAGATCTCTCTGGACCTGCAAAGGAATGCAGGTCGTCTTCGAGAGCGGAAAAGTCATCGACGTAAAGTTCTAGCCCGAAGCGCGATCACAACTCCTCAACAACAGAGAGCGTCCTATCTGCAAGAGAGCTTGAGGAGACAAGAACGGATGCGACGATTCGTCACAGCCGCCTGCGTGATGATATTGGCAGCGGCAACGGCATACACCCAACCGCCGCCGCCACCAACGACGGCACCGCCGCCACCGCCCCGCGAGACGATTCCTCCCATTCCACCCGCGCATCCACACTGGGTCTGGCAAGGTGGCCACTATCGCTGGTACGGCGGCCAGTACGTCTGGGTGCCTGGAGAGTACATGCGTCCACCGCATCCTGGCTATCGCTGGTACCCCGGCCGCTGGCGGCAGACTCCGCGCGGCTTTGTGTGGATAGACGGCCACTGGCGCTAGAAGACCGGTCACGTATCATCGAGAGATGACTGCTGAAGATCGCGCAAAAAAGATAAAGGTCCTTATCTTCGACGTAGACGGTGTTCTGACCGACGGCCAGATATTCGTCATTCCCGGCTCGGACGGGAAGGGGATCGAGTGCAAGGGATTCGCCGCTCACGACGGCCTGGGCATCTCGCTTGGGCGCATGGGCGGTCTCCGCATCGGCATCATCACTAAGCGCAACTCGCAGACGGTGGCCATTCGCGCGCGCGACCTGAAGCTGGAGTTCGTCTACCAGGGGCAGGCTCATAAAATGGAGGCCGCCAAAGACATTCTGATGAAGACGGGGTACTCGCTCGATCAGATGGCCTACGTTGGCGACGACATCATCGATCTTCCGGTGATGCGGCAGTGCGGCCTCGCGATTGCAACGGCCAATGCTCGTCAGCAGGTAAAGGACATGGCCCACTACGTCACTTCTCATGCAGGTGGGCAGGGCGCAGGTCGCGACGCGATCGACTTTATCCTCTCCGCGCAGGGGCTGCTCGAGCGTGTGATTGAGCAATATCTTGACGCGGAGAATCCCGCCGCTGGCGTGGCCGATGTAGGCGTAGGAAATATGTAGGCGGCCAGGTGTCCGGCGAATAAAGATCGAAGAAAACCGCGCTACAATATCCCATGCTCGCGGTTCAAAAAGAGCTGGATGTTCCCGCTTCGCTGACCTGGGCCCACCCGGTCACGGCGGAGTGGTTCCTGCGCCGCTTCGGTTCGCCCACCGAGCCTCAGGAGCATGGCTGGCCCAGCATCGTCTCGGGCGAGGCAACGCTGATCTCGGCGCCGACCGGCAGCGGAAAGACGCTGGCGGCTTTCCTTGTCTGCATCGACCAACTACTGCGCGATGCGATTGCCGGGACGCTGTCTCCGGCAACGCAGGTTGTCTACATCAGTCCGCTCAAGGCGCTCTCGAACGATGTGCAGAAGAACCTCGAACAGCCGCTGCGCGAGATCCAGCAGCTTGCCTTCGAACGCGGCTATCTTTCGACTGAGATCCGTACCGCCGTCCGCACCGGCGACACCCTGGCGAAAGAACGCGCGGCGATGCTGCGCCACCCGCCGCATATTCTGGTGACAACGCCGGAGTCTCTCTACATCATGCTCACGGCTGGCAAGGCGCGGGAGAATATGCGCCGCGTGCGGACGGTGATCGTCGACGAGATTCATGCCGTGGCAGACGACAAGCGTGGCGCGCACCTTGCATTGTCGCTTGAGCGGCTGGATGCCCTGGTCTGCGGAGAGAACAGGCTCTCGCCGGGGCAGTGGCTGACGTGGCAGGCATCTCCGCCGCAACGCATCGGGCTTTCAGCGACGCAGAATCCTATCGAGCTGGTCGCGAATTTTCTTACGGGCGTTCATCCCGGCAGGCGGCCTGCGAAGATCGTTCAGGTTGGGCAGCGTCGCGAACTTGACCTTGCGATCGAGGTTCCGAGCGACGAACTCAGCTCCGTTCTCACGACGAAGATGTGGGAGGAGATCTTCGACAAGCTTGCTGCGTATACCCAAACGCATCGTTCGACGCTGGTCTTCGTCAACACGCGCCGCCTTGTGGAGCGTATTGCCTTCGCATTGGCCGAGAGGCTGGGGCCGGAGAACGTCGCGGCGCATCATGGATCGCTGTCGCGAACGCTGCGTCTCGATGCGGAGCAGCGCTTGAAGCGCGGCGAGATCAAGATACTTGTTGCAACGGCATCGCTGGAGCTCGGTATCGACATCGGCGATATCGACCTTGTCTGCCAGGTATCGACGACGCGTTCGGTTGCAGTCGCCATGCAGCGCATAGGCCGCGCTGGCCACTGGCGGGGTGCCGTACCCAAGGGTAGGTTCTTCGCGACGACGCGCGACGACCTGTTGGAGCAGGCAGCGCTGGTCCGCAAGATGCGCGTGGGCGAGCTCGACCGGCTTGAGGTTCCGCCGGAGCCGATCGACGTCTTGATGCAGCAGATCGTCGCCGCCTGCGGGGCCGAGCCCTGGGACGAAGACGCTCTGTATGCCATGGTGACGCGCGCGCTGCCGTACAGAAATCTTACGCGCGTGCGGTTCGGCGAGATTGTTGCGTTGCTAGCCTCGGGCATCGAATCGAGCCGCGGACGCTATGGAGCGTATCTGCTGCGCGATAGTATCCACGGCCAACTCCACCCGCGTCGCGGCGCGCGCATGATTGCAATCTCAAACGGTGGAGCGATTCCTGGGACGAACGTCTTCCCAGTGATCTTGCAGCCCGAGGGAGTGCCTATCGCCACGCTCGATGAGCACTTCGCTGTCGACTCATCTCCCGGCGATGTGGTGCTGCTCGGCAATGCGAGCTGGCGCATTCAACGCATCGAAGCTGCCGGGCGCGTGCTTGTGGAGGACGCGCATGGCGCTCCGCCCACGTTGCCGTTCTGGTTCGGCGAAGCCCCGCAGCGCACGGCGGTGCTATGCGATGGCGTGAGCGAGCTGCGCGAAAGGATCGCGGAGCTGACGCGCAACATTGCACCCGGATACATCTCGCCAACCGACCCCGAGGTCGATGCTGCAAGCGCGTGGTTGATGGAGAACTGCGGCGTATGCGCTGGCGGCGCTCTGCAGTTGATAACGTACGTCGTCACTGGCCGTGCAGTCTTAGGAGGCGTGCCGACGAAGACGACGATCATCGCCGAGCGCTTCTTCGATGAGGGCGGCGGGATGCAGCTCATTCTGCACGCGCCCTTTGGCGGTCGCATCAACAAGGCGTGGGGGCTGGCGCTGCGCAAGCGCTTCTGTCGCGGATTCAACTTCGAGTTGCAGGCCGCCGCCACCGACAACGGCATCAACATCTCTCTGGCGGAGCAGCACAGCTTTCCACTCTCCGATGTCTTCCATTTCCTGACCGAGCACACGGCGAAGGAGCTTCTGGAGCAGGCCTCTCTTGCATCGCCGATCTTCAAGACGCGCTGGCGATGGGCCGCGAACCGCAGCCTGCAACTGCTGCGGAACTCCAAGGGCAAGCGTATCCCGCCGCAGATCCAGCGCACGCGCTCAGAGGACCTGCTGGCCAGCGTCTTTCCGCAAGCTGCGGCGTGCTTTGAGAACATCGAGGGCGACATCCAGATACCCGATCACCCGCTGGTCGACGAGGTGATGAAGGATGTGCTGGGAGAAGCGATGGATCTCGAAGGGTTGATCGAGGTGCTTCGTGGAATCAAGGATGGCAGCATCCGCTGCCTGGCGGTTGACACGCCCGTACCCTCGCAGTTTGCGCATGAGCTGCTCAACGCCAACCCATATGCGTTTCTCGACGAGGCGGGGCTTGAGGAGCGTCGCGCGCGCGCTGTCTCGCTATCCCGCGCCCTGCCTGCGAGTGTGCTCGAAGAGGCCGGGCGTCTCGACCAGGCTGCAATCGAAGAGATACGCCGCGAGTGCTGGCCTGATATCCGCGACGAGCACGAGCTGCACGACCTGCTGCATTCGCTCGTAGCGCTTCCGCTGAATTTCTTTGCGGGCAAAGCGGAAGCGCAGCATTGGCCGGTGCTCTACGAGCGACTGGTACGAAGCGGTCGCGCAACAACGGTGGACTGCAAGGGCATCGTCTGCTGGACCTCGATCGAGCGCGCGGCGCAGGTCGCGGCATTGTGGGGTGAGTCCACCGATGCCACTGCAAGAGAGCAGGCGCTCAAGCAGTGCGCTCAGGGCTGGGTGCAGCTTCTAGGGCCAACCACGGCGCAGAGCTTCGCTGAGCGGCTTGAGGTGGAACCCTCGCATGTCTTTCAGGCGTTTTTAGCGATGGAGATGCAGGGGCTGCTGATGCGCGGCATCTTCGAGCTTGCGAAGCCGGAGCACGATCACGAAATCGAATGGTGCGAGCGTCGCATTTTGCAGCGCATTCATCGCCGCACGTTGCACACGTTGCGCAAGCAGATTGAGCCGGTCTCTCCATCGGTTTACATGCGGTGGCTGCTGGAGTGGCAGCATCTCGCGCCGCAGACGCAACTCGCCGGCGAAGAGGGCGTGTTGCAGGCGCTGCATCAACTGGAGGGCTTTGAGGCCCCGGCGATCGAGTGGGAGCGCTCGTTGCTGTCTTCGCGCGTCGCCAACTACGACCCGCAGTGGCTCGATGCGCTCTGTCTGTCGGGCGCGGTTGGATGGGGGCGCATCTCACCACACCCTGCATGGTCGAACGCCGATGGCACCGGGCCACGTCGCGTTGTGCCGACGAATGCTGCGCCGATCACCTTCTACGTTCGCGAGACGGCGGAGTGGCTGCCCCATGCGCTGGCGCGCGAGCGCCTCGAAGAGGCGCGTTTGCAGGAGTCGCTCAGCGCGGAGGCCATCCAGGCGCGGTCGCTGCTGATGACTCGCGGCGCCTGCTTCGCAAACGACATCCAGCGCATCCTGAATCTTTCGAAGCAGCAGGCGCAGCAGGCGCTGTGGGAGCTTGCTACGGCAGGCCTTGCCGCCGCGGATGGCTTCGACCAGCTTCGCTCGATCATGGACCCACGCAGAAGGTCGAATGGCACCGGCGCTCGATCGTTACGCCAGTTGCGCTCGAATGCTGGAAGGTGGTCGCTGCTTGCAGAAGAGGCCCACGCCGCGCCCTCGAAGATTGAGCAGGCGCGGCGCAACGAGTCGGCGCTGGAGTCCTACGCGTTCATGTTGCTCGCACGTTACGGCATCGTCTTCCGCGATCTGCTGACGCGGGAGTCCAATGCTCCAAAGTGGCGCGATGTAGTTGGTCTGCTCCGAAGACTTGAGGCGCGCGGCGAGGTGCGTGGTGGCCGTTTCGTGACAGGATTTGGCGGCGAGCAATTCGCCCTGCCTGAGGCGGCGGATTCGTTGCGAGCTTCGCGAGTGCGGGAGTCGTCGTCGATTGTGACGGTGGCCGCTGCCGATCCGGCAAATCTTGCGGGTATCGTTCTGCCGGGGGAGCGGGTCGCGGCCATACCCGGCAGGCAGGTACTGTATCGCAACGGTCTGCTGTACTCGGAGCAGGCAGACTCCGATACCGGCGATATTCCCGCCGATGCTATCCATCCAATGACGGCCACAACCGGCGCAGTCAATCTGCCGATGTTTTAACCATGACGAAGCCAGAGCAATCATCGTCGAATGATGAAGCCGGAACGACTGGGCGGCAGGAGCAAGCGCTCGCGCCCGAGGACTTTTACTACGAAGGCCCGTATATTGTCTTCACCGAGGCCTATCACCTGAAGCGCGGCTATTGCTGCAACTCCAACTGCCGCCATTGCCCGTATCGCTAGGACAGAAAACGTGTTCTAGTGCTTACCATTTGCCTCGGGCGGCAGCGGCGGCGGAGGGGCCTCGCCCGCGGCGATCGGAATGCCCTTCGTCCTCATCTCCTGCGAGTTCTTCACCAGCAGCAGCACGCGTGGATCTTTGCGATACTTGCCCAGTGCGCCGTCGTAGGTCATGTGGTCCAGAACGTCGAACCCGGCCTCGCTCGCCATCGTCAGGAAGTGCAGCATCGTGGCCTCATCGCCGCGCTGCGCATACAGCCTTGCCATTTCGAAGCAGAACCGTGCGTGGTCCTCGGGAGAAAGCATGCGGGCCGTCACGCCGATCGAGCTGTGATGGTCCATCATCTCCGGATCGATCTTCAGCGCGATCTCATATTGCTTGCGCGCGGTCTCGTAGTCTTTCTTCTCAAAGTAGGCCGTTCCCAGATTGGAGTGATAAGTCGCCGACTCCTTGTCGTACTTGATGGCTTTTTTGTAGTTGCCGATTGCGCTGTCGTAGCGCCCTGTCAGGTATTCGATCGCGCCTAGATTGTTCCAGCCCTCGGGGTTCTTCTTCTGAAGCTTCACCACGCGCTGGAAGTAGGATTTCGCTGCGGCGATGTCGCGCAGTTCAAGCTCCGAAACTCCCAGCTTGTTGAGCAACTCCACCTGGTTTCCTCCCCGCTGCAGAGCAAACCCGTAGTAGTCCATCGCATCGACGATAAAGCGGCGTGCGCGAAGGATATCGGCGGCCGTCTCAAGCTGCGCGGCCGTGGCTGTCGTTGGATTGGGGAGATGAGCGCGTACGGAGTCCCACGTCGGACTCTGATGATCCAGGGCGCGAATCTCGTCGCGCGTCAGCGGTTTGGTCTGTTCCGCGCGAACTTGCACAGAAGACGCGAAGAAAACCGCAATTGCAATCGTCAGGACGGAAGACCGGACTATGGGGGACATGGCATACCTCCAGGAGGTACGCACACATCATCCGCCGCAACCGGACGCCTGTCAACGGCCAGTCGTCACCGGGAACCTCGGTTTTTCTACAACTTCAGGGCAAACCGGCAGTTGCAGGTGTCACTGGCCGGTTGCCGTCTGTGGGGCTGGCTGTGCTGCTGCCGGTGGCTGGATTCGCAACGCCAGGCGCGGAAAGCTGAAGCTGCCGCCCGCATCGTCGATCACGTTCACCTGGCAGATGTACTTGCCGGGCTTCAACTGCGACAGCGGCACATCGAACTGGAAGGCGACCGCTTCGCGGTCTGGGATGTTGACACTATCGGCCTCAACCAGCGGCGTCTCGTAGACCTTTACGCCACCGCTCAGAAACTCGATATTGGTGAGTATCTTCACTGCTCCGGCCGGACGGCGCGTCAGGCCCGGAGACGGCGCAGGCGTCTGCTCGGGTTTCTGCCGCGTTGGGTCATACACCTCGTAGAGCAGATAAAGATGCTGGTCCTGCCTGAAGACGTGCGGGACGTTGGGGACCCATTCAACGCCGTCGCGCACCAGCGGGTTGATCGTCTTCTTTGCTGTGTTGGGCGTCTGCTGGCTTGCCAGAACGATGGAGCTTAGCTTCATCGGCAGCTTCTTGAGATCGGGCACCTGCAAGTCGGCCTCGAAGCTGCCCATGCGCCCGGTCTCGTTCTCGCGGACGACGAACTTCAGATGATAGCGTCCCGGCGCGAGAGCGAAACCCGTGGAGTACTGGATGTTCTTGCGCTGCACCTGCTGCGCCTGGTCGATGGCCAGCTTCACGGTATCGCGCGCGTTGCCGACCACGATGCCCTGAGCGTTCTTGACCTCGCCGATAATGTCGATCGTCGCCTTGTCGCGGTCACCGTTCTTGACGAAGGGAATCTGCGATCCCGGAACGATCAGCGAGACGGGGACGAAGAAGCGGTTGTCCGTAAGCCGGAAGTAGAGCGCTTGCAGATAGAGCGCCACGTCCGTTGCAGGCAGGTCGCTGCGCATCTGCTCCGTCAGGGCAAGCTCGCGGTCTTCGTTCTTCTGGTGCTGGAAATCGGCGGGCGCATAGTAGCCCGGTCTGTACTCCAGCCTGGCGTCGCCGCGGTTCAGCTTGACGGTAAGTCGGCGGTACGAACCATCGCGCGCGATGTTGGTCGAACGGAAGCCGATGATGTAGTAGGCCTCGGTGTCGTGCTGAATCTGCTGAAAGACAGGGCCGAAGTCGTTGGAGTCGAAGAAGGCCTTGCCGCC
>JAFDVV010000029.1:9962-45578 GCA_018268775.1 Acidobacteriota bacterium | reverse complement strand
ACGGGAGGAAGCGCTTCAAGTCCGCGCGAGTCGACGCTGTAGATGGCCATGTTGGCGCGTACTGCTGCATTGGTTGCGGCGCGCATGCTGGCCTGGTTCTCGATGCCCTGACGGGTCAGCCCTCCTGAGAAGTAGAGGAGGCTCTTGCGCTGGTCCACACGCTCCAGACTCTTGGCAATGGTGCGAATCGCATAGAGCTCGCGGTCGGTGTTGAGCGCGTTGTACTCCGAGTCGTCCGCGGTAAAGCTGGAGGCGTCGTCCGATGTGCCGCCGTCGTTGCCGCCCTCATTTCCGTTGGCGAAGCCCGTGCCTTCCGTGCCGTTGTAGCGGCCGACACCCTTGAGCAACGCGGCTTTGTCTGCTGTGAAGTCCTGGTCCATGCTCAGTCCGGTCGACATGCTGACCAGTGCGACAAGGTCTGCGGGCTGCATCTTCTTGTTGATGTAGTCCTGCGCGGACTCGACGGCCCGGTCGATGTCCTCTGGCTGCATGCTGCTCAGGTCGAAGAACATGACGATCAGGCGGTGGTCCTTGAGCTGTGCCGGGTCTGCGGCGAAGTTGCGATTGACGATGTCGGCGATAGAGGTCTTGCCGCTGACGGTCGTATTCTCGTGCAGCGCGACGGCCTCATCGACCGTCTGAAAATCGAAGCTCTTGATCGTCTGTGGCTTGCCGTTTTCCAGAATCGTGAAGTCGCTTGCCTTCAGGCCTTTCACCACGGCATCGGTCTTCTTATCGCGGACGACCACGTTGGTCAGCACGATGTCGCTTTGCACCTTCAGCGTAAACGTGCCGTCGCCTGCGGCTTGTTGAGCAAAGGCATTTGGAACTCCCGCTGCCGGCGAGATTGCCAGGATGGCGCTCAGAGCGACGCCTGCAAGCCTTCGATCTTTTGCTGTCTTCATCATGATCAGAACCTGTACCGGGCCATAAAGCTGATCCTGCGCATCGCTGCCGCCGACGTTACCTGTCCAAATGTTCGCGAGGTCAGGTTTGTGTCGATGCCTGCATACTGCACCGTGTTGAATACGTTGTTTGCCGTTATGCGGGCCTCGAAAGAACGAGTCTCACCCAGAGAGACCGTCTTGGCAAGCGATGAGTCAACCGCAACTGTTCCTGGCCCCATGATCGATCCGCGCGATGCCGTGCCAAAGACGTTTGCGGGCGTCTTGAAGGCGGCGGGGTTGAACCAGTCGAGGATTGTGCCCGCGCCAGAGATCGGCTGCGAGAAATCGCGGTCCGGGCGAAGAGAGTTGTTCGTTCCCGTCGCCGTTTCGGCAACCGTGCCGACATAATGCGGTGTGTAATACGTGCCGGTGGCGAAGGTGAAGTCGCCAGAGAGAGAGAACCCATCGAGTGCCTTCGACCAGAAACCGCCCTTCGACAGCAGAGCGCGGTTGGGGCCGAAGGGAAGCTCAAGCACCCAGTTGCCCGTAACTTTGTGGCGTATGTCGAACGAGCTGTTTCCTTCTTCAGCCGCAAGGTTCTGGTCGTTCTGCGCGGGCACGGCAGTAGAGCCGCCGATCGATGATGCGTTGTCGATCGAATGGCCGTACTGGTAGGTGGCCTGGAGCGAGATGCCCTTCTGCATCCGCTTGCGAGCATTGATGCTGAGCGCATTGAACCGCGAGAAGCCCAGCGAGTCTTCATAGTTGAAGGGCTGCGCGGCGGAGTTCAGTACGCTCGCGGCAGTGCGGTTCGGCGCGCGCACGATATCGAGGTTGCCGCCGAGCGCCCCGTTGTAGCCGACGTTCAGCACTACTCCCATCCCCAGCGTGCGCTGTATGTCGAAGTTCCACACCTGAACGTGTCCCAGCCTGTAGTTCAGGTTCACGCTGTAGTTGTTCTGCACTGCCACCGTGGAGCAGTTGAAAGCATTGGCCAACTGCAATACGCCGCAGCCTTGTTTGCTGGTGATGTTTGTCTGTGTAACGGAGAACGGAGGCTGGAAGGCAAGCTGCCGTGCAAAGCTGCTGTACTGCTGCGTGTTGTAGTTGATGCCGTAGCCCCCGCGAACCACCATCTGTCCGAAGACTTTGCCCTTCGGGCGATAGGCTAAGCCGAAGCGAGGAGAAAACATCGTATGGTCGGGATTGACCAGCGACCGCGGAAACGCGCCGCTGTAGGGGCCGGCCTGGCCCGGCTGAACCGCGGCGATCTGCGTGAAGTCCGCATTGTGGTCGAGATTCACCAGGCGGTTGTTCTTCTCGACATATGGAGAGAAGTATTCGTAGCGCAGGCCGTAGTTCAGCGTCAGGTTCGGCAGGATTCGCCAGTCGTCGTTGGCATATAGGTCCCACACATTTGCGCGCAGGTAGGTTTTTTCGAGGCCAGCCTGTACCGCTGCCTGCTGTGGCAGCCCGAGAAGAAAGTCTGCGAAGCCATAGCCGCTGGCCGGCTGCGGCCCGGTTCCTGTGCTCGCATGTTGCGTGGCATAACCCGTGAAAGTGAAGGAGCCAAGCGGGCTCGCTCCGCTCTGGAGATTGCCGGGAGGCGTCAGAGTGTCTGAATGAACGCGGCGAAAGTCGAAACCGAAGCGCATATTGTGCTTCTTGTGGCTCCAACTGACGAAGTCCGAAAACGAGATCGTCTGCCCGATCGAATCGCTCGGCTGTGTTGAACTCAAGCCCGTAAGTCCCGTAAAGGTCAGCGAGGGAACGCCATAGTAAAAGGGGTTTCCGGCAATAGCGGAGTTGCCGATCAACACGCCTGCATCCGCTGCGGGGCTGGCCGTTCCATTGGTGAAGTAGTTCAACGTCGTTGCATGCGAACGATTCCATGTAACGGTTGCGTTGTTGGTCAGACGCCCATAACCGATGGTGTATCCCGCCGAGATGTTGTAGCCATCCGAGGCGGTCGAACCCCCCAGCGGCAGAAAGATGTTCCGGTTGTCCGATGCGGAGTGGCTGTAACTTCCGCCGAAGTTGATATTCTGCCGCAGCGACTTCGGGCCATTGGTCTGCTGCTGACGGCGTCCGCCGCCAAAGCCTCCACCAAATGGGCCGGAACCGGCGTTCTGGCCGAAGTTCCGCACATAACGTGTCGACGCGCTCAAGGCATTCTGGCCGGCGGCCGTGATCGTCTGATAGTTGTAACCCTGCGTGCCTGTCGCCGGGATATTCGGCGTCGGATAAAACTTCAGCAGCGCGAGCGCCTGAGGAGCGATACGGTTCTGGCAGATCACATTCAGCGTTCCATTGCACTGAAACTGCTGCTGCTGTCCGGTTGCGGGATCGTAGAGCGGCTGGCTGAACTGTGAGAAGTCGCCACTGCGTTCTGCGACAGTTGGCACCGTGCCGTAGAGGTTCTGCGGGTTCGTATTCCGTTGCCCTGTCACATTCAGGAAGACGAACTGTTTCGTGCTCGCCTTGAGCAGGCCGGGTATGAAAGGCGACCCGGCGAAGCTAACGCCGAAGCGGTTCGAGCTATACGCGGGCTTCACCACCGGAGCGCCTGTGAGCGAAAAGCTGGTCGCGTCCAGAGCGCCATTGCCACCCTGGTAAAAGATCGCTCCATGCGGCTGTGTGGGATTGAAGCCGCGCATACCTCCGCGTCCTCCACCGCCTCGTGTGAAGATGACATTGCCCGGTCCCCCTCCACCCGGTCCACCCATCACCATCATGCCGCCCAGCATTCCCGCAACCGCATTGGCCACATCGCCGGCCGCGCCACCTTGTTGCCGCGCGCGGCTCATCGCCTCTTCCACGCGCTGCCTGATCTCGTCTTCGTTGAAGTTCGCAAGACCGTTTGTCTGCCCCATCTGTCCGCTTACAGCAACAGAGTCGGTCGCAGTATTGTCATTGCCCAGGCCCGCGAGAGACGGCATCTGCACGCCTGTGTTTGCCGCGCCCGTGCTTGCATCCGCCAGGTCTGAGGCTCCTCCCGTTAGGCTCAGCGACTGCATGCCCCGGCTGGCGAGGCCTGCCAGCGCGCTGGTTGCGGTGGCTTGTTGACGCTGCTGCTGCTCTTCCTGCTGCTGTACACGCGAAGCAAGCTGCATGGCGAAGTCGGCGGTCTGGTCTGCCTTGCCGCCGTTCTCTCCAGCGGCATTGATGAGCACCTCCGTAGTCTCCCCTGCAAAGGCCGCCAGTTCTGCCTTGACCACGTAGCGCCCATTGCGGGGAATCGCCATCGCATACGCTCCGGTCACATCCGTGGCGGTGGAGTATTTCTTCCCCGTGAGCGTATTGGTTGCTGTAACTGCCACTCCGGGCAACGGAACCGTACCGGCCTTCACCGTTCCGTGAATCGTCCCACCCGCTGGCGTAGAAAGCGCCACCGCTTGCGTCGTCTGCGCAGGAGCGCCGTTCGCTGGAGCAGACTGTTCCTGTGCTGTCGCCACGCCAGCCCCGCAGACCATCACCACACACAGCGCAGCGGCTTGTAGAACTCTCGTCACAAAGACCTCATACGCATCGTTAAATGGACTCCAGGTCGCATAGAAGCCATCACTGCTTGGGAGCAGTGGGCGGAGCCGGACTAGAGGCCTCGCCGCTGCGCCGCATACGCGTCCCGAACGCACCCGGCGGAACGACGGTCAGGTTGGTCGGCACAAAAAACCCGTGTTTTACAGAGCCCTGCCCCGCGACCATGTCGCCAACCTTGATATCTGCGAGCGTAATGCTTTCGCCGCCTCCAGTGCCCCCCGATCCTGCTCCAGGAGGTGGGCTTGCCAGCGTCGCTCCATCTGCTGAAGCAAAGCCGCGACGGCCCCCGCCCTTACGAAACGACGTCGTCTCGTCAACTTCGATGACCTGCGTCACATTGTCCGAGCGAAGAATCGTCAGCTTCACATCGTCGATCGCAGTCACTTTGCCAGTGATGAAGACCTTGCCCATGCCTTCGCGCAGCTTTTTCACCTCATCGGCGTCCATCACCGCGACAAAGAGCGCGTGGACGGTCTTCTTCGGAGCGTCGAGCTCGCCCATGGCCCCCACGCCGTCACCTGCCTTGATGTCCTCTGCTTTGATCTGCTGACGGTCCCCCTGCGGGCGCGGTTGACGCTCCCCGCCAATCGCTGCGGTCGTGCGCTGGTCTTTCATGATGCGCGTGTTGGCGGAGAGTGCGACGGTGTAGGTCTCCCCGGCATCTGTCTTGATCGTCAGATGGCCGGCTGCGGTTGCCGTTACAGTGCCGCGCACCATCTGTCCACCGCCAAATGAAACGTCGCCACGCGGAGGCATATCCTGGGCCTGGGCGCAGGTGCCATAGGCAATACTTGCCGTAATCAATAGTTGTCGTAGAAGCCCTGCCCTCATCCCGTCCTCGTCAACCAAAACCCTGTGCACATACAGACGTGTTTCTGTGCGGAAAGACTCTTTGACGGAAAATCTTATCTACGTTCATCTGTCACATTTCCTGATCAGGCTGGATACACTATCGCCATGGAACTCACTCCGGGAAGCTCCCATACATCAGCCAAACATTCGCATATCGAGGCGCATTTTGAATCCGGTGAGACCGTGCGCGACATCGTGATCGGCCTTTCGGACGGCCTGACCGTGCCGTTCGCCCTCGCCGCCGGCCTCTCCGGGGCCATCGCTTCTTCGCGCATCGTCGTCCTGGCTGGTCTCGCCGAGATTGCCGCCGGTTCGATCGCCATGGGTCTCGGCGGCTATCTGGCAGCGCGCGGAGACGCTGAGCACTACGCTTCTGAACGGCTCCGCGAAGAACGCGAGATCATTGAGAAGACGCACGATGAGGAAGAGGAGATCTACGAGATCTTCCAGCAGTACGATGTCCCACGCGCGAGTGCGGCCCCCGTCATCGACGCGCTTAAGCAGAACCCAGCGGCATGGGTCGACTTCATGATGCGCTTCGAGCTCGGTCTGGAGGAGCCAAGACCCAATCGCGCTCTCAGCTCCGCGCTTACCATCGCCGGTTCTTACATCGCTGGCGGTCTCATTCCTCTGTTGCCGTACATGGTGGTCGATAACAACTTGTACGCACTAAAGCTCTCCGCGATCGTCACTCTGGCGGCGCTCGGCATCTTCGGCGCGCTCAAGGGCAGGCTGGTCGGCACTGGCTGGCTTCGCAGCGCAATTCAGACGGTCCTCATCGGCGGCATCGCCGCAACTGCCGCCTATGGTCTTGCCAGGATACTCAACGATCATGCAGGTTGATGACCTTCTCCATGCAGGGAGAAGAAAAAGCAACAGAACCGCTCGCAGCCACATCCCATAGAACACGCCCTGAAAGCCGAGGATGCCAGTGATGATTCCAGCCTCAATTGAACGATCGGCCCTGCCAATCCTCGCGCGCTACATGGCGGTGCGCCGCGCGACCGCGGCGCTCTGCAATCCTCTGACGCCCGAAGATATGATGGTGCAGTCCAGTCCCGAAGCGAGTCCGGTCAAGTGGCATCTTGCGCATACCAGTTGGTTCTTCGAGACCTTCGTTCTCAGCGAATTTCTCGCAGGCTACACGCCCTTCCATCCCGACTTCCGGTGGCTCTTCAACAGCTATTACAACTCGCTTGGCGAGATGCCGGAGAAAAAGTTGCGCTCCTCCTTCTCCCGCCCCTCGCTTGATCTCATCCTCGCGTACCGCGCTCATGTCGATGCCGCCATGGGGCGGCTTCTGCAACACCCTGCCGAAGACGGCGCCGCTCGCAGGATCGCGCTCGGCATCGAGCACGAGCAGCAGCACCAGGAGCTGATCGCAACCGACATCAAGCACGCGCTCTTCACCAATCCGCTGCACCCTGCCTATATCGAACGCGCCGAACAAGGCGCTGCAAACACGACCATCTCCCCTCCGCTCGAATGGGTCAGCTATGCTCCAGGTCTCACCGAGATTGGGACCACGCCCGATCCCGCCGCGGTCGCTGTCTTTGCCTTCGACAACGAGACCCCCCGCCATCCCGTCTACATCGCCCCGTTCCGGTTGGCGACTCGACTGGTCACATGCGCGGAGTATCTCGCTTTTATGGAACAGAATGGGTATGGCCGTCCCGAGCTGTGGCTCTCCGAAGGCTGGGCCGCGATGCGCTCAGAGAGCTGGCAGGCGCCGCTCTACTGGTATCGTGATTCCGCAACCGCATCCGGCTGGACAATCTACACACTCAACGGCTTCGTCCCGCTAGACGATCTGAGCGAGACGCCGGTCTGTCATCTCAGCTTCTTCGAGGCCGATGCCTACGCGCGCTGGGCCGGGCATCGTCTTCCAACTGAGTTTGAGTGGGAGCACGCAGCCACGCAGCTTGGTGCCACTCAGCCCTCACTCGTCCATAACCTGCTGGAGACCGGCAACCTGCATCCAACACCGGCAACACCCGTTCCTGGCCTTCAACAGATGTTTGGCGATGCGTGGGAGTGGACAGCGAGCCCTTATACCGGCTATCCGGGTTACGCGCCGCTGCCCGGAGCGCTTGGCGAGTACAACGGTAAGTTCATGAGCTCACAGATGGTGCTGCGCGGAGGTTCCTGCGTTACCCCGGCCACACACATCCGCGCCACGTACCGCAACTTCTTTTCACCCGTTACCCGCTGGCAGTTCTCGGGCGTGCGCCTCGCACACGACGCGGCCGTGGTTTGAGGGCATAACGTTCCCCTGGGAATGGGTTGATCGCTATGTCGCAACTGCTGACAACGTCGTGTCAGCAGGATACGATTGCCGGATACTTCGTCGTTATCACCTGCATCAAAATGCAGAGCGGTCAAAGGCCGCGCACTCCGGGAAGGGAACAGCCACTGCCGATGACCGCTGCCGCAGCTTCGTTGCCTCTATATCTTGAGCCGGAACTTTCAGCTTCCCATCACGCCGTGGCGGAAGAAGCCCGCGCAGGGCTTACAGCAAATCCAAAGACGCTCTCGCCATGGCTCTTTTACGACGAAGCGGGCTCAGCCCTCTTTGAGCAAATCACCGAACTGCCGGAGTACTACCTGACTCGCACGGAGCGCGCCCTTTTCAACGAGCACGCCGATTCCATCATTGAGCACGCCTCTGCGTCTGCTGCCGGCAGCCACGCTCCGACGCTCACCATTATTGAGTTGGGTGCGGGAACGGCGACGAAGACAGGAATTCTGCTTCGGGCCGCGGTCCGCCGCCAACGCAGCATTGTGTATCAGCCGGTCGATGTTTCGGAGTCGGCCCTCGCCGCGGCGGAGGAAAACATCCGTACCAACATTTCAGGTGTAACCGTTCGATGTCAGGTGGCCGACTACACCTCGCAGCCGCTGCCACTCAACCGCTTGCCCAACACTCGGACGCTGGCTCTTTACATTGGATCGAGCATTGGCAACTTCTCTCCTCAGCAGGCGCGCGATGTTCTCTGCAATCTCCGATCGCAGTTGCTCCCCGGTGACAAACTTCTGCTCGGTACAGACCTCGCTCCATCATCTACATCGAAGACCGTCTCCATGCTCGAAGCCGCCTACGACGACCGCGCAGGAGTGACTGCGGCGTTCAACCGAAACGTGCTTCATCGCCTCAATCGCGAGCTTGGAGCCAATTTCCATCCATCGTGCTTCGATCACAAGGCTGTCTGGAACGCCGCCGAATCGCGCATTGAGATGCACCTCGTCGCCCGTTATGGACAGCGCGTCCACATACCCGCCAACGGCGCAGGCCAGGCGATGGATATTGTCTTCGACGAAGGAGAGAGCATCCACACTGAGAACAGCTACAAGTTCACCGGTGCAAGTGCCGAGGGGCTGCTCAACTCCGCGGATTTCGCGCTTGAAAAATCATGGCAGGACGCGCAAGAGTTCTTCGCGGTCAATCTGGCAACGGCCGTCTAGTCAGGCCTGCGCCGCCATTCGCCGCTCTTGCCGCCGCTTTTGCTGACAAGTTCAATCTCGCGTATGCGGATCCCCTTGTCGAGCGCCTTCGTCATGTCGTAAACCGTCAGCGCGGCGATTGACGCAGCGACCATCGCCTCCATCTCCACCCCGGTGCCTGCCACGGTTGCGGCAGTCGCTTCGATAGAGACGCCGCCCTCTGCGACCCGCGCTTCGACATCGACAAAGCTCAGCGCAAGCGGATGACACATGGGAACCAGTGTTGAGGTCTGCTTGGCCGCCTGTATCCCCGCGAACCTCGCTACCTCCAGCGGATTGCCCTTCGGGTTCGACGGCAGCGCGGCCAGCGCTTCGGCGGTCAACTCCACAAAAGCGCGCGCCTTGGCCTCGCGCCGTGTCGCGGGCTTCGCGCTCACATCCACCATGTGTGCCTGTCCTTCGTTGTCATAGTGCGACAGCTTCGTCAATGTCGTCTCCACAGTCTTGCGTTGTCACATCAACATTATTTCAACAAAACCGTAACGATATCGCCCGCGTGGAACCGCTCGACCTCGGGTGGCAGCACAGCATAACAGTTGGCGCGCGCATTCGCCGCCATATCTCCGGAACCCTGCCACATGACCAGGCTCACCTCGGGACGCGCACGGTTCGAATCGAGTCGCGCAGGCAATACACGCGTCAAGCCGGGTCGCCCGTCTACGTCGCTGGCTAACGTAGCCTGCGAAAATCGCGGGCACTCCGGCGTAGCCCCACGCGTGGCCCGTAACAACGGCTCCACGAAGCACGCGAAGGTCACTTGTGTAGACACAGGGTTTCCAGGGAGCCCGAAGAAGGGAAGCGCGGCTCGTCCATCGCGCTCGGGCAGCCATCCGAAGACGAGGGGCTTGCCCGGCTGCATTCGCACGCCGGTAAACAGAAACTCTGCGCCCAGCGAGAGCAGTACCTCTTCCACCAGGTCATACTCTCCCATCGAGACGCCGCCGGACAAGAGAAGCATCTCCGCATCGCGTGCCTGAAAGATTCGTCTCTCCAACTCGTCACGACGGTCTGGCGCGACCGGGAGCCGACGGGCTTCGCCACCCGCTGCCGTCACCAGTGCCGCGAGTCCATAGCTGTTTGAGTTTCGTATCTGAACGGGGCCTGGTGTCTCCGTCACATCGACCAACTCATCTCCGGTAGCAACAATTGAGACCGCAGGCCGAGCGAAGACTTTGACCATCGCTGCGCCGCAGGCAGCCGCCAGGGCAATCGCCGCGCCGTCCATCTGAGTCCCCACCGGCAACACCAAATCGCCTGCGCGCGCTTCGCTGCCTCGCGGCACGACGTTCTCTCCGGCTGCAATCGTACGTCCTGCCGTCAGCCGGATCGATGGGCTGCCTTTGCCGCCGCCGTGCTCAACATGCTCGACCATCACCACGGCATCGGCCCCTTCAGGCACGGGAGCGCCGGTCATTGTCTCAAGCGCTTCACCTGCTTTCAGTGGAGCGTTCCACGCTTCACCTGCACGCACCTGCCCCACAACCGTAAGCCATGTATCCGCGATTGCGTCTTCCGAGCGTATTGAGAAACCATCGCGCGTCGACCGGTCGAACGGCGGCTGGTCGCGGTCGGCTGTTACCGGTTCTGCAAGTACGCGGCCCAGCGCATCGGGCAGCGGCACATCTTCTATCGGAGGTTGAGCAAGACGTGCCACCTGCTCCAGAACGATGCCGAGCGCGGCGTCGAACTCCAAGACGCGTTCGTGCCTCTTTGCTGTAGAGCGAATCCCGGTTGATTGCATCTGGCTCCCTCTGCATAAAGCAGAAGGCCCCGGCACCTTGCCGAGGCCTTCCTGGTTTAGTTCGCGGCAGCGCCTACTTTTTGGTTCTTCCAGCCTTGTAGCTGGACTTCACCTCGGCGCCAATGCCGGTCAGGATGCCCTTGACCTCGTCCACACGCGCCTGCTCATTGGGAGCGGCAAGCTCGATGAACTGCTGATAGGCCTCTACGCATCCCGGAGGAGCAACGATCTTCTGCGTCTTTGGGTCGACTGTTGCCTTCGGAATCAGCGACTGCCCCTTGATGTAGTACGCATCGGCACGCTTGGGGTCGGCGGCTATCGCCTTGTCGGCGGCAACGGCCGCATCGTCAAGCTTACCCGCGTTGTACAGGGTCGCGGCTTCGTTGTAGAAATACATGCCCGCGTTGGCAGGGAGAGCCTTGGCGGCCTGTTCGTAGGCCTCGGAAGCACCCTTGCCGTCGCCGCTCTTCGCCAGCGCCTGGCCAAGCTGGTTATAGGCGGCAGCCGCCGTCTCAACGTTTGGCTTCTTCGATGCGGCGTTCGCATCGACAGCCTTCTTGTACGAAGCGGCCGCATCGGCAAACTTTGTCTGGACGGAAGGATCGGCGGGCTTACCCGCAGTCTTCGCCGCCTTTGCCGCGGCATCTGCCGAGCCAAGCTGAGCGTCGCCCAGCGCTACCCACAGAATGCCCTCATCGGGCTTTGCGGAGGTCGCCTGCTGCATCGCGGTAATGGCCGGCTCGAAGTTGCCTGCCTTCGTGTCCGCTCGCGCCTGCGTCAATAGAGCATTCAGGTTGGCGATCTTGGCATTGGCGGCCGTTACATCGGCGTTCTTCTTTTTGAACTCTTCCAACTGCTTCTTCTCTTCTGGAGTCATCTTGTCGATGTACTCTTTCCGCGTCATGTCGAAGTTCAGCAGATGGTCTTCACCGGCGGTGAAGGTAACGTTGTCGATGTAATCGACGCTCTTGTCGTCCTGGAAGACAACCGCCAGATAGCTTCCCGGAGCGATGCCCGTTCCCTTGAAGTTGCCGGACGCATCGATCTCGAAGGTGTTGGTGTACTTGCGGCTCTTCTCCTCCGAGGCGCGGTCCTGCGTCAGCTTCACCTCGCCCTTGGCCAGAGGAGCTCCAATTGCGTTATTGACGTGGCCATGAACGCTTGCCGGAGCAGGCTGCGCCCATCCCGCTTGCGTGGACAGCGCAACGACCACGGCAAGAGCGGCTCCCAGTCCCGCGCTCCATCTTCTTCCGATACGATTGATCACTTCCGTTCTCCTGGTTTCAGATCTTTACGGCCCTCAAGAGGCCCCACACTTCAAAACAACAAACTTCTCGGCGGCAAATCCGCTACCGTTTGGATGCAGACTCTTGGCCTGCGTACGGTATCGGGTCGATGCTTCCTGCTTCGCGAAATGCGCGCAGACGCAGAACGCAGCTCTCGCAGACGCCACAGGCCTCACGCTCACCGGAATAGCATGACCAACTTACATGGAATGGAGCGCCAAGTTCAACTCCCAGACGCACGATCTCGCTTTTTTTGAGGTGGATAAGTGGCGTTTCCACAGCAATATCGCCCTCTTTCGTCCCCTGCCGGATCAAGGCGTTGAAGGCCTGATAATAGGCCGGCCGGCAATCAGGGTAGCCGGAGCTGTCCTGCTCCACCGCCCCAATGAACACTCGTTTTGCCCCCACAACCTCGGCCCAGCTCACCGCCGCCGAAAGAAAGTGCGCATTGCGAAAGGGAACGTAGGTCACCGGAATCTCCGTGCCAATCGACGCCTCCTCCATCGGTGCATCGGGAACGGCGATGGTCGCGTCGGTCAGCGCCGAGCCGCCAATCCTGCGGAAGAGGTCCATCTTCAGCGGTAGAAACTGCTTCGCTCCGGTGAGGCGGGCGATCTCGGTCGCCGCAGCGAGTTCACGCGCCTCAGTCCTCTGCCCGTAGCCGAAGTGCAGGGCGTACACGTCGTAGTCCCGCGCTGCCAGAGAGGCGCACACGGTTGAATCCATCCCGCCCGAAAGGCACAGCACGGCCTTCGGTCTGTTCGTCGCATCAGCTTCCATGCTCTTCATCCGTCGTCTCGGGCAGGGCCTCGCCATCGGCGGAGGTGTCCAGCAGTTTGCGCGCCGCCTCTTCGTCCTTCTTGTGCACCATTAACCGGGCGCGAAAGGCAGGGGCCAGCAGGTTGTTGGCGTTCTCGCCATGCAGAAAGCACTCCAGGCTCGCCGACTCCAACACGCCTTTGGCCATCTGGGCCTCCGTCGGAACCAGGTAGCGGGCGATCATCACGTACTGCTCGGGGTCGAAGTTTATCTCTTTCTTCTCATCAGCCATCGTCAACCTCACTTGGTCTCGTACGATTGCAACTTCGCTGTGATGGTGCCCCAGAACAGGCTGGCGCGGACCTGCACCGGCATGTGTCGCGCGTCATCCGTGTACCAGATCCATATCTTGCCGCGGTTTTTTACGATGCCTTCGTCGGCCGTAGGCTGCACCCGGATGGTCTGAAAGGTGCCCGCCGGGGTCTTGATCTCTTCCTTCGCCTCTACCTTCATCGTCACCGTGACCGTGCGCATCGAATCGGCCAGCGGAAACCGGAAGTTCTGCCCCACCGTCAGCGGCTGCGACCCAACGTAAAAGATGGCCGACATCGAGTCGGTTACGCAGGCCGGAATCGATGCTGTAAGCTGCTTCGACGTTCCCTTCACCAGGTTGCGCTCCACCAGCGTCTGCTTGCCGTCCTTGTAGTTGAAGCTCAGGTCGCTGGAGATCTTTCTCCGGCCCTCCTGCGTCTGCTTCGAGAAGCCCGTCGAGCATCCCGTCTTCGTATCGAACCCCGACTGGAAACGGTCGATCACAGGGAAGAGCATCGTGACGCCGCCAACTGTGTCCGCCGTCGCCGTAATCTTCTGCACCGTGCCCTGCTGTTCGATCTGGAAGGTGGCCAGCGCCGCGGTAAAAACCCTCCAGTCGACCGTAAATGTCAGCGTTTGCCTTGCCGGGAAGCTATAGCTGGCAGGCGGGGGCTCAAGCGTTGGAATCACAACCGGAGGCGAGGAAGGGAAGAACCTGTCCTTGATGGACTCTCTCAGCGACTCTTTGCCCGGTTCCTTACCTGCCTGTGTCTGCGCACCGGCGCACGTCAGCCCCGCAATAAGAAGAAGTAAAAGAACCGTGGATCGCTTCGCCAGAGGACAGGTCGCTCCGTTTCAGAATTGAGGACGGCTGCGTGGCCTATCGCCGAAGAAACAGCAGACGCGCTGCCAACGCTCCGTAGATGGCGATGGCACCCATAAGGGCATTGTACTCGCGGTGATGCAGATATCGCTCGCGCGAAAACCTGCCGGGGGGCAGGTCGGTCTTCGCCGCCGTCAATCGCGGCAACAGACGAGGAACCTGCGCGGCATAGGCGTCGAACCCGGCAAAGTGCTCTCGCAGATAGGCTTCCTCCGACCGTATCGTCGGCAGGTAGATGGCCGTGAAGAGAACCGCCAGGGCGACGAAGATCACCCAACTTCCCGAGGCCCACGCGAACCCGAACGCAATCATCATCGAGCCCAGGTACAGGGGATTGCGCGTGTACGCATACGGCCCAGTCCGCGTCAGCTCGGCGTTCTTCTTCACATATCCGGCAGCGTAGGCGCGCAGCCACACACCAGGGGCGACCAGCAGCAGGCTCCACAGCATCGTCTGCCACGTCGGCCGCGCCAGCCACAGAAACACCGCCGCAAACAGAAAGCCCAGCGGAACGCGTATGCGCCGGGCGATTCGCTGCCATCTCGTTCGTTCACTCACTCGTCTACCTTACCCTGTCAGGGCCTCGACGTCTTCAGCAGTTCGAGCGCGGCACCGGCCACCTCGTCCACCGTAATCGCAAGCAACCCTGCCTCCGGCTCGGCCAGCCGCCTGTGGTCGCGACGCTCGCCCCCGTGGCGCAACACGCGCGACACCGTGCCATACGGCCCGTTGCGCGCGGGATCGGTTGGGCCAAACAGAGCAACTACAGGGCGCTCCAATGCGGCTGCCAGATGCAGCGGGCCAGTATCTCCTGCAATTACAAGGTTCACTCGCCGCGTCAGCGCAACCAGCTCACCCATGTCGCATGGAAACACCGTTGCTCTTCCGCCGCTCGCCCGCACCACCTCGTTGGCAAGCCTGTCCTCAGCCGAGTAGGCATTCACCAGCACGCGGTATCCGGCCCCGGTCAGCGCCGCTGCCACTGCGCCATAGCGCTCCGCCGGCCACTGCTTCGCTCCCCACCCAGCGCCCGGAGCGATAAGCACCAATCCTGCGGAGTCTCCCATTGCTGCCAGCCTTGCGGCGCATCGCTCCTCGCAAATCTCGTCCACAGGAAGCTCAACTCGCGCCGGGTGTAGTGCCTCTCCCACCGCCGCGCCAAGCAACTCGCAGCCTTGCTCCACGACATGGGCGGCGTGTGTCTTTACTTTGGTGCCGTAGAGCCATCCGGCCTGCGCTTCGCGAGGATCGTCCAGCCCAACCAGCCGCTTCGCCCCGGCCATTCTTCCAATCACTGCCGAGCGAATCGACCCCTGCATATCGACGCAGAGATCGAAGCACTCCGAGCGCAGTTCTCTCCGCAACGAAGCGATATCGCCCAGCGTTGCCCGCGAGAAGGGCCGCTTCTTCCACTCGCGCGTAGCCGCCAGGTACACGCGGTCAACCAGCGGCATCGCCGCGCCTCGTCCCCCCTGACTGCTCTCAGCCTGCAACAGCGGAAGCCATCGCGGCTCGACCACCCATCCGATAAACCACTCCGGATGCGCCGCCCGCAGCGCCGCAACCGCTGGCATGGCGTGCAATACATCACCCATCGCGCCGATTCGCACAATCAGCACGCGCCGCCGCTCAGCGGCTATCTGTAGATGGTCATGAGTCGCCAAAGGCCAATTCTCTCACGGGGGAAACGGTTGTCCGCAAAGGCCTGATGAGTTCCCTCCTCGAAGTCCATCTCCCTCAATACCGAGTCATCCCGGCCGGAGCGAAGCGGAGTGGAGGGACCTGCTTTTCTGAAAGCGCACAATCACGGATGCAGGTGGCGAACGAGGATGTTGAAAAGGTGCCTCAGTGAGAGAAAGTCATACCTCAGCGGCTAAAGCCCCAATGATTCTGAGGCGGTTACGGCACGGCAAAAGCCGTGCCGTAACCGAAGCCGGGCTTTTCAGCACCCACTAACGCCCCTTGCGCCGGTCAAGCTCCCCCACCATCGCCACCAACTGGGTCACAGCCTCTTTCTCCGCAACCAGCTCGACCTTGAGATGCGCAACGATCAGCGGCCCAATGGTGCTGAGCCGGCCACGCATTTCAGGAGTGATCTTCACGGCGTCCTTCTCGGTCGTCACAAATCCGTTAGCACCGATCCGATCGGCACGGTCGATCAACCGAGTCATGTCATTGTCGTCGTAAAGATGATGGTCTGCAAAGGCCACTGTCTCCATCGGCTCGTAACGTGACGCCGTCAGCATCTTCGTAAAGTTTGCAGGACGCGCGATGCCGCAAAACGCCAGCGGGAGCGTCGGCAGTGTCACAACCTCCGTTCCGTCCAGAAGAGTCAGCGACCGCCGTATCACCCACGTTGCGAATCCATGCCAGCGCGCGCGCAGTCTGTCCAGGACACCCTTCAGCGCGTCCGCCTCTTCTTCGCGGACCACGATCACATGCGCCTCGCCCAGCGCTGCAATCGGCTCACGCAGATTTCCCGCGGGAAGCAGCATGTCCTCCGCATCCTCCAGCGTCAATAAAACGATATCGATGTTGCGTGCCAGGCGCAGGTGTTGAAACCCATCGTCCAGCAGATGAACTGCGGTGTGGCCCTGCGCCTTGTCCCGCTCCGCCATCAACCCGGCCTCATAGCGGTCGGCCCCGGCGAATACCGGCGCGCTCGACTGTTGCGCCAGCAGCACGGGTTCGTCGCCGTGCCACTCCGGATTGTCATAGGGCTCAACTCGCTCCGTCACCTCCGAGGTGCGTTTGTATCCGCGCGTCAGAATGCTGACCTCATACCCCCTGCGGTGCAGAATCCTGGCCAGCATGGCGACAAACGGCGTCTTGCCCGCGCCTCCCGCCGACACGCTGCCCACACTGATCACCGGCGCCGGAAGGTGCTTCTGTTTCAGCCACCCCCACCGATACATGCGCCGCTTGGCCACCACAACGGCGCCGTACAGCGGAGTCAGCGGGACCAGCCATGGTCTTCGCGCGCTCATATCGTGTCCCGCCTTATCAGACTGAGGACCGCCTCGACCGTCCGCTGCGTCGCGCCAGCTTGCGCGTCGAAGATCGCGCGTCCACGCTCGCCGATGGACCGCACACCGTCACCCCCGCGCATCATCTCCACCAGGTCGCCTGCCAGCGAATCCTTCGTTGCGATGCGCAGAGCGTCCGCCGTTTTCATCGCTTCGACCATCTCGCGGAAGTTTTCGCACGACGGCCCCATCGCAATCGGCACACGGAAGCGAGCTGGCTCGAGCGGATTGTGTCCTCCCGCCGGCACCAGGCTGCCGCCGACGAACGCAACGTTGCCCAGCGAGTACACCGAAGCAAGGTCGCCGATCGTGTCCAGCAGCAGCACGCTGCCTGGGGCAATCTTTTCCGTGCTGCAGCGAAGCTCGCTCGCCCTCACAATGCTGAAGCCGCTCGCGCCAACCAACGCCGCCACAGGCTGAAACCTCTCCGTGCGCCTTGGTGCCAGCACCATCACGGCACCGGGAATCTCCCGCAGAACCTGACGCCACGCATCCAGCAGCAGCGTCTCCTCTCCATCAAGCGTACTGCCCGCAACCAGTACCCTTGCGCCTGCTGGAAGCCGCTCGCGGAGAAGCAAGGTCATCGGGCTTTCGCCCACAGCCTTCACGTCATACTTCAGATTGCCGCTTACATGCACCTTGCCGGCTGGCGCGCCGATCTGTACCAGGCGCCGTGCGTTCTCCTCGCTCTGCGCCAGAAACAGCGACACCTGCTGCAAGATCGGCTGCCACAGATTTTTCAGCCGCAGGTAACGCGGAAGCGAACGGTCGGATATGCGTGTGTTGACCACCGCCACAGCTACGCCGTTCCTCGTGCACTCGTTCATCAGGTTCGGCCAGAACTCGCTTTCCATCAAAATCAGCAGTTCGGGTCTGAGGAGGTGGAGATATCTTCGCACGATGAACGCAAAGTCGAGTGGCAGATAGAAGACAGGAAGGCTCGCAAACCGCTCACGCGCCAGCTTCTGCCCCGTCTCAGTGGTAGTGGAGACGGCGATCGTCCATTCCGGCAGCGCAGCGCGAAGCGACCGTACAAGTTCAGTTGCGGCCATTACCTCGCCTACCGAGACGGCGTGCAGCCAGATCGTTCGCCGCCCCGCCGCTGCCTCGCGCAGTACCTTCGGAATCACCCCCAGGCGCCCTCGCAGCCCGGCCCGGTACCGTCCGCTGGTTGCCATGCGCACCAGCCACCAGGGAGCGCCCAGCACGAGCGCCATCGTAAGCAGAAAACTATAGACCGCTAAAACAACAGCCAGAATCACCCTTACCGTTCCCTCGCTTTACCAGGTGCGCCAGCGAAGATGATAATCAACTTGGTGACGATCTCCCACAAAACCCTTCCGCGGCGAAGCCGGTTCAGAAACCTTTTTATTGCCACGGTAACGGTTGCGTTGCTTACAGCGCCCGCATTCGCCGGCGGAAAGAAGGCGCCCCCACCGCTTCAGGCTAGTCAATATCCCGCCTTCGACACGCATCCGGCAGAGCACGTCAGCATCGCCATCGATCCGTGTAACGATCCCAAAGACTGTGACTTCTTCCGTCTGCCTTATATCCGGCACTCGCTCATCCCGGTCCGCGTCATCATCACCAACGACTCCGACTCGGCACTCGACCTGAACGATGTTCGTATGCAGTTCATCACGGCCAATAACGACAAGCTGCCCGCCGCGACCCTCGACGACATCAATCGCAGGCTCTTCAATACCAAGCAGGCGAAGGAGGGAACAAGAATTCCTCTTATCCCCATACCGATCCGCCGCGCGCCCATCGACAAGAAGATCACCGAGGACGACAACGACTTCGGCTTTCAGGGGACGACCGTCAACCCGCACTCCACGCTCGCAGGTTATCTCTTCTACGACGTGAAGGACCTCGACGACCCGCCGCTCAAGGATGCCGAGATTTACGTCAAGATGATCCATACCAAAGGCGGCAAGGAGCTGTTTGCTTTCTCCATTCCGTTCAATAAGTGGCTCAAGGCCACAGCCGCAAAGCCCTCAGCGGCCTCAGGCATCAAGGATGCAAAGGACTCCAAATGACAACATCGCAGCCATCACAGGTGGATGACGCTACCGCAGCCTCGAAGCTCCTCATCCGCCCCGCCACTCCCGCCGACATCCCCGAGATGCTGGTCTTCATCCGCGAACTGGCCGAGTACGAGCGCGAGCCGCAGGCCGCAGTCGCCACCGCCGAAGACCTCCTCCGCGATGGCTTCGGCGACAGGCCCGTCTTCGGCTGTCTGATCGCCGAGTGGGACGGCCAGCCCGCCGCCATGGCGCTCTACTTCCACTTCTACTCCACCTGGCGCGGCAACGCGGGCATCCATCTCGAAGACCTCTTCGTCCGTCCGCAGTTCCGGCGGAAGGGAATCGCCAAGGCGCTCTTCGCACGTCTTGCGCAGATCACGGCCGAGCGCGGAGAGCGCTTCCAGTGGCACGTCCTCGACTGGAACCAGCTCGCTATCGACTTTTACGAATCGATGGGAGCCCACATGCTCAACGAGTGGCGCATCATGCGCATCGACGGAGAGGCGCTTCAGGCCCTCGCCAACTCAGCCCGGTAGCGGCTACCAGTGGCACCTGCGGTAGCCGTAGCCGTCCCAGTAATATCGCATCCGCCAGTACGGATCGTAGGGCGTGTATGTCCCATACGGATATGGATAAGCTCCATAGTAGTAGGGATAGTATCTGTAACCGCACCAGCATCGGCGGGTGAGCAAGAGGACCAGTAGAATCAGGCAAAGCATAACGACCCTCGTGGTTGGCGCATAATCGGCAGCGCCCGGAAGATGAATACGCCCGCAACCCCACGCCGGTTCCCTGAACCCTCTTTAAGGGTAGGTACCCACAAACGGGTGCCCATAAATGTGGGTGTCAGGGCCGAATACGGGTGCCCCATATCTGGCAGTTTCACCGCCAGATGTGGGCTTGCAGGAACAACGCCGCGAGTTGAGACAATACAAGAGTAAGAAAGAAGAACCACGGAACCCATGAAAAAGATTAAAGTCATAGGCGGAGGCCTCGCCGGTCCTGAAGCCGCGCTCCAGGCTGCGGCCCTCGGCTGCGACGTCACCCTCTACGAGATGCGCCCCGCGCGCTCGACCGAGGCCCACCAGACCTCCGACTTCGCCGAACTGGTCTGCTCCAACTCCCTCAAGTCCGAGAGCGAAAACTCCGCGCCCTGGCTCCTCAAGCAGGAGATGCGCCGCGCCAACTCCTTCCTGCTCGCCGCAGCCGACGCCTCCGCCGTTCCCGCCGGCCACGCGCTCGCCGTCGACCGAGCCGAATTCTCAAGCCGTGTCGCCGAACTCGTCGCCCAGCAACCGCGCATCACCGTGGTCCGCGAAGAGGTCGTGACCCTTGACGAGACAGCCGATGAGATCATCGTCCTCGCCTCTGGCCCGCTCACATCGCCGCCGCTCGCCGCCGAGCTGCAACGCCTCACCGGCTCCGAGCAGCTTGCCTTCTACGACTCCATCGCCCCCATCGTCGACGCCACCACCATCGACATGGACAAGGTCTACCTCGCCGCGCGCTGGGACAAAGGCACCGCCGACTACATCAACTGCCCCTTCACCAAGGAGGAGTACGAGGCCTTCCTCGAAGCCCTCACCACCGCCGAGACCGTCCCCGCCAAAGAGTGGGAACAAATCCCCACCGGCAATCATGAAGAGTGTCATCCTGAGCGGAGCGTCGAAGACGCGCAGTCGAAGGACCCGCGGTTAAATCTCGCCACAAACCCGGGTGCCCCATCTTCGACTCGTGACGACGCCAGTCGGCATGAGGCTAAGGTGGGTGGCAGCGCCACAAACCCCAACCCACAACCCAAATACTTTGAAGGCTGTCTCCCCATCGAAGAGACCGCGCGCCGTGGCCGCGACACGCTCCGCTTCGGTCCCATGAAGCCCGCCGGTCTCACCAATCCCAAAACAGGGAAGTGGCCCTACGCGGTTGTCCAACTGCGGCAGGAGAACCTTCGCGCCGACTCATACAACCTCGTCGGCTTCCAGAACCATATGAAGTATGGCGAACAGGCCCGCGTCCTGCGCATGATCCCCGGCCTCGAAAACGCAAAGTTCCTCCGCTATGGGCAGATCCATCGCAACACCTACATCAACGCGCCCAGCGTGCTCACCGAAACCTTGCAGCTCAAGCAACACCCCAACGTCCTCATCGCGGGCCAGCTCAGCGGAGTCGAGGGCTACACCGAGTCCATCGCAGGCGGCCTGCTCGCCGGGCGCTTCGCCGCCGCGCTAGCCCATGGCCGCACCCCAACCCCCGCGCCGCGCCTCAGTGCTAACGGCTCGCTGACCCACTACATCACCCACAGCGAGAAGAAGAACTTCCAGCCCGCTAACATCACCTTTGACCTGCTGCCACCGCTCGAAGAGGAGCTGCGCAAAAAGATTCGCGACAAAAAGGAGCGCCACCGCATCCAGTGCGAACGCGCCATCGCTGCATGGGAGCAATGGCTGGCCTGACGGGTATCATTTTCTGTTTTCGGTGTCCGCACGGTGATTGATGCTGGGGTCGAATACGGCGGTGGTATAGGCGAAGTGACTAAGTTGTTTCTATGAATGTGTGGATCTGGAGGGAACCAAGGGCCAACGGCCCGTAATATCGTAGCCTGGGCCGAAGGCCCAGGTGAGCAACCCAAACAAAACAAAGCGCTGAAGGCGCGATACAAAACTAAGCCACGTCTGAACCGGAAAGGTGGCAGCGTTCTTTGCAGTCACTTGATCCGCTCGAATCTGATGTCTTTCTGTGAAGATGGACCGCTGGTTGTTGGTTCCCAGAAAAAGAGCTTCGATTTGTCCTGGTCAAACTGTATGAATAGATAAACTTCGTGCCCCGGATGGTGGTGACCACTCATTGCGAGACTGCTGCTGAATTCCTCCTCGATTCGTTTGGGAAGTGCATCATCCTTAGTATGCGGTTCTTCAAAGATCAGTATTTTAAGATCAGCTTTGACCGCCCTCAGCTTATCGAACGCCCATTTGATACGGTCGAAACCACCCCACTCACTTTCGCAAGCGATTCTGTAACCGATGTATTCATCGCATAAAGAAAAGTCGGTGAGATACTCACCCTTTACTTTGCCGCTTTTAGGCAACTCTTGCGGCCATAAAGTCCACTGCGGTTCTTTCGTTTTGCGAAAATCTTCGAAGTATTGCCAAACAGCCTTCGTCCATTCTTTACGTCCCTTAGGAGTTTGAGGATACCGCTTGGCAAGCACAGGAAGTTTTTCCTGCATATCTCTCGCAATTGCGATCGCATCTTCCCTAGTTGCCAAGCGGTGGTCCATCGTCATAGTTCTCCAGAATTTACCTAAGCGACGCGCTCGATCATGACCGATTCAAGCACAACCGGCGTCTTCGGACGATCCATGCCATCGCGCGAGACCTTCGAGATCTTCTCCACGATGTCGTACCCTTCGACCACCTCGCCGAAGATGGTGTGCTTGCCCGTCAGCCAGGTCGTCGGCGCAACGGTGATGAAGAACTGCGAGCCGTTGGTATTGGGGCCGGCGTTCGCCATGGCGAGCTTTCCCTTCTCCTGGAAGCCGTGCTTCGAGCCGCGGGTCTCGTCGGCGAACTTGTAGCCGGGGCCGCCCATGCCCGTGCCTTCGGGGTCGCCACCCTGGATCATGAAGTCCGGAATCACGCGATGGAAGATGGTGCCGTCATACAGCTTGTCGCCCTTCTTGCTGCGGCTCTCCCAATTCTTGGTTCCCTCAGCGAGGCCGATGAAGTTGGCGACCGTCTCGGGTGCGTCCTTCTCAAAAAGCTCGGTGACGACAGTACCCTCGGAGGTCTTGAAGGTTGCGTAAGTGCCTGGCTTGCGTGCCATGATGTTCTCCTTGTGATGGTGAGTTGATAGCGAGGCCAATCCGTAGAGATGGAGAGGCAATAGATTCATCGGTTCGGCGAAGCAGCAGGTGCGGCAACCGGTGCAACGGCTGGTTCCGGCGGCATCGGCTGACCTTCGCGCACGATGGTGATCTTGTCGATGACGACAGGTGTAACCGGTTTATCGTCGGCGTTGCGCGAGACCCGCGCGATCGACGCGACCAGCAGAACGCTGTGCGCGTCGCACTGTCCGAAGATCGTGTGTTTGCCGTTGAGCTGTTCGACCGGCACTTCGGTGATAAAGAACTGCGAGCCGTTTGTGTTTGGGCCGGAGTTGGCCATGGCCAGACGCCCGGGTTCGTCGAAGGTCAGCGATGGGTCAAACTCGTCCTTGAAGAAGTAGCCCGGATCGCCCGTGCCATTGCCAGCCCTGTCGCCGCCCTGGATCATGAAATTGGGAATCACTCGATGGAAGGTGGTGCCGTTGTAGAACGGCTTGCCGTGCTCCTTCCTGAGCGTCGTGGGGTCGGTCCAGTCATGCGTACCTTCGGCCAGTCCGATAAAGTTCGCGACCGTCGCCGGGGCCTGCGCGTCGTAGAGCTTGCAGGTAAGGCGTCCCATCGTCGTGTCGATCACGGCGGTCGGCCCGGTAGGGACTACGGGCGGCTTCGCGTTCGAGGTCGTCGACGGTGCGTCGGGCAGCGCCTGCGACGACGCCGGAGGCGTCTGCTGCGTGGCGGGGGGCGTCTGTGCCAGTGCCTGCGTACCGAGGGCGACTGCGAGTGCGAAAAAACGAAGCGTCATGCGGAAGTTCCACTCCATAAAACAGGCTATCGCAGTCGCATCGATGCGGCAATGCGAGTGGTGGGCCGCTATCGCAACCGGACTGCGGCATCTTCGACAGCGCTGAAGACGCGTAGCAGATTGCCGCCCAGGAGCTTCGTCATGTCGTCGGCGGAATGTCCGCGGGCCATCAGCGCTGCAGTCACCTTCGGCAGATCGGCGGCCGAATCGATCTCAGCCGGCGGAGTGGGGAAGCCATCGAAGTCCGTTCCGATGCCAACATGGTCGATGCCTGCCACCTTGATGATGTGGTCGAAGTGGTCTATCAGCGATTGGAACGGCGCACGGCCAATCAACGCGGCATACTTGCGATCGATCTTGTCCGAGGCCTCAAACGGAACCGGAAGCCCTTTGGCCTTGTACTCTGCCTTGAGTGCATCCTGCTCCTTTTTGCGCTCCGGCCTCGAAGCGTTCCACGCGGCGCGCCAGGCCTCATCGATAAACGCCGGGTAGAAGTTGACCATCACCACGCCGCTATTCTTCGCCACCGCGCGCAGCATCTCATCCGTCAGGTTGCGGGGCGCTCCGGTAAGCGCGCGCGCCGAGGAATGCGACGCGATGATCGGCGCCTTCGTCATCTCGATCACGTCCCAGAAGGTCTTGTCCGAGGCGTGTGAGACATCCACCATCATGCCGAGCCGGTTCATCTCCGCGATCACCTCTCTGCCGAACGGTGTGAGGCCGTTGTGGTGTTTCACCGCCGGGTCGTCGATGTCTCCAGAAGAGTCGGCCCAGTCGTTGGTGTTCGACCACGTCAGCGTCATGTAGCGCACGCCGAGGCGGTAGTAGTCGCGCAGCAGCCCAAGCGAGTTCTCGATCGAGTGGCCGCCCTCGATGCCCATCAGCACGCAGAACCTGCCTGCTTCGTGCGCGGCAACGATCTCGCCGGCGGTGACGCATAGCGCCAGCTTGTCCGGCGCGCGGCGCACCTGCTCCAGCGTGCCGTCGATCAGCTCCAGCGTGCGACGCGCGCTGTTGTGCGCCGCGTACTGGTGCGGGTCGACCCATATGGAGAAGAACTGGGCATTCAGGTTGCCCTTCCGGGCCGTCTCGTAGTTCAGCATCCCGCCGTCGAGCGCATCGGTGAAGTTCCAGCGCTCATCGACAAATCGCTGCGGCGTGTCGGCGTGTGTATCGATAACAATGGAGCGCGCGTGAACGGCGAGCGGGGAATCAGCGGTGTTCTCAGGAGGCATCTTCTTCTTTCCAGCTAAAAAATTCTAGCAAGCCTGTTATGAACCTGAAGGGGGAAGATTGCACGTTGTCATAAGCCGTCATTCTGGGCGGAGCGAAGAATCTCAGTATTTTTTGCCGGATGCCGGGTGCCCCATATCTGGCAGTCTCATCGCCAGATGTGGGCCATCGCGCTAAGCGCGATCCGCTTTTCCGTAATAAATTCGTTTCGTTCGAGGCCCAGCGGTTGGGGGTTGATCTGCTGACTCAGGATTTTCGCTGCCGCGAAAATTGCCCACCTTAGCCGCCTTCGGCGTCGAAGATGGGGCACCCTGCGTGACCCGCTTTCCTTGACGAAGCACAAAACTGTGTCATCCCGACAGTAGCGAAGCGAAGTGGAGGGACCTGCTTTCCCGCCCATAAAGCTCAGCAATATTCACCTGGTCAAAACCGCACCCGCCTTGCCCCACCCCAACCTCCTCCTCTAGAATCGAATATTAAATCTCCAACGGCCAAGTGCCTCCATGGGAGGCCCGCCTGCGGACTAAAAGGCACATGATCAATCTCCCGGTACCCGAAGCGCTTACCTTCGACGACGTCCTCCTCGTACCTGCCTACAGCGAAGTCATCCCGACCCAGGTCTCCACGCAGACCCAGCTGACGCGGAATATCTCTCTCAGTACACCTCTGCTCTCCGCAGCCATGGACACCGTTACCGAAGCTCGCCTCGCCATCGCCATGGCGCAGCAGGGAGGCATGGGGGTTGTCCATCGCAACCTCACCATCGAGCAGCAGGCCGGCGAGATCGACAAGGTCAAGCGCTCCGAGTCCGGCATGATCGTCGACCCCGTCACCATCGACCCCGACCAGCCCATCGCCGCCGCCCTCGAGGTCATGCGCCGCTACAAGATCTCCGGCGTCCCCGTCACCCGGAACAAGAAGCTCGTCGGAATCCTCACCAACCGCGACCTCCGCTTCGTCTCCCGCACCGACATTCCCATCGCCGACGTCATGACCAAGGAGAAGCTCATCACCGTGCCCGTCGGCACCACGCTTGAGCAGGCCGAGCAGATACTCCATCAGCACCGCGTCGAAAAGCTCCTCGTCGTCAACGACGATTACGAGCTCAAGGGCCTCATCACCGTCAAGGACATCCAGAAAAAACTGAAGTACCCCAACGCCTCCAAGGACTCCCAGGGCCGCCTCCGCGTCGCCGGAGCCATTGGCGCGACGGGCGACTTCCTCGAGCGCGCCGCCGAACTGGTTCGCGCCCGCGTCGACGCTCTCGCCATCGACTCCGCCCACGGCCATTCATCGCGCGTCCTCGAAGCCGTTCGCGAGTGCAAGGCGCGCTTCCCGGAGATCGACCTGATGGCCGGGAACATCGCCACCTACGAGGGCGCTCTGGCGTTGATGAAGGCAGGTGCGGACGCGGTCAAAGTCGGCATCGGCCCCGGGTCCATCTGTACCACCCGCATGGTCACGGGTGCGGGCATGCCCCAGATCACCGCCATCTCCGAGGCCTACCGCGCAGCCCGCGAGACCGGCATCCCGATCATCGCCGACGGCGGCATCAAGTACTCCGGCGATGTCACCAAGGCCATCGCAGCAGGAGCATCCGTCGTCATGATGGGCTCACTCTTCGCCGGTGTCGACGAGTCGCCGGGCGAGACCATCCTCTACCAGGGCCGCAGCTTCAAGGCCTACCGTGGCATGGGCTCGCTCTCAGCCATGGCGCAAGGTTCTGGAGAACGCTACTTCCAGGGCAAGGACGACATCTCCGATCCCTCGACTGAACGCCCCTCGCTCACCGCGCGTGAGAACACGTCCTCCAATCGCCTCGCCAAGTTCGTCCCCGAGGGTATCGAGGGACGCGTCCCGCACCGTGGACCGCTCGAGAGCATGGTCTACCAGCTCGTCGGCGGCCTGCGTTCCGGTATGGGCTATCTCGGCTGCTCCTCCATCGCCGAGTTGCAGCAGAACGCAAGGTTCATCCGCATCTCCGGGGCCGGCCTCCGCGAGAGCCACGTCCACGACGTCATCATCACCCGCGAAGCCCCCAACTACCACGTCGAGTAGTCGTAAGTTGCTTGAACAGCGCTAGTTAGGGTCGTCATTCCGAGCGAAGGCCGCAGGCCGGAGTCGAGGAACCTGCTTTTACCGTGTGCCGCCGGTGACTCCACGGAGAGTCACTGGCGGGGAACCGCCATGCCGATAGCCAGCCTCACCCTCGAGATCGAAATCCCCCAGGCGCAGTCCATCAAGGACCGCCGCCAGGTCGTCCGCTCCCTCAAGGATCGCCTGCGCCATGCCTTCAACCTCGCCATCGCGGAGCTGGACTCTGGCGAAGTCTGGAACCGCGCTACAATAGGAATTGCCGTTATCTCAAGTTCCAAGAGCTACTTGGCGGGACAACTGCAAGAGATCGATCAGGCTGCGCATCGTATCGTCAACGGTCTGGGAGCACAGATCGTCGACTCCTGGGCCGAGACCCTCTCGCAGCCGGACTGAAAGATATCCACCGACAGGCGAGGATATCCACCGTCCAAATAAAATTAGAACGAGCGGTTTGTTTTTGATATCCTCAACCGTTCACCAGGCCGAAACCTAGATATGCCAGAGCACAGAGCCAGAGCGCACCACCGCAGTCGAGTTGCGAATACATTTTCCGAGGAGATCGGGGCCATGCTGGAAGGAGAACTCTCCGACCCGCGCATTGCTCCCAGCTACGTCACCGACGTTGTCCTCGCTCCCGGTGGAAAATCCGCCCGCATCTACGTTGCAGTGCAGGGGACCGAGGAGGAGGAGGAGTCCACCCTCGCCGGCCTGATGACCGCACGCGCCTATATCCGCTCTCAGTTGCGGGAACGCATGGGGGTACGGCACGTTCCCGACCTGACCTTCGCCATCGACCGGTCGGAGAAGATGACCGGACGGATGAACGAGCTGCTCGAACGCATGCGCAAGCGTGAGAAAAAACCGGTACAGCCGGCCGAGGCGACTACCGGATCATGAGCATTGACGCGCCTATTGAAGCGTTGCTGGAGACCTTCCGCTCGCACCGTCGCTTTCTGGTTACCTCGCACGCCCGCCCCGACGGCGACGCGATCGGCTCCGTACTGGCGATGGCGGAGATACTCGATCAGCTTGGCCGCGAGGCCACCGTCGTTCTCCTCGATGAGATACCCGCGATCTACAGGACGCTACCCGGTCTGGAGAGGATCGTCCACGTGGCTGATGTTCGCGAGGTCGAGCCCGATATGGCTGTCCCGGCCATCGTCCTCGAATGCGACGGCACTCCCCGCACGGGTCTTGCCGGTCTCGATGGCCGCTACCTGGTCAACATCGACCACCACGCCAGCGGTCGCCAGTTCGGGAGCGTCAACTGGATCGACGAAAACGCCTGCGCAGTCGCCGCCATGGTCTACCGCATCGCCGTTGCCGCCAACGTTGAGATCATTCCGTCGATGGCGACCTGCCTTTACACGGCCGTGATTTCGGATACCGGCTCGTTCACCTATCCAAGCACCAGCGCAGAGACCTTTGCCATGGCGCACGATCTTGCCGCCCATGGGGCCAATCCCAGCCAGATTGCGCGGGACATCTACTTCTCCAACCCCGAGAGCAAGATTCGCTTGCTGGGGACGGCACTCTCCAATCTCAGGACCGACGGCCCGGTGGCCTGGAGTTGGGTAACGACCCTCGACATGGACCGCGCCGGTGCGGGCGCGGAGGACTGCGAGGGGGTCGTCAACTACCTCATTAGCATCGCGGGAGTTGAATCGGCGGTCTTCCTCCGCGAGCTTCCGACGCTCGACCGGTACCGCCTGAGCATTCGCAGCAAGGGCAAGGTCGACGTGGCGCAGGTCGCCGAAGTCTTTGGCGGCGGCGGCCATCGCAGCGCCAGCGGATGCACCCTCGACGGTCCTCTGACCGTCGCCACGGAGCGTATCCTGAACCAGTTGCGGACGGGACTCTGTTAGCCTTGTCTCGCCTCAATCTTGAAATGACCGATCTTCAAAAATCCGCCGGAAGCGTCGCGGTCGGCGAGCGTTCATCATCCAGCCGCCTGCGCAGGCTCTGGAAGCATCCCGATGCCGCCGTTACGCGCGAGCTGGTTCTTCTGGTTCTCGTCAGCGGGTTCCTTCTGCTCTACGGCCTGGTGCCCTCGTTCGGGGGCGACCAGCTTGGCCTGGTTGGGGCCGATGAGCCACGCTACGCGCAGATCGCCCGCGAGATGCTGGAGGCGCACTCCGAGGCTTGCCACGCCGTCAATGCGAAGATCGTTCCGCACAGCCTCCGGCTCGCTGACCTGAAGGCGTCCTATCGTTGCCTTGAAGGTGGAACGGTGACGCCCATTCTCTACGGCCAGCCCTGGCTCGAGAAGCCGGCGCTCTACTACTGGCGCGCCATGGGCTTCTTCAAGGAGTTTGGCGTCTCCGACTGGTCGGCCCGCCTGCCTTCGTCTTCAGGTGCCTTCGCCCTCATCGTCCTGATCTTTCTGCATATGCGGCGCTTCCGGCCCGGGGGACACCTCGACGCCGCGCTGATTACTGCCTCCTGCGTGGGGATGGTGAGCTTCTCCCGCGGAGCTTCGACAGACATGCAGCTTGCCGCGCCCTTCTGTATCGGCATGCTCGGCTGGTACGCCTGGTATGAGACCGGCAAGAAGTTCTGGCTCTTCGACCTCTACTTCTTCGGCGCTGCCGCGACTCTGGCCAAGGGTCCGGTCGCTCCCTTCCTCGCGCTTGCCATCATCCTGCTCTTCGCCGGGCTGCGCCGCGAGTGGTCGCTGCTGCGCCGCACCATCTGGCTGCCCGGGATAGCGCTCTATCTGGCGATGGTGCTGCCGTGGTTCATTGCAGTGCAGCGCCATAACCCGACATTCTTCCGCGTCTTCTTTAAAGAGCACAATCTGGAGAGGTTCGCCACCAATCGCTATCAGCACCACCAGCCCTTCTGGTACTACGTCGCGGTGCTGATCATCGCGCTCATGCCCTGGACTGTGGTTGCCGTCCGCGCACTGATCGACTCCATCGAGGTCTCGATCGCCGAGTGGAAGGTCAGGCACAATCCCAAGCGCTATCTCGGTCACACCCGCGCCGGCGACGCCTTTCCGGAGTTCCTCGTCCTCTGGGCGCTCTTTCCCATCGTCTTCTTCTCCTTCTCGGGATCGAAGCTGCCGGGCTACATTCTTCCTTCCATTCCTCCGCTCACCATCCTTACCGCCGACTACCTGAACCGCATACGCCGCCAGGGCCTGCCGCGCTGGCTGCTGTGGGCGCACGCGGCCATGTGCGCCGTGCCTGTCTTCGTGCTGACGCTGGCCCCGCAGCATATGAAGTACGAGACGCTGGTTCCCTCGACGGAGTGGCTCGTCTCAGCTGCCGTCGCCGCGCTGTTCTTTGCCGCGCTGGTCTTCCTCATCGTCCGCCGCTGGGGCATCTCGCAGATTTCGAATGCGACCCTATTGCCCGTGGTCGCTGTGCTTGTCTTCCTGCTGGGCTTCCACGGCAGAGACCTCGACATCAATTACTCGGCGCGGCCCCTGGCGCGGGAGATCGCGCAGCAGGCACCCGACGTGAAGATCGTGGCGCTGCAATCGGTCAAGCGCGACATCGACTATGGACTGGCGTTCTACCGCAACGAGCCGCTGGTCCACTACGACTCCGATGGCGTTCCGGCAGGCGAACATATTCTGGTCATCAAATCTTCCGACACGGCAAGCCTCGACCGCCTTCTGGCAGGAAGGGTCTACAAGCCGCTCTTTCTCTACGACTCGCAGGGGCTCGAGGTCTACCGCGTCGAAGCGCGTCCATAACGGAACTGTTGCGCGATGGGCCGCTGATCAGTGAGAGTCCGTCCTGTCAAATTGCTCTCATACGCGTGAATTTTCCGATAATCTCTACGCAGACTTTTCCGGTGAGCCGCTGCGTCTCCCATGCCTGTTGCTGCGACACAAATCGAAGTCCTTGACCTGAGGCACTTCTCGGCGCGTCAGCTTCGTCCGCTGCTTGAGGGCGAGGCCCACGTGTGGGAACAACGCTTGCGCTGGGACTATCGCAGCTCCACCGAGCTGCTCTTGCAGTATCTGGACTCGCGCATCCTTCCAGGCTTCGTTGCCCTCGATCGCGGAAAGATCTGCGGCTACGCCTTCTGCGTCTACGAAGGGCACAAAGCCGTGGTGGGAGACGCCTACGCGGTGGCAGCGGACCCGGACCATGCGCTGCAGATCACCCAGATACTGCTGCATCGGCTGATTGAGCTACTCGATCACTCACCGAACATCGAGCGCGTCGAGTCGCAGCTTCTGCTCTACGATTCCGGTTCCATCGATGAGGGCTTTCTCCATGCCGGGTTCACGCGTCACGCCCGGCTGTTTATGGAATGCAACCTCAGCCGGGGCGCTCTGAACGCCGCTACTGCCGCACGTGGCCGCACCCTGCCGCCGGGTATTGAGCTTCTTCCCTGGTCGGCCAACTACTATCAGGCGGCGGCCGAGTTGATTCACGCCTCCTACGCCGGTCACATCGACGCGGAGATCAACGACCAGTACTGCTCCCTGCATGGCTCGCTGCGATTTCTCCACAACATCGTGCGCTTTCCCGGGTGCGGCGTCTTCGATGCCGCGCAGTCGTGGCTGCTGGTGGAGCATTCCACCGGACACCTGGCTGGAATGCTTCTATGCTCGCGCGTGGCCCCTGAAGTCGCGCATATCACTCAGCTTTGTGTCGCCCCCCATGGGCGCGGACAGGGGCTCGGCCGGGTCTTGCTCGATCACGCGATGGCGCAACTGCTGCTCGCCGGGTTCTCTGCGATTACGCTCACCGTCACGGAAGCGAACCGCCAGGCCGTGGAACTCTATGCCTCCTCGGGCTTCAGGACGAGATACAGGTTCGACGCCATGGTGCTCGACCGCAGCGTCTCCTGAATGCGTCGCAATCTCTGTTGTTGGGCGCTTACTTTGGTGCCCACTGCTCATCCGCCGACGGACCGTACAGTGCAGGCACCGGAAGATCGTTCAGGCGGAGGTAAACGCCAAGCTGCGCCGTGTGATGAATCAGATGGTTGAAGCACATCATGCGAAACGTGGTTGAGCGCGGTCTGTCCGAGATCAGATGCTCGCCGAAGCTGAACCTCCAGTTGGCCGAAAGCGCCTCGTCCGACGCGGCGGCGATGGCCTCGCGGCAGGCCTTTGCGCATTCGTCAAACTGCTTGAGAGCGGCTTCGCGCGTGGTGAACTCCAGGGGGAAGTGCGGACGTTTCGAGTTCGCCATGTCCATGCCGTCGTCCAGCATGATGTACGAGCCGAAGAGCGGCAGTGTGGCGCAGTGCATGGCCAGCCTGCCCAGTTCCATCGACTTTTCGTGACACTTCCAGTTGTTCTTGCCTTCGGGTACGCGCTCAAGGGTTCGACGCGTGTTCGATATCTCGGCGTCGAAATCCTGGAGCAGTTGTTCTGAGATTTTCATAGTTTGTCCTTTCGTGATGCACGGCGAAGGATAGCCTCGGCCTGCTGACATCATCCTGTCAGCAGGTGTGATCGAAATCCATTAAAGTCCGGTCACGTTATAACCGGCGTCCACATAAGTGATCTCGCCGGTAATTCCACTCGAAAGGTCGCTGGCAAGAAACAGCGCGGCGTTGCCGATCTCAAGCTGATCGACGTTGCGGTGGAGTGGCGCCCGTTCCTCGACGGCGGTCAATATCTTGGTGAAGTCGCCGATGCCGCGTGCCGCCAGCGTCTTGATCGGTCCGGCGGAGATGGCATTGACGCGAATATTCTTCGCGCCGAGCGAGGCCGCCAGGTAGCGCACTCCCGCCTCGAGCGATGCCTTGGCCAGCCCCATCACGTTGTAGTTGGGGAAGACCTTCGTCGAGCCGTAGTAAGTGAGCGTCATGATGCTGCCACCCTCGGTCATCAGCGGGACCGCCGCGCGCGTGACCGCGATCAGCGTGTAGGAACTGACATCGTGCGCAATGCGGAAGCCCTCGCGGCTGGTGAAGATGAAGTCGTTCTTGATCTCATCGGGTGGAGCGAACGCCACGGCGTGGACGAGGATGTTGAGCTTGCCGTAGGTGTCCTTCAGCTTGGCGAACAGCGCATCGATCTCGGCGTCGGCCGAAAGGTCGCACTGGAAGGTCTTCGCGTCGGGCAGCGATCCGGCAAGCTCGTCGGCGTCGCGCTTCAGCCTCTCGTTCTGATAGCAGATGGCCAGCGTCGCGCCGGCCTCGGAGAGTTTCTGGGCGATGCCCCAGGCGATGCTGCGCTTATTGGCCAATCCGAAGATGACGGCGACTTTGCCCTTGAGATCGATCATGGTTCTGAACTCCACTCCTGTTGAATATCCGTTGCTAAGAATAGCAGCGCGAAGGGTGCAAGCGTTAGAAGAGCGGCAGTCTTGAACACCCGCCGGGCCGCAATGTCCCTAACCTTCAGCGTCATTCTGAGGCGCAGCCGAAGAATCCCCGTAGTCAAATTCCGAGCACGACAGTATTCCTGTGGATAACCAAACTTATCAAACGATAATGCTTATCGTCTTTTGCGGTATACTTAACTTCGTGGAGCAAACCTTCCGCCAACTCTGCGCCGACCACGGCATCGCCATGACGCACCAGCGTCAGGTGCTGTACGAGGTCATGCAGGGAATGGAAGGCCACCCCAGCCCGGAGGAGGTCTACGCCCGGGTGAAGAAGAAGGTGCCGGCCATCTCGCTGGCCACCGTCTACAAGAACATTCATCTCTTTGTGGAGAGCGGTGTCTTCCGCAAGATGAGCGTACACCACGGCTCCGTGCGCGTCGAGATGAATAGCAAGGAGCACCATCACATGGTCTGCTCCCGATGCAAGTCCATTACCGACATCGGCGAGAAGGAGCTGGGGCTAAGCCCCGCTCGCCGCAAACTGGCCGACGGGTTTCTGGTGGAGCGATACGCCGTCGATGTCATCGGTCTCTGCGCAAAGTGCCAGCAGACCTAATGTGTCGCCGAAGGCAGAGCGTTGTTTTCAGCGAAACAACCTTCAGGCCGCGGTAAGAAAAAGCAACCGGCGCAGGCAAGGCAGGACGTCCCGAAAAGAAGGGAAGCCCTGAACGGCCCTGCTGTGCCTGAACGAAGTACATAACAACAACTGAGAGGAGTAATTTAAATGCTGCAAATTGGAGAGAAGTTCCCCGACTTCGAGCTCACTGCCACTGTTTCCACCGAGAAGGACGAGACCAAGGCGTTCAAGACGATCACCGGCGATACCTACGCCGGCAAGTGGAAGCTCTACTTCTTCTGGCCGAAGGACTTCACCTTCGTCTGCCCCACCGAGATCGCCGCCTTCGGCAAGCTGAACGGCGAGTTCGCGGACCGCGACTGCCAGGTCCTCGGCGCAAGCACCGATAACGAGTACGTCCACGCCGCATGGCGCACGCACCACGAAGACCTCAAGACACTGCCTTTCCCCATGCTGTCGGACATCAAGCGCGACCTCAGCGGCCAGCTCGGCATCCTCGACGAGAAGGCCGGCGTGGCGCAGCGCGCGACCTTCCTGGTCGACCCCGACAACATCATTCGCTTCATCTACGTGACCGATCTCTCCGTCGGCCGCAATCCGCAGGAGGTCCTGCGCGTACTCGATGCGCTGCAGACCGACGAGCTGTGCCCCTGCAACTGGCAGAAGGGCGAAGCCACGCTGAACGCGTAGCGAAGCCATGTGAAGGGGCGCGGCAATTCGGCTGCGCCCCTTTTCACTTCATCTTGAAGAGGGCTTGCTTGTCATTCCGTAGCGAAGCGGAGGAATCTGCTTTCGCCCGCACCTCTCAAGGTCGAATCGAGGAAGAAAGGACACTACCAATGTCAATGGAAGACCTGACCGGAAGCCTGCCGGCCTATGCAAAAGACCTGAAGCTGAACTACTCGTCGCTGGTGAAGCAGAACACCGAGTTGACGCCGCAGCAGTTGTGGGGAACGATCATCGCCTCAGCAATCGCCACCCGCAACCCAGAGCTTACGGCTGCCGCATTCGCAGAAGCCCAGGCGGCCGGCATGAGCGCCGATGCCATCGATGCCGTCAAGGCGGCGGCGGCCATCATGGGCATGAACAACATCTACTACCGCTTCCACCACCTCACTAAGAACGAGAAGTACGCCACGCTGCCCTCGCGCCTGCGCATGAACGTCCTGCGCGGCCACAAGGTCGACCATGTGGACTTCGAGCTCTGGTGCCTTGTGGTCAGCGCGATCAACGCCTGCGACAAGTGCGTCGACTCGCACGAGCGTGTGCTGCGCGAAAAAGGCGCGACCGAAGAGCTGATCAACGCCGCCATCCGCGTGACGTCCGTCATCCACGCCATCGGCGTCGTACTCGACTCCGAGAAGGCCGCGCCGACGCCAGCAGAAGAAACTGCCTAACGCTTGAACAGGCCTTTACCTGGGTCAAAGCCCTTTATGAAGTGTCATCCTGAGCGAAGCCTCTCGCGGTCTTATCGCGAGAGGCGGAGTCGAAGGACCTGCGGTTTGCCCCGTCGGTAGCCTCGAAAGAAACGCAGATCCTTCGACTCCGCGCTTCGCGCTACGCTCAGGATGACACCCCTATGGATGTTGGCTCAGTAATTTCCGAGGCGTTTGCCAGGCGTGTTTTCCGCAAGTTTCTGCTTAACACCGATGCGATGGCTCAGTTCCTGCCAGCCGGAGGATTCGTCCGTGGGTTCCCCCCAGGGTTCCACTCAGGCTTGAAGTTCGAATCCGCCAGCCACTGTATCGGCGCAATCATCGACTCGATCGCGTTGGTCATATGTTTGAAGTCGATCGTCCGCACCTCGTCCGACACCTGATGGTAGTCCTTGTGCAGGCCGAAGCTGGAGACCGTGTGCGCGATGATTCCTTCGCGCGCCAGCGCGTAGTTGTCCGAGCGCTGAAAGAAGTGCTCCTTCGGGTGAGGATCGTTGACCAGGTGCGCACCGTGCTTCGCCAGCTCCGG
>JAFDVV010000029.1:2050-9905 GCA_018268775.1 Acidobacteriota bacterium | reverse complement strand
CCGATCATCTCGAACTCAAGGTTGGCGACGATGCTCGTCAGGGGCACCGGCGGGTGAGCCAGAAAGGCGTGGTTGCCGAAGCCGCCGATCTCCTCCGAGCCAAACAGCGCGAAGACGATCGTGCGCTTCGGACGCGGTCCCGAGGCCAGCATCTGCGCCAGCGCCAGCACGGCGGTCGTGCCCGAGGCATCGTCATCCGCGCCGTTGTAGATCGTGTCGCCTGTGCCCGAAGCCGCCATGCCCAGGTGGTCCAGGTGTGCCGTCAGCAGGATGACCTGCTCGGGCGAGGCGCTGCCGCGAAGAATCGCGACGGCATTCCACGTCTCCTTTCGCGGCACGTCTTCAAACTTCGACAGATGCTGCTGCAGCCGGGCAGGCAGCGGATTGGGCAGCGCGGCCTTTTGCAGGTACGATCCGCCATCGCCGCCCGGCGCAAGGCCCAGCGATTGGAACTGCGCCGCGGCAAACAGCGCGGCGATATGCTCATCGCGCGTCGCCGAGCCGCGCCCGTGCATCTCATCCGAGGCAAGAAAATCCATATCGGCCCTCACCTCGTTCTCAAGTGACGAGGTTGCGGGTGCCGTTTTCGACTGCGCGGCGTCGAATGAATGGGCCAACTGCGGTTCAATAGCAGAGAAGACGAAGAGAAAAGAGATGGCGCGGAGAAGGCGCAAGCGTTTGCCTGAGAGCATGCCGCCGATTATAGAAGAGGATATTGTAGGGAGATGCCCGAAGTGATGCCGTTTGCAAACCAGCCCAAAGGCCGCCGCAGGCACGGACGGATGGCAGTATTCTTTTCCGCTGCGATTGCAACGTTTGCCGGCGCGCTCGCTGGCTGCGGTCAGTTCTTCATTCCGCCCAGCGGCGGTGGAGGCACGACCGGCGGCAATCGCGTCTATGTCGCCAACTCGTCGACCAGCTCGCTCTCGGGCTTTACCATCGGTACCAACACACTGAGTGCTGTCACCGGCTCGCCGCTCTCGCTCGGATACGTCCCCATTGCGGCTGTCGTCACGCCGAACAATAACTTCATCTACGTCGCCGGACCGACGGCGATCTATGTGTACGCCATCAACTCCGACGGCTCGCTGACCGCACCCAGTTCCGGTGGAGCGATAGTGGGTAGTGTCGTCTCACTCGATGTCTCGCCCGACGGCCAGTGGCTGTTCGGCCTGGACAACAACCAGACCGTGCTCAATGAGTATCAGATCAATGCATCGACTGGCGCGCTGACGGCGATGCTCCCGAGCCCATACTCAACCGCTGCCACTCAGGTGGTTCCCAAGCAGGTTAAAGTTTCGCCTGCAGGAAATCTGGTCTTTATCGCACTGGGCACTGCCGGAGATGTTGTATTCACGCTGAACACCTCGACTGGCGCTCTGGTCCAGAGTCAGACACTGGCGCCAGTGAGCACAACCACCAGCGATAACGCCCTGGCAATCAACAGCACAGCGTCGTATCTCTACATCGCACGTACTGGAACCGGCGGTGGCCTTGCTGTCTACACGATCGGAGTGGCAGGAAAATTGAATCAGATCGCAGGATCGCCTTACGCTACTGGCAATCAGGCAAGTTCCGTCGTCATCGACTCAACCGGGAAGTATGTCTATGTGGCCAATCGTGGCGATGGCAACATCTCCGGTTACTCCATCGGAACCGGCTCCGCCCTCACCGCGCTCAGCGGTTCGCCATACGCCAGCGGGACCAACGTCACTGCTCTCGGCGTCGACAAGAGCGGCAAGTATCTTCTCGCGGGGGCCAACGGAGGCAGCCCCGATCTCTCCATGTACAGCTTCGACGCCACCACGTTGGGGAAGCTCAACCTCGCAACCAGCACAGCATCCGGCACGCAACCGGCGGGCGTCGTCGCCATCGCGCTGACGCACTGATTCATGTGCAAAGGTAATCAGCGAGATAACGCATCCTTGAATTTGCCGCCAATCGGCGCGTTGGCCCTTGAATGCCCGGTAAAATAAACATTGTGCCTTCTTCAGGCCGTGGAGCTTAGGGCCATTTTGTCTCTCCGACAGACCGGCAAAGTCGTCAACACCGCCAGAAGCGTTGTGCTCGGTCTCGGTTTGGCGTTCAGCCTTGCGCTCGCCACTGGATGCTCCAGGCTCCGTCCCAAGCCTCCCGCGCAGTACGTCTATGTCACAGCCAAGCAGACCTATCTGCGCGATCGCGTGGCGGCAGTCTCCAACCGCACCGGCACCGTCGCCAATGGCGACAAGCTCGAGGTGCTCGAGCGCGGACGCCGCTTCCTCAAGGTGAAGACTCCCAAGGGTGACCAGGGATGGATCGAAGAGAAGGCCGTTGCGACTCAGGACATCTTCGACCAGTTCGAGACCCTCAAGCAGCAGCACAAGGACGACCCGACCGTCGCCAGCGGCGTCGTTCGCGACGACGTTTACATGCACACCGCACCGGGACGCGACACCGAGCGCCTCTTCCGTCTGGCCGAAGGCGACAAGCTGAAGCTGCTGCGCCGCGCCACCGTACCCAAGCCGCTGCCGCCGGGTCAGCGCGCGCCTAAGCCTGCCATCACCGCTGCCGACTCAAAGAGCGGAGTCAAGGAAGCCGCCGTCACCGAAGCTCCTCCTCCGCCCGTCATGGAAGACTGGTGGCTGGTGCGCGACTCGCGCGGCGATACCGGCTGGCTCTACAGCCGCATGATGGACGTCGATGTGCCCGATGCCATCACGCGCTACTCCGAGGGCCAGCGTATTGTCGGGGCTTACGTCCTCACCACCGTCAACGATGCCGACGCCCCGCAGGACGACAAGAACATCCCTGTCTACGTCACCGTGGTCAGCCCCTACAAGGCGGGCCTGCCGTACGACTTCGACCAGGTGCGCGTCTTTACCTGGAACGTCAAGAAGCATCGCTACGAGACCGGCTTCCGCGAGCGCAACATCGAGGGCTATCTCCCGGTTGAGATCAAGATGGCCGCCGATCCCTACAGCAAGGCGCCCGCCGGAATGGCCGCAGCCCCAACCTTCAGCTACCGCGTGCTATCTGCCGAAGCGCCGCCGGTCATTCCCGATCCTGTCACCGGTGCGATCGTTCCGGGCAAGACCAACCTCAAGACCTACCGGCTCGAAGGCAACCTCGTTCGCCGCGTCATCGAACCCGGCACAACGGCACCGATGGATGCCCACCCCGAGCCCGTCGCCGACAAGAAGAAAAAAGCCGCTCCTGCCAAAAAGAAACGCCGCTAAGGGTGTGCCACAGCATTTAGAGGTGTCATTCCGAGCGAGGTCGAGGAGTCCCCCGCATTTCTTTGGGTGCCCCGTCTTCGACTGCGAAGCGGTCTAAGGTGGGAGAAGCGCCACCGACTCACGCATAAAACTGCCGCACCGCATCCACCACGATCTGCTGCTCGTCATCGCGCAGCTCGGGGAACATCGGCAGCGACAGCACCTCTTCCGCGGCGCGCTCCGTAACAGGGAAGTCGCCCTTCTTATACCCGAGCTCCGCAAGGCTCTGTTGCAAATGTAGCGGCAGCGGGTAGTAAATTTCGCTGCCGATCCTGCGAGATGCAAGATGCTCGCGCAGCCCGTCGCGCCGTGGAGCGCGGACCGTGTACTGGTGAAACACATGCACGCCGCGAGCATCACGAACCGGCAGCACAACGCCTTCGGCCGTCGTCGAAGCGGTGAGTCCCGCCGCGCGGAAAAGCTCGTCGTAGCGCTCCGCGATGCTCCGCCTGCGCTCGTTCCACGCGGGCACGTAGCGCAGCTTCACCTCAAGCACCGCGGCCTGTATCGCATCCAGCCGCGAGTTCCAGCCCACCTCGTCGTGGAAGTAGCGGCGGCGCATTCCATGCGCGCGCAGTATGCGTGTGCGCTCGTCCAGCTCAGCCGACTGCGTCGTCACCATTCCCGCATCGCCCATCGCGCTCAGGTTCTTTGTTGGATAAAAGCTGAAGGCGGCGATATCGCCCAGGCCGCCGGCCATGGTCCCGCGCCACGACGCTCCAAAGGCCTGCGCGGCATCTTCAATCAGCAGCAGGTTGCGGCGCTGCTTCAATGCTGTAAACGCATCCCAGTCCGCGCACTGGCCATACAGGTGGACCGGCATGACCGCCTTGACGGTCGTCCCGCGATGCCGTTCGATGGCCTCCTCCACCGCATCCGCCGACAGGTTGAAGGTGGCTGAATCAATGTCCGCAAGCAGAGGCTGTGCGCCGGCCCGCAGTATGGAACTGACTGTAGCGAAGAAGCTGAAGGGAGTTGTGATCACCGCATCGCCCGGCCCAACGCCAGTTGCCGCCAGCGCCAGCCATAACGCCTCGGTGCCGCTGGAGCATCCAGCCGCATGTCGTACGTGCAGCACCTCCGCAGCCGCGCGCTCAAACGACTCCACCGCCGGGCCAAGGATGAACTGCTGCGAATCGCATACCCGCGTGATCGCTGCCAGAATCTCTTCACGCAGACCGGCAAACTGACGGGCGAAGTCAAGCATCTGAACGGGTTGGAAGGTTTCAGTCACATCTGTGATGGTAAATCGGGCGACGCAGGCAGGTGGGGGGCGAACAGTTTTTCGAGGTGCGTCATCTCAAAAAATTATTTTTCTATTTGACCACTTTCAAACAGATCATAAGTTGCTGCATTCTGGAGCCTTTTGCTGGGATGGTACGTCTAATCATGCAACCGGGGGGATTTATGCGCTTTCCCTTGGTGCGCAGGTTGAAAATCGCAGAGGATGCTCGTATTGTTGACCTCTTGGCTTCGGACGCGGCGGCTCATTCGCGAATGGCTCGACTGGAGTGCATGCAGTACGGCAGTATCGCTAACTTTTTACGAATTTCCTCACAAGAAAAGGAGATCGGCACCATGGAATCAAAGCCGGCACAGAACATTCAGGACACCTTTCTCAATACGGTCCGCAAGGACAAGAGCCCGATCACGATCTATCTGGTAAGCGGAGTGAAGCTGACGGGAAAGATTCGCTCCTTCGATAAGTATTCGGTTCTCCTCGAAAACAACAGTCAGGAGCAGTTGATCTTCAAGCACGCTATCTCGACCGTGGTCAGCAGCCGCACGGGGCACGATATCCGGGGCGATTTCCGTTCTGGCCAGTCCGCAGCGTCCGCACCTGCCACCGCTTCGGCCCATGCGCCCGAGGTGGCTGCCGTTCCGGGTCGATAAGGCTGACCACGCGCGTTTGATGGAGAGATTGAAGAGGATACGCGGATCGCTTCGGTGACAACTTCAAACGTTTCCAGGCGCTCTCTGGTCGAAGCGCAGCAGGCTTCGATCTCGCGCGGATTAGGTGTCTCTGCACCCACTGAGCGCGCTGTTCTGGTCGCCGTGGAGTTTACCGGCGATCGCAAACGACTGACGGCCGCCGCCGCCGAAGCACGCAAAGCGGCGGCGGTTCTTGCTGCTTCCGAAGCCGAAGACGTCCATCCCGCAACATCCGCTGCCTCGCAACACACTGGCATTGACTTTGAAGCCTCGCTCGCCGAGTTTGAAGAGCTGGCAAGAAGCGCCGGCGCCGAGATCGCGGCCACGCTCGTACAGCGACGCGCCCGCCCCGACCCCGCAACGCTTGTCGGCCAGGGCAAGCTCGACGAGATCGCCGGAGTCACTGCCTCCACCGGTGCAGATCTCGTGCTCTTCGACCACGACCTGACTCCCTCGCAGTTGCGCAACCTCGAATCGAAGCTCGACGTCCGCGTCATCGACCGAACGCAGCTCATCCTCGACATCTTCGCCCGCCACGCCCGCACCCGCGAAGGCCAGCTCCAGGTCGAGCTGGCCCAGCTTGAGTATCAGCTCCCGCGCCTCGCAGGCCGCGGCAAGTCCATGAGCCAGCTCGGCGGGGGCATCGGCACCCGCGGTCCCGGCGAGACGCAGCTCGAAACCGACCGCCGCAAGATCAACCTCCGCATCGACCACGTCAAGCGCCAGCTTGAGTCGGTACGCCGCATCCGCCGCCAGCAGCGCCAACGCCGCGAGGCCGTTCCCGTTCCCGTCGTCGCGCTCGTCGGCTACACCAACGCCGGCAAGAGCACGCTCTTCAACGCGCTCACCGGTGCGGGCGTCCTCGAGTCCTCGCGCATGTTCGCCACGCTCGATCCCAAGCTTCGCCAGCTCCAGCTTCCATCGCGCCGCAAGGTGCTGCTGTCGGACACCGTCGGCTTCATCCGCAATCTCCCGCACACGCTCGTCACCAGCTTCCGCGCCACGCTCGAAGAGGTGGAGCGCGCCGAACTGCTCCTCCACGTGCGCGATGCCTCCAGCCCCCTGATTGAGGAGCAGAAGACGCAGGTCGAGCGAGTCCTCTCCGAGCTCGATACCGCCGGAAAGCCTGTCATCGAGGTTATGAACAAGATCGACCTGCTGCCTGCGGAAGACAGGCAGGCGCTCGGCGGCAAAGGTCGCGTCCCCGTCTCGGGACTCGCAGGCACGGGACTCGACGATCTGCTCCGCGCCATTGACGAGGGCCTGGTCGCCGACCCCGTCGTCGAGATGGAGTTCCGCCTGCCGCAGTCCGAAGGAGCCGTCATCGCCGCGCTGGAGGCAGGCACCGTCACCCTCGCCAAGCGGTTCGAGGGCAACCTCGTCTACCTCACCGCGCGGGGACCAACATCCCTGCTCAACCGCTACCGGCGCTTTCGCACCGCCTCAGACCGAGTGCCCCATTAATGACGCCGGGTGCCCCATTCATGACGCGGCCTGATCGCGGCATGGGTGGGTCATTCGAGCGAAGCTCGAACCCAATGGTTGAGCCTCTCAAGCAAAGCGGATCCCTGAAGACCGCCCTTAATTACCATAGGCCGCCTGATGGGGAGCGGAGGTGGTGTCCCCGATCACGCGACCTATGTGACCCAGAAAATAGGGTCCGGGTGGTACCTACAAGTCTACGACTTCGGGGCACAAAGTCAAAGATCTGTCACGCGTGAAAGTCCCGCCCGAATACCGCACCGTTTGCCCGTTTATCGACGACATTCCGTTTGACACTCCCGCAAATGCTTTGCTAAAACAAGATGTACCGCAATCTACAAACTGGCCGAAAACCGGAACGCTTTGAGTGACTTTGCGCTGTTGGACGATTGAAAAGACAGCTTTCTAAGCGGGCCTGAGGCCGTACCCCTGCATGGATCTGATATTCAAACAACTCGGTGAACTTGTGCTCGGCTCCGTGCCGACGATGATCCTTTTCATCCTCCTGGTCGTTGTCTACGGCGTTCTCGTGCGCCGTCCGCTCGACCGCGTTCTCGCTGAGAGGCGCGCCCGCACCACCGGCGCCGTCGAGCAGGCAAAGGGGGCCATCGCAGCGGCCGAGGCCGAGACCTCCGCCTACGAAGAGAAGCTGCGCAAGGCCAAGGCTGAGATCTTCGCCATGCGCGATGGCAAGGTCAAGCAGTGGAGCGCCGAGCGCGATGCCGCGCTTGAGCAGGCCCGCCAGGGAGCGCAGGAGCGCGTGCGCGGCGCCAGGCAGGGAATTGAGCAGAGTGTGAGCGAGGCGCGTACACAGATTGAAAACGCAAGCAACGATCTCAGCTCGCGCGTGCTCGCCGCCGTCCTCCCGGCCAACGTCGCCGCAGCGGAGGTGGCCCAGTGAAGATCTCCCTGAAGCGAATTCTTCCAGCGCTCGCCGTCGTCGCCGTGCTCTCCTGTGCCGTTCCGCAGGTGCATGCCTGGGCGCAGTCGCCTGTAGTTCTGGCGCAGGCGGGGTACGAGAGCACTCCCGAGGCAAACTCGGCCCAGAAAGAGAAGCAGGAAGAGGACGAGAACGATGCGTACCGTCACTCGGCCGCGGTCAAGGCGATAGGGGCCAAGCTCGGCCTCGACGCGGAGCAGGCCGCGACAGCGTTTACGGTGCTCAACTTTGTTGTTCTCGCAGT
>JAFDVV010000029.1:0-1946 GCA_018268775.1 Acidobacteriota bacterium | reverse complement strand
GCGGCCCTCGACGAGCAGCGCATCAAGGCCTCCGTCGAAGAGGAGAAGCATAAGATTCTCGCCGCCGCCGAGCAGGAGATCGCCGCCGCCGCCGCCAACGCGCGCCGCCAGATTCAGCAGTATGCCGCCGACCTCGCCATCGACCAGGCCGCCAAGAAGCTCGTCGTCTCGGCCGAGACCGACCGCCTTTTGGTGCAGGACTTTGCACGGCGCCTCGTCGGCGACGACGTCAAGGGAGGGCAGAACTGATGTCGGTCATTGCGCTTCGTTACGCCCACGCCTTCGCCGCCGTCGTCCAGTCGCAGAAGCTGGACTCCGCCGCCGCCCAGCAGCAGTTGCACGACTTCAGCGACGCCTTTGCTGGCAGCCGCGAGCTTCGCGAGGTGCTGATGAATCCCGCAATCGCTGGCGACCAGAAGCTGAAGGTTCTCGATGCGATCGCCGGGCGAATCGGCATGTTGCCGCAGGTCCGCAACTTTATCGCCGTCATCATGGACCACCAGCGGCTGGCCGAGTTGAGCGAGATTCTTGAAGAGTACCGCGCAGTAGCCGACGAAGAGTCGGGCTTTGCGGAGGCGGAGATTACCAGCGCGCATGCTCTGGCAGACGAGGACCGCGCCGGGCTTGAGGCGCAGGTGTCCAGGTTGGTTGGCGGCAGGGTTCGCGCCACCTACCGGCAGGATGCCTCGTTGCTGGGAGGCGCGGTTGTGCGTGTCGGCTCGACCGTCTATGACGGCTCCCTGCGCGCCCAGCTTCAGCAGTTGAAACAAAGGCTTGTCAGCGCATAACGTGTTCGTGGCCGCGCTGAAGTTCCAGTAAAAGATCGATACGACGTACCGCAGAAGGAAGACATGGCACAGATCAACGCAGGTGAGATTACAGAGCTGCTTCGCCAGCAGATTGAGAACTACGAGCAGAAGATCCAGGTCGACGAGGTTGGCACCATCATCTCGCTCGGTGACGGTATCGCTCGCGTGCACGGCCTCGACAAGGTCATGGCCGGCGAGCTGATCGAGTTCCCCCACAACGTGGCCGGACTCGCCATGAACCTGGACGAAGACCAGGTCGGCGCTGTTCTGCTCGGCGACTACACCGAGCTCAAGGAAGGCGACCAGGTCAAGCGCACCGGACGCATCATGTCCGTGCCCGTCGGCGAGGCCATGATCGGCCGTGTCGTCAACGCGCTCGGCCAGCCCATCGACGACAAGGGCCCCATCAACACCGACAAGTTCCTGCCCGTCGAGCGTCTCGCCCCCGGCGTCATCGCGCGTCAGTCCGTACGCGAGCCCATGGCCACCGGCATCAAGGCCATCGACACCATGATTCCGATCGGCCGCGGCCAGCGCGAGCTGCTCATCGGCGACCGCCAGACCGGTAAGACCGCCATCGCGCTCGACACCATCATCAACTCGGCGAAGAACAACCTCATCTGCATCTACTGCGCCATCGGCCAGAAGCGCTCGTCGGTCGCGCAGGTCGTGCAGACGCTCGAAGAGAACGGCGCGCTGCCGTACACCATCATCGTCGCCGCCACCGCGTCTGAACCTGCTCCGATGCAGTACCTCGCGCCCTTCGCCGCGACCGCCATCGGCGAGTACTTCCGCGACAACGGCAAGCACGCGCTCGTGATCTACGACGACCTCTCGAAGCACGCCGCTTCCTACCGCGAGATCTCGCTGCTCCTCCGTCGTCCCCCGGGACGCGAGGCCTACCCCGGCGACGTCTTCTACCTGCACTCGCGTCTGCTGGAGCGCTGCGCGAAGCTGAGCGACGAGCTGGGCGCCGGCTCGATGACGGGCCTGCCGATCATCGAGACCAAGGCGAACGACGTCTCGGCGTACATCCCGACCAACGTCATCTCGATCACCGACGGGCAGTGCTTCCTGGAGGGCGACCTGTTCAACGCGGGCGTCCGGCCGGCCGTCAACGTCGGCATCTCGGTGTCC